>CALRXC020000008.1:0-98737 GCA_943372025.1 Synechococcus sp. UW140 | reverse complement strand
TGAGTTGCGCATTCAGCGATCAGGGTGCATAGTGGATAAACGGGGCTGCATAGTCAGCTTCCAAGCAGTCATCCCCTGACTGCTCCTGTTCACCCTCCGGAGAGGGTCACAGGACCTCCTGAGTTACACCACTCCGAGGGGCGCTACCTTCAGGCACTTCGGGTTGCAACTCGCCCTCTAGGCCATAAGCAGCGATGAACAGCCTGTTATTTTCCGTCTCCAGCTCCTGCATTCGGCGGATGGCGGTGGTGCAGTACTCCACCCAGTTCCGCCAGCTTGACTCTAACGCCTGCCCCTTCAGCCCTGGTCGCAGTATCGGCAGGTCTAGGAAGTCCCACGAGGTCTCGAAGTTGTCCCAGTCGCTGCGGGCTACTGAGATCGCTTTACGCGCTATCGTTGAAACAGACTTCTCGGTAGTAGAGTTAAATGCGGGGACAGGCAATGAGCCCACATTCCCTACCTGAAATGCCAAGGTTGGATTGAGTAATTTCAGAAAACTATGAGCAGTATTGGAGCATAGTAATGCTGTTACAATCTTTATATCAAGCACTGTTGAGAAGGCAGAGCATCCTGCCATGTCAAAGATGGCTTTGCTATCGGAGTAACGGACTCCGAAACAGGAAGAACTAATAAACGACCAAGTTGCCGCTGGTCGGAAATATTTGTCCCTTGCTCGCGGTGAGGCACGGCCTGAAGCAATGATATCGCGCCCGTCCATTTCCCAGTTCACCACTTCAGAATTGTTTCCATACCACTTTCTGAATTCGCCGCCCTTGTTGTAGGGAAACCATTTGAATTGCGAACGCTCACCTTCTGTTGACCAAGCGCGTGAATGCCCAAATTTTGCTTGAGACACCTCGCACCATTGTCTGACAAATTTATTGTTGTCTCCGGTAGTCATGCCGCAAACTAAATCCGCATTTTCTGACAGCGGAGAATTATATTCAAATGCTTTCCTTTGTGACTTCGATGCCCAATAGGCAATTGGGCTGCCGGGTAACTTTTTCAGATCATCTATGGGGAGCTTGAAGTGATGCGCTGGGTCATGCGAGAGGAATACTGACTGCTTGTCGGCTGATTGTGGTGCGTCGTTCAGATTTACAAAGCATGCAACAAAGTTGTCAATTCTCCGATTTAGCAGAGAAAATGCTGTTGCCTGGGCAATCTTTGAGTTCATAGTTGGAAAACTATTGTATCCAATTTGCATCATGGAGGCTATTGTCTTTTCGCGTAGTATTCTCTCTCGCAATTTCTGAAAGCTCGACAGAAACATCCAGCTTTGTATGGTGACCATGGAAGTATGGCCCACGGCTGTGGCAAGTGTATAGCCTCGCTCTATAAAGCAGGCTAAAAGGTCGCTCTTGGCCTCTGGATAGCGGCTATTCGTGAAGTTCTTGAGCAAGGAACACATTCCATTGTTCCCCATATACGGTGGATTCGCCACCATCGCCCCATACCGCGCCGCCAGCAACTCTGCCTGCCGCACCAGCGGTTCCAACGTCTTCAATGCTTCCGCCACAAGCATGTCCTGCCCCTTCAGCTCACTCAACCGCCTCAACGCCGGCAACTTCTGCGCCAACCCATCCGGCACCTGAATCAACGAGCCAAAGGTGGTGGCGTGTTCAAACAGCTGTTTCAGCTCCACAAGGTCCGCCAGCTTCAATCCATGATCCGCAAGGTTGACGGCATTGGCCAAACCCTCCACATCCAGCCCATCGCTGTTCACCAACGCCATCACATTGAGCTGAATGCCGCGCTCAAACAGGCGTCGATCATCGCCTCGGCCCTTCATCATCAGCGCAAAGCTGGTCAGCTGGGCTGCTCTCTCGTCGATGTCAAGACCAAACAGATTCTTCTCCAGGATAAGCTGCGGAATCTCCCGTTGTGGATAGCCGCGCTCCAGATAGATCGCCTTGAATAAGTCATAGGCTTCCACCAAGATGTGTCCCGAGCCACAGGCCGGATCGATCAGGGTGAGTTCTTCGGGGTTGAGCGCCTCCGGCGTGATTGCCGCCAGCTGCGCTTTCACCTCATCGGTTTGCTCGGCGGGCTCGATGTAGTACTCCATCTGGCCCTTGAGCGCTGAAGCCGGATAGGTGGCCAGCCACTGGGCCCCTAACGAGTTCTGCACCATGTATTTCACGATCCAGTTGGGCGTGAACAGCTGGGTGGCGGCCGGAATGTCCTCCGATTTCACCACCTTGCCGATCACCTGCTCCTTCTTTTCGGAGATATAGAACTGATACAGCCAGCCGATGATTTCCACGTCTTCGCAATCGCCATCGCTGATCTGGCTGCGGAAGCCACCGGCAATCGAGCCATCACTGAGCAGGTCGTCCGGTAGCAACAACTCGCTGGCATCATCCAGCCCTTCAAACAGATTCGGCAGCAGCTGGTGATAGGAGCGGCACACCGCCAGAATCAATTCGCGATACACCTCCCCCTGGGGATCGGCGCCGGCCTGGGCCGTGGGGATCCGGCCATCGAGCAGGCCCTGCAGGCGCGCCTCATCCGTGTGGGGTTGCAGTTCAGCGGGCAGGCTGCCGCTGCGCAGCAGTTTCAGTAATTCGGGCTGGGTTTCTGACTCCGTCTGCGGCATCAACACCCTGGCGCCAAAGGGATGCCAGCCCCGCGCATCGAGATAACGCACCGCCGCCAGGCGATTGAACCAGCTGTAGGCCACCCGCTCCAGCAGCTCCTGGCGATTGGTAGCCTCCTGCTGCCGCAGCTCTTCGATCGGGCCAGCGGCGGTGGTCAGCGTGTCGGCGCTGGCCTGGTGCAGCAGCAGATCCAGCTTGCGGCCCACCGCCTCGATCAGTTGCCGCCGCATCGCCGGGGCGAAGGTTTTGAGGGCGGCGGTGTTGACGGGCATGGAGGTCGGACTGTGGAGTGAGTGGAAACCTTGTGACGTTGGTCGGGTTGCATTACCCCTCAACAGCCCACATCATCCGGTGCCTCCTCCAGCCAGGCCTCCAGATAGGCCGCCATCTCTTCAGGGGTTCTGAGGTGCTCCGCTACGTCGTAGGGCACAAAGCCGGCTGCCGATTCGTTGGCAAGGGGAGGTGTCTGGGTCATGGGGCAGGCTCGGTTGGCCCTCGAAAGGGATTCAGCAAGGCCACGCCCGTGGGTAGAAAATCGGCCGTGTTGCGCGTCACCACCGTGAGGTCATGTAGCAGTGCGATCGCCGCGATCTGCTTGTCGAGCGCATGCTCGGGATGCGGCACCCGCAGCCGCCCCCAGAGCTGAGCGGCCTCCGCGTCCAGCACCAGGACCCGATCGCCGTAGGTCTCCAGGAGCACAGACAGCCACTGCTCCAACGCATCGGCCTGAGCCGCATCGCCTCTGCGGCGGATCAGATCCACGCCACGGCGCAATTCACCGATGGTGATCGACGCCAGATACAACGGCTGGTCTTGGTCGCTGACCGCGCCGAAGAAGGCCCGCACCCCCGGATCAGCCCGTGAACCCTTGCGCGCTTCGCTGATGACGTTGGTATCAATTAAATACATCGGTGTCGGCCGCGGTCTCGCTCTGACGCTCGAAATCTGCGTCGCGCCCTACATCCGGCATGGCGGCCAGCAGGTCGGCCAGTTTGCGGCGGGGTGGGCTCAACAACGCCGCCTTGAGAATGGCCCGGTGTTCCGCTTCTGAACTGCGGCCATGCTCTCCGGCCTGCTTTTTCAAGGCTCGCACCAGGGACTCCTCCACGCCTCGCACCAGCAGGTCAGCCATGCATGTCCTCCAGGTCGCTATCAATGCTAGCGGTGCTGGGGGGCTTGAAGCCCGTCTTCACCAGCTGGCACGAGTCGGCAGCCCTGCGGCTGCCGGCAGCCAACGCGAGTAAGATTCTTACTAGCATTCCCGAGTATCGGTCGATGCGGATCACCAGCAAGGGCCAGGTCACCATTCCCCAGGAGATCCGCGAGCAGTGCGGGCTGTTGCCCCACACCCAGGTGCGCTTCGTTGTGGAGGGCGGCCGGGTGCTGATCGAAAAGGAGCCTGCGGAAGGCTCGCCCGGCAGCGAAGGCCTGCAACGGCTGCGGAGGGCCCGCCTGCGCCCTCGCCTCAGCACCGATGAGCTGCTCGCCCTCACCCGCGGCCAAGAGCAACCCTGATGGTGTTTGTGGATTCCAATGTGATCCTCGATGTGATCACGGCTGATCCCCTTTGGCAGGCGTGGAGCGAGGAGCAACTCAGCCGCTGGCTCGACCGAGGGCCGCTGTTGATCAATCCGATTGTCTATGCGGAGATCGCCTTCGCCTGCGAGGCGATCGAGACCGTGGATGACTTGCTGCCGGCCCATCTTTATGCGTACCGTCCCATCCCCCGCGAAGCCGCCTTCCTGGCCGCCCGCGCCCACGCCGAATACCGCGACCGGCGCCGCTATCGCCAGGCTTTCCCTGGCCTCGAGCTGATTGCTCCATCGGTGACCTAAGTCAGAGCCAGGTTCGGGCAGTGCTCTTCGTTCCCCGTTCCAGTTGACGGCCATCACAGGCTGATCCGATGCCCCTGGTCGAGCTCCCTGCGGGCCGCCGTCCGCAGGGCATCCAGCCACTGCCCCAGCTGTGCCTCGTTGGTGATCTGGCTGAGCGGGCAGCTCACCTTCAGAGCGGAGGCCGCCACCACCGTGATCTCGGCAGGCGGCGGGGCGTCCTTGGGAGCCGCCAAGGACGCCAGCCGCTGGAGCTGTTTGGGCACCTCCTCGGCTCGGTAGCGGTTCAGGCGCAGGAGCGCCGTGCCCGACTTGTTCGAGCCCTGCACATCGCTCTTGGCCGCCGCGGTGGGCGCAAGCACCTCCGCCTGGTGCTCTGAATTCAGTTTCTGGAAGTCGGCATCAGCCTTCAGCCTTGCCTCCTGTTCGCTGATCTCTTGCAGGGCCTTGGCCTGGGCCTGCTGCAGCCGCTGCTCCAGCTGCTTCTGCAGCTCTGTGATGGCGGTGGTGGCCTGGGGAATCAGGCCGCCGGCGTAGGGCCGATCGCTCGCCAGCAGAGTCCGCAGCGGAGCCACCAGATCGGCTGGCAGGTCTGCCAACTCATCGCCATAGCGGGCCTCGAAGGCCTTCACCTGGTCGTAGACAGCCTTCTGGTTGCCGTTGAGGAACTGCTTCAGGGGGGTGAGCAGGTCTTCCTCGGCGTCCAACCAGCTGTTCTTGAAGGTGCCCAGCTGGTTGAGCAGGTAGCCGTCGTCCTTCTTGGCCATCGCCTCGGCCTGCTCGGCCCAGGGCTTCACGGCGGCCAGGAAGGGGTAATTGGAGGCCAGGGCTGCGATCTCCCGCAGGTCCTGGGCCTCCTCACGCATGGCCATGCGGAAGGCCTCGCAGGTTGTTCGTGGGTCGGTGCCTGGGTTCTGGACGTTGAACAGATCCTGGTGGAAGCGCTTGAGATCATTGACCAGCTTGGGGTCGACCACCACTGAAAGCCGAACGCTCACACCACCCAATCGGCGGCTGTTGATCAGCGCCTCGATCACCTCGACACTGCTGAGCAATTCCTTCTCGCGCAGCTCCAGCTTCCCGAGGCGATAGAGCCGGGCGATGAAGGTGAGCGTGGCCCAGTTGCTCCAGCCATAGGGCTTCGCCTCGAACCGACGCACCAGTTCTTCCGCGCTCAGGCGCTCGCCGAGCTTCTGCTGGCGCTCCACATCCACGAGCACCTCCTGCTCGGCTTCTGAGAGCTGCACCGCAAGGCCATCAAGCAGGTCATCCTGGTCGCGCACCACGTGAGCCACGGTGGCTTCACTGAACGCACCCCGGGCCATCTTCAGCTTGGGGAAGGCGAAGCGGATCAGCTCCTGATAGGCCTTGCTGAAACGGGTTCTGGGCTCGCCCTCACCCACCGAGAGGGTCTGGCCATTCACCACCAGCACGGCCGTGCGCAGCTGCTCCTCAGCCAGCCGGGTTATCTCTTGACGACGAGTCGCATTCTGAGACCTACGACCGGCGATTATCGAATTCAGAAGTTCGTCGTCGCTACCACTATTGATTTGTACGTATGTCTCGGTTTTGAGATAGGTTCGGATCTGATCAAGGAGCCGCTCTTTGGCAGAGAGTATTGCCATTAGCTCGCTACTTCCCATATTCCAGTTATAGAGGGCTGTCTCATTGCCATACTTGGGATGCTCAGGTGTCACCAGGTTCACCGCCACATCAGCCTCCTTCCCCTTCATCAGGCCATCGTCAACCTTCCGAGAGAAGGAATAGTCATTGCCATTCTCTTCAAAGCGAATCTTGTTGCTATGTAACACGTCATCGAACACAAGGCCCTGCAGGCTCTTGATCACATCCGAGTCGGCCACCTCGGTGCGCTTGATCTCCTGCTCCACATCCTTTTCCTTGTCGGTGAGAAACTCGTAGACCTCACCGCTGCGCTGCAGGTAGCTCTGGCTCTCCAGGTTGATCAGGGCATCCTTCACCGCCTGCTCATGGGCCCGGATGTCGAAGTTGGGCTCACTTATTAACAAAATGGCGATGTTGCGCGCCGTGCTCTTGAACTGCGGCACCCACTTGAGCAGGAATAGGGCCTTGAGGATGCGCAGCTCTAGCGGCCCCACCTGGTTCTGGGCCGTCACCATCGTCTGCTGCTTGTCGGCCCGGATCACATCGCGGATGCCGTCATAGAGCTGGTCAAAGCTGGCCAGGCGGCCCACCGGCAGTTCCTTGATCGCCTTGGCCACCTCCTGGAACACCGAGAGCATCGAGCGTTCGCCCACGGCCATGTTGCGGCCCTCAAAGATGCTGTGGGTGGCCAGGGTTTGTATGGCGGTCTGAAACAGGCTCAGCTGGTAGGGGTGGAAGGGGTAGAGGCCGCAGAAGCTCTGGCAGTCACCCCAGCCCTTGAGCTGAATCGAGCCATCACCAAAGCGATACAGGGTGGTGAAGTTGTCCTTCTCCTGCTCGTAGATGTTGATCAGCTGCTGCGGTTCATCCGGGGTCTTGGCCAGAAGGCGCCGCTGGATCACCTCCTGCACATCGGCGCTGGCCAGGGTGAGCTTGGTTTTGAAGCGGCCCTGGATCTTGCTCAGGTCGTCGGCCTGCTCAAACTTCACCTGGCCCAGGATTCCCTCCAGATCAGCCTGGGAGGTGATGAACACCGTGGCCCGCCCATCGGTGGCGGTGGCCAGGCTCTCCACCACGGTCTGCAGGTTGAGCAGGCGGCTGCGCTCCTGGCCGATGAACTGGCCCGCCTCATCCACGAAGAAATTGAGCCGGAAGCCCGGAGGCTGGCTGTCCAGATACTCCTTAACCCGGCCGGCGAAGCCCTCGATCGAGAGGCGGTAGCTGTCCTTGGCGTCACTGACGACTTTGATGGCGTCGTCTTCGCTGCCGCCGAACTGCTCGGCATAGGCCTTGGCGAAGCTGCGCTTGGTGACGGTGGCCAAAGCGTCGCGGTCGTTCTCCCAGCTGCGGCCATTCACCCGTTCGTAGCTCTGCTTGAAGGCCTCGAACTGGCCGCGCTTGTTGAGGTCGTGCTCGAACTGAGCCACATAGCCCTGGTTGCCGTAGTAGCCCTGCAGCTCGTTCAGCACCTTCATGAACACCTCAAGGATCGGTGCTTCATGAGTGCCGCCGATGCCATCGAACTTCTGATCGATGTTGAACAGCAGGCTGCGCGCCGGGATCCCGGTTGCCTTACGCAAGTCGGCGCGGATGATCTCGTCCTCTACTTTGGGCAGCAGGATCTCCACCGGCCGGCTGTCCTGGGAGCCAGGCTGTTCTGAAGGGATGCGCTTGTCGCCATCCAGCAGCAGCGAGAGCATCTTCAGCAGGTGCGACTTGCCCGAGCCGAAGAAGCCCGAGATCCACACGCCATTGGCCGTGGGGTTATGCAGGTAGGCATCGGTGAAGGCACCCAGCCCCTTGCTCACCTCACGGGTCACCACATACTCATCGAGCTCAACCTGCAAATGGCGCTCGTCGTCGGCCTTGATCACCCCGTCAATCGGACGGTCAACCGGCTTGGCGAAGAGCCCTTGGATGGTGGTGGCAGTCATGAGCTCTTGATGTCGAAGTAGGCGAGGTTGGTGGCGCGGTAGTGCGGGTTTTCGATCTTGCTGGCCGTTGTGGTGCCAAACAGACGCAGGTAGGAGCCGCCGTCGGCGTCCTGCGAGTACTCACCGGGAAAGAAGATCACCACCGGGTGGCGCAGCATCGCCGGCTGCAGGGCTTCCAGGATCGTGTGGGTGCGCAGGAACGGATAGATCCGCCCTGAGCCGGTGATCAGGCTGATCTGGGTGTCGTCCCCCAGGGCCTCCATCAGCTTGGGCACCAGGGCCGCGGTGGGTTCCGCCACGTTCTGCAGAGTGTCGAACAGGTCGCTCTTGCTCCAACTGGCCTCCTCCTGCAGCACCACATCGAGGTAGCCCTTGGCCTCCAACAGCTGCAGCACCAGCTCAAAGAGGTCCACGTGTTTCACCCGCAGCCCCTGCTTGCGCAGAAACTGCTCGGCACCCTTCACCACCACCCGCAGCTGGTCTTCATCAGCGGGGCTGTAGGTCTGGATGAAGATCGGCACCTCCTTGGCGACGCCCCGCATCTCCAGGAACTCGGGGCGGGTGAGCACCTGCTGCAGGCGCTTGTCGAGGCCGGTGACGCTGCTCATGCTTTCGCCCTCTGGGCCGGTGCGGCCTTTTTGGCTGCAGGCTTGGCGGCCGCCTTGGCTTTGGGCTTGGCTGTTGCTTTTGAAGCCGCCGTCGGCTTAGCGGCGGATTTCTCCGCAGGTTTGGCCGCTGGCCTGGACGATGTCTGTTGCGACGTCAGCGCCTTCCGGCTTCGGGCGAGCTTGGCGGGCGCGTGGAGCAGAAATCCGGCCATCAGGGCCGGGTCGTCGCTGGTCACCAGCTCCTGCGCCTGAGGTGAGAGGAGGGGCCGCTGCACCTTGCCAAGCGTTCCACCTTTTCCAGCCTTGCCGACCAGGAGACCGGCATCCCTGAGCATCTGCAGCAGGGCAGATCGCACCTTCTGCTGAGAGGAAGGCGCCAGGGCCGCCAGCTCAGGGTGATCACGCTCGCAGTCTTCGTAGAAGGCCGCCATGTCTGAGCGGCGCAGCACCGGGTCCTGGCTGCTGAGCTTGCCGACGAGCACCTGCCGTGTCAGGTCAGCGGCGATTTGGATGCGCTTGAGCACCGCCAGCCAGGCCATCGCACTGCGCTCATCGCTCGTGCCTTGGGCCAACAACTGCAGCTGGGGGGCGGTGAGGCACTGCAACCGCTGACGCAGCTCCGTCTCCAACACCTTGCTGCTCTTGGCCGAACGGGCCTGCAGGGCGTTGCGCTCAAGCACAGTTGCCCTCGTGAGCGCCCAGTCGCCTTCCACCTCCAGGTAGATGCTCGCGATCACAGCAGTCAGCTCCGGCCTCAGACCTGCAGCCGTGAAGCTCAGGCAATAGCGAGGCGACTGCGGTGCTGGGCGGGGCAAAGAAATCAGTCGGCAGCACCGCCACAATCCTGGCACTGGGCTGGGGGCTTCGACAGCCAAGTTGCCTATCTCCGCATGGCATTGGTAGCCGGAGCTTATGGCTGCCGCGGAGAGTTTGGTCTATTTCTGCTGCGAAGGAGCCAAACTATGCGCATGTTGCATAGAAATGCCCGTGGCTGGTAGCTGAGATACCTGCATTGGGTTTCCTCTTGGATGGGGCTCAGATGGCCTGCATTGGCTATCCATCCCACTGCTCCGATCTGCTCCGAGCGGAGCCAATCGAAGCTGGCCGCGAGGGCAGCGAGGCCATCAAGATCTCAAGCGATGCCTTCCATCGGTCGGCCAGGGAACCGCACCAGCGCTCAGCTCAGCCGCCGACGTGCCGGAAGCGCAGGCTGGCGGGATCGCCCCAATCGCCCTCGGCCCGGTAACCGCGGCTGTTGTGGCAGAGGTGCCGGAGGGTCCAGAAGAGGGGTTCCGGACTGGCGAGCCCGAGCGAGGAGGCCAGCTCCTCGAGGGTTCTGGCGCTGCCATCGCTGAGCAGGGCCTCCAGCCGCACCTGCAGGGCCAGGACCTCGGCGGCGGCCTTCTTGCCAGCCTCCACACCGGGCTGGTGGTAGGCGTTGATGTCGATCAGTTCGGCGTAGAGGCCTACGGCCCGCTCGAAGAGGGCGATCAGGGCGCCGAGGGCTGCGGCATCGAAGCGCCGCAGGGTGATGGTGAGGCTCTGGCGACCACCTTCGGCCAGGGCCGCGCGGGTGCCCTGCAGAAAACCCTCCAGGAAATCTTCGGGCCGCTCTCCGGCGATCGGCCCGATGTCGGCGGGGTCGTCGAGGGCCTCGATAAAGGTCACGAAGAAGTTGTCGAGGCCATCGCGCAGCTGCTGCACGTAGGCATGCTGATCGGTGGATCCCTTGTTGCCGTAGACAGCCAGGCCCTGGTGCACGGTCTGGCCCTGGCGGTCGCGGTCCTTGCCGAGGGACTCCATCACCAGTTGCTGCAGGTAGCGGCTGAACACCTCCAGACGATCGCGATAGGGCAGCACCACCAGGTCGCGGCGGCCCTTGCCTTCGCCGGCGGCATACCAGGCGGCGGCCATCAGGGCGGCGGGATTGTCCCGCAGACTCGGGCGGCGGGTGAGGGCATCCATGGCGGCGGCACCGGCCAGAAAGCCGCGCAGGTCGGCAGCGATCAGGGCGGCGGGCAACAGTCCAACGGCGCCGGTAATGCTGGTGCGGCCTCCCACCCAGTCGGGAAGGTCGAAGCGGGCCAGCCAGCCCTCCGAGGCGGCGAGAGCGTCGAGCTGGCTGCCGGCCATCGTCACGGCCACGGCCTGGCGGGCCCAGTCGCCACCGAGGGCCTCAAGGCGGACCCGGGCCTGCTCCATGCCGATGCGGGGTTCCGGGGTGCCGCCGGATTTGCTCACCACCACCACCAGGGTGGTGCGCAGCCGGTCGCCGAGGGCCGCCAAGGTGCGGCTAAATCCCTGGGGATCAACGTTGTCGAAGACATGGAACGGCAGGCCACGCCCTTCCTGCTGCAGGGCGCGGATCATCAGCAGCGGCCCCAGGCCCGACCCGCCGATGCCGATCCAGAGCACATCGGTGAAAGCCGTGCCGGCGGGGGTGTTGATCCTGCCGGCCAGCAGATCAGCGCCAAAGCTCTCGATCCGATCGGTCTCACGGGCAATCAGGGCGCCCACCTGGGGATCCGGCGCCAGGGAGGGGTTGCGCAGCCAGTAGTGACCGACCTGACGGTGTTCATCGGCGTTGGCGATCGCTCCGCCCTCCAGGGCCTCCATGGCGCCGAAGGCGGCGCTGAAGCGGGGTTCAAGGGTCTCCAGATCGGCCTCGCCGAGAGCCATCCGACTGACATCCAGCCAGACTCCCAGATCCGGGTCATGCCAGAGGAGCGCGCAGAAACGCTGCCAGAGACCTGCGCTGTCGCGGTCGTTGGTAAAGGACGGGGACGGCATGGAGGCGGAGGATCCTGGCTCTCCAGGGAGCCCTGCAGTCGCATCAAAACCGATCCCAGGGGGGCTTGGGAAGATCGTCAGACGCTGAGGCGGGCGGCTGTGTGGTCCACCCGACAGACCGAACCGAACCGCGGGCTAAAGCTGAAGAATGTTGGAAAATAGTTGAGAAGATCCTTCGGTATCCCATTCCTGGCCATGTCCTATCGGTTCCGCCAGCCCCCACAAAAATGGCGGCCCGGAATCCGAGCGGCCACCAGGCCCTTGCAACTGCTGGCTCTGGCATCACTCTTCCTGGTGAGCGCACCGCTTGTGCGGCTCACCCTGAACGTGTTTTACAGGCCCATTCTCTTCCGTGAATCCCCGCCCATCGGAAGTACGCCCGTGGCTTCCACCCAGCTGGCCTCACCCACGGAAGGCCTGCGGCCTGATCCGATCGACTTCAGCACCGAAGAGCTCCGGGCCCTCAACCGACGCTTCGGCGTTCACGGTCCGCAACCGAAGCTGGCCCAGCTCTTTACCGAGGGGCTCGACAGCCTCCAGCCGCTGCGCAGCCATACCCTCGACAGCATCGAAGCGCTGCGACCGGCGATTCTGGCGGAATCACGGCGCCAGCACATTAATCCGATGCTCGTGGCCGCCGTGCTCTTCGATGAGTTGCAGCATGCCAAGCCTGGCGAAAACATTCCCCTGGCTGCCCAGTCGGGCTTGTTCAGCACCCATGGCCCCGCCCAGCTGAGCCTCGGCGAGATGGTGAAGCAGGGATTGCTGTCGCCAGATGCCACGGAAGCCGAACTCGATCAGGCCCGGCTCGAACTGCTCGATCCCGAGCGCAGCGTTGCCCTGCTGGTGGGTAAATTCGGCCGCCTGATCAAGGATCTAGGCCTTCCCGGGAACCGCCCCCTGATGGCCAGCACCTCCCACCGCGACGCCAAGGGACTCGCCACCCTGGCCTATCTCCACAACGGCAAGCTCGACTATCCCGGTCGGATCCTTCGTTATATGCAGGATCCCGAACTGCACGCCCTGATCTACGGCGGCCGCAACCGGGAGGTTTCTCCACTCATTTGAGGCTTCCCATTCCCTGGAGCAAGGGAGTGCCTAGACCCTCTGGGCGCGAAACAGCTCAGCAGATCACGTCTAGGGCCGCCAGCCTTCGCCGCAGCTGGTTCCAGTCGAAGCTGCGGGGATCGGCTCGCTCCCGGCCCATATCGACGTGGCGATGGGTGGTGATCGCTTCCACGGGAATCGGATACCGCTGCATCCAGTCGGTCAGAACCACCGCCAAGGCGTCGTACTGGGCCTGGGTGTATCCACTGTGACCGGGTGCTTCGTTCTCGCCGTCCAGGGGGGATTCAAGGCTGAGGTGGAGGGCAAAGTTATTGATTGATCCGCTCACCCGGCGGCTGGTCATCGCCCAGCGTCCCTGGAAGGCGGAGTAACCGGCACCGAAGGCGCGCTTGGAAGGATCCACGGTGTCCACCACCGTCCCATCCAGGCCGATCAGGGTGTGATAGCTCACCTGGTCATCGTCGTTGGGATGGGCGGTCTTGAAGGTGTTGATCGCCGAAGACAGTCCGTAGACCGTTTCATGGAGCACAACCAGCCTGGGGATGGGATCGAGCCGGTTGCCGAAGACATCCCGCCGGAAGCGCTGGCCGTAGTTCGACGGGTCGATCCGGACCCGGCGGCGGCGCTGATCGAGAACGTCCATCAGGTTCGCGAGCCGTTGCTGCAGCTCCGGCTCCCGGATCGGACAGGCCTGGCGCAGGGGGGAGACCCAGGGCTCGTGGGCCGGCGGGGCGGCTGGCCGTGGCCGATTCTCCTGGTCCGTCGACCTCTGGCGACGGGTGTCGTTGAGCAGTTCAAGCAGGGAGGTGCCCGCCGCCTGATCGGCGGGGATCAGCAGGGCCCGGGCCAACCAGGCCAGCCCGCCGACGCTAAGCACCGAGGCAGCGGCGATCGCCAGCAGGAGGGGGCGGCGCGTCTCGGCGTTCATGGCAAAAGACTCAGCCAGCGGCAGCGCGCCTCGGCGGTGTGGGCCGCAGCGGCGGCATCGATGGTGAGCCGCCAGCGCTCGATTCCCGGCGGCTCGCAGGCCAGCTGGGTCTGCCTGACGAGGCCATCGCGGCAATAGAGCACGGTGATCGCAGCCGCGGAGCCGCTGCCCATCAGCCGGCGGCGGACATCCTCGGGGCTGCGAAGCCGGTGCCGATCGAGGGCCAGCAGCTCATCGCCCACCTGGAGTCCGGCCCGCTCGGCAGCACCAGCGCGGGCCACCCGGGCAAGGGTTGTGGCTCTGCCTTCAAGCTGCCATCCGGGAGTTGGGTGGGGGGAGGTTTCCGCCAAAAGCACCAGGCCCACATCCTCCAGGTAGCTCTCTAGGGGTGGATCTTCCTCGCTTTCCAACCAGATCGGCAGCAAAGTGGACAGATCGGCAGCGTGGGCCACGAACGCTGCCAGCAGATCCGGCCACCGGTATCCCCGCTCCACCACGCCATGGCTGCGCCACAGATCCCTGAGCACCAGCGCCAGGGCTGAGCCGTGGCGGCGCAGGTGCAGATCCAGCACCAAGGCGAGCACGGCCCCCTTGAGGTAGTAGCTCACCTGGCAATCCACCGCGTGGGGATCAGGGCGGTAGAGCTTCACCCAGGCCTCCTCGCTGCTGAGTCGCAGCGACTGGACGGCGCGGCCGGGGGTGAGTCGGTAGCGCGAAAGATCGGTGCCGAGGTCCTCCAGCAGGTCCTTCTCCTCACTGAGGCCGGCCACCAGGGGAAGGAGCTGGTCGTAATAACTGGTCACCCCCTCGGCGAACCAGAGACTGGGAACCACCGTGGCGCGGTCGTAATCGATCGGGGTGAGCTCGGCGGGTCGCAGCCTCCGTACGTTCCACTGGTGCAGGTATTCATGGGCCACCAGTTGCAAGAGCTGGCGCCGGCCCTTGGGTTCGGCCAAGGCTTGACGGCCGAACTGGAGCACCGTGGCGTCATGGTGTTCCAGCCCGCCGTAACCCTGATCGAGCAGGTGAAGCACGAAGAGATAGGAGGGCGCCGCGGGCCTCTCCACCCCCATCAGCCGGCAGCAGGCGAGGCAGACCCGTTCCACGTCGGCCAGCCAAGCGGGATCGGATTGCACCAGATCCCCACCCCAGCCCACCCAGCGGTGCGGCACCCCGGCCACCGTGAAGGCATGGCAGGCGTGGGGGCCTGCCTCCAGGGGACTGTCGATCAGTTGATCGACATCGCGGGCTAGCCACCCCCCCTCCCCATCCGGCGGCAGGGGCAAAAATGGATGCCAGCCGGGGGGCAGCTCCAAGCTGAGGTGGATCGGGCTCCAGCGCTCCCCTTCCACCTGGAGCACCACGCCGGCTAGGGCGAGAAAGCCATGGTCGGCATTGAGTTGGCAGGTGCGCACCGAAAGATCGGTGGCCAGGATGCGCCAACGCACCTCCAGCGGGGCGCCAGCGGCGCAGCGAATCTGCCAGCAGGCCGGCTCCAGCCTCTCCACGGTCAGCCGCTTATCGCCCTGCCATACCTGAAGGTCTTCGAGGGTCCGCACGTAGTCGCGGATCAGGTAAGAGCCGGGGGTCCAGCCCGGCATCCGCAGGCGAAGGACGGACGTACGGGGGGAAAGGCGAAGGGTGGCCCTCACCAGATGCTGCTGGGGTTCCCGGAGGTCGAGGTGAAGCTGAAGCCGCTCGATGGGATCAATCTCCGACGCAGACCAGGGCGTCGCTCAGGTGAGATCGGGCCTGCCGCAGGGCGTCGCGGGCCGCGTACTCCCGTGTGATCCGGCCGAGCAGAGGCTCAAGGGAGCACGAACGGCTGAGGCGTTGCAGATCACCAACCAGGGCCAAGGAGCCATCGTTGGTCCGGCACCAGCCCAGGGCGCTATCCGCACCGAGCTGAAGCATGACCTCCACCGCTCGCTGCTCACCGCCGAAACCCTGCAATTGAGCATCGCGCTGGGGGCTGAGCCCCATCGAACGGAGGCAGGCCTCCAACAGATCGGCATCCCGAAGCACTGTTGGCAGGATGGAGAGATGGGACATGGGCACCATGACCGCGTGGAGTGACGCTAGCGAGGCCATGCAGGCCATCCAGTGGCCAACGCCACACTCTGCGACGAGATCCTGGCCCCGGCTGGAGCGTCCCCTGCGGCTCGGGGTGATGGCCTCCGGCCAAGGCAGCAACTTCGAGGCCCTGGTCAGGGCCTGCCGCAGCGGTCCGCTCAACGCCGAGGTGGTGCACTTGGTGGTGAACAACCCCGCCTGTGGTGCCCGCCAGCGGGCGAAACGCCTCGGCATCCCCTGCCTTCTCCATGACCATCGCGACCATTCGCTGCGGCAGGAGCTCGACCGGCAGGTGGCGGCCAGCTTCTCCGCCTCTGACGTGGACCTGGTGGTGATGGCGGGCTGGATGCGGATCGTCACCCCCGTGCTGATCGGGGCCTATCCGGGCCGGCTGGTGAACATCCACCCCTCCCTGCTGCCCAGCTTCCGGGGGCTCGATGCGGTGGGCCAGGCCCTGGCCGCTGGGGTGACCCTCACCGGCTGCACCGCCCATCTGGTGGAGGAGGTGGTGGATGCTGGTCCGATCCTGGTGCAAGCCGCCGTGCCGGTGCTGCGAAGCGATGACCATGGCAGCCTCGCCGCCCGGATCCAGGCGCAGGAACACCGGATCCTCCCCTACGCGGTGGCCCTGGCCGCCCTTCGGCTCGATCAAGCCGGGGCCGCCACAACGGCCATTTAGGGGTAAAAGGGCAGCTGGGGTAAACCGGTGTTGGCCTCCAGGCCCGCCAGCAGGTTGAGGCACTGCACCCCCTGGCCGGCCTGTCCCTTGATCAGGTTGTCGATGGCGCTCATCACGATCAGCTGGCCGGTGCGGCGGTCCACCTGGACCGAGAGCAGGCAGCGGTTGGTCTGGCGGACCCACTTGGTAGAGGGATAGCGACCCACCGGCAGCACGGCCACGCTGGCGCTGTTTCGGTAGGCCGCCGAAAGCAGCGTGGAGCAGTCGTCCGCGGTGAGGCCCGGATCCCGAAGGCGGGCATACACGGTGGCCAGCAGGCCCCGCACCATCGGCATCAGGTGGGGGGTGAACTGCAGCTGGATCGGCTGACCTGCAGCCTGGCCGGCGATCTGCTCAATCTCGCTGGTGTGGCGGTGGCCCACCACGCCGTAGGGGGCCACCGCCTCGGAGGCCTCGGCCAGCAGCAGGTTTTCCTTGGCGGCCCGGCCGCCTCCTGATGTGCCGGTCTTGGCGTCGATCACGATGCCGGCCGTTTCGATCAGCCCCTGCTGGAGAAACGGAAGCAGGGCCAACAGGCTGGCGGTGGGAAAGCAGCCGGGGGCCGCCACCAGGCGTGCCATGCGGATCCGGGTCGCCTCCCACTCCACCAGGCCGTAGACCGCTTCCTGGCAGAGGGCCTGGTCGCTGCGGGCCACCTCCCGGGCCTCGGCGGCATAGACCTCCTGCCATTGGGCCAGGGAGCGGTAGCGGTAATCGGCCGAGAGATCCACCACCTTCACGCCCCGCTCCAGGAGCTCGGGAACCAGGCCTGCCGCCAAACCATTGGGGAGGCTCAGCACGGCCAAATCCGCTGCCGCCGCGATCGCTTCGGGGTCTGGGGTGCGGACCACCGGATCGCCCGGCAGGGGCAGGAAGGGCACCAAATCACTCCAGCGGCGACCGCTGCTGCGCTCCCCGCCCAAGAAGGTCACTGAGAAGGTGGGGTGATCCTGGAGCAGGCGCAGGGTCTGCAGACCCCCGTAGCCGCTGGCTCCGATCACCGCGACGCGGGTGCCTGTCATGCCGAGGCGGAAGGAACGGTGGATCGTACCGGGCTCTATAACTGAAGCTCATCCGACCCCACAATCCTGGCCCAAGCCGCCTCCACTCCCCAGGCCCTGAGCACGGTAGCCGCGCTGCCCTCTCCGCCGGCGAGCAGCCAGGCCCCTACACCCTTGCGGTTCGATTCGATCGCCGATGGTCTGGCGGCGATCCGCAACGGCGAATCGATCGTGGTGGTGGACGATGAAAACAGGGAAAATGAAGGCGATCTGATCTGCGCCGCCCAGTTCGCCACGCCGCTACAGATCAACTTCATGGCCACCGCAGCCCGGGGCCTGATCTGCCTGGCGATGGAGGGGGAGCGGCTCGATGCTCTGAATCTGCCGTTGATGGTGGATCGCAACACCGACAGCAACCAGACCGCCTTCACGGTGAGCGTGGATGCCGGTCCTGAAAACGGCGTGAGCACGGGCATCTCCGCGGACGATCGGGCACGGACGATCCAGGTGGCCATTCACCCCGAAAGCCGCCCCTCCGACCTGCGGCGTCCGGGCCACATCTTCCCCTTGAGGGCCCGCGATGGCGGCGTGCTGAAACGGGCCGGCCACACCGAGGCCGCCGTGGACCTGGCCCGCCTGGCGGGACTCAATCCGGCGGGTGTGATCTGCGAGATCCAGAACCCTGATGGCTCGATGGCGCGGCTTCCAGAGCTGGTGGACTACGCCCGCCTGCACGGCCTGCGGTTGATCTCGATCGCCGACTTGATCCGCTACCGGCTCGACACCGAACGTTTCGTGCGCCGCCAAGCGGAGGCCGCCATGCCGAGCGCCTTTGGCAGCTTCCGGGCGATCGGTTTCCGCAACGAACTCGATGGCAGCGAGCACGTGGCGATCGTGAAGGGAGAACCGGAGCGGGCTGAGGGGCCGGTGCTGGTGCGGGTTCATTCCGAATGTCTCACGGGGGACGCCTTCGGCTCGCTTCGCTGCGACTGCCGCCCCCAACTGGAGGCCGCCCTGCGCATGATCGAGGCCGCAGGTGAGGGGGTGGTGGTTTATCTGCGTCAGGAGGGCCGGGGCATCGGCCTGATCAACAAGCTTCGGGCCTATTCCCTGCAGGATGGCGGGCTGGACACGGTGGAGGCGAACGAGCGGCTCGGCTTTGCCGCCGATCTGCGCAACTACGGGGTGGGAGCCCAGATTCTCAGCGATCTGGGGGTGCACCGGCTGCGGCTGATCACGAACAACCCGCGCAAGATCGCCGGGCTCGGCGGCTATGGGCTGGCCGTAGAAGACCGGGTTCCCCTCGTGATCGACCCTGGGGACCACAACGCCGCCTATCTGCAGGCCAAGCGGCTCAAGCTTGGGCACCTGATGGAGGCCGATCCCGGGGGGGGCGAGGGCGCTGCTGGTCCCCATGGCCTGAGCGCGGTACTGGCTTGGTGCGGCGAGTCCGACAGCCTCACCGTGGCTGAACGGATCGGTGAGCTGCACCACTGGGCCGGCCCGCGGGGTCTCCTGCTTGAGAAGGAGGAGCACCCCCGGCTGCTGGCCCTGCTGGAACAGCCGCGCCTCGCTCTTCTGCTCACGGCTGCCCCCAACCGCCAGCTCTCCGCCGCCGATCTGGCGAGCCCGCTGATGGTGATGGCCCGCTGGGAGAGAACGCAAGCGGTGGGGCTCCTGCTAACCCCCGATGTGCGACGTCGCAGCCACCCCAGCGCCGACCTCGAGCCCGAGGCACGGCCCTTGGTCGATCTTCAGGAGAGTCCTGATTCAGCCCGCTGCCCCCTGCTGAAGCTCACCCCCGGCGCCTTCATCCGCTGGGGAACCTGAGCGCAGGGCCCATCCCGCCAGGGCTTGCGTGGAGGACCTGCCGGACACCCCACAGGTCTCAGATTCTGTTACAGTTCTTAAAGACTTTCAATCATCCATGACTGACTCCTCTTCCCGCTTTGGTTTCGTTGCCTTCGCCGAAACCTGGAATGGCCGTTTGGCCATGCTCGGCTTCGTGATCGGCCTCGCCACCGAGCTGCTCACCGGTCAAGGCATCCTTTCCCAGATCGGTCTGGGTTGAGCTCCATGAGCACCGACTACACCACAGCCATCGCAGCTGTTATCGGCTTGGTCGTTCTGCTCACCGGCATGACGGCCTACATGCTTACCCGTCCCAGCGATCTCAAACCCACCAACACCCGCTGAATTCCATCAGGCGCCTAATGGGCCGCCAGATCGGTTCCTTTCTTGCAAGTGATCCGTGCTTGTGGCATCGGCCACACGAGTCTTTCAGCACCATGCCGGACGGCTTGACCGCCTTTGTTATCAAATCAGGGACCATTAGCTTAGTCGTCTTGATCTGCTGCAGATCAGTCCACCCCCGGCAGTCGCCGGGGGTTTTTGATGGACATCAGCCGCAAACTCGCCCATGACTGGCAACCTTCAAGCCATCGGCTTTCTGTTCACCTGGTTGCTGAGCTGGGGGATCGGTGGCTCGCTCCACGCTTCGTGCCAGCGCTGTCAAGGTCCCTTGATGGATGTGGCGATCCGAGATTTGCCTTCTTCTGAGAGAGCCAGGCCCAAGAACGCCTTGACTGCCGGATCAAGGGGTTGACGGTAGGCATAAAACAGGGGCCTTTGAAACGGGTAAGCGTCCGCTTCCGGTGTGCTCCCGTCAATGGCCAACACCCGCACGGTTCGCTGGTCGGCCACCTGTCCATAGGTGGCGTAACCGATGCCATCCACCCCGAGCTGCTGCAGCATCGGTGTGGTGGCATCACGGACCAAGGTCGTGATGTTTGGAGTTGTCCCAAAGTTTTTTCCGCCGAGTACAACGCTCTGGAAGGCCTTGTGAGTACCGCTGACGCTGGGCCTGTTGAGAACCCGAATCGAGCGATCGGCACCTCCGAAGGTGGCCCAGTTGGTGATTTCACCGCGGAAGACCTGAACCAGTTGGTTGCTGGAGAGACCGCGGCGAAAGGGGTTGTCGATTCCGACCACGATGGCGATGCGATCTTTGGCCACCGGTACAGCCACCAGACCACGCTGTTGCTCCTCGGCCGTCAGCGGGCGCGACAGGGCTGCCAGGGTCACGCCTCCCCCCAGCAAGGCCTGGATACCGTTGTCTGATCCTGTGGCTGACGTGTTGACAACGGTGCCGGGATAGGCCTGGAGGAAGGCCGCTTTGAGTGCCTGATTGATCAGGACCATGCTGGTGGAACCATCAATGATGATGGTGGTGCCCGCCGGTACGCTCTGTTGGGGAGGGAACTGGGCAGCAAGGTTTCCTCCAGCTCCGCTGCCTCCTGGAAGCATTGAATTCACGCCTGAAACGGTGGGAAGCGAGGGGCGCCAGCCCAGCAGCTTGGCCCAGTGTGGTTGCAACCCCCATAAAGCACCGAGGCCCACCAGGATGAAGACAATCGGTGGCAGGCCCCTTTTGGGTCCACCGGCGGGTTGTTGGCTCATGGCTGTTGCGCCTCTGGCAGTGGCAAGAGAGGGGTGGATTCCAGAGCCATAAGGCGCTGGGAGACCTGATCATCAAGGCTGAGCTGATCAAGATCAGCCGCCAGCTTCTCCTGAGGATTTTCGGAGAGCTCTGCCAACGCCGCATTGGTCATGTTCCTGCCCTCAACGGCATTTTTTGCTGCTTCAAACGATGAGCGGGCCGAGCCGATGTCGAATTCATTGTTCACCTTGGCGATCGACTCAAGGGCAGCATTGACCTCGGCGAGATCCTTGATGTTCTGCATATCAGACTTGTATTGCTCTAGCTTGATGCGCTCCCGGTTGAGTTTGTCTTTCGAGGCCTCGACAAACGTTCCCGCTTGCTGCACCTGTTGATCGAGAGCTGGAAGGAGCTTTTCGATCTGAATAGCGCGGCTCATGGCCAGCCGTGCTCCATCCTCTTGGCCGGCCCTTTGGGCTAAGCGTGCCTGTTGCTCATAGGCTCTGAGCTCATCGATTTTGTCTCGGTACTTCGTTCTGGCCCGTTCATAGGCTCCCACCTGCTGGGCCACAGCCTTGGCCAGCTGCTGCACCGACTCCTGCATCGACTGCAGCGACTCCTCGGCAACGGCAACGGCCACCTTGCCGCCTGATTCCACCGGCAACCCCCAGAGCCATCGCCAGGAGCCCACGATCACCCGCCCGGCCCGATCGCCCATCAGCCAGTAGATGAAGCTTCTCACTGTCTGCGCTCAACTGGCCAAACGCTAGGTGAGCGCAGACAGCTCGTCATCGGTTTGCCCCCCTCTTGGCACAACCCTCAGCTCATCGGCTGGGTTTCGTTGGGTTTCAAGCTGCTTCTGCAAGCACAAGATTCGGTGTTTGGTTCGGTCGTACTGAGCAACCCAGAGGATGGGAACCAGCACCAAGGAGAACCCCAAGGAGGGAACTGCCAACAGGAAGCTCAGAGCCGTGCAGAGATGGGGCGACCAGTAGGCCGGCGGAGACACGCCATCATGAAGCCCCAGCTCGAGAGCCTGATCGACGATGGCTTGGTCTTCACAAGGAAGAAACCGCATGACTGAACCGATCTCTTGGTGGCAATGTTTCACCAGCCGGTTAAAGTTGATTTATCTTTGGGCGTTCAAGATCACCCCGTGTGGTGTTCCCTTGCCACCCCATCGTGTGTTCCACGGCACCGGCTCTACAAAGTTCCTCGCCTTGGAGTGGCTCCGAGCCTCATCACACGCCTGTGTTCGGATCGTTCTCCTCCGCCAGAAGGGCATCGGCTCGTTCCCTGCATTCCCTCCTGCCAACAGGTCGATTCGTCAGAACTCCTGAAACGCTGCCTCTGATCCTGATCGGCCTGATTGGCGCTGGATTGTTTCTGCTGGGCCTGGGCCAGACCGGGCTGGTTGATGAAACCCCCGCCCTATTCGCCGCCTCCGCACGCCAGATGGCAAAAAGCGGCGACTGGCTCATCCCCCAGGTCAACGGCTTACCCCGCTACGACAAGCCTCCCCTGATCTACTGGCTGATGGGCGGTCTCTATGGCCTTCCTGGTTCCGAGCAATGGGATCCCCTTGGCAGCTGGGCTGCCAGGCTGCCCTCCGCTCTGGCCAGCATGGCCACGATGGTGGCCTTGTGCGACACCCTCCTTCGTTGGCCTCCGTCTGGACTGGCTGGCGACGGGCCCCCCGTGGCCGGATTGGGTCGGGTAGCCACCGCCATCAATGCAGCCCTGGCTTTTGCTCTGGGTCCGCTCATGCTGGTGTGGGGTCGCACCGAGGTGAGCGATGCCCTCTTCACCGCCACCCTCGCCCTCAGCCTGCTGTTGGCGTGGCGCACCTTTGCGGCTCAGCGGGGCCCTTGGTGGCCCTGCTGGAGTGCGCTGGCGCTGGCTGTGCTCACCAAGGGACCTGTAGCGGTTGTCCTTTTCGCCCTCAGCCTCGGTCTGTTTTGGCTCCTAGGCGCCGAAGCTGATCGGCTGCGGCGGCGGCTTCGCCCTTTTCTAGGCATCGCTCTCACGTTGGTGGTTTCGGCCCCCTGGTATGCGCTTGCTTTGTTGCGGGAGGGGAAGCCCTACTGGGACAGTTTTTTTGGTTACCACAACCTTCAGCGTTTTTCCCGGGTGGTGAACAACCACCATCAAGGCCCTTGGTATTTTTTTGCTGTTCTGGTGCTGGCCAGTCTTCCCTTCACGCCCCTGCTGCTGTTGAGTCTGCGGCGCGTTCTGCTTGAGGTCCGCACCCCCCTGGCCGTGCCCCTGTCCCTTGGTCGGTTTGCCACCGCCTGGCTCCTGGCCGTGCTGCTCTTCTTTTCCCTCTCTGCCACCAAGCTGCCCAGCTACTGGCTGGTGGCGACGCCGGCTGCAGCCCTCCTGGTCGCTCTGGCCCCCTCCACCGCCTGGCAACCTGGCTTCGGTGCGGCCCAAGGGCTCCAGAGGCAACGAGGGCTGCGCCTGGCCATGGCCGCTTCATCGGCTCTGCTCGTGCTGGTCAGTGCCGCTCTGGCGCTTGCGCCTCAGTGGCTGCCTCTGATCAACGACCCCACCCTGCCGGGTCTTGCGGCGGCCGTGGGGCGCCGCCCCTGGCTGAACCTGGGAGCGGCCGTAACCCTGGCGGCCGCCCTGCTGCTGAGCGGCTTGGCCACCAACCGGCCAACAGCCCGTCTGTTGCAGAGCCAGGCCGCGCTGCTCCTGCTGGTGCCCCTGGTGTTGCTACCCGTTTGGCAGATCGGCGATCAGCTGCGGGGTGCTCCGATCCGCCAGCTGGCGGCCGTCGCCCGGGCAGAGCGTTCTGATTCGGAGCCCCTGGCGATGGTGGGTCTGATCAAACCCTCCCTGCATTTCTATAGCCAATCCACGGTGCTGTTTGAGGGGCGTTCGCCCCATGCCCTGGTCAACCTGGCGGATCGGCTTCGCTCTGAGTCAAGGCCGGGCCTGCGGCCTTCCTCGGCCGAACGGCAGCCCACGCTGCTGCTGGTGATTGATTCCATTACAGCCAATAAAGATCACTGGCGGACTATGAAAGGACGGGAGCTGGCCCAGGCGGGGCCCTACCGCCTCTGGCGGCTCGATCGGCTCTGGTTGGAGCAGCGGGCTCGCTTACTCCAGAACCAGGGGATCGAGCCCAGCTGGCGCCGTCCACGACCCGAAATGTTCTGAGCTGAACTCGGTGTGAGGCTTCCAGGCCAGCCGCCAGGTACGAGGCCTGGCTACGCAGGTGTATTCAGGTTGGCGGACGGCCTCCGAATTCAGCCAGCAGCGGTGCCCCATCCAGGCGCCGAATCGCCACCACCCCGGGCCGGGGGGCCGTGCCCGCTGCCGTAGACGGCCAGTTGGAACCGAGCGGCACCTGCCTGAGCTGCTCGAAGCTGCCGCCGTTCCGGTCCCGCAGGGTGTAGGCCTGCACCTCCTCGTCGCCGCTGCGGTGGGTGGCGTTGTCCTCGCCGGGGTGCTGCACCGCGAGAAACAAGGTGGATTCGCTGCTGTCGAAGCAGGGCCCGGTGAGCTCGCATTCCATCGGGCCGGTGGCGAACAGCACCGGTTCCCCGCCCGCCGCTCCCGTGGCGGGAAAGATCCAGCAGGCGTTGTTGCCGAACACATCGGCGCTGCCGTTCACCGCGGCGCGGTCGGTCACCATCCAGACGTTGCCGGAGCGATCGATCGCCAGGTTGTCCGGGTTGGCGAAGCCCATGCCCCCCTGCCAGGGGGTGCCGCCGGTGGCCGCCATGCGCCAGCGAAAGGCTCCGCCCGCTTTCTCCGCTCCGGCGGGGGAATCCTCAAGGCGCATCAGCCAGCCGAAGGGCCAGCTGCTCTCGCCGCCCGGTCCCCGGAAGATGGCGGGGTCGGCCTGCCCCTCCCCGTCCGATCCACCGGCGGTGAAGGTGATCAGCAGATCTCCCGTGCGCGGATCGAGTTCGGTGTCTTCCGGCCTTGCGGTGGGGGTGGCCCCTGCGGCGTTGGCGGCCAGGTGGGCATCGATCAGGATTGCCCCGAGCTGCTCGTCCCCCCGGCCCGGGTAGAGATCGGCCAGGGCGTGGAAGCGTTGGCGATAGGCCTTGAGCTGGGCATCGCTCTCCAGCAACTCGGCGCCGGCTTTGCTGCGGTCGCTGTGGGGCAGCGCCAGCACCGCGGGCAGATCGAAACGGGAGAAGTGGGAGGGGGGCAGGGGGTTGAGCCGCGTCTGCGGCTGCAGCGGGATCCATTCGCCACCGCCGATCGCATCGAAGCGCGCCACCTCCAGGCGGCCACGCTCCAGCAGGCGCGAGTTGGCCGGATCGCGGCGATCACGCACGATCGCGGCACTCACATAGCGATAGAGATGGCCGCCATGGCGGTCGCAGCCGGAATACACCACCAGCGGCTCACCGGCGCGGGCGCGCACCGCCACGGCCTCATGGCGGAAGCGGCCCAGGGCTGTGTGTTTCACCACCGGGCGCTCCGGGCGGCGGGGATCGATCTCCACCATCCAGCCGTACTTGTTGCCCACCAGGCCGAAGGGATTGCCCAGGCCCTCGAGCCGTTCAGCGTCGAAGCGGAAGGGGCGCTCCGCCGGCGAGGGCGAACTGCCATCGGCATACACCGCCTCCACCACATGGGTCTGGATGTTCTCCTCGGCGGAGAGCACGGTTCCCCAGGGGGTCTGGCCGCCGGCGCAGTTGGCAAAGCTGCCGATCACCCGATCGCCGAGCCCGTCGTCATAGCCGAGCCGCTGGCGCCTGCGGAACACCGCCGCCGCCGGTCCGCTGCACTGCAGCCTGGCCTCAGGGCGCTCTAACCCGGTGAGGCCGCTGATGCGCCGGTCGTAGCGCGGTTCGAAGCGGCCGCTGCGGCGTCGCCAGCGCCGATCGGCACTGCGCTCGATCTCCACCACCCCGAGGCCCACATCCTGCATCGCGGCAGTGGCCACCTCCAACAGGGGGCGGCGGAGCGGATCGTCCGCTGCGAGGCTGAGGACATCAACGCTGCCGCCCCGATCCGCCAGCAGCTTCCGCAGTGCCTCGAAGGGCAGTGCGCGGCCGATCACCTCCCCGTAGGCGGCGGCCCAAGGCCTTGGGCTGATGTATTCGAAGTTCACCGTCAGCAGGGCCCGCTGCCCCTCAAGCGGCGTGAAGGCGAGGTAGTCGTTGTTGAATCCGAAGCGACCGCTCCCCAGCGGATCACCCCACTGGAGCAGCACCTCACTGCGGTAGCCCTCCGGCAGCTGCAGTTGATCCTGCAGGGCAACGCGGGCATAGGCAAGCTGCTGCTCCGCAGCGCTGAGGCCATCGCCGGGCAGGGGGATAGGGCCGCGCAGGGGTTGAAAGGGGAACACCCGGCCTGGGCCAGTGGCGGATGCCATCGAGCCTGGGGCTGCCTTAGGTCCGCCCGCCGTTGCTCCAGGGACGGGCAAACCGGGGCCTGAACCCCCCGCCCGCACCTGGGCGGCCACGGAGACAGCCCCCAGACCGAGCAACTGGATCAAGAGCGCGCGGCGATTCATCACGTTCCAGCTGGGATTGAGGAGATAGCCCACCTTCAGCGACTTCCTCGCTGACTGGGCGCACCTCCCACAGCCAGATGGGAGGGAGCACCAGACGCGAGGCCCGCAGACGGTTCAAAACCTACATTCATTTTGGAGGCAGACTTTAAAAATTCGTCGCATCATGCGGCACCTCGAAGGGTCGGCCAGGCGACGGCGGCCCCTGCGCAGCAGGATGCTGCAGCCCTCCGCCGTCAAGACCCTCCCGGTGGCAGGGCACCAGGGCGGGCCGCATAGGAGTGCCCTGAGCTTGACCAAGCCTTAACGAGTCCATCGGGGATTGCCGGCAGCCTGAGGAGGTGCGTTCACCACCACCGCCATGAGCTTCCCGATGACCACCCTTGAAGCCTTCGCCGCTATCCCCCTGGCGGCGGTGTGCTGCGACCAGACCTTCGGCAAGGACGAAGCCCGGGTGATCCGGGAGCAGCTGATGGGGCGTACGGCCTTCCGGGAGATGGAGCCTTACGCCTTCGGTCTGTTGATCTCGGGTCTGCTCAAGCGCTTCCAGGAGGAGTCGTGGCAGGGGCTGATCGCGAGCGCAGCCACCCTGCTCAGCCCGGAGCAGCAGGAGATGGCCTTCGCCCTGGCCTGCCAGCTGATCCACTGCGATCGGATCGTGGCTCCTCAGGAGCAACAGTTCCTGGCGGTCCTGGCGCAGCAGCTGCAGATCACCACAGCCCGTGCCGAGCAGATCCTTGAGGTCTGCGGCCTGCTGAACCGCGATTTCGTCAACAACCAGCCGGCTTAAGCCGAGGTCGCTGGTGGGGTCAGAGATGCTGCGGAAATGATCCTGTCAGCTGATGGCTGTGTAAGACTTGATTTGTCCAGGCAGATTATCTTTTTAATCCGATAAACCGATGTTTCCTATCCGCTGGCCCTTGCAAGCGCAACAGGTGGATAGCAACCATCCCACTTTAGCTGCGATTCCATCTCCACCGTCCCAGCCAACGGAGAACCTGCTGCAGTCAGCGAGGCAGGAGAATGCCGCTCTGTTGCAGCGTCTCAATACCACCCCAGAGGGTCTCAGTGAGTTGCAGTCCGATCTGCGGCTGAAGCGGGTGGGCCCCAATCGGATCGCCCATGAGAAACCCGTTTCCTGGATTGTTCAGTTGCTGAACACGTTCAAGAATCCGTTGGTGATTCTGCTCGCCTCACTGGCGGCACTATCGCTGCTGAGCGGCGACAGCAAAGCAGCGCTGATCATCCTCAGCATGATCAGCTTTAGTGTCATCCTGCGCTTTTCCCAGGAGTATAAATCGATGCGTGCGGCCCAGGCGCTGCGTCAGCTCGTTCATACAACAGCCTCCGTGAAGCGGCGGGATCTCAATAAGGACATCTCCCCGGGCCTGGCAGCAGACCTTGGCCTGCATCTGGACCAGGGGTCTCCACAAGATCAGGAAGTGCCGATCGATCGTCTTGTGCCAGGCGACATCATTCTCCTGGCAGCGGGAGACATGATTCCAGGCGATGTAAGGATACTTGCATCGAAGGATCTGTTTGTCAGCCAGGGTGCCCTGACAGGTGAATCCATGCCTGTTGAAAAACATCCCAAACTGCCAATCAGCCAGCTCAATTCTCGCCAGCCCCTCGAACTCGATAATCTCTGCTTCATGGGTACCAGTGTGATCAGCGGCACGGCCAGTGCTGTTGTGATTGAAACGGGTGCCCAGACCTATCTGGGTTCGCTAGCCAAGGCAGTGACCGGACAACGGAGCCGCACGAGCTTCGACCGAGGCATCAATGATGTGAGCCTGCTGCTGCTGCGCTTCATGGCGGTCATGGCGCCAGCGGTGTTTCTGATCAACGGGATCAGCAAAGGAAACTGGGGAGAAGCCTTCTTCTTTGCCCTTTCGGTTGCCGTTGGTCTCACACCGGAGATGCTGCCGATGATTGTCACGGCAAATCTTTCTCGGGGTGCGATATCGATGTCAAAGAAGAAGGTGATCGTAAAAAATATTGACTCCATCCAGAACCTGGGTGCGATGAACATCCTCTGCACAGACAAGACCGGCACCCTCACTCAGGATCGCATCATTCTTGAGATGCATCTCGACTACCTTGGTAGGGATAATGCTGAGGTTTTGCAGCTGGCATTTCTAAACAGCTTCTACCAAACAGGCCTCAAAAGCCTGTTGGATGTTGCCGTGCTCAATCACCTCGAAATCCATGCAGCCCTGGAAATCGAGAATCGCTTCATAAAGATCGATGAAATCCCCTTTGATTTTCAGCGTCGATTGATGTCCGTGGTTGTGGAGGAAGAGAATCATCACCACGAACTAATCTGTAAGGGGGCCGTGGAGGAAATCCTGGCGATCTGCATCCAGGTTCAAGATGGGGATCTGATCAAGCCGCTGGATAAAGCCACCCGTGAGAGTGTGCTTCAGTTGGCCTCCAACCTCAACAATGATGGTCTTCGTGTCATCGCCGTGGCCTACAAGGAGGTCCCGCGCCAACACGAACCCTATTCCCTCGCTGACGAATCGGCTCTGACCCTGGTGGGGCTGATCGCCTTTCTCGATCCCCCGAAGGAATCGGCAGCCCAGGCCATCAAAGAACTCAATCGCGGCGGTGTGGCCGTCAAGGTGCTCACCGGCGACAATCAAGTGATCGCCCGCAAGACCTGCAAAGATGTTGGCTTGCATGTGGAAGGAGTCCTGCTGGGCTCTGAGATCGAGGCCCTCTCGGAGCAGGACCTTGGCGCCAGGGTGGAGGGGGCCACCATCTTCGCCAAGCTCACGCCTCTGCAGAAGTCGAGGATCATCAAGGTGCTGCGAGGCCGTGGCCATGTGGTGGGCTTCATGGGCGATGGCATCAATGACGCAGCGGCACTGCGGGAAGCCGACATCGGTATCTCCGTGGACACCGCTGTGGACATTGCCAAGGAATCCGCCGATATCGTTCTGCTTGAGAAAAGTTTGCTGGTCTTGAATGAGGGCGTGGCGGAAGGTAGGCGCACCTTTGGAAATATCGTGAAATACATAAAGATGGGAACAAGTTCGGCCTTTGGCAATATGTTCAGCATGCTCGGTGCCAGTATTGTGTTGCCATTCCTGCCGATGTTGCCCGTTCAGATACTACTGAACAATCTTCTCTACGACTTTTCGCAGACTGGAATTCCGTTCGATCATGTTGATCCTGACTATCTGGAGAAGCCCAGAAAATGGAAAGTGAACGAAATCCGGAGGTTCATGATCTGCATCGGGCCGGTGAGCTCGTTGTTCGACTACGCAACCTTTGCTCTCATGTGGTTTGTGTTCCAAGCCAATAGTGTTGAGAATCAGGCCCTCTTTCAATCAGGCTGGTTTGTGGAGAGCCTGATGACCCAGACCCTGATCGTTCACATCATCCGCACGGCGAAGATCCCTTTCCTCCAAAGTCGACCATCCCTTGCCATGGCCCTTGTCACCGTTGGCGTGATGGGAATCGGCATCATGATTCCCTTCACGCCGATCGGTTCGGCACTTGGCATGGTTCCACTGCCGGGCGTTTACTTCGCCTGGTTGGCTGCTATAGTTATTGGTTACTGCACCCTCACCCAGCTGATCAAGAGCTGGTTCGTTGGGCGCTACGGATATCATTAGGTTTGCGCTATTATTTGCTAGTAGTAGCCTTGGTGTTGGCTAGACAGGAAGAGTCATCCCGCGTCGTTTCCACCGTTGACGTCGCCTCCCCCTCAGGCAGCGGATCCGGCCATTGATCTGATGAAGTCCCAGTTTTGTCAGGTGTTACCCCAGGCATCGATCCAATGACGCGCGAACGACGGCTGCTGGATGAGCTCAATTCGCTGCGCGACGCCATGGATCGCATCGAGATTGAGGAGCAGGCAACGCTCGCGACAATCGCTCCGCGCTTCCAAGCGAGTGCCACGAATCTGCTGCACTTCATCGCCTTCCACCGCAACAACCATCCCGGGCTGCAGATGGCGATGCGTGAAGCCGGCCTTTGTTCCCTGGGGGGCTGTGATGGCCATCTTCATGCAAGCCTTTCGACTGTGATCGGGGTGCTCCAGAAGCTCGAAGGCCTGCCAGCAGAACCCCCGAGTGCATCATCGGTGGCACCCTCCAGTCTTGGAGGCCAGGCCCTCATGCAGGCGCATGGCGAGCGACTTCTCGGGAGGCAGCTTGGAGAGGAATCCGGTTCGAGAACAACGGCGATCATGGTCACCCTGCCAGCCCTCGCCACCAAGCAGGCGGGTCTGATCGCCGAACTGGTCGAGGCCGGCATGGACATCGCCCGCATCAACTGCGGCCACGACGGCCCCGAAGTGTGGAATGAGCTCGTGGCCCTCGTGCGATCCGCCGCCACCGCCGCTGGAAGGAACGTGCGCATCGCGATGGATCTGGCCGGACCCAAGATCCGGATCGGCCCCCTGCCACCCCAGCCCGGTGTGGTGGACGCCAGGCCCCAGCGCAACCGTTACGGAAAGTTGCTGCAGAGCGCCAGGATCCTGGCTGTGCCAAACGAAGGGGCTGACGCTCAGCCCACCCGCCAATCGGAAGGGGCGCCAGTGGATCGACTGCCGATCCGCAACGAGGGCTGGCAATCACTGACGATCGGGAATCGGCTGCGGGCCAGGGACTCTTCAGGCCGCTGGCGGGAACTCACCGTGCTGGACCGCCCTCAGGGGCGTCTCCTGCTTAGCTGCAATCAACGCTGCCATTTCATCTCAGGACTGGAGTTCCTCCAGGAAGGTGGTCCTGGCAAGATTGTTGTTGGCGATCTTCCAGCCCTGGAAGGGGACGTGCTGCTCCGGGTCGGCGACAGGCTGTGGCTGACCTCCAGCGAACCAGGCCAGCAGTGGGGGACGATCCCGGGGGCGATCAACTGCAGCGTGCCCGAGGTGCTTGCGGATTTACAGGTGGGGGAGCGTGTGTTGTTTGATGAGGGCAGAGTCGCCGGGGTGATTCGGGAGGTGTGCCAAGGGGCCGTTGAGGTGGACATCACCCAGGCGCGGCCGAAGGGCACCCGGCTACGCGCCGAGAAGGGGATCAACTTCCCAGACAGCAGGCTGACGATCCCCGCCCTCACGACCCGGGATCGATCCGATCTGGCCTTTGCGGCAGCCCATGCCAACATCGTGAGCTATTCCTTCGTCTCCCGTGCGGCGGATATCGAGATCCTGCACCAGGAGCTGCAAGGCCATGGACGGGAGGATCTTGCCGTGGTGCTGAAGATCGAAACACGAAGAGCATTTCTCAACCTTCCCAGGCTGCTGCTCACGGCGATGCGCGATCCCAGGCCCCTGGGCGTGATGATTGCGCGGGGAGACCTAGCGATCGAATGCGGCTGGGAGGAACTGGCGGAGATTCAGGAGGAAATCCTGAGGATCTGCTCTGCGGCCCACATTCCCTGCATCTGGGCCACCCAGGTTCTCGATGAGATGGCGAGACATGGCATGCCGACCCGTGCGGAAATCACTGATGCGGCGATGGGTGCAAGGGCCGAAGCCGTGATGCTCAACAAGGGACCCAACCTCACTGCCACGGTGCGCACCTTAAGTGCCATCGTGGCGAGGTTCCATCCTCGCCAGCCTGAGAGCCCACGTCATCGGGAAGAGCTCCTCTCCTGTCTGGCCTTCCGCACCATTAGCCCGGTATCGGAGCGGAAGGAAGGCTGAGCCGGGATCGTTGTGAGCTGCTATGGAGAACTAGCGGAACTGGGGAAGTTTATTCACATCAAAACTCCGGCGCAGCGCCTCGCCGATGCTGAGGCCTACTGGCAGTTCACCAGAGAATGCGCTTCCGGTGATTCGTTTGTAAAGCTTTGATTCCACAAGTTGATAGGTGCTGGCCGGAAGGGGGATGTCTCCTGCTTTGCCAACGAGTCGCAGGCCATTGCTAATCGTAAATGCGGTGAACTTTTGCAGATCAGCTCTACTGGCGAGGGCCTTGTCGTTGATGTAAATAAATAGCGGTCGCGAAAGTGGCCGATAGCGACCTGCTTGAACATTGGCAACCGACGGAATCACGGTACCTGATGGAGTGACAATTCCGAGAGCCCTCATCTTATCTTGATTGGCTTTGTAATAACTGAAGCCAAAATAGCCAAGAGCACTGGGGTTTTGCGCCACGCATCTAACAATCACATTATCATTTTCGCTTGAGCTGTAGTCTTGTCTTGAGTTTTCAGGGCTACCGTTAATGGCTTTGTTGAAGTAGTCGTAGGTGCCCGAGTCCTTGCCAGGGCCGCAGAGCTTGATCGGTCGCTCTGGCCAGTCGAGGTTCACCTCACTCCACCGGTCGACCTTCCCCTCGGCCTGGCGCCCCCAAAGCCGAGCTAATTCCTTGGTGCTAATCTGGTTGGCCCAAGTATTAGAAGCATGAACCACAATCGTGAGAGCATCGAATGCCATCGGCAGCTCGATGAAATCGATTCGATTGCTGGAGCAGGCTTTGAGCTCCTTGCTGTTGATCGGCCGAGAGGCATTGGCGATCTCCAACTGGCCGGAACAGAACCGCCTAAATCCATCGCTGGTCCCAGTCTCCTTGAGATCGATAGGTGTGCTTTTTCCAGCTTCGCGAAACGCTCTGATCGCCTCCTTCATGATCGGGAACACCGTGCTGGAGCCACCGATCCGGATGGTGGAAGCATTGCGGCCAGCACCCTGGGAAAGAGATTGCGCGTGGGCCATTGACGATGTTGCCAGGACGGCGCTGTAGACCGCGGCAATCGGAATCGAGAGCACTGGGCGCTTAGGCAGATTGGGGGAAGCCATGGCGATCAATTCAAGGTCAGGAAAGGCAGCGGAATGGCCATCAGCGATGCGCTATTTGCTCTTTGATCTTCTGCAGACGCTTCTCCAGGTCATGCATCATCTCAAGGCTGAACATGGGCAACTCCTGCATGGCAAACAGAAATTTTTCGCGGTTCATCTCCAGTAGTTCACTGTCGCAGAGGGCCACGGCAGTGCCGAAGCGGCGATGCGCTGGATCCACCAAGGCTCCGGCACCAAAGGAACTACCCGGCCCGATGATCTCGACGCCATGATCACCCCAATTAAGTTGGACCTCTCCAGACACGACAGCGTAGAGCTTGTCACCGAGCTCTCCGTGTTTAAATATTAAGTCGCCTTGCTTGACGAAGAGGTGATCACGTTTTCCGGCCAGTACCGCAATGGTATTGAGCTCTAGGTTTGAGTTAAGGTTCATAAAGAAATCGATTTGGCTTTGAAGGGAATAGGGCGGCCCATGCGAAATCAGCCCATGCGAATTCAAAGGCTCATCCCACGCCAGGCAGGGTGGACGTCAAGACCGGTCTGAAGTGAGGTGTGGCCTTCAACAATCACGCTGCATCCTGGTTACCGTCTTAACGTACCAACCCCAGGTTAAGAAGTCAGACTCTTCTGGGATTGCAGAACGCCGAACGCCAAGCCTGCGAAGCTGACGTCATTCGAGAGGCGACCGCCCAAACCCACGCAGCCCACCATCTCTGTTGAGCTTGTCCCAGGGGAAGGGCACCGTCGCCCGACTGGCAGGACCCTCTAGCGGCTCGTGAGGTGGAACCAATCGGATTGCTCACGCCTGGGGTTCCGAAGGCAGCGGGCTGCTGGCAGATCTGGGCCAGCAGCGACCAGGCCTGTCTGCTGTTGGTCAGCAGGGGCCGTCCGGCCCTGCCCAGCGGTTGCTGGAGTAGCTGGAAGCCCTGCCATGACCCCTCCCGGCACCTGGCTATTCGGAATCTCCGGCCCCGGTGGAAGCCCCAGTGGTTCGCCTCACCTTCGATCGTGGTGGTGGGTGAGGTGGTGGCCCAGCGGGTGGCTCGATCGCCTTCAACTGCTGGCGTCGGCGCTGCAACCGTTGTTACCGATCCAATGCAGCAGGCCGGCTTCGATCAGTTTCAGCCAGCGGTCCCAGCCCGGTTGGGGCCGTTCATCAAAAACTTGTCATAAAAGACGCCCCAGGGGGGAGCCGCAAGCGCAACGGCCGCCAGGCTGATGGCGGCCAGCAGCCAGGGGAGCACGCAGGCGGACAAGGATTGATTCGCCTCCAACCTGGGACGGTTGTGGCTGTTGGCGCTTCCGTTGGAACCGTTACCCAGCGACACGACAATGCGCCATAGGGTTCATCCTGCGGTGGCTGAGGCCAGCCATGGAACGGTTTTTTCTCGAGCTCGAACCGCCTGCGGCGGTGATGGCCAGCTGGCCCCACGTGGTGGTGGTGGGCGGCGGCTTTGCGGGACTCAAGGTCTGCCATGCCCTGGCCCGTCAGCCCGTGCGGGTCACCCTGATCGATAAGCGCAACTTCAACCTGTTCCAGCCCCTCCTCTATCAGGTGGCCTCCGGTTTGGTGTCCGAGGCGGATGTGGCTTCACCCCTTCGCCAGATGGTGGGGGAGGCCCCCAATATCCAGATCCTGCTGGGCGAGGTGGTCGACATCGATCCCAAGGCCTCCGAGGTGGTGCTCAACGGCCAGCACCTCGGCTACGACCAGCTCATTCTGGCCACCGGCTCGGGCAGCACCTATTTCGGCCGCGAGGAGTGGCGCTCGCTGGCGCCACCGATGAAGATCCTTGAGCACGCCGATGAGATCCGTCGGCGGCTGCTGATGGCCCTCGAAGAGGCTGAGCAGACCCGGGATCCCAGCCAGCGCGCCTTCCTGCAGACCGTGGTGGTGGTGGGGGCAGGCCCCGCCGGCTGCGAGCTGGCCGGGTCGCTGATCGAGTTGATGCAGAGGGCCGCGGGGCGCGATTTCAAACAGCTGCGCCTTGAGGACTGCCGGGTGGTGTTGGTGGATCCGGTGGATCGGTTGCTGCCCACCATGGCGCCGGCTCTCTCCGAGGCCGCCGCCGCTTACCTCCGGGCCGCCGGGGTCGACCTGCGGTTGGGCCTCAAGGTGGAAGGGATCGCCCCGGGGCGAGTGAGTCTCAGTGGTGCGGACGGCGAGATCGAGTTGGAGGCGGCCACGATCTGTTGGACCGCCGGGGTGCGGGCCTCCCGGTTGGGCGTGCTGCTGGCCGGCCACTCCGGTTGCCCGGTGGATCGCAGTGGAAGGCTCGTGGTGGAGCCGGACTTCTCGGTTCCCGGCCATCCCGAGATCCGGGCGGTCGGTGATCTCTGCTCCTACACCCATACCCCCAATGGCAGAGCCCTGCCGGGGATGGCGGGTCCGGCGGTGCAGGCCGGGGGGTGGGTGGCGCGCGACCTCCTGGCACGCCTACGCGGTCAGTCGATCCAGCCCTTCCGCTGGCTGGATCTCGGCAGCATGGCAGTGATCGGGCCCTGGTATGCCGTGGCCGATCTGCGCGGTCTCCATTTCACGGGGCTGGTGGGCTGGTTGGTGTGGGCCCTGGCCCACCTCGCTTTCATTCCGGACACGGAGAACCGGATCGCCCTGTTCAGCAAGTGGATGTGGCAAATCGCCACCCGCCAGCGAACTGCGCTGCTGATCACCGGCCGACCGGATCAACACCTCGGCGTGGATGTGGGCCTGTTCCGGGCACCCCGCCCCACCGCCTAGATGTTGCATTCACCGGAACGAGGCCACCGCTGGGTCGGTGGCCTCGTTCCGGGAGCGCCGGCGCCTCAGCGCACGAACAGCATCTCCTGATAGGTGGGCAGGGGCCAAAGGTCATCATCCACCAGGGTCTCGAGGCCATCCACCGCCTCCCGGAGGCTACCGATCAGCGGCATCAGGGCGTCTGCGCAGTGGCGCAGGTGGCCATGGGTGTCGTGGGGGGGATTGGCGAGGGCTTCCTCCAGGGCGCCGCAGCGTTGCACCAGCTTGCTGTTGAGGTCAGCGATCGTGGCGGCCAGGCCCCGATCGGTTTGGATACCGATTGCCTCCTGATCCCTCAGCGAACGGCTCAGCCGCTCCAGGCTCTGCATCACCGCCGGATAAATCTGGGTGCGGGCGATGCGCAGGGCCAGCCGCGCCTCCACCTCAATGGCGAGGATGTACTGCTCCGCATACACCTCGAAGCGGCTTTCGAGCTCCACAGGGGTGAGCACCCCCTGCCGCAGGAACAGATCACGGATTTCGGGTCGTTCCAGCACTGGCAACGCATCGGCACTCGTGCGCAGGTTCTCCAGGCCCCGCTCCTCCACGGCTTTGCGATGCCATTCGCTCGAATAGCCGTCGCCGCCGAACACCACGGCGCCGTGCTCGTCCATGGTGCGCTTCAGCACGGCAAAGGCGGCCTCCTGAAGGGGTGCCCCGCTGCTCAACTGCTCCTCCAGCCGATCGCCGATCCACTGGAGCGAATCGGCCAGGATCGTGTTGAGCGCCACCAGCGGACCCGCCACCGACTGACCGGAGCCCACCGCCCGGAACTCGAAGCGATTGCCGGTGAAGGCGAAAGGGGAGGTGCGGTTGCGATCGCCGGGATCCTTGTTCAGCTCCGGCAGGGTGTCGACCCCGAGGGACATCAACGCGGCCTCGGCGGAACCCTCTAGGTGGCCGCTCTGGATCTGGTTGTACACATCCTCCAACTGGCTGCCGAGGTACACCGAGATGATTGCCGGAGGGGCCTCGTTGGCGCCGAGGCGGTGGTCGTTGCTGGCGGTAGCGATCACGGCCCGCAACAGGGGACCGAAGCAGTGCACCCCGCGGATCACCGCTGCGCAGAAGATCAGGAACTGCAGGTTGGCGTGGGGAGTCTTGCCGGGATCGAGCAGGTTGCCCTGGGTGGCGTTGCCGATCGACCAGTTCACGTGCTTGCCGCTGCCGTTGACGCCGGCGAAGGGCTTCTCATGCAGCAGGCAGGTGAGACCATGCCGCTTGGCCGTGCTGCGCAGCACGGTCATGGTGAGCTGCTGGTGGTCGGTGGCCACGTTCGCGGCCTCAAAGTAGGGGGCAATCTCGAACTGGCCGGGCGCCACCTCGTTGTGGCGGGTCTTAGCCGGGATGCCGAGCCGGTAGAGCTGGGCCTCCACGTCCTGCATGAACACCTGGACCCGCTCCGGAATGGCCCCGAAGTAGTGGTCGTCGAACTGCTGTCCCTTGGCCGGCGGAGCGCCAAAGAGGGTGCGGCCGGCCAGTAGCAGATCGGGCCGGAGGGCGGTGTAGCTCGCATCGATCAGAAAGTATTCCTGCTCGGCGCCGCAGCTGGAGTTCACCGGGGCGATCTCGGTTTCGCCGAGAAGCCCCAGCAGCCTCTGGGCCTGCTTGTTCATCGCGGCGTTGGAGCGCAGCAGCGGCGACTTCTTGTCGAGCGCCTCACCGGTCCAGCTCACGAACACGGTGGGGATGCAGAGCGTCACGCCATTGGGGGTGCGCATCAGCCAGGCGGGGCTGGTGACATCCCAGGCGGTGTAGCCGCGGGCCTCGAAGGTGGTGCGCAAGCCGCCGTTTGGGAAGGAGGAGCCGTCGGGTTCACCCTGCACCAGCAGCTTGCCGGAGAATTCGGCGATCGCTTTGCCGTCGGACTGGGGCGAGATGAAGCCGTCGTGCTTCTCGGCGGTGAGGTTGGTGAGGGGGTAGAAAACGTGGGCGTAATAAAGGGCGCCGCGGGCGCTGGCCCAGTCCTTCATCGCCTGGGCCACCACGTCGGACACCGAGACGTCGAGCTTGCGGCCTTCGCGGATGGAGCGCTGGATGGAGCGAAACACCCCCTTAGGGAGCGCTGAACGCATCGATTCGAGGCCGAAGACATCGCTGGCCCAGATTTCCTCCAGGGGGGCCGCCGGCTCGACCGGCGTGGGAGGCCGCTGAAGAATCGTCTGGAGGGCCTGGAGGCGGGCTGGGGACGGCATGGACGACTCTGCGGTTAGGTAGAACACAACAACTAAGCCAACACAAGGGCTGGTGCCTTGCGATGCAATGGTCGCTACAGAAAAGCGAAGGGAGTCGCAGATCAGCCGTTCGAGGCGGCGTTGGCGAGGGGCGGCTCTTCCTGGTGGGCCAGCTCTTGTGAAGCGACCTGCGGGATTGCCTCAGTGATCACCGTGAAGCCGTCGAGCTGGTGGTTGCCGAAGGAGCGAAGGAAGGGCACATCGGCGGCATCGCGGCCGCGGGCGATCAGCACCCTGCCGCAGCGGGGGACGTTGTGCCGCGCATCGAACACATGCCAGCGGTCGGCCAGGAACACCTCAAACCAGGCGGAAAAATCCACCGGCGCCTCGCCCGGGGCAATGCCGGTGTAGCCCAGGTAGCCGGTGCAGTAACGGGCCGGGATGTTGAGGCAGCGGCAGAGGCTGATCGCCAGGTGGGCGTAGTCGCGGCAGACTCCGGCACCCTCGGCGAGGGTATCGCTGGCCCGCTTGTGGGGATGGATCGCGTTGTAGTCGAAGCGGATGCGCTCGTGCACCCAGTCGCAGATGGCCTGCACCAGGGTCCAGCCGGGTGGAATTCCCGCGAAGCTGCTCCAGGCCAGCTCCATCAGGGCAGCCGTGTCGCAGTACGTGCTGGCGTTGAGGAACCGGTAGCTGTTGATCGGCAGAGCCTCGACCGGACAGGCCCCCACCGCGGGCAGCACGGGATCGGTTGAGTCTGGGCTGCGGATGATGGCGGCGTAGCGGAGCTCGGTGGTGCCCCCGCGAGCCAGCAGGCGACACCAGCGGTTGCCGCTTTGGTCCGTGAGCACCTCAACAGTGCGATCGGGGTCCAGGTCCAGGCGCTCCGGGGTCACCAGTTCGCTCACCAGGCTGGTGTGGGGATGCACAAGGGCTAGCAGTGGGGTGGCCGACTCGCAGCGAAGGTTGAGCTTGCAGCCGATGCTCAGATGCACGAGAGAGAAGGGCCGAGGGGTAATCCCCTGGATCCTGTTCGGGGTGGAGCGGATCCGCCGGCCTGGGGGCGGTCACGACAGGAACCGCTGATCGTCGGGGCTCCGTGCACCCTGGCAGCCGGGATCCCCCACTGGCTGGCAAGGTCTTGCAGGCTGCCTGCGCTGGTGTTCATCTGCAGCAGTCGTTGCTGGAGCAGACGGATTGGGGAGCAAAGGGGCACCAGTAACAGAGCGGGAACCCGATCGGATTTCCCATCCTTCCTCCCCCGTCGATCGCGCTGCCCATCAAGCCGTCTCGGCCTCTCTGCCCGGTCCGGCCCTGGCCCTGTGGCTTCTGGCCGAGACCAGCAGCGAGTTGATCCGTCTCCGTGAGCGGCCGGCCGCGATCGGGTGATTCCATCACGTCCTGAGGGTTGCGGCGCTTTGGTGAACCATCCGTTCTGCCCCGGTCCACCGATTACTGGCGATCGGTGGCGTGCGCTCCAAATCAGGGCAGGAGCGCCCGATCAATGGGTGGGCGATCCGATCCAAACAGGGTTCAGATCAACCGATCGCCGGAGAGCTCCCCGAAGGCCTGATTGAGGGTCACCACCTCCTGGAAGGAGGTCTCCAGGTCGCGGCGGCGGGCTGGGTCGAACAGGCGATCAAGATAGAAGTTCAGGATCGGCCCAAGCTTCTCCGGCACGCCCAGGAAGTCGTGAAGTTTGCCCAGCATCCGCATCGAATCCTGCAGATGGCTGGTCAGCTTGTCCTCCTCCTGGGTGAAGGTCCCGAGCGCCTCCTCCAGCTGGGGAATCACCGGCTCCAGCAGTTCGTTGCCCCTGGCCTTGGCCAGGGTGTCGCGGGTGGAGGCGATCATCTCCGCCATGGACAGCAGCGACTGGCTGGCCCAGTCGGCTTCCCCCAGGCAAGTGACGGCGGCATAGGTGGCCTTCGCTTCCACCGCAAGGTCATTCACCATCGTGATGCCCTGCCCCTGAGGAAAATCGGCGAAGCCCAGGTTGCTGGCGATCCCGCGCAGATCCGCCGGCGGTGTGAGCCGATGCACATCGCGCACCAAGGCCAGTTGCCCATTCCGGGGCTCAATCGTGGCGATGTGCCTGCCGCCAATACCACCACCCGCCCGGGTGATTTCAGCGATGGGCGGCGGTGCATCCAGGCACCTCCCGGCGCCCTGAGGCTGCATACCTTGACGGCATGTTCACCCAAACCAACCAGCATGGCGTCTGATCAGTTCTATCTCTTCGCCGCACTAGCCACCTTCAATGGCGCCGTGCAGGAGCGGCTGCGCAATGCCCAGACCCCGGAAGCGATCGTGGCCATCGCCGCCGACCACGGCTATCAGATCACCGTGCAACAGCTGAGCTTCTTCTCAAGCCGCCTCAATGGCGACCACTGGATCTGGGCACGCAAGGGCGATGCCTGGCGGGAGGGTTTCTTCGCCCGCGAACGCCAGCTCGACCTGCAGGCGGCCTGAGGCCCGCAGCCAGCCGCGCTGAGGATCATGTTGGCGGCGGAGCTGCCGATCGCCATTGGCAAGGGAGCAGCTGATCATTCTCAGGCTCCCGACACCCTGCCACCATGGCCCCAACCAGGCCAGTGGCGGTTGGAGGCAACCTGATGGCTCAGGATTCAACCCAGCCCCCAGCCCAGCCCGCAGGCGCCTCAGTGGCGATCGCGCTCACGATCGGCGGCAGCGATTCCGGCGGTGGGGCCGGCATCCAGGCCGACCTCAAGACCTTCACAGCGCTGAAGGTGCATGGCTGTTCGGCCCTGAGCTGTGTCACCGCCCAGAACACCCGCGGAGTCAGCCGGGTTGATGCCCTGCCGCCTGAGGCGCTCACGGACCAGATCGAGGCGGTGCTCAACGATCTGCCGGTGGCGGCCCTCAAGACCGGCATGCTGCTCAACCGCGGCCTGATCGAGGCCACGGCCCGGGCCCTGGCGCCCCTGGCGATCCCGAAGCTGATCGATCCGGTGATGGTGTCGCGGGCTGGGGCGGTGCTGCTGGAGCCCGAGGCGATCCAGGCCTACCGCGATCTCCTGCTGCCCCTGGCCGACCTGCTCACCCCCAACCTCCATGAGGCCCATCTGCTGAGTGGCCTGCCCATCGCCTCGGCCGCCGATGTGGAACGGGCTGCTGCGGTGTTGCGAGAGCAGGGGGTGGCGGCGGTGCTGGTGAAGGGGGGTGGGCTTGCGGAGCTGCGGGGCCGCGACTATCTCCTGGCCGGTGCGGAACCCGGGCGCTGGCTGGTGGGCGCGGTGATCGACACCCCCCACACCCATGGCAGCGGCTGCACCCTCGGCGCCGCGATCACCGCCCACCGGGCCAGGGGGCTGGCTCTGGCCGATGCGGTGCTGGCTGCCAAGACCTACGTGGAGGGCGGCCTGCGCCATGCCCTGGCGATCGGCGGTGGCCAGGGGCCGCTCTGCCACTGGCATCCGTTGCTCTGACGCTCCGGGCTGAAGCGTTCCTCACAAGCTCTGCTCAAGGGTCACACCTGCTGCCCGGGCGCCATGGGGTGCCCCCTCCGCGCCACCTACCGTGGCCCCCATGCAAGCCCCCCCTCCCCTGCTGGAACGCCTCGCCGCGCTTAAGGGCATGGGCTCCGGCCGTCGCCGCCTGGTGCTGTTGCTCAGCCAGCTCGGTGATTTCGACAGCCTCGAATACGCCCAGGCCCTGGTGCCGCTGCTGCCCAGGCTGGAGGCCGCTGCGATCAGCCCGCTGGCGATCGCCATCGGCAATGAGGCCGGCGCCGACCGCTTCTGCGCCTACACCGGCTTCCCCCGCGAGCGCCTGCTGGTGGACGCCGAGCCGACCCTCCACCGGGCCCTGGGGCTCTATGGGGGTCTGGCCACCCCCGGCGGCGCCTGGCCGGCCCTGCTGTTGATGTGCGCGGGCATCGGCTCGCCCGGCACCCTGGCCGAGGTGCTGCGCGGTTACACCGGTGATCGCTCTGCTCCTCAGCGCATCCCCGACGACACCACCATTCAGGCCGGGCCCTTGCCGCCCCTCAAGGGTTCCTTCTTCGCGAGGGCGGGGGGCAGTGGTTTCCAGCGGCCCTTCGAGCTGGCCACGGTGCGGCTGGCCAACATGGCTGAGGTGCTCGGCCACTGGCGCACCTATGTGCCGTGCGACGACTTCCTCACCCAGCGGGGCGGCACCTTCCTGCTGGAGGTCGACGACTCGCTCCTCTACAGCTACCGCGACCGCGGCATTCTTGGGTTCTCCGCCACCATGGCGCGGCCGCTGAGCTTCCTGGATCCCTATCAGGTGGATTAAGGGTGCGAGAGCCTCATTGGCAGATGGGAGAGCTGCCAAGAACCCTGCGGCGCCTGGAAATCCAGCACACCAATCAGCCGGCCGTGGCGCTGATCCAGGTGGCGGAGATCCAGGCGCCGCTGGCGTCGTAGCGGCGGATCAGCCGCTCTAGTCGTCCTGGGGAGGGAAGCCAGCCCGCCTCCACCATGAACGCCTCCCGATGGCTCACCTGCAGGGGCGCCAGGCAGTAAGCGCTGTCAGGAAGCAGGAGCAGCCGTTCGGCTGAGGTGCCGCTGGTTTCTTCCACAGCGCCGATCTGGGTGTAAATGGCGAGGCTTCCGTTGCCATCTCGCTGGATGGCGATGCGGCAGGGGGAGACATCCGGTTCCGGCCAGTCGGCGTTGATCGTGGCGGCCTCACCGCTCCAGGAGCCCAGCAGGTGATCGGCCTCCAGGGGTGGGCGCTCTGTGGCGCAGCTGCCGGCGCGGAACTCGCGGATCAGCACCAGGCTCTCGAAGGCCCCCTCGGGGCTGTGGAGCTGCACGAGCCGGTGGCGCCGGTCGCCGGACACAAAGCCGAATTCAGCGCCGAAGGCCGTGCCCGGTGCCACCTGCAGGGAGCCCTTGCAGAAAGAGCCCGAGGCGAAGAACACCACCTGTTTGCCGAGGGAGCGGTACTCCTGGCTGATCTCGCGGGTGGGTGGCGCGTCGGGCCCATTGCCGAAGCGGCGCAGGCTGAAGTGCACCAGCCTCTCGTCGTTGCCCTGGGTGAGGCTGAGGATCGAGGGCGTGCAGTCGATCAGCGTGCCGTTGACATCGAGGGAGGCGAAGGAGCCGTGCCACTCGCCCAGGTTCTGCAGGAAGTTCTCCCATTGACTTCCCATCGCGGCGTGGTTCCCGTTTCCAGAGGCGGGAATCTAGGCAGCGGTTCCATGATTCTGTGCCCGATTCGCTGCCCGACTCGCTGCCCGGTTCGCTGCCCCCCCTCTGCAGCGCTGGCAGCTGCCTCGATTCAGAAGCTGATGTTCAGGCGCGTCACCTGCTTCCGAGGGATCCCACCCGATGGCCGATGCCCCCGACCTGGTCGCCCTCGCCTTGCTGGAACGGGGCGGCCAGCGGGCCCTGCCCCTCACCGGCAAATCCCAGCGTCCCGAAGCTGCCGCCGCGGCCGACCCCGGAGCCGATGGCTACACCCTGGCCCTGGAGCTGCTGCTGACCGGCTGAGGCCACCCGGCCTCGCTGGGCCGTGCATAGGGTGCCGCCATGACGGTCCACCCTCCGGCTCCCCAGCCCCGGCGCATCCTGCTCACCGGTGCCAGTTCCGGCATCGGTTTCGAGGCCGCCCGGCTGCTGCTGCGGGGGGGGCATGACCTCACCCTGCCCTGCCGGGATCAGGCCACCGCGGCGGCCACCGTGGAGCGGTTAACGGCGGCCCGCTCCAGCGACAACGCTTCCCCCACCATTCACGCACCCGTCTGCGATCTCGCGGACCTGGCCAGCGTCGAGCGCTGCGCCGCCGAGCTGCTGGAGCGCGCCACCCCGATCGACACCCTGGTGCTCAATGCCGGCCTCCAGGAGGCCGGGGCCCCCGAACCACGCCGTTCCGCCCAGGGCCACGAGCTCACCATCGCCGTGAACCACCTCGCCCATCAGGCGCTCTGCCAGCGGCTCCTTCCCCTGCTCGATGCGGGCCGCTCCTCCAGGGTGGTGGTCACCGCCTCGGAGGTGCATGATCCCGCCACGGCCGGCGGTCGGGTGGGTCAACCGGCGGGCCTGGCCAAACTGGAGGGCCTGCACGGCGGGGCGGGTTTCCTGATGGTGGATGGCCAGTCGGCCTTCAATGCCGAGAAGGCCTACAAGGACAGCAAGCTCTGCAACCTGCTGTTCGCCCGGGAGCTGGCGCGCCGCCTCCGCCTACGGGGCACCCCGATGCCCGTGCTGGCCTGGAGTCCGGGCCTGGTGATCCCTCGCGATGAAGGCGGCTTCTTCCGCTACAGCCGCCGCCACAACCCCTGGGGACAGCGGCTCTTTGCCCTGGTGGCCCGCGACCTGCTGCGGATCACGGCTAGCCCGGAGCAGGCCGGTTCCCTGCTGGCGGCCCTGGCCACCGATCCCAAGGTGGAGGCTGGATTCCACTACGGCGTCAATCGCCTTCTGGGTCCGGGGCGGCTGCGGTTTGAGCCGGCGCAGCCGAGCGCCGAGGGCCGCGATGAGCGGCTGGCTACCGCCCTCTGGCAGGTGAGCGCCGACCTGGTGGGGCTGCCCGCTGAGCTGACTCCTGCGGCCATCTGAGCGTCTGTTTCCCCGGCTGAGCGGCCGCCTCTCGGTTGAGCTCCCCCCTGCGAAGGCTGGCAGCGTTCTCACCACCATTCCCTTTAAGACCCTCCGCTAAGCCCCTGAGGTTGCGGCCTGTCAGATCCCCCCGCCTTCCCCAAACGTCTCAGAGATCACCTTGGCCTGGGTGATGGTTGTGCCCGCTGCGATGCTGCGAGTAAGCCAGACATTGCCACCGATCTGAGCGCCCTGGCCGATCGTGACCCGGCCCAAGATCGTCGCCCCGGCATAGATCACCACATCATCTTCAACAATCGGATGGCGCGGCTCACCCTTCACCAGCACTCCCTGATCATCAAGGGGAAAGGATTTCGCTCCAAGTGTCACGGCCTGATAAAGCCGCACCCGATCGCCGATCACGGCTGTGCCGCCGATCACCACACCGGTGCCATGGTCGATGAAGAAACTTTCACCGATGGTGGCGCCTGGATGGATATCCACGCCGGTGGCCGAGTGGGAGTTCTCGGCAATGATGCGGGCCACCAAGGGAGCGCCAAGGCCATGCAGGGCATGGGCGAAGCGGTGATGGATGATCGCCTGCACCCCCGGGTAGCAGACCAGCACCTCATCGAGGCTCTGGGCCGCAGGATCGCCCCGGTAGGCGGCATCCAGGTCGGAGTCGAGCAGGGTGCGGATGCGAGGTAGCTGGGCGGCGAAGCGGCCGGTGATCGCGGTGGCCTGTTGCTGTTCCTCCAGGCCAGGGCTGTCGTCCGTTGTTGCGCGGGCCACCAGTTCGATGCGGATCTGATCCCGAAGCGCCAGGAGGGAGTCGTGGAGGGTGAGGCCCACGAATTCATCGATGCGGGCCTCTCTCAGGGCCCAGGCTCCCTGTTCGGCGCCCGTGGGACCGAGTCGGCGGGGATAGAGCGCCGCCGTGAGCGACTCCATCACCTTGCTGAGCACCTTCGGCGAGGGCAGCGCCGCCGGCTTGATGGTGCTGCGGTTGTTGAGCGGTGAACGCTCGCGGCACCCCCGCAGGGAGTCCACCAGCTCGTCCAAATTCCATCCCTCTTGGCTCACGGCGCCTCACCTTGGTCGTTGACCATGCTTTCGAACCGCACCCCCATGAGATCAGGCCCGGCCGAATCGTCCAGGGTAAGGCTGCGATCAGCGGCAATGGTCACAGCTTCAATAGCAGCGACTCCCATCGGTGTTAGCGCTTCGCACCAAGCCTCCGATGTGGTTGAGGCCACACCGCTCGGGAGCCCTTTCACTTCCGGTGCCGGGCGGACAATCAGGTGGATGGAGCCTGCCTGCTGGCTAGATCAGGAGGTCCTTGGCCGAATTTGTCTTGAGATTCGGTACTCGGCAATTCAGTGCCACTGTTGAGGGGTGCTATCTCATAAGGGCTGCTATCTCAAAATCCCCGGTTTCAAAGCCCAGTTTCAAATCTTGTTTCACTTTTCATTTGTCCCGCGCTGACCCGGTGTACTCGCCGATACTGATGCCTGTTGTGCTGTGCCGATGACCCTGCAGTGGCACGCAACAGGATGGCTCGATTCCGCATTTCCGATCTCCCCATGGCTGAACGCGCCGCCATCCTGCAGGCCAATCAGCGTTACAGCGAGTCTTTTGGGGAGAAGGGATCCCTGCCGCTGCCGCCGGCCCGATGCATCGCCATCCTCACCTGCATGGATGCCCGGCTCGACCCGGCCGCCTATGCCGGACTGCAGGAAGGCGACGCCCACGTGATTCGCAATGCCGGTGGCCGCGCCAGTGACGATGCCATCCGCTCCCTGGTGATCTCCTACAAGCTCCTCGGCACCCAGGAGTGGTATGTGATCCACCACAGCAACTGCGGCATGGAGTTCTTCACCGACAGTGCGATCCGCTCGCTGCTGGCCAAAAGCCTGCAGACGGCGGTGTTTGGGGCTGATGGTTTCTGTGATGTTGGCCCAGGGCCGGGCTCCAAGGCTGGGGATTTCATCAACTGGCTCACGATCAGCGATCAGCGCCAGAGTGTCGCTGATCGTGAGCATCCTCAGGTGCCTGGTCGGATTCCCATTGATGGCTTCATCTACCAGGTGAAGACAGGTGAGCTGATTGAGATTGCCGAAGCCAGCGCCGTCAGCGAGGTCCGCTGACCTGTGCTCTGAGCTAACAGGTCGTGTTGCCGCAGCAACAAACCAGATTTCTGGGGCTCACTAGCCTCTACTAGGCTATAATGCTAAAAGTCCAATTCCGTCCTGAAATCCAAGGAAGCTGACTCCAAACACCATGATCCGATTCGCATTTTCCAGTCGTCATCTGCTTGGCTTCGGCACCGGCTTGGCCCTCTCCATTCTTGTACCTCTGGCTTCAGCCACCCAGGCGGCCAAGGCCGGGGTGATCAAACTGATCACCCCCGAACAGGCCGCTGCCGGGGTCAGCAGTGGGCAGTGGAAGATTCTTGATGTGCGTCCGGTGCCTCCCTTGGACTACATCAGCGGCCATGTCCCGAATGCTGTTCACATCTCGGAGCAGGCGTTCCGCGGCCCGAATGGCAAACTTCCCTATCAGATCTGGCCTGCGCGCGATCTTGCCAATCTGCTGAGCAAGGCAGGGATCTCCAATAACGATCAGGTTCTCGTCTACTCCGATGCCAACAATGTGCTCGGGGCCTCTCTCGTTGCCTACATCCTCGAGAAGAGCGGCGTGCCCAGTATCGGCATTCTCGACGGTGGCTTCTCGGGCTACAAGACCCAGGGCCATCCGGTGACCAAGGCATTCCCCACCTACAGCCCAGGAGTCTTCAATCCGAAATCCGTCCCTGGTCTGGCGATTTCACTGAAGGAGGTCCTGGCGTTGGTCGGCAAACCGAATGTCGTGATTGTCGATCCTCGTCCGAAGGGGTTGTTTGAGGGTACGGAACAGCTATTCATTCGCAACGGCCACATCCCTGGCGCCATCAACATCACCTGGCAGTCGGTGACGGAAGCCAACAATCCTGAGGAGGCACTCAAGAATCCCCACAAGCTTAAATCGATCGAAGCATTACGGCAGCTTTTTGTGAGCCGTGGGGTCACTCCCGATAAAACGGTGATCATCTCCTGCAGCACCGGCCGTGAAGCCAGCCTTCAATATATTGTGCTGAAACATCTCCTTGGTTATCCGAACGTGCGCATTTATGAAGGCTCCTGGACGGAATACAGCACGACCAACAATCCCGTTCAGACAGGTCCCGAAACGCCGTTGAAGAACTGAGTGGAGCTGAAGCGCTCACAGCTCTGAAGCAGCCCATGGTCCATGGCATGTCGCATGGGCCCAATGGCACGCTGTAACCGTCAACCTTGTTTCTGTCCCGAAGGACCTTCATGTCCCCCCATTCCCTTCCGCTCGTGGAGCGCCTGCGCCACGGCCTGGCCAGCGCGGTGCTTTCCGCTGCGGCTCTGACCGCCCCTTCTGCCGATGCCACCTCGGCGCAGCAGCCGAGGTTGGCCCAGAGTCCGGCCAGTGCCAGCCGGCCCGCAGCGCCCCGCCAACCTTCCACTCCCCAGCAAGTCAAGCCCCCCAAATCCTCCGCTTCTGTCAAGCCAAAGACCCCAGGTGGCGGCAAGGGCTCCTCTCCAGCCGCCGCTGGCTGCGGTGCTCACGACGGGGGTTGCGGGCCTTCCCGTTGATGGTCGACCCCTTCGCCCGTTATCGATCGGCAAGGAAGGCGCTCTACCACTGGCTGTGCCTGATTGAACGCCACGGTTCCCTGGTTCGGGCTTTCACCGCCGGATCGATACCGCTGCAGGATCAGCACTACCCCCCTGGCGATCTCGTGGATCCGGGCAGCGGCACGCATTGCTACTACCACTGCCATCGCGGCGATGGGGAACACGGCCATCTGCATCTGTTCCGGCGCCCCAGGCCTCAAGGCCCGCTGACCCATCTGGTGGCCATCAGCCTGGACGGACGGGGATTGCCCCTTGCCCTGTTCAGCGTCAACCGTTGGGTGAGCCACGACCGCTGGTTGCCTGCTGCAGCCACCCTGCGTCTGCTGGAGGGGGTTTCGTTGAGCGGCGCCGCCTGTGATCCGCACCTGGGCGGCTGGTTGGTTCACTTCCTGGAGTTCTACCGGCCGAACTTGGAGGCGATTCTTCTCCAACGTGACCGAAGGCTCAGGCGTCGAGCCCCTTCCAGGCAAGCAGCTCTGGAGGCAAGGGATCTGGAGATCCCCAGCCACTGCCCCATCGACTGGGAAGCCGATCTGGCGGCAGCTGAAGCGGATCTGCGTTCAGCCGGGTAGCCCAAAGCGGGAGCGCAGCCGAACGCCGAAGGCCGTTCCCAGCAGCGCGAACACGATCCACAGCCAGCCGTGCAGGCTGGTGGAGGCGATTCCGGCGAGATAGGCCCCGACATTGCAGCCAAAGGAGAGCCAGGCTCCGTAGCCCATCAACAGTCCCCCCAGCAGGGCCGCGGTTACTGCATTCGCGGAGGGCGGTGAGCGGAAGGTCAAGCGGCCAGCGGCCGCAGCAGCAACGGCGGCACCAAGCACGATCCCAAGATTCATGACCGAGGTGATGTCCTCGAACAGACCTGCTTGCAGAGCCGTGGCGAAGCGCTCCTGCTGCCAAATGACACTGCCGGAGGGATCCCAGCCCAGCTGATGGGCCAACTTGGCGGCCCAGAGGGTGAACCCCCAGGTCACGCCCCAGGGGCGACCGGCCAGCAGCAGGGTCAGGCCACTGAGCAAAGCCAGGGCCAGAGCACCACCGGCCAGGCTCCAAGGCCCCACCAGCAGGGTTCGCCAGGAGAACCGCGGCATGGCGGGAATGGCCCTGTTCAGCCTGGGGCGCTCCCATCGATTGAGTGCCAGGGCGATCAGCCCCAGCACCGCGAGCTGCAGCAAGGCGCCACCCCATCCCCAGCGTTCGAGCAGCGACACCGGCTCCAGCCGGGGCAGCGCGCGCCATGGTCCCGGGGTCAGGGTTGCCAGGAACGAACCGGCGCTGAAGCTGATCAGCGTGAACAGCATCACGCCGCTGCCGCCACCGATCGCGTAGAGGGTGCCGCAGGCACAGCCGCTCCCCAGTTGCATCCCCACCCCAAACAGGGTCGCCCCGACGGCGGCCTGAAGCGCCACGGGGGCGACGGCCCCCTTCGCCGCGCCGCTGAGCAGGATCGGCGCGAACAGAAGGGTCAGCAGCACCAGCAGCACGATCTGGGCCAGCACACCACGGCCATCGCCATGCACAAACAGTCGGCGATAGCCGGAGGCGAAGCCAAAGCTGGCGTGAAACAGGGACGCCCCAAAGAGCACCCCGACCCCCGCCAGGGCGCCCAGACGCCAACCATGGGCGCCTGCTGCCACGACCAGGGCGAAAACCAGAACGGTCATCGCCAGCAGAGGCAGGCGTTGCGGGCCGAGTACGGGCGTGGGGGGCATCTGCAGCAAGTGGACGAGACGATTCAGGGCGGGCTCACTGGCGGAGCACAGATCCGAAGGGCATCGCGGACGATCGCCCCCAGCTGATCGCTCTCCACCAGGAAGCCGTCGTGGCCATGCAGGCTACGGATGATCTGCAGGTCATGGGCACCGGGAGCAAGGGCAGTGATCTGCTCCTGCTGGCTGAGGGGAAAGAGGCGATCGCTGTCCATCCCCACCACCGTTAGGGGCCGGTTGATCCGTCTGAGGGCCTGCTCCACCCCTCCCCGATCCCGGCCCAGGTCGAAGAGGCTCATCGCCTGGGTGAGGGCGATGTAGCTGTTGGCATCAAAACGGCGCGCCAGTTTGTCGGCGTGATGATCGAGATAGGAGGCGATGGCGAAACGGCCTCCCGCTTGACCGTCCTTCCAGGCGAAGGGATCCTCCCGCACCTGAGCCGATCGGCCGAAGCGCAGCTCCAGTTCCGCGCGGCTGCGGTAGCTGAGCTGGGCGATGCGGCGGGCCACCCCCAACCCCCGGTGCGGACCTTCCCCGGCTGCAGCCCCGTAGTAATCCCCTCCCCGAAACCCCTGATCGCTCCGGATGGCCTCGATCTGGGCCCCATGGCTGCCGATTTGGTCCGCCCCCACGGCGGCCGTGGTGCCGATCACCACCGCCGCCGCCACCCGTTCGGGGTGGGCCACCAGCCACTCCAGCACCCGCATGCCACCAAGGGAGGGGCCCACCATCTGGGCCCAGCGCTCGATGCCCAGGGCATCAGTGAGCCGCCGCTCCACCTCCACCATGTCGGCCACGGTGATCACGGGGAAACGGCTGCCCCAGGGCTGTCCATCCGGAGACGGCGAGGAGGGGCCGGTGGTTCCCTGGCAACCCCCAAGCACGTTGGCGCACACCACGAACCAGCGGTCGGGGTCGATCGCCCGGCCTGGGCCCACCAGGGAATTCCACCAGCCGGGATGGTGGTGCCCCGGCCCGACGCTGCCGCTCACATGGGAATCACCGGTGAGGGCATGGGCAATGAAGACGGCGTTGGAGCGCTCTGGGTTCAGCCGCCCCCAGCTTTGGTAGGCCACCTTCAGGCTTGGAAACTGGAATCCTGATTGCGTCAACAGGCCATCCAGTTCAACAAAGCGACGTTCCCCCAGCGGATCACCCTCCCGCCAGGCCCCGCTGGCGGGTGGTGGTCCCTTCCTGGTTCCTGGCAAGGTTCAGGCGCCGATGGCTTCGAAGCCGAGCTCGAGGTCGGCGAGAATGTCCCGCAGGGCTTCAATTCCCACCGAGAGCCGCACCAGGCCCGGGGTGACGCCGGAGGCCAGCTGCTCCGCCGGGGTGAGCTGGGAGTGGGTGGTGGAGGCCGGGTGGATCACCAGGCTGCGCACATCACCGATGTTCGCCACGTGGCTGTGCAACTTGAGGGCCTCCACGAAGGCTTTGCCTGATTCGACGCCTCCTTGGATCTCAAAGGCCAGCACGCCCGAGGTGCCGAGCGGAGCGTACTTGCGACCTGCTTGGTGCCAGGGGCTGCTCTCCAGGCCCGCATAGTTCACCGAAAGCACGTCCGGGCGGCGCTCCAGCCAGCGGGCTACCGCCAGGGCATTGGAGGTGTGCCGTTCGATCCGCAGCGAGAGGGTTTCCAGCCCCTGGGCGATCAGCCAGGCATTGAATGGCGCCACGGCGGAGCCGAGATCGCGCAGCAACTGCACGCGAGCTTTGAGGATGAAGGAGAGGTTCACGCCGAAGGCCCCATTCACCCCGAGATCCCGTGCATAGACCAAGCCGTGATAGCTGGGATCGGGTTGGTTGTAGTTCGGGAAGCGCTCGGGATGGGCGCCGTAGTCGAAGCGGCCGCTGTCGATGATCACCCCTCCGATGGCGGTGCCATGGCCCCCGATGTACTTGGTGGCGGAATGCACCACCACATCGGCCCCCCACTCGATCGGGCGGATCAGATAGGGCGTCGCCACGGTGTTATCCACCACCAGGGGCACGCCAACCTCATGGGCCACCGCCGCCACGGCTTCGATGTCGAGGATGTCGTTCTTGGGGTTGGCGATCGATTCACCGAAGAACGCCTTGGTGTTGGGCCGCACCGCAGCCCGCCAGGAGGCGGGGTCATCGGGATTGTCCACGAAGGACACCGTGATGCCCAGCTTGGGCAGGGTGTAATGGAACAGGTTGTAGGTGCCGCCGTAGAGGGAGGGACTGGAGACGATGTGATCGCCGGCCTCGGCGATGTTCAGCAGGGCGATGGTTTCCGCCGCCTGGCCGCTCGACACCAGCAGGGCACCCACCCCTCCCTCGAGGGCGGCGAGCTTTTCCTCCACCGCCGCCTGGGTGGGATTCATGATGCGGGTGTAGATGTTGCCCAGTTCCTTGAGGGCAAACAGGTTGGCGGCGTGGTTGTTGTCGCGGAAGGTGTAGGAGGTGGTCTGGTAGAGGGGTAAGGCTCGGGCGTGGGTGGTTGGATCCGCCACCTGGCCGGCGTGAATCTGATTGGTTACGAAGGCCCAGGTGTTGGCCATGGCGGAAATCTCGATCGTCAGGTTCAGACCCTATGGGGGTGGTAGGGGCCCCCCTTGTCATCCGAACCACAGCCCTGGGTGGGTGACCAGACCAAAGCCCCGCCGGCCTGGGGCCAAGCGGGGAGATTGTGATCTCAGAATGATCCGCGATGCTCTGAGGATGCTTTGAGCTCGAGAATCGGTGGATCGGCGGCAGCGATCAGTCGAGCGGCCCTGAATCCAGCTTCCGGGCCTGTTGATCGATTATGAACCGATCACTCTTCATCCACTGAACCGGCGGGCACCAGGCGGATCTGTTTGCGGCCAAGCTTGATCTCGAACTCGTCGCCGGGGTGGAGATCAAGCAGGGCGGTGTAGGCCTTGCCCACCAGCAGGTTGCCGTTGCCCTGAACGGTGGCCACGTAGCTGAGTTTGCGGCCAGCCTTGGCCGCTCCGCCGCCCTCACCGAGGCTCACACCCTTGGCTTCCAGCAGCGCCTCATAGAAGGCGGTGAAGTTGAGACGCTCGCTCCCATCCTTCTTGGTGCTCACATAGCCGCACCCTCGCACCAGTTCGGACTTGGAAACATCCCCCAGCTCCTTGACCTTGGCCAGGAGCTCACTTCCAGTCAGCATGCTTGTTGTGCCATCACGACATCACAACCATAACCAATCACTGGACCGTTTCCAAGCCCCTCGGGCTGGATCCAGGCCGGATCAGCATGGAAATCCGCCCGCATCTTCCCCCCTTCTCCCCCTCGGACCCCCTTCATCCCTGGTCAGATCCACTCGCCCAGCCCTCTCCACATCCAAGCGGAAGCCCTCAGCGGCGCCGGCTGGAGTGTGCGGCGGGCCGATTGCTGCCATGGTCCACTCCGATCTTCCGAGGCTCCCGAATCCCATTCCGCCGATCTGTGTGATCCCTGCCACGGAGCCGAAATTCGATCTCTGGATCTTCCAGATCAACCTGCAAGCTCGGCAGCAACTTCCCGCCATGGGCTGTCACGCTTCCGCCTCGCTCCCGCTCATGGTTTCCATCCATCAGCCCCTCATGCACAGGATCGCCAGGCTGGCCTTCAATCTCTGCCTACCACCTTCTCGCTCGAGGGCGATGTGATCCGCGAGTTCAAGTGAGTCGTGCCGGGCATCGTTGTGCCTTCCCCCGCCCTGGTGAAGGGATTCTTCGGGGGCCTCAAGTCGATCGTGGGCGGCCGGATCGCTACCTTCACCGAGATGGGTGAGCAAGCCCTCCTCCAGGCCTACGACCAGATGATCAATCACCTCCGACAGCCCGGCGCCAACGCGATGGTCGGCACCCGCTACGACGGACGGCTCAAGGGTGCTTTGTTAGGGAACCGCCGTGGTGGTGGTGTGGCGGCTGTTGGACACGGGTCAGGGCTTCCGTTCCTGTGCTCCGGTGGCTGCGAGGAAGCTGAGGGGAATCTGTAGCCGAATCCGGAGCAAGTGGCGTCACTACCACTGCCAGAGACTGTAGCGATGCATACACTGAGAAGGATCCGCATTTGATCCATGCTCAAGCATCTCTGCGCTCTCGCCGTGTTCGGCGCAGGTAGTCTAATCGCCGTGGCACCAGCCTTTGCCGCGGCGAATCCGGTGCGCTGGACCACCGGGGGTGCCGTGTGGTCGACCCAGCAGCAGGCCTTTGACAGCTTTGTTGACAGCGGCGAGGTGACGGATCGCGGCCTCGAAGGAGGCCTGAACCGCTCCGGCTGGACCGCCTCGGAGGTTCGCGCCGGACTTTCGAAGAGCTACAACGTGGATCTGCGGGCTGTGACTCGGTACCTGTACTCCAACGCCGGCGTCGATTTCCTCAAGACCGCCACGCTCAACTATTACCCCTACCGGGGCATGGGCAGCACCTCGGTGCAGGCGCTGCGCTCGGCGATCATCAAGGACTCGGTGGATGGCTCGATCTCCTCAATCGGCATCATGCGGGCCCTGCCCACCGATTTCCGCCTCGCCGAAGGGCCCCAGGCGGTGGGAGCCGAGGGTCGCTGCAAGCCACAGACCGGCCAGTGCACCTCCCTGCTCTCCTGGTACGTGTTTCTGCCGGCCCGGATCCAGGCCAGCCAGGTGCCCGATCCCTTCCTGGATAAATGATCGGTTGAGCGGCCGCGCCGGTTGATCCGAAGACCGGCGCGGCCTCATCCCCGGCGCAGGGCTTCCAGCGACCCGCGGCCGTGCAGTTCGGCCAGGGCGTCGTAGCCACCGATGGCCACCCCATCGATGTGCACCTGGGGCAGGGAGCCGGCGCCGCTGGGGGGCACCACCCGGTAATCGATTCCGAGGGTGCGCAGCATCCGCAGGGCGCGGGCGCAGTAAGGGCAGCCCGCAAGCACGGCGATGTCCACCCGGGGCTCGCTGGTTGCCGGAGCGGCCTGACCTCCACTGACACCCGCCGGCGCTCGGGCCGGTTCTGGTTCCTGCAGCACTGGTTGCTGCAGCACTGGTTGCTGCAGCGCCATGGTGATGGCGACCTCGGTGGGGTGAAGCCGATCGGCTTGTCGGGGGCTGGTATGGAGGGACGGGCCTTCGCTGTTTCCGCCGCCCGCTTCAAGCAGCCCCACCAGCAAATCAGCCCCCTTCTGCACCAGGGTGCCGGGTTCCAGGTGGCCGCCCCACACCTGGCAGGACCCATCAGAAAAGCTCAGGTGCAGGTGCACCCCCTGGGGAGAGATCGTGCCCTGCAGGGTGATGATCTCCAGGTCACCCTCCAAGATCGTGGGGCGGCTCTGGCCGGGGCACTGGAAGGCTGCCTGGGATAGGTTGCCCACCACACCGAGCACGAAGCCGCTGGCATTGAGATCCACAGCCAGGCGCTCCAGGCTGCGGCGGATGTCGCTGCCCGCTCCGAGGTGGAGGGGAACCGAGTGCAGGGCCTGGAGCTGCACGGCGCGAGATCTCGAGAAACTGGATCGCCAGATTAGGGGTTCACTGGTGAGCAGCCTTGGCCCATCGGCCCGGCGCGTCCAAGGCGCCATGGCCCTGGCTGGATTGGCCTCACTCCTGGCAGCTCGGATTAAGGGTGCGAGCTCAACCCAGGCTTCGGCTGAGGGGTTGCCCGCTGAAGGCCCGATCCGGTGCCGCTCCCGCTTCGTTTTAACGCCCTTTCTCGCCCTCGGCAGCTGCTCTTCCAACCCGCCGATTAGAGACTCGCCTGGAACCGCCGCAGCCGCTCCAGACCATCCAGCAGGGTGGGCTCGGAGGCGGCGCAGGAGAGGCGGATGCAGCGGTCGTCGCCGAAGGCGATCCCGGGTACCACGGCCAGCCCCACGTCCTCCAGGAGCCGGTTGCAGATGGTCATGGAATCGAGACCCCATTCGCTGACATCGGGGAAGGCGTAGAAGGCCCCTTCCGGAGGCAGCAACTCCAGCCCAGGAATGCTCTGCAGACCATCACTTAATAAAGTGCGGCGGCTGGTGAACTCCTCGGCCATGGAGTGCACGCAGTCTCGCGGGGCGGTGATCGCCGCCAGGGCTCCGTACTGGGCGAAGGTGCACACATTGCTGGTGCTCTGGCTCTGTAGGGCGCTGGCGGCGGCGATCACCTCGCGGGCACCGGCCAGCCAGCCGATCCGCCAGCCCGTCATCGCCCAGCCCTTGGCGAAGCCGTTGACGATGAAGATGCGGTGCGCCAAATCCGGTGCCACAGCCGCCAGGCTGTGGTGGTGATGGCCCGGAGCCAGCAGGAATTCGTAGATCTCATCGCATACCGCTACCACCCGCGGATGGCGGCGCAGCACCGCGGCGATGGCCTCCAGTTCGGCCCTGCCCAGCACCATGCCGGTGGGATTACAGGGGCTGTTGAGCACTAATAGCCGGCTCTCGGGGGTGATCGCCGCTTCGAGGGCAGCCGGATCGAATCGGAAGCCGCTGGCTGCACCGCTGGGGATGAACTGCACGGAAGCCCCGGCCAGCCGGGCCATTTCCGGGTAGCTGAGCCAGTAGGGGGTCGGAAGCAGCACCGCATCACCTGGATCCAGCAGCACCTGGAACAGGTTGTAGAGGGCCTGTTTGCCGCCGTTGGTTACCAGCACGTGCTCGCCGCTGGTGGGCACCTGGTTTTCGTCGCTCAGCTTGGCGGCGATGGCGGACCGCAGGGCGGGTTCACCGGCCACCGGGCCATAGCGGGTGTGGCCGCTCTCCAGGGCCTCGCTGGCGGCCTGGCGGATGAAGGCGGGCGTGTCGAAGTCCGGTTCGCCCGCCGAAAGGCTGCAAACGTCATGGCCTTCGGCGCGCAATTGGCGGGCCTTGGCAGTGATCGCAAGGGTGAGCGAAGGCTGGAGCGCCCCGGCCCGGGCGGACAGCGTGATCGGGGCCGGCATTGAGCGGGCGCGCATCGACAATCGCGCCATCCTGCATCATGCCCGGTTCATTCCGTGGAGGATGGCGCCCCCTGTTGCACGACGGAACGATGGAGTCCCTGGACGTCCTGGCGACGGAGTGCCGCGGGTGCCGCCGTTGCCCCCTGGCGGAGACACGCACCCAGGTGGTGCTCGCCCGCGGCAATCCTTCTGCCCGGCTGCTGCTGATCGGTGAGGCCCCCGGCGCCGAAGAAGACCGGCTGGGTCTCCCCTTCGTGGGGCGCTCCGGCCAGCTGCTCGATCGCATGCTGGCCGATGCCGGACTGAATCCCCAACGCGATCTCTACATCGCCAATGCGATCAAATGCCGCCCGCCCCAGAACCGGCGCCCCATCCCCACCGAGCTGACTGCCTGCCGGCCCTGGCTCGAGCGACAGATCGCCCTCGTGGATCCGGACCTGATCCTGATGGTGGGGGCCACGTCGCTGCAGGCGGTGCTCGGGGTGAAGGGGGGCATCACCCGTCTGCGGGGCCAGTGGCTGGCCGGCGAAGGGCCCCTGTTGGCGAACCGGGCCCTGATGCCCCTGCTGCATCCCTCGTATCTCTTACGGAACGCCTCCGAGGCGGAGGGCTCCCCCCGCTGGCACACCCGCGCCGACCTGATGGCGGTGCGACGGCGCCTTGATGAGGCAGGGTCTACCCCGGCCTGCAGCGTCTGAGGGGCAGGAGCTGGGCGGCACGAACCGGAGTTGCTAAGCATGGAGGCAGAGCCCGCCGAGCCCATGTCCCTGCAGCAACTCGAAGCCTTTCTGGCACGGGCCCAGGAGGACCCCACCCTGGAGCGCCCCCTGGCGACTGCCCCGGATGCGGCCACCGTGGCAGCGATTGCCCATGCGGCGGGCTTTGCCGTGACCGAGGAGGATCTGCTAGCTGCCGCCGGCGAACCTCCAGAGGTGCTGGAGGTCATCGAGATTCTGGCAACCCCGCAGGATGGTCCCCAGGCCGAACTCGATGCCTTTCTCCAGCAGGTGGAGCTCGATCCCGATCTGCAGCGGGTGCTCGCTTCGGCCCCTGATGCGGAGTCGGTTGCGGCCCTGGCCCGCGTCGCCGGGTTCGGGGTGACAGCGCAAGACGTGTGGGAGGCCAGCGATGAGGAGCCAGAGGCGCTGGAGCTGGTGAGCTACACCGTTGTAATCGAAGCAACCGGCTCTAGCTTTGGCGGCTATGGCACTGCTGGCAGGATCGCTGTAGGCGACATCGGTGGCGCCGATGTTGCTGGCCCTGACGTCGATGGCGCAGACGTCAATACCGCCGACACCGCCAGCACTTCAACTGATTCGCTTGCCGTTGAGCTCGGCCTCAAAGCGGAAGCCATGGAGGAGCCGCTGCCGGTGTCTCTGGAAGCTTTCCTGCGCCAGGCGGAGGTGGATCCCGATCTGCAGGAGGCGCTCAGCACCGCCGCCGATGCCGCCGCCGTGGCGGAGATCGCTCAAGGGGCAGGCTTTGATGTGGGCGAGGCGGACCTGTGGGGAGCCTCCGACGAAACGCCGGAGACGCTGCACGAGCCGGAGCTTGATCCAGCCGCAGCCTCTGAGCTGGCCGATCCCTGGGGGGTGGAACAAGCACCTGCTCCCAAGGCCTAAGCGGCGGTTCCGGAATTCACCACCACCGGGTCCCTGCGATAGCGACCGTCGTGAGGACAAGTGCTGCCTGCCTGGAGCCGTGCCCCGGCGCAGGCCGGAGCGCCCCAGTTGGCCGAGGCACCATCGGGCTCGCCCGTGGTGGCGCCAGTTCTGCCAACTGGCAGTCCCGCGGCGGGGCGTCCCGACCCCTGAACGCATACGCCCTGGCTTTGCCGTTGTGGCCCGGGTGCTGGTGTGGCCCAGGGGTGGCCGCTGCCGCAGCTGATCGCCGAGGCCACCCATCGCGGCCCCCGTTCTAGGAGCTTCCCGAACCAGGAGTCGCTCAGGCCAGAGTCAGCCAGCTCGAGGGCGTCCCCACCGTGGGCAGCTGCAGCGACAGGCCGAGGAAGGTGAGCTTATTGCCCTCCCAGCTGAGCACACTGTTGGCCCCGGAGGCCTGAAGGGAAAGGTTGGGGCGTGTGCCTGCGGGCAGGCCCCACAGCTCGATGCGGTCGCGGCTGGGATCGAAGTTGCTGATGCTGTCGTCGGCCCCGCCCGCAACCACATACTGCAGGCGGTCGGTGCCGCTGCCGAGCTGGAGGTTGTTGCGGCCGGCTCCACCACAGATCAGCGTGTCGGCCGCGCCCCCAATCACGCTGTCATCGGCGCTGGAGCCCCAGATCACATTGCGGGAGCCCACGGTGTTGCCCGCCAGCACGGTGATCGGCCCGGTAATGAAATCGGGGCTGGTCAGATCCACCAGGCTGGTGTCTCCCGCTGCCGTGCAGTCGCCTAGACGAATGCTCTTGAGCTGCTCGAAGCGCGCCGCCGTGCTGCGTCCCTGGCTGTCGAGCTGGGGGGTGAGCTCACTGCTCTGAGGCGACCAGGCGTCGTGAAGGAAGAAGGCGTGGTTGCCCTGGCCCAGATCAAGGCTCACGTGGCTGGTGGTGGCGTTGCGCAGGCTGACGCCGTAGCGATCGAGACCCTGGATCGCGAGCCGTTGGCCCGTGCCAGGCATCCGCTGCCCTGCGACGTTGCGGGAGCCAGCGTTCCAGGCGGCGAAGCCCGTGCCCCAGCTGCCGATCGGCGTGGCTTGCACCGTCAGCGGCCGGGCATCCTTTACCTGCAGCAACTCACTGCCAGGAGCCTCCAGCCTGGCTGCAGTCCCGAGGGTGAGGCCCCAGCTGGTGGAGGCTTTCCCCTCCACACCCTTGAGGGTCTCCACGCGCGCCTCCAGCACCAGCCTGCCCCCCGTTGCCGGTGCGAGGGCGGTGGCTGGCCGGAAGCTCCAGCTGGTGGATCCGGGATCGGCGTTGGCCACCCCGATCGGCACCCCATCGGCCAGGATTCTCACCCGCTCATCGGCCTGCAGTGGTGCCGCCAGGCTGCCGGCGAGGGTGGGCAGCGCCAGGTCGGGGCTCGCATTGCCAGGGGTGTCGTTGAAGCGGAGAATCGACGCCTGGTTGGTGGAGCGACGCAGCATCTGCAGGTTCAAGGTCTGATCCAGGCTCTCCCCCAGCAGGTTGGTGGCGCGGATCGTGAGCGTGGCCGGCTGCTCCCGGTTCGCCAGGGAGCGGAGCTTCAGCTGGCTGCCCGTAAGCGTGGCCTCCAGCAAATCGGAAGCGCTGTTGGCGATCACGGCATAGCTGAGCTCGGCCTGCTGGCTGATCGTGATGCTGCTGAAGCGCAGCAGGTTGTTGACGCTGAGGTTGCCGCTGCTCAGCGGCAGCGCGGAGTAGGTCGATCCCAGGCTGGCGCTTGCGTTGAACACCGGCAGGGCCGCCATTGCGTCCAGCGTGGCCAGGTCGCTCGCCCCCAGCAGCCTGCCAAACACGGTGAAGCCGCCATTCTGGTTGTCGAGATTGGCGCTGTTGTCCGCCAGGCTCCAGAACCATTGGCTGGTGGCACTGTTGGGATTGGAGCCCTGCTTGGCCATCGCGATGGTGCCCCGCAGGTTGGAGCGGGCGGCACTGTATTCGTTGACGACTGCGGGAAGGGTGGAAACGGCGGTCAGGGAAGAGCCCTGGGCCGTGGTCACCACATTGAAACCGCCCCCCTGCAGCACGAAGCCGGGCACGGAGCGGTGGATGAAGGTGTTGGTGTAGCTGTTGGCGGTGAGATAGGCCTGCAGGTTGGCGCTGGTCTTGGGTGCTCCCTGCCCCGCCTGGTCGTAGAGCAGCACCTGCAAGCGGCCGCTGCCGAGGGTGACCTGGTCGTTGCTGCCCAGCTGTACTGGCGCCAGGGCGAAGGTGGCCACCCTGCCGGTGCTGAGGGGATCGTCGAAGAAGCTGCTCAGCTCCATCACCCCGTCGGCGCCCTGCCAGGCCACCGATGTGCTGGCCAGGGACCCGGTGGCGATCGGGTTGGGGAGGTCGTTGACGCGGATCGTGAAGGCCTTCTCGAAGCTCCGGCCATCCCCGTCGGTGACGCGGATCCGCACCCGCAACTGCTCTTGTGTCTCGCGGTCGAACACCTGGGCCGCCAGCAGCTGGCCACTGCTGAGTTGGAAGCGGCTGTTGTCCTCCGAACCATCGCCGGCCACCAGGGCATAGCTGAGATCCTGGGCCGGCAACGTGCTGCCATCGGAGCCGATCGTTGCCAGGGTGCCCACAGGCATCCCGATCAGGTCGGCCTCGTTAATGGTCTGCCCTGACAGCAGCAGGTTGGCGGGGGCGGCAGCGGACATGGCACTTAGTGGGCGAGCGCCTGGGCAGCGCGAGAGATGTAAAACTGATGTAGTGAATTCTACAGAAGCCTTTTAGGGCGCCCAACCGCCCAACCGCCTAACCGCCTAATCGCCCAATCGACGCAGTCAGCAGCCGTGCCCTGATGCCGCCAGTCACCGGACTGAGCGGTGGCGCAGGCTGAGCCAGCAACGGCTGAGCGCGACTTTCCGCCGCCCTGGGTCCTGTTCAGCCGGATTCCCTCGCCAGTTTTCCGCCCGCTGTGACAGTCTTTGGCGACGCGCAGCCCCCGCGATGACCGCCGCCCCGTCCCGCTCCGACGCTGCCTCTGTCGCCACCCCAGGCGCCGCCATCGCCGCTGTGGGTGCCACGGAAGCGGGATTCACTGCAGAAGCCCTTCCGGCCTGGGTCGACGACCCCCGCTACGCCACCACAATCCGCCGCCGCAAGACCCGCAGCGTGCGGGTGGGCGACATCTGGATCGGCAGCGAGCACCCGGTGGTGGTGCAGTCGATGATCAATGAGGACACCCTCAACATCGAGGGGGCCACCGCCGGCATCCGCCGCCTCCATGAGGCCGGCTGCGAGATCGTGCGGGTCACAGTGCCCTCGCTGGCCCACGCCAAGGCGATGGGCGAAATCCGGAAGCGCCTGGAAGACAGCTACCGTCCGGTGCCGCTGGTGGCCGATGTGCACCACAACGGCATGAAGATCGCCCTGGAGGTGGCCCAGCACGTCGACAAGGTGCGCATCAACCCGGGCCTGTTTGTGTTCGATAAGCCCGATCCGAATCGCAGCGAATTCACCCCCGAAGAGTTCGCCGCCATTGGCGACCGCATCGCCGCCACCTTTGAGCCCCTGGTGAGTCTGCTCAAGGCGCAGGACAAGGCCCTGCGGATCGGCGTGAACCACGGATCGCTGGCCGAGCGAATGCTGTTCACCTTCGGCGACACGCCTCTGGGGATGGTGCAGAGCGCCCTGGAGTTCATCCGCATCTGCGATCGCCTCGACTTCCACAACATCGTGGTCTCGATGAAGGCCTCCCGCGCTCCAGTGGTGCTGGCCTCCTACCGGATGATGGCCGACCGTATGGATGCCGAGGGATTCCCGTACCCCCTCCACCTGGGGGTCACCGAAGCCGGGGATGGCGATTACGGCCGCATCAAAAGCACCGCCGGCATCGCCACCCTGCTCTCCGAGGGTCTGGGCGACACCATTCGCGTCTCGCTCACCGAGGCGCCGGAGAAGGAGATCCCTGTCTGCTACTCAATTCTGCAGGCCCTGGGCCTGCGCAAGACGATGGTGGAATATGTGGCCTGCCCCAGCTGCGGGCGCACCCTGTTCAACCTCGAGGAGGTGCTCCATCAGGTGCGCAGCGCCACCGCCCACCTCACCGGCCTCGATATTGCCGTGATGGGCTGCATTGTGAATGGCCCCGGCGAGATGGCTGATGCCGACTACGGCTATGTGGGCAAGGTCCCAGGCACCATCTCGCTCTATCGCGGGCGCGACGAGATCCGCCGGGTGCCGGAAGCCGAGGGGGTGGAAGCCCTGATCGCCCTGATCCGGGAGGACGGACGCTGGGTTGACCCCTGACCCCCGCGTTTGAGGCAAGTGGCGGCGCTACCTTGAAGAGAGTTTCTGTCCCCTTCAAGGATTCTCCGCATGCGCAGCGGTCGCACCACCTTCGTGGTGCTTCTCGGTCTGGGAGCCTGTGCCGCCACAGCGGTGATGGCTCGCGATATGGGGTTGGCCCCCGGCAGTCTGCCCATCACCGACAGTCCGAAGGAGGTGATGGACCAGGTGTGGCAGATCGTGTTCCGCGATTATCTGGACACCACCGGCAAGTACACCCAGGACCGCTGGCGCAAGTTGCGGCGTGATCTGCTCGCCAAGAGCTATGACAACCCCAAGGAGGCCTATGTAGCGATCCGCGGCATGCTGGGCACCCTGGATGACCCTTACACGCGCTTCCTGGATCCGCGTGAGTTCAAGGAGATGCAGATCGACACCTCCGGGGAGCTTTCCGGGGTGGGCATTCAACTGAGCCTCGATAAGGACACCAAGGAACTGGTGGTGATCGCTCCGATTGAGGGCTCCCCCGCCTCCCGCGCCGGGGTGAAACCCAAGGATGTGATCACCGCCATCGACGGCAAGAGCACCAAGGGCATGACCACCGAGGACGCGGTGAAGCTGATCCGCGGCAAATCGGGCACGCCGGTGAAGCTCACTCTGCGGCGCAAGAGCGAAATCATCCAGCTTTCCCTAGTTCGCGAACTGATTGAGCTTCACGCTGTTCAGCACCAGGTGAACACCGGCCCGAATGGCGAGAAGCTCGGCTACATCCGCCTCAAGCAGTTCAACGCCAATGCCGCAGGCGACATGCGGGCAGCACTGCAGGATCTGGAGGCCCAGGGGGTGAAGGGATATGTGCTGGATTTGCGCAGCAACCCCGGCGGTTTGCTGGTGGCTAGCGTCGAGATAGCTCGCCAGTGGCTAGACGAAGGAGTGATCGTATCCACGAAGACCCGCGACGGCATCCAAGACGTGAAGCGGGCCACGGGCAAGGCGATCACCTCCAAGCCCCTAGTGGTGCTGGTGAATGAAGGCTCCGCCAGCGCCAGCGAGATCCTCTCCGGCGCGCTCCAGGAGAACAACCGCGCGCTCCTGGTTGGTCAGAAGACCTTCGGCAAAGGTCTGGTGCAGTCGGTGCGGGGGCTCTCCGATGGTTCCGGCATGACCGTGACCATCGCCAAGTACCTCACCCCTGCCAACCACGACATCCACCACCGCGGCATCGTGCCCGATGTGCCGGCCAAGCTCTCCGAGGAGGATGCCAAGGCTCTCACCATCGAAGATCTCGGTACCCGCAAGGATCCCCAGTACCGCGTAGCCGAAAGCACCCTGATCAAGGGGATCCAAACCGGCGCCACCCTGCAACGGGCCTACAAGCCCGGCAGTGCCAACGTGCCCGCGGCGGTCGGTGTCAAGTGAGCCGGATCCCAGGGCCGAAATGCCCCGGGATCTGCCCCTAGCGAAGGTCATGCCGGGGGGCCAAGACCTCTCGATCTGGAAGCACAAGCCCTGGTGGTGCCAACCCTGGTCGATCCTGCTCACCGGCGTGGCCGTGGTGACCATCAGCTGGCTGCTCTTCGGTCGCTGGTGGCTGACCCTGGTGGCTTCGATCGGGGTGCTTCTCTGGTGGGGTCTTTTTCTTGTGCTGGTGCCCGCCGCCTGGCGCCAGGAGGCCCAAGTGGCAGCAGCCGCATCTCCACCCGGGGCATCCGGGGACTGGTGAACCTCAACCCCAATCGCCCCTGAAGAGCAGGCATCATCGGTATGGGGCTAACCCAAAAGCCTCGGCTTCGCTGCTGGGCGCCGGACCAGCGCTTGAGGGGCCCTGGGGCATGGCCGTGGTGGGATAGCCCGGAACAAGGCGGGTGCCCTGACCTGGGAAGCCGCCCCGGGGGTATCCCTGAACCTGATACCCCGTGCCTGGAGTGATGCCACCGGGATAGACCGGGGCCGGGCCGCTCCCGGGATAGCCGCCGTAGGGAAGGGGCACCCCCATGGGAGCGCCGGTGCCGCCGCCCATGCCGGGCGCCGCGCCATAGCCACCGAGTTGGCTGAGGGCGGCCATGGCGAGGGAGAGAAGCAGATCGTTCATGGCTTCAGGGTTGTCGAGAGAGGGTGGACGGGCCGGAACCGTTGCAGTAGCGGCGAAATAGGCGCGGCACCTGCTCCGGTGGGAGGCGGGCGGTGTAGCGGGCCTCCAGTTCGCTGAGCTGCTGTTCCCGCGGATAGATGGCGATCGATCGCCACTCCTGGGGTTCGTAGGTGGCCAGGGCCCGGGCCATCGCCTGATGGTGGCGGGAGTCGGTGATGCTGCCGCCGGCGCAGGCCTGCATGCGATGGGTGGCCTCATGGGCCAGGGTGTTCCACACCGCCTGCGGATCGCGGTGCACGCGGCAGATCACGATCGTGTCGCTGCGGTCGTGATACGAACCCTGCAGGCCGCGCTGGTTGCAGTCCTGTTGCAGCACCTTGGTGCCGTGGGCCGTGAGCAGCGTCCGCAGGTTGTCGATGTCCGCCCAGCTGGGCGGCGGGCTGCCGGGTGCTCGCACCACCTGGGCCAGGCCGGTGGGAATGGGGGCCGTGAGCAGCAGGGCAGCCACGGCCATCGACCAGGCGGCCGGACGAAGCGAGGCCGCTGCCAGGGCGGCGGTGGCGGAGGGGAGGGGGAACCGGGCGCGGGTCAAGGGAGATCGGCCGCATCACCACAGCCTGCAGCCAGCCGACTCACGCAGCCAGGGCCGCCGCAGTGAGGCATCCGTCAGGTGGGATCGGGGAAGCCGTACCCTCCGCCCCGTTCAGTCGAAGACCTGACCGTGCTCGTAACGCTCGGCCTCTCCCGCCGCCGACGTCAGGGCAGCCACGTTGTCGCGGGTGAAGAAGCCGTCATAACCCAGACAGCGCTCCACGGATTCGGTGATCAGCAGCGAATAGGGAGAGGCCTTGGAGAAGATCTGCTTGAGGTTGGGCTGATCCGTGCATTCACCCACCACATCGGCGAGGAAGGAGATGCCAGATCCCGCAGCACATCCACCACGAAATCCAGGTTCTTTTCACCCTGGATCTCACCGTCCACGACTTCGTAGGCGATGTGGTGCCTGCGCCTGCCGTAGTTGCGCACGAAATCTTCGGTGGGCATCGGCGCCAGCACGCGGGTCGCTAGGTGATCGATGCCCAGCACGCGAGCCGCTAGGCCATGGCGATGGTGCTTCTGGCCCGCCGATTCAAGCAATTCAAGCGACTCGTCATCAAGGAGCCCCCGATCCCCGAGGTCCAGGGCCGCAAGGCTGTCGAGGGGCACATCCACATAGCCCACCCGGTTGTAGGTGGTGTCCGATAGGAGGTGAAGGTGAGATGGGGCAGCGCCTAGAAGTCGTTGCTGGCTTCATCTGGATACATGAAGCGGATGTTCTGGGGTTCCTGCACGGAGCGCAGATCGCGGCAGGAGGAGGTGCTGTAGATCTCGCCCTCCAGCAGATGCATGCGATGACTTTCATTGAGCCAGCATTCCCGGAAGCGATAGGGCCCATCAGATCAGAGCCAGTTCAGCCATGTAGGCCAGCCAATCGCCGTGCTCCACCTGGATCACCACGGCCACCATGGCAGCAACCATCTGGCTCAGCCCGGACTGGCTACGGCATTCCTACACCTGGGGAAGGTTGTCCTCAAAGAAGGAGGGGTTCTTCTTGTCTCCCTTGGGCTCGTAAGTGGCAAAATCGATGATCGGCACCCCGGACACCTCCTCAGACCGGAAGCTACCGGGAACGGCCGGCTCAGGCGACGGGCTGCATCAGGCCGCCACCGGGGGAGGAGTCGTCGTCGTCGTTGCTGGGTTTTTCACGCAACAGCACCACAAGAGCGAGGGAGCCGAGGCAGAGGAGTGCTGTGGAGAGGGAAGAGATGTCGAAGCTGCCGCCGATGTCCATCACCTCTCCGAGGTAGCCAGCCATGACGGTCCGTAACAAACGTCTCATCATCTTAACGAAGTTTCGTGAAGGCCGCGATGGTGCCCGCTGCACTGCCGCCCCGCCGCCGATCAGACCGTCAGCACCGCCGCATTCCGCGCCGTGGCCTCCTCGGCCCTCTCGGCATCACGAAGCCCATCGGAGCCCGGAATCTGATCGGCCATGGTCCGCAGCCAGCCCATCAGCTCCTCCACCTGCCGTTCGATCGGCAGCACCCCCAGGCCGCGGGCGAGCACCTTCGCCGTGCTGCCGGCCCCGCCCTGGTACACCAGTCGCCCATGCAGATGCTGGGGCAGGCCCTGGCGCAGCAGCCGGAAGGCCGGCTCCTCCATGGGCGTTTCCAGGGCAATGTTGGGCTTCTCTGGCTTGATGCGCGAGAAGCCGCAGCGCTTGGCAACGCGTTTCAGTTCCAGCAGCTGGAGCAGGCTCTGCACTGGCGCCGGGATCGCGCCGTAGCGATCGGTCCAGCCGGCGGCCAGCTCCACCAGGGCCTCCTTGCTGGTGCAGTTAGCGGCGGCGCGGTAAGCGGCCATCTTCTCCTCGTTCTCCGGGATCCATTCGGCCGGGATGAAGGCGGTGAGCGGTAGGTCGATCTGGGTGTCGTCCACCGCCGGGATGTCCTGGCCCTGGATCTCGGCCAGGCACTCCTGCAGCATCTCCATGTAGAGGTCGAAACCGATCGCCTCCATCTGGCCGCTCTGCTCCACCCCCAACAGGTTGCCCACGCCGCGGATCTCCATGTCGCGCATGGCCAGCTGGTAGCCGGAGCCCAGCTGAGCGAACTCCTGGATCGCCCGCAGCCGCTGCCGGGCCGCCTCGCTGAGGGAGGCATCGCCGGGATAGAAAAGCCAGGCGTGGGCCTGGATGCCGCTGCGGCCCACCCGGCCGCGCAGCTGATAGAGCTGGGCCAGGCCGAACTTGTGGGCGTCCTCCACCAGGATCGTGTTCACCCGGGGGATGTCGAGGCCGCTCTCGATGATCGTGGTGCAAAGCATCAGGTCGGACTCACCAGCGTTGAAGGCCACCATGGCGCTCTCCAGCTCACCCTCGGCCATCTGGCCGTGGGCCACCAAGAGCTTCAGGCCCGGCAGCATCTGGCGCAACTGCTCGGCCACCTCCTCAATCCCCTCCACCCGCGGCACCACGTAGAACACCTGGCCGCCGCGGTCGAGCTCCTGGCGGATGGCGCTGCGCACCGCCTCCTCATCGCGGCAGGCCAGGTGGGTCTTGATCGGGCGGCGCAGCGGCGGTGGCGTGGTGATCAGGCTCATCTCCCGCACCCCCGAGAGGCTCATGTAGAGGGTGCGGGGGATGGGGGTGGCGCTCAGGGTGAGCACGTCCACGTCTTTGCGAAGCGCCTTGATCTTCTCCTTCTGGTTCACGCCGAAGCGCTGCTCCTCATCCACCACCAGCAGCCCCAGCTGCTTGAAACCGGTGCCCTTGCCCAGCAGCTGGTGGGTGCCCACCACCACATCCACGTTGCCGGCGGCCAGCCCATCGAGGATCGTCTTGCGCTCCGCCGCGGTGCGGAAGCGGTTAAGCAGGGCCACCTTGAGCGGGTAGGGGGCGAAGCGTTCGCTCAGGGTGCGCCAGTGCTGCTGGGCCAGCACCGTGGTGGGTGCCAGCAGGGCGCATTGCTTGCCGGCGGTGACCGCCTTGAAGATCGCCCGGATCGCCACCTCGGTTTTGCCAAAACCCACATCGCCGCACACCAGCCGGTCCATCGGCTGGGGCTTCTCCATGTCGCGCTTCACCTCGGCGATCGACTTGATCTGGTCGGGGGTGGGTTCGTAGGGGAAGGAATCCTCCAGTTCGTTCTGCCAGGGGCCATCGGGGGGGAAAGCGAAGCCCGGCGCCTTGTGGCGCTCGGCATAGAGCTTCACCAGGTCCATCGCCACCCGGGCCACCGCCTTGCGGGCCCGCTCCTTGGCCTTGGTCCAGGCGCTGCCGCCCATACGGTTGAGCTCGGGCGGACTCTCGCTGCTGGCGCGGTAGCGGCCCAGGCTGCCCAGCTGGTCGGCCGCCACCCGCAGCAGGCCATCGGCGTACTGCACCACCAAGTAATCGCGAGCTTCGCCGCCGATGGCCAGCTTCTCGAGCTTCAGGAAGCGGCCGATGCCGTGGTTGCGGTGCACCACGAAGTCGCCGGGCACCATGCGCAGCGGATCGACCGTGCGGCTGGCGGCGCGGCGGCGGCGGCGCACATAGCCGCTGGCGGCCAGGCTGTGCTGGCCGAAGAACTCCCGGTCGGTGAGCAGCACGAGCTTCCAGGCCGGCAGCTCCAGGCCCTCCAGCTCGGCGGTGCCGCGGCTCTTGAGGGCCACCGGCGTGTTCTGCTCGATCAGCCGCTCGATCGCCGGAGTGTCGAGGGAATTGGGCACGAAGCGGGCGATGCAGTCGTGCTCCTCCAGCAGGGCCACGGCCCGGCTGGGCTGGGCCGACACCAGCCACACCCGAGCCTTCCCGGCCTGATACCCCTTCACCAGGCCGGCCAGGCGGCCGAAGGCGTTGGGGTGGGCCGGCACCGCCCGGCTGGCCAGATCGAAGCTGTTGGGGTGACGGTCGCTCTCCTGCAATTCGGCCAGATCGAAGCCGCGGAAGGCGTCGAGGGCCGCCAGGGCCTTGGCGGGGTGGAGGTGAAGACTCGCTGGCAACAGGGAAACCGCCGCTGCTGGGGGCTGGCCGCTTGCGGACGTTACCGGCGTGACGCCTGCACGACCACCGGTTGGCTGGGTTGGCATGCTGGCTCCCTCAGATCCAGCCAAGCCCAGCTCCTCCAGCACCTCGCGGTGGTGGGCCGCGGCGTGGTCGAACCATTGCTGGCCATGGGCGAGGCAATGGCGCCGCTCCTCCAGGGCGATCAGAGTGCCGGCTGGGAGGTAATCCAGCAGCGAGGCCGGGTGCTCCCAGGCGAGGCCCAGCAGGCGCCGCATTCCTTCGGGGGTGCCCCCCTCCAGCAGCTGATCGAGGGCTTCAGGGCTGAGCAGGGCCTCCAGGCCTTCGGGCATCCGCTCCCGCAGGGCCTCGGCGATCAGCGGCGCGTGGCTGGTGGGCGTCAGCCGCACCCGATCAATCGCATCCAGGGAGCGCTGGCTGGCCGGATCGAATTCCCGCAGTTTCTCCAGCTCCTCGCCAAAGAGCTCCAAGCGCACCGGCAGCTCGGCGCTGACGGGAAAGAGATCGATGATGTCGCCGCGGCGGCTCCAGGTGCCCTCCTGCTCGATGGTGGGAACCCGCTCGTAGCCGAGGCGCGCCAGGCTGGCGCCCAGTTCTTCGATGTCCAACGTGTCGCCGCGCCGCAGGGTGAGGCAGCGGCCGGCGAGCACATCCGGTGGGGGCAGATGGGGCTGCAGGGCCCGCTCGGTGGCGACGATCGCCAGCCGCTTGCCGCCGGCCTCTGGATCGAGCAGTTCCGCCAGCACCTGCAGCTGCCCCCAGGTGATCTCGCTGGTGGGATCGAATGGTTCGTAGGGCGAGCCCTCGCTGGTGGGATAGAGCTGGCAGCTTTGCCAGCCCATCAGCTCCAGCAGCGCCGCCATGCGGCCCGCCTCCTCCAGGGTGGGCACCACCACCAGCAACGGCGCCTCGGCTACACCCGCCAGGGCGCTGCTGATCAGGGCCCGGCCGGCCCGGCCGGCCCCCCCGAGCCGCAGCCGTTCCGGCCGCTCACTGCGGGCCAGCACCTCCCGGGTGAGGGGCACCTGCTGCAGCTGGCGCACCAGGGGGGAGAGGGGCATCGTTGCTCTGATGGGAACGTTGATCCTCGCAAGTCCTCTCCCTCCGGTGTGGCCGGCTTCGGGGCCCGCTCGTCCCATCGCATCGGTCCATCCCACCGGCGGATCACACGGTTCGAGGCACAGGTCCATCCCACCGGCGGGCAGCGGCCTCAGTCGGGGCGATCCCGATCCATGCTGTGGGCAGGTTCTGGCGAATTCTTGGCCCGTTATCGTTGCCCCGATTGCCGCGGTGCCGTAATCCGACTGACGGATCCGCTGGAGCGCCGGCCCCGTTGTCGCCGTTGCGGTCAGCTGCTTTGGCCGGCAAGCCTGCTGCCGGCGGGTAGCGTGATTGTCCTTGGTGTGGCCGCCGCCACCCTGCTGCTGGCGGCGGCACCGGATCTGCTCCGGGGTGTGGCAACCCTGGCCGTGCGCTATCCACTGGCCCCTGGATTGATGGAGAGGTTCGAGCCTCCCATCGATCCCCGTCGCCGTCCCCTGGTGCAGCTCCGACAGGGCCTGCTCCAGAAGTTGGCGGAGGGCGATGCCCGCTGGACCCCACGGGTGGAATACATCAGCGACGGGGGCACCCGTTACTTCTACCATCGGCGCCTGGGGGAGCCCCCCCTGAGCCTCGCCCAGATCCGTGCCCTGATCGATCTTCCCCCCAGCTTCGACAAGGAGCGGGAGGCGGTGTTGGAGCTCCTGGGAACGCTCCAGGATGTAGGAGTCCAGCTCGACCTGACCAAACCCCGCAAACGGGCGGCGGCGGCGGAATGGGATGGCGCCTCCCACACCCTCAGGATCGATCCCTCCGTGGTGGCTCACGGGACCCTTGATTTCGCCCGGGTGCTCAACCACGAGGCTATCCACGTGGCCCAGAGCTGTTTCGGCGGCGGACTGCGGGCCTCGCCCAAGCTTCTGGGAATCGACAACCAGCTGTCTCCGGAACTGGCCGAACAGCTCGAGCAACCCACGTACGCCGAGGCCACCTCGGCGGAGCGGGCCCTGGAGGCCGAGGCCTATGCCAATCAAAACCGTCTGGGGATAGGGGCTGCTCTGGTGGGCCGCCATTGCCCACTGCGCAGTTGATCGAAGAACGGATCCAGGCCCCAGAACACCCATGCGGGGCATACGGCTTCAGCCGGCGCCGTTGATGTGGTGGATCAGATCCACACACTTGCAGGAGTAGCCCCACTCGTTGTCATACCAGGCCACCAGTTTCATGAAGGTGTCGGTGAGGGCGATGCCGGCGCCGGCATCGAAGACGGAGGTACAGGTTTCACCGAGGAAATCGGTGGACACCACCTCGGCTTCGGTGTAACCGAGGATCCCGCGCATGGCGCCTTCTGAGGCGGCCTTCATCGCCGCCTTCACCGCCTCGTAGCTGGTGGCCTGCTCCAGGTTCACGGTGAGGTCCACCACCGACACATCGGGGGTGGGCACCCGGAAGGCCATGCCGGTGAGTTTGCCGTTGAGGGCCGGGATCACCTTGCCCACGGCCTTGGCGGCGCCGGTGGAGGAGGGAATGATGTTCTGGGCGGCACCTCGGCCGCCACGCCAGTCCTTCACCGAGGGGCCATCCACCGTTTTTTGGGTGGCGGTGGTGGCATGCACGGTGGTCATCAGGCCGCTAGCGATGCCGAAGTTGTCATGCAGCACCTTTGCCATCGGGGCCAGGCAGTTGGTGGTGCAGGAAGCGTTCGAAACGATCTCCTGGCCGGCGTAGCTGCTGTGGTTCACCCCCATCACGAACATCGGCGTGTCGTCCTTGGAGGGGGCCGAGATCACCACCTTGCGGGCCCCGGCCTGGAGGTGCTGACGGGCGGTTTCGTCGGTGAGGAAGAAGCCGGTTGCTTCGAGCACCGTGTCAACTCCCACCTCATCCCAGTGCAGATCGACCGGACTGCGTTGGGCGCTGATGCGGATCGCCTTGCCATTGACCACCAGGGCGCCGTTGTTCACCTCCACCGTGCCCTGAAAGCGGCCGTGGGTGGAATCGTGACGCAACATGTAGGCGATGTAATCGACATCGATCAGGTCGTTGATCGCCACCACCTCGATGCCCTCCTGGCTCACGGCGCGGCGGAACACCAGGCGGCCGATGCGGCCGAATCCATTAATGCCGACCCTGATCGTCATGGGGGTGGTGCGGGAGGGATGGTCATCCTCCCACCGGTGGGGTCCCGTGCAAGGAGCTCATTTTCCAGAAGCATGTTGAAGTGCAGGAGTTTGCTGTCGTTGAGCTGCTGACGGCTGCTGGCCCCCAGCTGCTGCTCCAGGAACTGGCGGGCCTCTTCGCCCTTCCAGCCCAGCGCCTCCAGCAGCTGATCGGACTGGGCCAGCAGATCCCGCCGCCGCAGCGGCACGGGGCTGCGGGCCGGCTCGGCGCCGGGGGGCAGACCCTCCAGGGCATCGAGATAGGCCTTCAGATCGGTGTAGCTGGTGATCCGGCTGCGGCTTGGATGGCCGAAGGCCCTCTGCAGGTACTCACCCTCCTGCTCGCGGGTCCAGCTCAGCCGCCGTAGTTCCAGATCCAGGCGCGCCAGTTCGCTACTCCAGTCTTCCGGCTCTGCAGGAGGTTCGGCCGCGGCGGGCGGTGGGGCCGCCGCCGTGGTGTTGGCGGGGCCGGGCCGGGGCGCGTTGTTGGTCGCGGTTCTCAAAACCGGGGCGGACGGCAGCCTGGAATCCGGCCCGCCTGCTGGGGCCTCAGCCGCTCGCGACGTCACCGGTGCTGGCACTGGCTGATGCGCCAGCAGATGGAATGGCGGATCGGCTGGCGGACCCGTATCCGCCGGAATCGGGGTGTTGTTGGAGGCCGGCGGCTCCTCGAGGGGCCCCAGCCGGCTCAGTAACCGATCCATGGCGCGTTGCTCCGCCTCCTCAGCGTTGGGGGCCTCCCCTAGGGCGCTGCCGAGGGGAGTGCTTCCCCGTAGCGCCCTGACCTGCACCACCCGGTTGCCGGGCTCGGCGTGGACAAGGCGCACCTGGAACTGGATCGGTGGGAACACGGGCAGCGATCCGGCTTTCCTAGGTTCATTTCATTGTCCCGTCCGCGACTTCCGATCCCATCCAACCGGGTACGCCGATAGTCCTGAGGTTCGCCCCTTCCCCCCCCGGCCTTGTCGCGCCGAGGCCCTTACTCCCAATCATCGGTTCCCTATGGAAGCGGAGACGCTGCCTTCTCTCTCAAGCCTGCTCCAAGGCGTGGATCAGTGGGGAGAGGTGCTTTTCGTGCTGCCCCTGCTGGTGGTGCTTGAGGTTGTGCTCTCCGCCGACAATGCAATCGCCCTGGCGGCGATCTCCAGGCGGCTACATGACCCGCAGAAACAGCGCCAGGCCCTGAATTTCGGCCTACTGCTGGCCCTGGGCTTCCGGATCCTGTTGATTATCGCGGCCCGCTGGGTGCTGCGCTTTTGGCCCCTTCAGTTGCTGGCGGCCGCCTACCTGCTCTGGCTCTCCGGCTCGCAGCTACTGGCCGCGGGCGAGCCCCCCGGGACCGAACCGGCGACCGGTGCCCCCCCCACCGCGGCCGTCGCTGAGGGCCAGATTCCGTCGCCCTCGGCGGTGGTGCCTGTTGCCGGCAGCCAGATCCGCAGGCTGGTGGGGGTGGTGGTCACCCTCGGGCTCACCGATCTGGCCTTCTCCCTCGACAGCGTGGCGGCAGCGGTGGCCGTCACCGACCGGCTGGTGCTGGTGATGGCCGGCGGGGTGATCGGGGTGGTGGCCCTGCGCCTGACGGCCGAACTGTTCATCCGCTGGCTGGAGGAGTTCCGCCACCTTGAAACGTCGGGCTATTTGGCGGTGGCACTGGTGGGCATCCGCCTGCTGGTTCGAGTGATCAATCCGGATCTGGTCTTGCCGGAGTGGGCCGTGCTGCTCAGCGTTGCCGTGATCTTTGCCTGGGGATTCTCCGCCCGCAACGATCCACCCACCCCTGCGGCACCGATGGATGGCTCAGCCGTCGTCCCGGTCATGCCTGCTCAGGGTGCGCCACCACTGCCAGGAACTGGCACCGTGGCTGAAGTGTCCCAGGTTGATTAATGCAAGTTCAACTGCGCGATCCCCACAGCCGGATTGTGATCGAGGAACTCGATCTTGATGTTCTGGCCGACGCTCCCCAGCCCGGCCGCTGGCTCGAGCACGGTGGACGCAGCTTCCTCGTGCTGCAGCGCTCCCACCGCTACCGCCTCCGGGATGGCCGCTATGAGCTCGTTGCCGTGGCCCTTGACGTGAAGCCCCAGCAGCGGCCCGCCGATGCCCGCCCCTGGAAGGGGGGCTGGGTCATTGGCGATCCCTCCTGCCGGTTCAATGCCCTCTCCCCGTTGCTGCGCTGCGCCGTGCTTCCGGAAGGTCCATGTGAGCGCTGTGGCTCCCACCAACCCAGCTGAGGCCTCCGCACCGCTCTGCCCATCAGATCACGGCCAGGGAAAGGCCCTAGGGAGCAGGTGAGGTAGAGCGTATCGAGGCCCCTGCCTAGGGTGGTGAGGACTCAGATGCCGCATCGCGATCACTTCCTCCTCTTCCGAATCCGTTCGCCGCCGGCGAGCCGCACCGCGCAGCGCAGGCGCGATCCTCGATCCCGGCGCCCCTGGAGTGGGGCTGGCCGCCGTCGCCGAGAGCCGCTCTGGATCCGGTGCAGGATCCCAGGTGAGGAGCGGATCCCCCGATGCGCCCACGAACCTCACCGCTCCGGTGGCGGCCCTCGCCGTGGAGTTCGAGCAGCTCGGCCTTTCCGAACCCTTGCTTAAAGCCGTGGCGGCCAAGGGCTACCGCACCCCTTCCCCCATCCAGCTGACCTGCATCCCGGCCGTGCTCGAGGGTCACGATGTGATGGCCGCGGCTCAGACCGGCACCGGCAAGACGGCCGGGTTCACCCTGCCGATGCTGGAACGCCTCCGCCATGGCCCACGGGCCAGGGGCGGCCAAGTGAGGGCCCTGGTGCTCACCCCCACCCGCGAACTCGCCGCCCAGGTGGCCGAGAGCGTCACGGCCTACGGCCGCTATCTCGATCTGCGCTCCGATGTGGTGTTCGGCGGCGTCAGCCCCAATCCCCAGATCAATCGCCTGCGCCACGGCACCGATGTGCTGGTGGCCACCCCAGGTCGGCTGATGGATCTCCATCAACAGCGTGCGCTTCGGCTTGATCAAGTGGAGATCCTGGTGCTGGATGAGGCCGACCGGATGCTCGACATGGGCTTCATCCGCGACATCCGCCGCATCCTCAGCCTGCTGCCGGCCAAGCGTCAGAACCTGCTCTTCTCCGCCACCTTCTCCCCGGAGATCCGGCGACTGGCTCAGGGTCTGCTCACCAATCCGGTTCAGCTGCAGGCCACCCCGGAGAACCAGGCGGCGCCGCTGGTGGAGCAAGTGCTCCATCCCTGCGACATGGCCCGCAAAGCGGATCTGCTCAGCCACCTGATCCGCACCAATAACTGGCAGCAAGTGCTGGTGTTCTCCCGCACCAAACATGGCGCCAACAAGGTGGCCGAACGGCTCGAGAAGGAGGGCCTCTCCGCCGCCGCCATCCACGGCAACAAGAGTCAGGGAGCCCGCACCCGCGCCCTGGCCGGCTTTAAGAGCGGTGAGGTGCGCGTGCTGGTGGCCACCGACATCGCCGCCCGCGGCATTGATATCCACCAGCTGCCCCACGTGGTGAACCTTGATCTGCCCAACGTCGCGGAGGACTACGTGCACCGCATCGGCCGCACCGGCCGGGCCGGCCAGAACGGCCACGCCATCTCCCTGGTGGCGGCCGAGGAACATGAGCTCCTACGCGCCATCGAGCGGCTGGTCGCTGCGCCCCTGCCCCGGCAGGAGGTGCCCGGCTTCGAGCCCACCGTGCTCTCCGCTCCTCCACTCGACCTCAGCGGCGGCCGCGGCCGCCGCCGTGACGGCCCTGGGCAGCCCCAGCGGACCCCGGGGCGCCGCCCCCGCTCCCGCTGATTGCTAACTTGCAAAGCCGCTGCGACCCTGCCGAATGGCAGTGAATGCGACAGTCTGGAGATCAAGGCTCGATTGAACTAACTTCGCTCCAACTTCTGCCATGCCCTACGAACCCGGTTCCCCCGAATGCCGCGTGCTGATCGATTGCAAGAGTCAGATTGAAACCATGCTTCTTTCGCTCGAGAAAATCGATAACAGTCGCCACATCCGGGATCAGCTGGTGGCTGTCTACAACCAGCTTGAGGGGCTCCATGAGCTCCACCGTCGCCAGGGCCAGGACTCCGTTGTGGGCGTCTCAGCCCTCTGAGGTCGTCTGCCGCAAAATCACGGCATTCGAGCCCCGGCAGGCCTCGTAGCCCCCGGCTGGCTAGCGGCGTGGAACTGGCCATCGGGAACTGGGGCACGGTTCACCACGTAGCGTCCTGGCCAGCGCCATTGGGTCGCGATGATTCACTGGCTCTACCTAGCAGGTTCAGGATCCGAGGCTGTCGCCGACGCGAAGATTCAGCTGCTGGAGGAGGGCCATTCCCTCCACCGCTGCCTTGCCTTCTAGCTGTGCTTTCCTGATCAGCATCGGACAGCCGCCGCTGGCCACCACTGCCCCGACCCCTTCGGCCAGGTCCAATAGGGTGCCCGGCTTCCGGGTCTGGGGACCTCCCCAGAGGTCCGCCAAACTGCGGCCCTCGGGGGAGAGCTGCTCCCGGAATCTCTGCACCAGTGGCTCAGTGGCCAGGAGTTTCAGCCTCTGGCCCCGCCAGCGGGTCTGGGCGCCAGGATACAGCCCCATGACGCGGCGGTGCACCGCCATGGCTGGGGCGCTCCAGTCCAGAATGGTGTCATCCTTGGTCAGAAGGCGGGCATAAGTGGTTCCCTCCTCGGGCTGAATGCGCACCCCTAGCCGTCTCAGGCGTTCGGCCTGAGGACCTTCGCCCACCGCGGCGATCCGATTGATGGCTTCCACCAGCAGATCGCCGCTGAGCCTGGCCAGCCGTTCTCCTAGCTGGGCGGCATTCTCCAGCAGGCCCACAGCAAGGCGACGCTCCAGCAGCACGGGTCCTGTATCGAGGCCCTCCTCCATGGCCATGATTCCCACCCCGGTTTCAGGGTCTCCCTCCAGGAGAGACCACTGAATCGGGGCCGCCCCCCGCCACCGGGGGAGCAGGGAGCCATGGGCATTCCAGCAGCCCATGGGGGGCTGGCTCAGCACCTGGGGCGGCAGGATCTGGCCGAAGGCCACCACCACCGAGAGGTCTGCTCCCAAGGCGGCCAGCTCGCTCTGGCAATCGGGTTCCCTGCGGATCCGCTCCGGCGTGAACACCGGCAGACCCAGCTCCAGGGCCCGGGCCTTCACCGGCGAGGCCATCAGGGCTTTGCCCCGTCCGCGGCGCCGGTCGGGCTGGCTCACCACTCCCACCACCTGATGGCCTACCGCCAGCAGAGCATCCAGGCTCGGCAGGGCGTAGGCGGGGGTGCCCCAGAACAGGATCTTCATGACTGCATGGATGCTGGGGATCCAGGCTGCAGCCTGGCGGGTGGCTGAGCAGCGATAGCCGCAGCCCCGGGGGGACGGCGGCTATCGCTGCTCAGGCGTCGCCGGTCACGGCGAGCCCTTCCACCCAGACCCACGGGCATAGACCATCGGGAGTGATTTTCGCTTCTCCCTCGAAGCCCAGCAGGGCGTGCAGCACGGTGCGGATATCGCCGGCTACCGTGGCCGCATCGATGGAGTGCTGTTCACCATCGCGGATCCACCAGCCGTCGAACGGAAGCGAAAAGGATCCCTGACTGGCCTTCACACCGGCATGGAGCGCCGAGAGAGAGTCGATCACTACCAGGCCCTGGCCACCGTTCCGGCTGGCTAGGAAGCGGTCGAGTCCGCCGACTCCGCCACCGCTCTCCAGTGAGGGCCCCACTTCAAACCAGTTCGCCCCGACGCTGGCCTTGGCCCCCATGCCGGCATGGCCCGTGGGTTCAACACCGAAAGCCCTGGCAGTGGCTTCCGAGTGGAGAAAATTCCGAAGCACTCCACCCTCCACCAAACTCAGGCGTCGAGTGGGCGTGCCCTCGCCATCGAAAGTGGACGCTCCGACGTTGCCGGGATGCAGGCCGTTGTCGTGGATGGCCAGGAAGGGAACAGCCAGGGGCTGGCCGAGGGAATCGCGGCTTGAGAGGCTCACGCCATCGAGCACGGCGCGGGCATTAAACAGGCTGCTGAAGGCCCCGATCAGGTCGAGAAAAGCTTCGGGGCTGAACACGCAGGTGTACTGACCGGTGGGGATCGGGCCGTAGTCGAGATGGGCGATCGTGCGCTCGGCCGCTTCTTCGATGCAGCCCGCCACATCCAGGCCATCGGCGCCGTAGGCCAGCCTCACGGCACCACTGCTGCGGGGTTTGCGGCCGCTTTCCTCAGCCCGGGCGTAGAGGTAGACGCTGGCGGTGGTGAGCCTCTGCTGCCGGCAGGCCCCATCGCTGTTGAGGTAGATCCGCTCACTACTGCGCTCCGCCAGGCCGTTGTAAGGCACGGTGGCAATGGCGGGGTGGCGGCCGAGCAGATCGGCTTCCGCCTCCTTGAGGGTGGCCAGCAGTTTCAGGATGCCGAGGGAGGGGCTCAGGGGCTGCTCCAGTGCTGGCAGGGGAGCCGTGGCCAGGGGGGAGAAGGCCGGCGTCTCGTCCTCGTTGCCGAAGGCACTGGCGGCCTTAGCCCCCTCGAGGGCGCGGGCCAACCCTGCTTCGGAGAGGTCAGAGGTGCTGGTGATGCCGATCCGGTTGGCCTCGTTCCACACCCGCACGGTGATCGAACGACGCTGAGCAGCCTTGAGCTGTTTGGCCTCACCGCGATCCACCTGTACGGAACGGTCTCGGCTGCAGGCGGCGCCAAGATCCCACTGGTGGATGCCGGCCCGGCGGGCCATGGCCGCCACGGTCTCCTGCAACCGGGGGGCTTCGAGGTGGCCGTCGTCAAGGTCTGCCGTCGGCTGCTCTCCGGTGAGTTCATTCCGGTTGGAGGGCGCCCTGTCGAGGTTTGAACTTTCAGCCTCCATGGTCAACGCCCCCCCACCGTGATCGCATCCACCTTGATGTGCGGCTGCCCCACCGTGACGTTGACGCTGCCGCTCACCGAGCCGCAAAACCCGGCCGCCAGTTCGAGGTCGTTGGCGCACATCGAAATCCGGGGCATCACCTCCCTGGCCTCACCGATCAGGGTGGCTCCCTTCACAGGCCGGGTGAGCTGGCCGTCTTCGATCAGATAGCCCTCCTCCACCGCAAAGTTGAACTGGCCGGTGGGGCCGACGCTGCCGCCACCCATCGATTTGCAGTACAGCCCCCTATCGACGGAGGCAATCAACTCCTCCGGACTGTGGGGCCCGGCGGCGATGTAGGTGTTGCGCATGCGGCTGGCGGCGGGGAAGGCATGGCTTTGGCGGCGACCGCTGCCGGTGCGCCGATGGCCGGTGCGCAATTCGCCGGCCCGGTCACTGAGAAAGCGTTTCAGAACGCCGTTCTCGATCAGCACGCTGCGCTCGGGTTCCATGCCCTCATCGTCCATGGCCAGGGATCCGAAGGCTCCGTTGCTGACTCCTTCATCGATGGCGGTCACGGCGGGATGGGCGATCAGCTCGCCCAACTTGTCGGCGAAGGGGGTGGTGCCCCGCTCCACCTGGGTGGTTTCCAGCAGGTGGCCGCAGGCTTCGTGGAAAATCACACCGCCGAATCGGTTGGCTAGCACCACCGGGAACTGTCCTGCTTCCACGTAATCCGCGTACAGCATGGTGGCCGCACTGGCGCAGAGGTCGATGGCGGAAGACTCCACATCCCAGTGGCGTAGATCGTCGGGGTTGTCGGTGGTGCCGTAGCGACGGCTCAGGCTCGCCCGGTGATCGCCATCAGCGGCCAGCACGGAGAGGCCAACCGTCTGATGCAGTCGGATATCGCGGGCGTGGGTGCCGTCGCTGGCGACGACCAGAACCTCCTGCCAGTTGCGGGCATAGCTGCCGCGGCGGGCCTGCAGATGGCTGCCGTGGCGCTCGAGTTGATGGGTGCCCTGCAGCAGCCTGGCGGTGGCCTCGGTGAGATCCGGGCAGTAGTCCAGCCAAGGTTGTTTGGCCAGCGCGAAATCCCGCAGGCTTGCCAGCCCCTGGAAGGATCCGGGTCCTGAGGATGAGCTGCGGCGCAATTCCAGCATCGCCAAGGCCTCATCAAGGGCCGCATGGAGTGAACGTTCGCCCAAGTCGTTGGTGGACACGAAGCCGTCGCGGCCGCCTCGGAACACCCGAACGCCTGCGCCCATGCCGAAGGCGGGGCTCACGCTGGTGATGGTGTCCTGTTCGGCCAGCACGCCCAGGTGGTCGGTGCGCTCCAGGAACACCTCCACCAGATCAGCGCCTGCGGCTGTGCCGGCGGCGAGCAGAGGTTCAAGGCGCCGGATCCAGCCTTCGTCGTGAAAGGGAGCCGAGGGGCTGAGGGTGGAGGAAGCCAAAGCTCAGCGCACCGCAGGCTGGAAGGCTTCGCTGCGGATCGGCGCCATCAGGAAGAGCTTGGCCATTTCGAGCGCATTGGCTCCCCAGAAGGGCAGCTTGCGCAGGGCCTTAATCGGAGCAGGGCCATCGGCAGCATCGACGGCGCTGAGAGCCTCGTTGTTGCGAACGAGCCGTTCCAAGCGGATCCAGAAGCGGGGATTGTCCACATCAAGCACCACGGGGAAGACGCGGGCCGAAGTTTCATTGGTCTTGATGATCACCTCTTTGTCGTACTCGCGGGCATCAAGGCCGAGGGCTTCGTAGAACTCCTTGCGCGCCACATCGCGTACGTACATTGTGGCGAACACAGCTAACAGAAAGAAGCGACACCAAAGCCGGGAGGTGAAGCCCCGGACGGTGTCGGGCTGAGCCTTCATCAGGGCATCGAAAAAATCGCCGTGGCGGTTTTCATCTTGGCACCAGTTCTCGAAGAAATTGAAGATCGGGAAAATCTTGCTTTCGGGATGCTTCTGCAGGTGGCGATAGATGGCGATGTAGCGCCAGTAGCCAATTTTCTCCGAAAGATAGGTGGCGTAGAAGATGAACTTGGGCTTGAAGTAGGTGTAAGCCTTGTTGGCTGTCAGGAAACCTAGGTCGAGCTGCAGACCGAAATCGGCCATCGACTTGTTCAGGAAGCCGGCGTGGCGGGCTTCGTCACGGGCCATGTGGGCGAAGCACTCGGCCAACAGCGGGTTTTTCTGCTTGATCCGGCGGCTCAGCTCCTTGTAGAGCAGAAAGCCGGAAAATTCAGAGGTGCAGCTCTGCTCAAGAAATTCGACGAACACTTTGCGGGTCTGGGGATCGAGCTTTTCGGCGGCCCCTTCAAACTCCTCGTTGCGAACGAAGTGGTGACGGTTGTAGTCCTTGCGGAACTCCTCGCAGATCGCCTCCAGCTCTGCTTCGTTCGGGCGCAGATCCATCGCTGCCATGGCGTCGAAATCTGTGGTGTAAAAGCGCGGTGTGAGGATCGTGTCCTTAGCGGGATCCTTCACAGCCGGAGCCGACGGGCTGGCGACCGAGACTGGGACTTGGGGCGAGCCCTGGAGGCTGGTGGAGGCTGTGGCGGCGGGAGGCACCATCGCTCGGGCTACAAAAGTCTGATTGGGTCATCGTAGGAGGCGCCCCTGCGTTTCCGCTGGGATGTGAAGGCCTGCCTCAATTGGGCCCCAACCATTTCTGACCGTTTAGCCGTTGCACCAGCCGAGACACCAGCAGCGCCAGGGTCGTCTTGCGCTCATCGATCAGAAAGGATTCCAGCAGACTCGGCTCAGCTCCCGCTTCCGCCACGGCCACGGTCTTCGACGCCTGGATGTCGGGGCTGGTGAAGCAGAGCCAGAAGCGGCGCTCTCCGGGAAGCTGGCCCTCCACCATCCAGCAATCGCTGCCCACCACCGGCATCGGACCCTGATGGAAGCTCAGCTCCGGTGCAGGACCGCCGTAGGTGCGGCATTCCGTGGCGATGGCGGGCAGCAGCAGATCGGGCACGAAGCACTCGAACGGCTGCTCCTCCGGCGCTGGTGGCTTCGACTTGGCGGCTGGCTTAAGTTCGGCGCCAGGTTTGGCATTGGTGCTTGTCGCGGGGGAAGCCGCCTTTGGGGCAGCGCCCGCGTCCGCGCTGACCGAAGCCGAGCTTTCGCTCGCCGAGGCTGCGGATGTTGCCAGCTCAGTGGCTTTGGCTGCGGATGCCGCCGGAGGTGGAGTGCCGGGGTCGGGGTTGGCGGGGCTGGAGCTCTCGTTCACCGGTTCGCTGGTCGGCGGATACTGAACTGAACTCTAGGGATTCCGGCGGCGATGGTTGCCCGGGTTTCGCTCACCAATCCTCCAGCGTCTCGCTTCCCCAGTCATCAACAGCGGCCACGGGTTCGGTGCTGCGCCCCTCCTCTGCCTGCCGGGACCAGCCGCCGCGATCGTTGCGTTGATCCTGACGACCCGCTGCCCCGGAGCCCATGGATCCGGAGGGGGATGCCTGCCGGTCGCGCCGGATCACCCGGTAAGGAACCGAGAGGGTGGGCGGTGGCTCGCCGGGTGCCCTGTCGGGACCGGCTGAGGCTGCCTGCCGCCAGGCCTGTGGTTGCTCGATCTCCCGGAAGTTCTCGTTTCCTTTCGATCCCCCAGCCCGGCTGTGCTGGTCGCTGCTGGCTCGCCGGTTCGCCGATTCAGAGCGCTCGTCGCTCCAGGCCCGTCCCCAGGGGACGCCGGAGGATCCTTCCCATGGTTCGTCTCGCTCCGGCTCCCGACGCACCCGACGTCGCAGGCCCTGGCCCGGATCCCGCAGGGCCAGGGCGGTGCCCCCGGCGCTGAGGGCGCTGCCTCCGGCCGCCGCCGCCGCGATCCAGGCCCCGAGGGGCAGTGAAGGGCTCTGCCAGATGAGCAGCCGCAACGCCACCTTGGGCCTGGTGTTGAGCGCACCGGTCACCAGCAGGGCGAGCAGGGGCGCCAGCAGGGGCAGCAGCAGCAGGCGTCGGATCAGGTTCAGGGCTGGGCGGGGGGCAGGGAACTGGGCTGCTGCCGATCCTGGCCTGTGGGGTGGGCTTCCCGGGGAGCCCCCTGCCAGCGATTCAGCGAGCCCAGTTCAAGGTCGAGGCCATCGAAGACGCGGATCACCAGAAAGTCCACCATCTCCTCGATCGAGCGGGGCTGGTGATACCAGGCCGGCACCGGCGGTGCGATGCGGGCACCAGCCTCGGCCAACCGGGTGAGATTGCGCAGATGCACGAGATTCCATGGCAGCTCCCGCGGGGCGATCACCAAGGGGCGTCCCTCCTTGAGGTGCACATCGGCGGCGCGTTCAATCAGATCCAGCGCCACGCCGGAGGCAATGCGGCCCACCGTTCCCATGCTGGCGGGGAGGATCACCATCCCCCGGGTGCGGTGGCTGCCGCTGGCGATCGCGGCCGCCTGGTCATTCCAGCGATGGCAGCGCAGCTGACCGTTGTTGCAGCCGGTGCGTTCACGCCAGAACTGCTCCTGAGCTTCCGGTTCCGAGGGGACCCTCAACCCCAGTTCCGCCTGCCAGACACCGATGGCACCACGGCTGGTGACCATTTCCACCGCCACATCCGCCTCCAGGAGCAGCTGCAGGGCCCGTTGGGCCAGCGGTTGTGCCGACGCACCGGAGACGGCCAGGACCACCGGTGCTGCAGCGGGGTTGAAGGTAGGCATGCCGGAAGGTGGGGCTGGGGCGCCCGCTCAGAGGGGTGCGAGAACCAGCGCTTCCGCGCCATCCTTCACGCCGTTCGTCGCGGCGAGGGCTCCCTCCGCCGACTCGGGCAGGACCACCGCCAGATCGATCTGGTGACGCAGAGCGTCCACCTTCTGGATCTCCACTTCAACCGGGTCGCCCACCATGTAGACGCGGCGGTGTTTCCTCCCCACTAGGCGGTTTTGGCGCGAGCGGTATTCGTACCAGTCGTCCTTGAGGGAGCTCACGTGCACCAGCCCCTCCACCTGGGAGGGGGGAACCTCCACGAAGAAGCCGTAGCTCTGCACCCCGCTGATCACGCCGGTCAGGGTCTGGCCCACCAGGGGTTCGGCGTAGCGGCACTGGGCCATCGCCAGCACATCCGCCTGGAACTCAAGCAAGAATCGGTTGCGGGCGTTGAGCCGTTTGGCCAGCCCATGGGCAAGGGCTTCCTGGAAGGGGGTCAGCTGGGATGGGGTGAGAATCGGCCAGTCGGTGCTGCCATGGCAGGCGTCGCTGGCCAGATCGACTCCACTCTTGTGGCGCACGCTGGGCCTGTCCTTCCCCTGGGAGAGCAGGGTGGCTAGCAGCTGCTGGTTCCAGAGGTCGGCGTAGTGGAGGCCGGGGCAGCACCAAGAGGCATAGGCCTCGGATTCGCCCGCCAAGGCATGGGCTCCGCTTTGGCTATCGAGCTCCACGGGTTGCATGCTCCCCCGGAGCAGGTTCTGAAGGGCGCGGCTGCGATCCGTCGCGGCGAAGGCGGCGGCGAGTTCGGCGGCATCGGCGTTGCCTTCGGCACTCAGCTCCAAGGGGATCTCTAAGGCGAGGGCTGCCTTGGCGACCTCATTGAGGTCATCGGTTTCCGGCGCGTTGTTGCGGGCAAACAGCCCCGGCAACTGGAGGGCGGCGAGGTGGCGCCCCAGGGCGCGATGGGCCACCACCACGGCCTCCCGCAACAGGCCCATGGGTTCGCTGTCGGAAAGCTGCACCAGCCAGCCCTCACGGGAGGCATCGGGGAGCGGGATCCGCAGATCGCCGAGGCTCTCGATGGCCGGAGTGGCAAGATCCAGATCCGGCGATCCGGCCTCAAGCCGGCGGCTGCGCAACAGACCCACCACCGTGAGCAGGCTCTCCACCAGCGGCAGATGCTCCTTCAGCGGTTTGAGGGCAGCGGGCATCGTGCGGGCCTTGGGCTTGCGTTCCGCCAGCGCCACCAGGGCGGCCGAATCCAGACGGGCAGAGGGTTTGATCAAACTCAGGCAAAAGCGGAAGTGCTCCAGCACCCCTTCGCTGCTCAGCTCCAGGGCCACGGAAACGGCTGCATTCCGTTCTCCGACCCGTAATGCCGAAGCCTTGTCGAGGGCGGGGGGCAGCAGGGGGAGCCATTGAGTGCCGGCACAGATGGCCTCGGCTTGCTGGTTCAGCCAGGTCTCCAGGGCGCTGCCAGGGCTGAAGCGCTCGGCCACCGCCGGGGCATGGACCCAGAGGCGCCAGCCCCCTTCCTCCCGGGCTTCCAGGGAGAGACCCGGTAGGGAGGGCGCATCCACGCCGCTCCAGCTCTCCGGCAGCAGCACCGCCAAGGCCGTGAGATCGCGGCGTTCCTTCTCCTCCAGATGACGGAGGCTGGCACGGGGTGCCGGCGGCCGTCCCTGGAGGTGATGTTTGGTTAGCAGCAGATCCCGGTCGGCACCCGGACCACCCCGCACCGGGAGGCTGCGGGCCACATGTCCACGGGCGGCGAACTGACCCACCGGAAAGCGGTCGATGCTGACCTCCACCACCATCTCTCCGGCAGCGTCCGCATGGCTGCGGTCGTCGAACGGCAGTTCGATGCTGGAGAGCAGCCGGTCGTCGAGGGGAATGGCTAGCAGGCGGTCTTCGTCACGCGATTCCACTTGAGCCAGCAGGCTCGTGGTGTCCCGAGCCAGGATGCACTGAACCCCTCCTTCGGGGGAACGGCGGCGGCCCCCCTCCCGGGTGATCTTCACCAACACCCGATCGCCGTTCCAGGCGTGATTGAGCTGGTGGTCGCGGATGTAGATGTCTTCACCACCGTCGTCCCGGAGCGCAAAACAGAAGCCCTTGCTCGAGCAGCGCAGTCGGGCCGGCACCAGATCGGTGAGCTCCAGCCGCTGGAGTCCGGCGTCCGATTCCGCCACCACCGCCAGGCGCACCAAAGCATCAAGGCCGATACGCAAGTGCTGGCGCTCCTCCTCGCTGCCCAGGGTGAGGGCCATTTCCAGGTCCTGCAGGGGCATGGGCTGGGTGATCGACAGCTGGTCAAGCAGGTCAGCGACCGTGAACTTCATCGTGGGGTGGATGCGGAGAGCGGGCGCACTCGCTTGGGGTGCGGGATGGCGGGATGGAAGGACGACCTGACGCGGGCCTTCGCGGTGGAGATCCCGAGCCTGGGCATGGAACCGGTCCAGCGGGCCGGTTCCGAAGGCCTGGCCGGCGCCGGGGAGGCATGGCCAGGGGTGCCCCAGGCGGCGATCGGTCGGAGAGGGAACGGGTGCCTGGAGGGGGGGTTGCCTGGAAACGGGCAAACCGGGTACCGGCGGTGTCGGGATTCGGCGTCCAGGCCCGAGGGGCCCCTGCTGAACCTTCATTCACTCTAGGGAGTGGGGGTCTCGCCGTTCTCGCCAGCGCCGCTGCGGGAGGACCGCAGGATCAGCCTGCTCCCCAGGATCAGGAAGCCCACCGAGGCCAGCAGCTGCAGGGCGTCCGGGGGGATCACGCTTGAGAGGGATCCCCCCGCCGCGGCCCCGACCAGGCTCGCCAGCACGAGGGCTGCGGCACTGCCGGCGAAGACGGCGCCGGGGCGGCTGGTGGTGCCGCTGATGCTCACGATCGCCAATTGGGTCTTATCTCCTAGTTCGGCCAGGAACACGGTGATGAACGTGGATCCGAGCAGCGCCAGCATGGAAGAAAAAGGCGAAGGGTACTAGCGGACGAGACCGGCCAGTCCGGGTTGAAGCAGGTGCAGAGGGGCCAGGTTGAGCACGGCTTGGCGGCCGAGCCAGAGACCGAGGGCCACCATCAGCACGCCGGCGGCCCGCTCCAGTTGTTCTGGCGCCATCACCGTGGACAGCCAGCGCCCCAGCAACACCCCCACGAGGCTGGAGCAGATCAGGGCCAGGGAAGCCCCAACGAACACCACCACCGGCCGGCCGGACTCCGCCGAGAGCAGCAAGGCGGCGAGCTGGGTCTTGTCGCCGAGTTCGGCGAGAAAGACCGTGGTAGCGGTGGTGAGGAACACCCCGAGCCAAGTGTTGGACGCTTCGGCCTCTGCCGCTTGGGCCTGGCCGTTTTGGGCGGCGGTGGATGGAGACGTAGCGGTGGGAGTTCCGCCGCTGGAGCCGATCGGTTCGGGAGGGAGCGCGGGATCGGGCCCTGGATTGGTTGAGCTGCTCATCGTGGCTTCCGAATCGCTCTCTGAAAGCGTCGCATCACCCTGCCACGTCCCCCATGCTCACTGCGAATCTGTTGCTTGCAGCAGGCGATTGCCAGGGCATCAGCCGACTCAACGCCGTCACCGAAAAGGCCGACCAGGGAGCTGATGTGGCAGAAGTCGGGTCGCTCTTCGTAAATCCGGCAACGACAGCCGCCAGTGTCGAAATGGATGCACCAGCCGTCGCTGCCCACCATGGCCAGATAAGTGCTCCGCTGCTGGGGGCTGAGGGCCTTGATGGCCTCTGAACGCAGGGCGGGATCAAGGCGGCAGCAGGAGCCGCAACCCGGAATACACCGCCACATCTCCCTAGGGCCGGAGCCGCCATCCGTACAGCCATCAAGGCCGCTTCCGCTGGGATTTCCGCACCGGGTCAAGGCATTCGCCCATGACAAGCGATCACAGTGGCATCCCGGCGGGCCGAAGTCCCAGCCCCGAGCAATTAGAGTGTTGGTGGTAATGACTTTTACGTACGAGAGCCGTCCATGGGCATTGATTTCCACCTGATCTCCAATTTCGCTGCCCTGGCCCTGATCACCCTGGCGGGTCCGGCGGTGATCTTCATCCTCTTTTATCGCCGCGGCGCCCTCTGACGCTTCCTGCCGAGGCCTTCACGTCTGGCCCATGACTCCGCGGGCCTCGCCCGAAGGATGCTGTTGATGGTTCTCGCGGATTTTGCGCCTCGGACCAGCTGTAGCGGGAGGGTTCTGGTCAGACCCTTTGCTTCAAAGTGCCAACGCTCAACTGTTGCTCGGATCTGAGGAGATCTGCTGATTGGAAGCAAGGTTGTCCAGCGCACGGTAAAGCGGTAGCGGCATCAGCCATCTCCCGACCACCGCCCCCAGTAGAGCTGCCAGGAGCAGGCCAGGCAACAGTTGTTGCGCTCCGGCGATCCTGATCGCGAAGGCCAGGCTCATCACCGGCAGCTGGGTGGCTCCGGCTAGCCCCGCCGCCATCCCCAGCAACACGCCCAGCCCGCTCGGCCCGCCCAGGAGGTGCAGCAGCCCTCCACCGAAGCTGCCACCCACCGCGAAGGCTGGATCGATCACCCCTCCAGGGATTCCGACCGCCAGAGCAAGCACGGGTCCCATCAGGCGCATCACCACAAGGGCGCCCCAGCGAGCGGCGCCTGACCAGCCCAGGGCCCCGGCACCGGATCCTTCCAGGCCCGCCGGGCTGAGCGTGTGGCGCAGCAGGGTTTCACCATCCCCACAGCTTTCCCCTCCACTGATCAAGGTGAGGGCGGTGAGGGCCGTGCCCACCGCCAGCCCTGTGGCCAGTGGGTGGACTCGGGCCAGGGGCAGGATCGAGGCGGTGCCGAGCACCAGCATCCTGGCCATGAGGGCCCCGAGAAGTCCTGCCCCCAGGCCTACCGGAAGGGCCCAGAAGGCCTGGAGCAGTTCCGTCCACGGCGTGGCCTGGATGCCGAGCGCGAACAGGGGTTGGCCGCCCAGGCCGGCCACCTCGGCCGCCACGCCGGCCATCAGCAGCGAAGGCCAGATCAGGTTCGGCTGGAAGCGGCGGCTCAGCTCCTCGGCCACGAAGATCACCCCCATCAGGGGTGTGTTGAAGGCACCGGCCAGGCCGGCCCCGGCGGCAGCGGCCAGCAACTCGCTGCTGAGGCGGCCCCGGCCCAGCCCGTGGGCCACCGCGGCCCCGAGCTGGGCGGCGGGACCTTCCCTGCCGATCGGCAGCAGGGCGAGGCTGGCCGCTCCCCAGAGTGCGAGTCTCCCGGCCGTCGTTCCGGCCGCCAGCTGTAGGTCCCGCCGTTCCGGACGTCGGAGCGCCTCCAGGAGCTGGGGTAAACCAGAACCTGTGGAACGGCGCAGCACACCGGCCTGGAGCGACAGCAGCAGGGGCACCGTGGCGATCGGCGCCAGAGCCAGGAGCAGGGCAGGGCCCGTCCAGCCTCCGCCGAAGGCCGGAAACCGGCCGATCAGGGCGTCCTGAAGTCGGTCGATGGCGTTCAGGGGCCAGCAGGCCAGACCCACAGCCAGGCCCACCCCTGCCATGGCGCAGCCCTGAACCAACCAGCCGCTCAAGCTCCCGCCCTCGGCGCGAACCGGTGCTCCCATCAGGCCGTCAGGCCCAGGGCCATGGCGGCCTCACGTACCAGGGCGCGTAGGTAGGGGTGGGAATGCTCGTCGTGGAGGCCGCTGCGCACCTCTTCGCCGGCGGCATTGCGAATGATCAGCCCATCGGCGTGGCGGAAGCACCAGTAGGTGCGATCGCGTCGTCGCAGCACCAAGCCGGCGCAGCCAGCAGGCCGTACGCCCACCAGCTCCAACTGAAGCCTCTCCTCCCCCTGCCAGCGATCCATCCGGAGGCGATAGGCCACATCCACCTGGGCGGGCAGCTCCGCCTCCCCCTGCCAGCGCCAGGCCATGGCGCGGCGCTGAAGCCCGTTCTGCTCGAGCTGGAGCTGCAGGTGGCCACCCCGCAGCAGCCGCTGCTCGAGAACTTGGCAGCCGCTGCTCCAGAACACGGGGGCCGGATGGCCGATGCCGAAGGGCTCCAGGCGCCGGAGCTGCTCCCAGAACTCCCGGTCGATCCGCTCGAAGCGCAGCAGGGCTTCGGGCTCCACGGTCATGGCCTGGCCTGCCCCATCAAGCCAGGCCTGGGCCAACGCTTCAAGGCGTTCCTGAAGCTCCCCCACCCGTTCCGCCAGCACGGTGAAGCCGCCGGCGGCCGGATGGCCGCCGTAGCGCAACAGCAGATCAGCGCAGGCCTGGAGGGCCTGGTCCACGGCGAAGCCGCGCGGCGCCCGCACCGAAGCCCGCAGCCTTCCGTTCCCTTCATCGGCCAGAAGCGCCACCGGACGACCGCAGCGCTCCATCAGCCGGGCGGCCACGATGCCAATCACGCCATGGTGCCAATGGGTCTGGGCCAGCAGCACGAAGGGCGGAGTCGCTCGGCCATCGGCCTCCAGCAAGGCCACCGCCTCCGCCTCGATGGCGCCGCAGAGTTCGCGCCGTTGCCGGTTCAGCCCATCGCATTGCCGCGCCAGTTCGAGGGCTCGCTCCGGTTCGTCGGTGGTGAGCAGGTCCACCACCAGGAGGGGATCGCCCAGCCGTCCGACGGCGTTGATCCGCGGGGCGATCTGGAAGCCCACGGCTTCGGCATTGAGCTGCGGAGCCTCCAGCCCGGCCAGGCGCTGCAGGGCTCGCAGCCCCTCCAGCCGGGTTCGGCCCAGGCGAGGCAGGCCGTCGAGCAGCCAGCGGCGGTTCACCCCCACCAGGGGGGCCATGTCGGCGATGGTGCCGATGCAGAACAGGTCGAGGGCGATCGCTTCGCCGTCCTGGCGGCCCACCCGGCGGCAGAGGGCGCTGGCCAACACGTGGGCCAGGCCCACGCCGGCCAGGCCCCTGTAGGGGGAATCCAGCGGGGTGACGGCCGGATGGAGCAGGGCCAGGTGGGGCGGCCGTTCGGCCGGCAGGGTGTGGTGGTCGGTGAGGATCACATCCACCGCCAGGGCAGCGGCCCTCTCCAGGGCCTCCCGGGCCGCCACGCCGTTATCCACGGTGATGATCAGGCCCACGCCATCGGCCGCCAGCGCCTCGACCATGCCGGCATTGAGGCCGTAGCCATCGTTGGCCCGGCTCGGGATGGCGGCCCGCGGCCGTGCCCCAAGCCGCTGGAGCACGCCCACCAGCAGGGCCGTGCTGGTCATGCCATCGGCGTCATAGTCGCCGCAGATGGCCAGGCTTTCGCCGGAGCGGCAGGCCTGCTCCAACCGCTCCACCGCCCTGGCGAGGTCGGGGAAGTGGTCGTGGGGATCGGGAGCCCGGGGGGGATCCAGGAGGCTGATGAGGCTGCTGTCGCTGAGGTGGCCCCGGCGCCGCAGCACCGCCAAGAGCTCCTCCGGCAGATCGACCGCGGGGTCATCCAGGGACACTCCGGGTCCGGGATCAATCCCGGTGGAGGGATCTCGCCGTGCCAGTGGTGGTGGGAGGACCCAGGGTTGCGTGTCGAGGAAGGGCAAGGTAACGGTCAGGCACCTCCGCATTGTGCTGCCCGTCGCCGGTGTCGGCAGCCTTAACCTGCGGCGATAGGACCGGCGGCACGGTGGCTCCTTCCCTCGAGGCGATTTTCTGGGATGTGGATGGCACCCTCGCCGAAACGGAACTCGAGGGCCATCGCGTGGCCTACAACCAAGCCCTCGCCGAGGCGGGTCTGCCCTGGCGCTGGGAGCGGGCCCGCTATCTCAACGACCTTGGGATCTCTGGGGGGCGGGAGCGGATGGCCCGCTTCCTCACGGACCTCGAGGGCAGCCCACCCTCCGAGCCCCTTCTCGACGCTCTGGTGGCTGCCAAGAAGCGCTACTACGCCGAGCTGATGCGCAGCGGCTCGATCCCGCTGCGGGAGGGGGTGGCGCGATTGATTGGTGCCGCCGCCGCCGCCGGTCTCACCCAGATCATCGTGACCACCAGCTCCCGGGCCGCGGTGGAGGCCCTCATGGCCGGCAGTCTCGCGGGGGTGGCCGGGGCCTTCCGGGGCTGGATCAGCGGCGATGACGTGAGCCGCAAGAAACCCAATCCCCAGGGCTACAGGCTGGCCATGGCCGGGGCCGACCTGGATCCGCAGCGGGTGGTGGTGGTGGAGGATTCGGGTCAGGGTCTGGCGGCGGCCCGGGGGGCCGGTCTCACCACCCTCGTGACCCTCAGCTCCCTCTCCCGCCATGAGGGGGTCGGGACCTTTGCCGCCGCCGCCGCCGTGGTGGATGGCCTGGGAGATCCGGATCGGCCCCTCGCCCTTCTGCACGGTCCGGCCTGTCCGGAGGGCCAGGTCACGCTGAGCTGGCTGGAGCTGCTGCTTCCTGCTCCATGACGATTCCCCCACAGCGCACCCGCTATGCCGCCTTCGAAGGGCGCCTCGGCCGGTCCCTGCTGGGCCAGCTACGGCGCAGCTGGCGCCACGCCAGCTTGGCGCTGCTCTCGTTGCTGGTGGGTTATTTCCTGAGCCAAAACCTGATTTCTTTGCTGCTGTTACGGGTGCCGGGCGGCCGGCCGGGCGTGGTGTTCATGCTGGTTCTCGCCATGGAGTTGCTCGTGCGGCTGCGCACCCGGGCGGTGCGCGGCGATGAGGCGCCGCTGATCTGGGTGATGCTCGACAACCTGCGCCTCGGGACCACCTACGCGGTCGTGCTGGAGGCCTTCAAGCTTGGAACCTGAAGGCCCCTCGCCCATCGCTGCGGCGGATGAACTGCTGCAGCATGTTGGTCTGCCGCTGCTGGCTCACCTGGCGGACCTGCAGAGCCGTCCCAACCAGCGCCGGCCCGTGCTGCTCCTTAACGGACCGGTGGGTGCCGGCAAGTCCACCCTGGTGAGGCAACTGGCCAACCTGGCGCCAGCCCACGGACTGCGACTGGCCGTAGCCTCCATCGATGACGCCTATCTCCCCCTTCCCGAGCGGCTGAACCGTCTGGCGGGCAACCCCTTCGGCGTGACCAGGGTCCCGCCGGGCAGCCACGATGTGGATCTGCTGGTGGAACGTATCGAGGCCTGGCGCGGCGGTTCCTGCCTGCGACTGCCCCGTTTTGACAAAACCCTGGCGGCCGGCCAGGGTGATCGCTGCGGTGCCAGCGAGGAAACCGCCGATGCGCTGGTGCTGGAGGGCTGGTTGATGGGGTGCCGGCCGCTCGGCCTGGATGCTGTTGCCGCTGGCTTGGCACGACTGCAGGACTGGAATCTCAGCGAAGCAGAGCGGAATTGGCTGCCCCGCTGGGATCGGGAGCTGGAGAGCTACGACCCCCTATGGCGAATCGCGGATGGACTCTGGGTGCTGCGGCCCCGCCGCTGGTGTCTGGCCCGGCGCTGGAGATTCCAGGCGGAGGCCCGCCAGCGGCGTGCCGGCGGAGCCTGGCTGGCTCCCGATGACCTGGAGCGCCTGGTGCGCTCCAGCCTGCATTCGCTCCCTCCTCCCCTCTACCAGGATCCGCTGGTGGCAGGGTTTGAGGGGGGAATCGAGGCCAATGGAGATCCCGAACAGACTTCCTCGCCCACAGGAAAGGAATTAAATGTAGGTCTACCCATTCTGGGGGTCACACAGCTTGATGGTCGCCGCCGCTGGGAGCCGCTGGATCATCCCGCTCAGCTGTCGCTGTCTTCCTCGTCCTCGGCGATCGGATAGACAAAGCCTTGAGCCTTGCCGCTCAGCACGGCCTTGCCGATCGAGAGGGCCTTGGCAGCGGCAACACCGGCCTTCGCCTTCCAATGGGCATGGCGCTGATTGCGCTTGCCTTTAGAGGTTTTCTTCTTAGGAACAGCCATCCCTTCGCTGATGCAGCCAATGCTTGATCATCCATTGCGAACCTTCCTTTCGTCAAATCGCTAGAGTCTTGCTTCGCCTCGTAGGTCCGTGGCAACGACGTCGACTCAGCCCCAGCCATCGCCCACCCCCGAGGGGTCGGCTCAGAAGGTCCAGGTCCAAGGGGGGCGTCCCGCGGACTCCGGCACCGAGCCCACAGCGGCGAAGCCAGGGGCGATCAGCGCGTCCCCACAGAGCCGCGATGCCAGGACCGGGGACCGGTTCGCCGGCAAGCAGTCCGGCAACGCGGAGGTGCGCCAGCAGCCCTTCAGCATCGGCGGTGGACGCGGCGATCCCCCCTCCTACAGCCAGCTACTCCAGGATTTGTCCTCGGGCAGGGTGAAGGATCTGCTGCTCTCCCCTCGCCAGGGCGTGGTGGATGCCACCTACCGGGATGGCCGAAACGTTCAGGTGCCGGTGTTCAACGACAACCAGCTCTTGATCCGCACCGCCACCCAGGCCGATGTGCCCCTCACCGTGCGCGATGAACAGCGCGATGAGGCGTTGGCTGGACTACTGGGCAATCTCCTGCTGGTGATGCTGCTCCTCACTGGGCTCACCCTGCTGATCCGCCGTTCGAGCCAGGTGGCGAACCGGGCCCTCGGCTTCGGCCGCAGCCAGCCCCGTGTTCAGGCCGAGGGTTCGGTGGCGGTGCATTTCGAGGATGTGGCCGGGATTGGTGAGGCCAAGGAGGAGCTCCAGGAGGTGGTCACCTTCCTGCGCTCTCCAGAGCGGTTCACTTCGGTGGGCGCCAAGATTCCTAAGGGCGTCTTGCTGGTGGGTCCGCCGGGCACCGGCAAGACCCTGCTGGCCAAGGCCATCGCCGGCGAGGCCGGTGTGCCCTTCTTCTCAATGGCCGCCTCCGAATTCGTGGAGATGTTCGTGGGGGTGGGTGCTAGTCGGGTGCGGGATCTGTTTCGTCAGGCCAAGGCCAAGGCGCCCTGCATCATCTTCATCGACGAGATCGACGCCGTTGGCCGTCAGCGGGGCGCGGGCATCGGCGGCGGCAATGATGAGCGGGAGCAGACCCTCAATCAGCTCCTTACCGAGATGGATGGTTTCGAGGAGAACTCCGGCGTAATCCTGCTGGCCGCCACCAACCGGCCTGATGTGCTGGATGCCGCCCTAACGCGCCCCGGTCGTTTCGATCGCCGCATCACCGTCGACCTGCCCGATCGCAAGGGACGGGAGGACATCCTTTCGGTGCACGCCCGCAGCCGTCCGCTCGCCGATTCCGTTTCCCTCGCCGATTGGGCGTCCCGCACTCCGGGGTTCTCCGGCGCCGACCTCTCCAACCTGCTCAACGAGGCGGCCATCCTCACGGCCCGCCGCCAGCAGGACCGCATCGACGACGGCGCCATCGGCGATGCCCTTGAGCGCATCACCATGGGCCTCACGGCTGCCCCCCTCCAGGACAGCGCCAAGAAGCGCCTGATCGCTTACCACGAGGTGGGCCATGCCCTTCTCACCACCCTGATTCCCAACGCCGACAAGCTCGACAAGGTGACCCTGCTGCCGCGGGCGGGTGGCGTCGGGGGCTTCGCCCGCACCATGCCCGATGAAGACATCCTCGATTCAGGCCTGATCAGCAAGGCCTATCTCCGCTCTCGCCTGGTGGTGGTGCTGGGCGGTCGGGCGGCCGAGATCGTGGTCTTTGGTCCCAGCGAGGTGACCCAGGGTGCCGCTGGCGATCTCCAGATGGTGAGCCGCATCTGCCGCGAGATGGTGACCCGCTACGGCTTTTCCAGTCTCGGCCCGGTGGCCTTGGAATCGGATGCCGGCCAGGTGTTCCTTGGCCGCGACTGGATGCGCCCCGATGCCCCTCCCTACTCCAGCCGCACCGGCAGCCAGATCGATGCCCAGGTGAGGCATCTGGCCGCATCAGCCCTGGACCAGGCCCTCGCCGTTCTGCGGCCACGCCGGGAACTGCTCGATCGGCTGGTGGAGCACCTGATCGCCGAGGAAACCATCAATGGCGAAGACTTCCGAGCCTTGGTGGCCCAGTGGGAGTCGGAGAACCCCCAGCTTTCCAGTGTGCCCGCCCAGCTCTCCTTACTGCTCACCCCGAATGCCGCCCCAGAAGCGGATGTCGAGGCTGCGAAGGTAGGTGTGTAGGCCCGCATCCTGAATTGGCAGCAGCCGGGCAGCCCGGCTGCTTTCGTTCCCATGGGCATGCCAGAGGCCTGGTGGTGTGATGAAGGCGCCCCCGCTTTTCCAGTCGATCCGCTGGGGATCACGGATCCGCCCTTCGCTGTCGCAGGAGCTTCCCACCAGGGTGTAGCAACCGGGGTCGCAATCGAGGATCAGATCAAGGGCCACCGACTGGTGCCGGTGGGGCGACTGCATGGACCCTGCCGGCAACACCCCTTGCATGGCCCACAGGGTGTGGGACACGGTGCGGGTGGCCGGCAGATCGGCGTGGCCCAGCAGCAGGCTGAGCCGGTTCGCCCTGCTGGCGGATGGGTCGTTGAGCAGGGTCTCCAGTTCCCGCTCCAGCCTGGCGGCTGGGTAGTAACAGGGACGGAAGCGAGGCAGGCTTGGCTCGACGCCCAGGTAGCGGAGCAGCGGGCCATCGTGAACCCAGTAGAGAACGCTTTCCTGCCGGGCTTCGAGGCGGGGGGGTGCATGCCCTGCCGGCAGCACGAACACGTCGCCGCTCTCCCAGGCCAGGGAGAGGGGGCCGGCGTGGCTGTCGCCTGGGCGGGTCAGGGAACCGCCGCCCCGCAACACGGCGAACAGGGAGGTGGTCGCCACGGCGGCGGCACTGAGGGCTTCACCGGGAAGAATCCGCAGGAAGTGGGCGGCGAGGGCGGGACTGGTGGCCGGTCCCTGGCAACCCAGCTCCCGGCTCAGGTCCAGCGGCAGGATGGCCGTAGGTCCTTGGGCGTGAAGCTCGGGGTCCCACTGGTGCAGACCGATCGGCTCGGTGAGGCCGGGGCGCACCGGGTTGGCCGCTTCGCGGTAGTCGAACCAGAGAGCTGGAGTTTCCCAGCCTTCGCCCATCTCCCTCCCGTGCTCGCCCCGTAGCAGCCCGCTGGCTAGGGATGGCGAATCGATCGGCTCGCCGCCAGGATCCTCCGTCTTTTCCCGATGGATCGGTGCCGGCGGGGAGCCTGTGGGTGTGGGGGTCGCAGCGTTGCCCATGGATTTGGAGCTTCCGAAACGACGAAGGTTCAATACCTTATGGGCGAGAAGACGACGTTGGTGTCGGCGATGCTTCCAGATCGCTGATGGCCGCCATCAGCTGGGGGTGGATTCAGCCGCCCGCCACGGCGGGAACGATGCTTACTTCATCCCCATCGGCCAAGGCGGTAGCCTGGTGATTGAGGAAGCGGATATCCTCGCTATTGACATACACGTTGAGGAAGCGACGCAGCTTGCCGCTCTCATCGCAGAGGCGGCTGAGGATGCCAGGGAAGCGACCCTCCATCGCCTGGAGCAGTTCATCGACGTTCGTGGCCTCCAAGTCCACGCTGACTTGGTCGTTGGTGAACTTCTGTAAGGGGGTGGGGATCAGAACCTGGACGGCCATGGTGTCGATCGGCTGGTGGGGGTGAGGTAAGGGATCAGGGTGACTGGTTGCAATCCGCCGATTGCAATCCGCCGATCGGGATCGCCGAGAGCTCGGGGCAGGGGCTGCGGGGTTCAGCCCACGGTTTCCCAAGTGGCGCGATGCAGCGACTGGGCCCGCTCCCAGGCACTGTTGAAGCTGGCCAACTGAGCCTCGATCAGGAAGGGCTCTCCGATCGAAGAGGCAATGGCCTCGGTGGTCTTGAGGCCATTGCCAGTGATGTAGGCCACGGTGGTTTCGCTGGGCTCAATCTTGCCCAGCTCCACTAGCTTCTTGAGCACCGCAATCGTGGTGCCACCTGCGGTTTCGGTGAAGACGCCCTCGGTTTCGGCCAGCAGCTTGATGCCCTCGATGATCTCGGCATCGCTCACCGCGGCGATGGTGCCGCCGGTGCGGTTGGCGATGTCGATGGCGTAGGGGCCGTCGGCCGGATTGCCGATGGCGATCGACTTGGCGATGGTGTGAGGCTTCACCGGGGTGATGAAGTCGCGGCCCTCGGCGAAGGCCTGGGCGATCGGGCTGCAGCCCTCGGCCTGGGCGCCGCTGAAGCGCACCGCCTTCTCCTCCACCAGCCCAACCTTGATGAATTCGTCAAAACCCTTGCGGATCTTGGTGAACAGGGAGCCGGAGGCCAGGGGGGCCACGATGTGATCGGGCAGGCGCCAGCCGAGCTGTTCGATCACCTCGTAGCCCAGGGTTTTCGATCCTTCCGAGTAATAGGGGCGGAGGTTGATGTTCACGAAGCCCCAGCCGTAGGTGTTTGCCACTTCCGAGCAGAGGCGATTCACCTGGTCGTAGTTGCCCTTCACCGCCATCAGCGTGGGGTTATAAACCAGGGTGCCGAGCACCTTGCCCAGCTCCAGGTCGCTGGGGATAAACACGCAGCACTCCAGGCCGGCATGGGCGGCGATGGCGGCGGTGGAATTGGCCAGGTTGCCGGTGGAGGCGCAGCTCACGGTGGTGAAACCGAGTTCGCGGGCGCGGGTAAGGGCCACGGACACCACCCGATCCTTGAAGGAGAGCGTCGGCATGTTCACACCATCGTTCTTGATGTAGAGCTCCTTGAGGCCAAGGCTGCGGGCCAGCCGGTTGGCCCGCAGCAGGGGGGTGAAGCCGGTGCCCACATCGATGGGATCCCCTTCGATGGGGAGGAATTCTCGGTAGCGCCAGATGGAGGTGGGACCGGCCTCGATCGTGGCGCGGCTCACCCGGCTGCGGATGGCGTCGTAGTCGTAGACGACCTCCAAGGGGCCGAAACAGACGTCTTCGCAGACATGGCGGGCGCCGGCTTCATAGGGGTGACCGCACTCCTTGCAGCGCAGCCCGATGAAGGTGGAGCGGGAGAGGGTGGCCGTCACGGAACTCGTACAGCGGTAAGAAAACGCTAGCAGCGACAAATAAGCGGCAACTGAATACCCGAGCTGTGAGCTCGGGTATTCAGTTGCCGCTTTCGCCCCCTGGGGCTTGACCCGGTTGGCCAGCTGTCTAGTGTGCCGTCCCGGAGATTTGCGAGCAAAGTCGCTGGAGCTTCTCCAGGATTGAGTCCGCCGTCGCGGTCCAGCTGAACGGGGCCTTGGTTTTGTTGTAGGCCGCCACGAACTGCTCAATCCTGGCGATCAGTTCCTTGACGCTG
>CALRXC020000007.1:0-99256 GCA_943372025.1 Synechococcus sp. UW140 | reverse complement strand
GTGAACCTGCCGGCCTGGCGCAAGCTCCCCAGCGAATACCAGGCCATGTTCGCCGCCGCCTGCCACGAGGCCAACGAGTTGATGCTCAGCCGCTACGACGCCCTCAACGCCACGGTTCTGCAGCGGCTGATCAAAGGCGGCACCCAATTATCTTCTTCGGCATTGCCACCCCCACCGAAGCCGGTGTGCTCTGGGCGGTGGGCGCCATGGCCCTGGCTGCCGCCCAGGGGGGCTTCAGCCGCGCCGCCCTGCGGCAAGTGAGCGATTCCACCGTGCGCACCACAGCGATGGTGATCGCCATCCTGATCGGCTCCACGGCCTTCAGCCTGGTGTTTCGCGGCGTCGGCGGCGATGTGCTGATCAGCGATTGAATTGCTGCTGCAGCTACCCGGCGGCCGGACGGGCTTTCTGGCGGTGAGCATGTTGGTGATCTTTGCCCTCGGCTTTTTCATCGACTTCTTTGAGATTGCTTTCATCGTTGTGCCGCTGCTGCTGCCCACCGCCCGCCAGCTCCTGGGCCCCGAAGGCCTGCTCTGGCTCGGTGTGGTGATCGGCGCCAACCTGCAAACCTCCTTCCTCACCCCCCCTTCGGCTTTGCCCTGTTTTATTTGCGCGGCGTGGCGCCGGAAGGGGTGAGCACGGGCGACATCTATCGCGGCGCTCTACCCTTCATTGCCCTGCAGCTCTCGGTGCTGCTGCTAATCCTGTTCTTCCCCCAGCTCGTCACCCTGCTGCCTTCCCTGGCCAGTGCCGCCGCGGGTTGACACCCCCTGCGCCAGCGAAGAGGCCAAGGCCCGCTTCGACCAACGGCGTACCCCACCTACACCCACGGCTGCATTGATTGCATCGCAGCGGTTTTGCAGGCATCCCTAGACTCGATTGGTACGTCTGGAGATGGCCGCCTTGGCCTACTTCACCTGGAAGGAAACCGGCCTGACCACAGACTGCGCCAGCCTTGATGCCATGGCGTCCCGGTTTGAGGAAGCTGCCGCCCTGATGCGTCGCCTGGCCGCCGAGGGCTTCTGGTTGGAACGCCAGGCCGATGGGCCCCATATCAACCACGCCGATCCTGCCGTGTTCGAGGCCTACGGATTCGTGAGCGAGGAATCCCCGGAGCGGCAACTCACCCTGCTCCATCCACCGGGCTGAGATTCACCCTGTTGAGCGGATGGCCCGGGGCCTGCCGGCCAGGGTGATCAGCGCCTCAGATAACCCAACACCCACACCACCACAAAGGCCAGGGAGGAGAGGCCCAGGTACACCAGCGTCCAGGTCTGGAGCTCCCCCATGGAGAGGCCGAACGGAAGGGCTTCGGAAGCCTCTCCGGCGGTGCTCAATCCCAAGGGCAGCAAGGCGATCGCACCCATCCAGAACATCATCCCAGGCGTTTCGGCGGTCAGGCTAGGCGAGCCCCCGGCACCTCCACGCGGCAGGATCAGGGCTGGTTTGGGTCCCGATCCGATGGCGGTGCCAGCGCAAGAAGCCTCCCTGGCGCCAACAAGCGGCCCGCCCGGTCCCGGAACACCGGATCTGCCCCGCACCCTGATGCTGCTGGGCAGCGGCGAGCTGGGCAAGGAGGTGGCGATCGCCGCCCAAAGGCTCGGCTGCCGGGTGATCGCGGTGGATCGCTACGCCGATGCCCCCGCCATGGCGGTAGCCCACACCTCCGAGGTGGTGGCCATGAGCGATCCCGAGGCCCTCAAGGCGGTGGTGCGCCGCCACCGGCCCGATCTGGTGATCCCCGAGATCGAGGCCCTGGCCGTGGATGCCCTGGCGGAGCTGGAGGCCGAGGGCATCACCGTGATCCCCACAGCCCGCGCCACGGCGGTGACGATGAACCGCGACCGGATCCGGGATCGGGCCGCCGGGCCATTGGGCCTGCGCACCGCCCGCTTCGCCTACGCGGAGAGCGCCGCCGAGCTCGCCGCCGCCGCCGCACCGCTGGGCTGGCCCGTGGTGGTGAAACCGGTGATGAGCTCCTCCGGCAAGGGCCAGAGCATGGTGGAGGGCCCGGAGGGGATTGAGGCAGCCTGGGCAGCGGCCCTGGCAGGCGCGCGGGGCAGCGGGGCGCGGGTGATCGTGGAGGAGTTCCTGCGCTTTGAGCTGGAGATCACCCTGCTCACGGTGAAGCAATGGAACGGACCCACCCTCTTCTGCCCCCCGATCGGCCACATCCAGGAGCGGGGCGACTACCAGTGCAGCTGGCAACCGGCGGTGATCGGTGAGCGGCAGCTGGCGGAGGCCCAGGCCATGGCCAAGGCGGTGACCGACGACCTGGGTAGCGCCGGCCTCTTCGGGGTGGAGTTCTTTCTCTGCGGCGATCCCGCCGATCCGGAGGTGGTGTTCTCGGAGCTGTCGCCCCGCCCCCACGACACGGGCCTGGTGACCCTGGTGGGACAGAACCTCAGTGAATTTGAGCTGCACCTACGGGCGGTGCTCGGCCTGCCGATTCCGGCGATCCGATCGCTCGGCCCCGCCGCCAGCCGCGTGATCCTGGCTTCGGAGGCGGCCGCGAGCGTGACCTACGGGGGAGTAGCGCGGGCCCTGGCGATCCCGGAGACCCAGGTGCTGCTCTTCGGCAAACCCGATGCCCGGCCGCTGCGACGCATGGGGGTGGCCCTGGCTCGGGGCGCCAACGAAGCGGAGGCACGTCGCCGGGCCGACCGGGCCGCTGCGGCGATCGCAATACGAAACGACGGCAGGTTTCGCAAGACCCCTGGTGCGGCGTAAATCCAGACCGTAAACTTTCAAGTACTTGCGACGCTACGAGTCAGGCCTCGTCTCCCATCGAACCGCGGGTAATGAAACGCTCTAGCCGTGGACAGCGCCTCCGCGACGGCGTCTCCGCCCCGGACACTGAGACGGTAGCCGTGCCCAACTTTCTCAGCCGCTGCTGGCCAGCTTCCCCACCATGTCCAGACCCTGGTGCTGGGCCAGTTACCGGTGCTCCTGCTCGGCAGCGATGTGATGTCCGGCTACACCGATGTGATCTTCGCTGTGCAGATCCACAACGGCATCACGCGCGTGATCCAGGTGCCGCGTGACACCTACGTGGAAACGGCCGGCCAGGGGTTGATGAAGGCCAATGGCCTCTACGGCGTGCTGGGGCCGGCGGCGGCGAAGCAGGAGATGAGCCAGCTGATCGGAATCCCGGTGCAGCAGCACCTCAAGGTGCACCTGGACGCCACGGCCAAGGTGACCGATGCCCTCGGCGGGGTAGAGGTGAATGTGCCGAAGCGCATGTACTACGTGGACAACAGCCAGGGCCTCATCATCGACCTCTACCCCAGCCCCCTACTGCTGAAGGGAAGTGAGCTGGTGGGCTCGGATGGAACGGCAGCGGCTGGTGATCAACCAGGTGTTCCGCAAGCTGGCCCAGCCCGCCAGCCTGGCCAAGCTGAGAGGAGCCCTCGTCAGGATGACTTCTAATTGGCTCTGGTCTGGTGCATCTCCTGATCCCGCGTCGGGCTATCCAGGGCTTTACTGGTGAGTTAACATGAACAAATATCTAACGGCCCCTTAGAATGCCAAAGAGCCACGTTCCACCCGAATTAATCGAAACCGCTGATTGCCGATATGGGCGAATGAGATTTCTAAAAAACGACGACACAATTGGTCGCTCACTCCGCTTATATGGTGAATGGGCAGAAGCAGAAATAGAACTTGCACAATCTTTTCTCACCCCGGGTGATACTGTATTAGATATTGGATCCAACATTGGCACCCACGCTCTTGCTTTCGCTGAGCTCGTCGGGGACTCAGGCCATGTCATTTGTTTTGAGCCTCATCCAGTAAACTTTGAGCTTCTCTCAGCTAACGTTCGAACGAATAGCCTAACCCAAATCCAACTCCACCAGTGGGCCTTATCAAAGGCTAGCGGTAGGCTATGGATGTCAATTCCTGATTTGAATTCATCATCCAATCTTGGAGCACTACGCGCCGAAGTGCAGAGCCGATCTGAAATCCCGATTTTTTCTCAATTTGAGGTTGAAGCCGTTCGGTTGGACGATGTGCATTTTGGGCCAGTTGCTTTCATTAAGATCGATGTTGAAGGCATGGAGTTGATGGTTTTACAGGGAGGTAGTCGCATTCTTTCTGAACAACGACCAGTCGTTATGGCTGAGTCCAATCTTATGCGTGACTCTTGGCCCGTAGCGGACTATTTATTATCACTAAACTACGAGGTATGGTTGCATTATACTCCTTCGTTCCGAAGGGAGAATTTTCGTAGAGAACAACAAAATATGTACGGTATGTGCGGGGAAGCCAATCTGCTTGGAATCCCTCGTGAACAACTCCATCGCTTTACGATCCCTCATAACTTACTTCCCCAATTGCGTCCAATTTCAGACGTAGACGCCCTCGCTGCTGCAATGCTTCAGAAGCCGCAATACTGCGAATACCTTACCTCCGCCTATGATTGCGATAAGACAGGAGGCTACATTGCAACAATTGCCGCATTGCGCGATGAAATCAGCAATCTTCGCAATTCTGCCTCTATGAAAATTACCAAACCGGTAAGATACCTCGCCAAACATCTTCGCCACCTTACTGGTAAATCACCGGTAAGCGAACAATGAGTGAATAAGTCCGCCCATAATAGACAATTCCAGAAACCATGCTGATTCTCGCAATCGCATCTGAATCTGATCAATAAAATCTCTTGTCAATAAAACCTCTTGCGAGAGGCGTAACCTCTTGGCAGCTCGGAAACCGAGTACCTGCAGACAGACGAAGCATTAATGAAGCGTTTCGACCCTAATCAGCGTGACGGGATACACATACCAAGAACAGTATCAGCACTACACGGACAATCTGTTGTCTTTGTGCTTTTGGAGCTTTAAGGAGGTTTATTCAGATTCCATGGCACACCAATCTTCCATGCAACATGCTTCAAATAGCAGGCAGCCCAAGATGACCAGATTTATGAGCGCTGCGATTCCACTCAAATTAAACTTATTCTATTTGCACACAAGTCATCCTAAGATCTGTAGCAACTCTCCGGAATCGGATATCGATGTTAACTATTTCCTCATCGCCATGCTGCAGATCAAAAGTAGGGTTGAAATCGACAAGAGCCGAGTTGATTGCCTCCCATCCAGCCAGACCTCGTTGTGAAAATCCCGCAAGTGGGTTGGGAAGTCAAGTGTCTACCAAGGACAGGACACCTCAGGCCGCCACGACCTGTGGAGGATGCTGCGCCGAAACCTGCCTCAGATACCGACCCGTATGTCTGCTGGAGTGCTCGGCCCCGCCGCCAGCCGCGTGATCCTGGCTTCGGAAGCGGCCGCGAGCGTGACCTACGGGGGAGTAGCGCAGGCCCTGGCGATCCCGGAGACCCAGGTGCTGCTCTTCGGCAAACCCGATGCCCGGCCGCTGCGACGCATGGGGGTGGCCCTGGCCCGGGGCGCCAACGAAGCGGAGGCACGCCAGCGGGCCGACCGGGCCGCTGCGGCGATTGAGGTGCGCGGTAGCGTCTGATCCAGAGCGCGCCCCCTGGTTAAAGCAATTTCAAGGCCGTAAGGTTCTGCCAGCACTCGCCTTCATGAGCCAGGTCCCTACCCCCTCCGAGCCCCCGGTCAGTCGGCGCCAGCGAAGCAGACGTGTTCCCACACGCCCTGACCAGACTCCCTCACCCCTGGCGGAGGTTCCCGAGTTCCTCGATCGTCGACAAACCGCCATGGCGCCCCAGCGGAGACACCTCCCTCTGCGGAGCTTCGGGCTGGGTATCGCCCTGGGCTTCGTCCTTGGCCAGCAGCAAGGCCTTACCCTCCCCCTAGGCACCCCCCTCGCTGCCCTTAGCCAGCTGCAGAGTCAATTCAACAGCCTTCTCCATCCGCTCGGCCTGGGCCAGCAGCGCGTGCTGGTGCTCGGCAGCGATGTGGTGAGCGGCAATACCGATGTGATGGCAGCGGTGCAGGTCGAGAACGGCATCACCCGCATCACCCAGGTGCCGCGAGACACCTATGTGGAAACCACCGACCACGGCGTACTCAAGGCCAACGCCCTTTATGGCGTGATGGGGCCAGATGCGGTGAAACAGGAGGTGAGCACCCTGCTGGGGCAGCCGATCGCGCGGCACCTCAAGCTGAATCTGGCGGCCGTCAACAAGGTGGCCGATGCCCTTGGCGGCGTTGAGGTGGATGTTCCGAAGCGCATGTACTACGTGGACAACAGCCAGGGGCTCTATATCGACCTCGATCCAGGCCTCCAGGTGCTCAAGGGCGAGAAGCTGGAGGGTTTCCTTCGCTTCCGTCACGACGAAACGGGAGACCTGGGCCGGATGGAGCGGCAACGGCAGGTGATCAACCAGGTGTTCCGCAAGCTGGCCCAGCCCGCCACCCTCGCCCAGCTGCCGGCGCTGCTCCGGATCGCCGGGGAGGATATCCACACCGATCTCTCCCCCTTGGAGCTCACCCAGCTGATATCCGCCATGGCCCACACCAAGCTGAGCACCGGGCGGCTTGCGGGCCGGGAGTACTGGGAGAACGAACTGAGCTACTGGATGCCTGCCTCGAACACCCAGCATCCCAGCGGAAACGGCGAGGTGCCCCCCAACTGAGACGGGGGCGCCGTGCCGCCGCGGGGAAGGGCCGAGAACGGGGCACCCCGCCCCTGCCGCTGGCCCAGGATCACGGCCCTCGCCTCCTTGATGTAGGTGGCCCCATGGGCCGGCCAGCGGTACAACCTCCCAACGGCCTCCAGGCCATTGCGGCTCCACTGCCGCCAGCGCACCGAATCGGCCAGGCTCCGCTCCAGGGCCAGCCGCAGGGCATCGGGACTACTGACATCCACCAGAAGACCGTTACGGCAATGACGCAGGATGTCTCGGGGACCACCGTCATCGGTGGTGACCACCGGCAGACCGGAGGCTGCCGCCTCGAGCAGGGTGAGCCCAAAGGGTTCGGAGAGGGCTGGATTCACAAACACGCCGCCTAGGCGGGCGGCCCAGCGGTAGAGAGGCGGTATCTGCTCCCTGCGCAGCTGGCGGGGCAGGGCCACCCGCCCATGCAGGGCTGGATGGCGCAGCCATCCCTCCACCTGATCCAGCACCTCCTTTCTCTCGCCTCCACAGGAGACCCCGACGGCCGGATCGCCCATCACCAGCACCAGATTGTGGTGGCCCTGGAGGATGGGAGAGCAGCTGAAGGCCTCCAGCAAGGCGGGAATGTTCTTGCGACGGTCCGGGCGGCAGATCGCCAGCAGGGGCTGCCGGTGGGGTTCCTGGAGAAGGGCGTGGAGCCGGGACTGCAGTCCAGAGCCGGGGCCCTGCTCCCGCACCCCGGGCCGAGGCGGATAGAAACAGCTCGCATCGACCCCCGGCGGAATCACCCGGGCCCGCTCCGGCCGAAAGCGGGAGTAGTGGGCGTACTGCTGCTCTAGTTCCTGAAGGGTGCTGGTGACCACCAGCGCAGCCTGAGAGAGGGCGAACTCCTCAGCCTCAATGCGCCGGCTCAGGGCATAGCGGGCCTCGATGGCGGAGGGATCCAAGCCCGAGCCGAGCAACCGCCGTCGCTTCTCCCGGCCCAGGGAGTGGGCGGTGAACAGCAGGGGCACCCCCAAGCGCTGGTGAAGCTGGGCCCCCACGTAACCAGCATCGGCATAATGGGCATGAATCCAGTCGGGTAGGCGCGGAGCCGCCAACATCGACGTGGCCAGGCTGTTCACCAGTTCATCGAGGTGGGGCCAAAGCTGCTCCTTGGGTAGGTAGGCGCGGGGCCCGAACGGGATGCGACGGATCGACAACCGGGGACCAAGCCGCTCCTCGGGCTCGGCGTAATCGGGGCCAACGCAGGAATCGTGAATACGGCGGGTCACCACCTCGACCCGCTCCACCTCCGGCCGCTGGGCCAGAGCCCGGACCAGATCGAGCACGTAGATCGTCTGGCCACCGGTATCGGAATCCCGGCCCAGTTCAGGATCGTGACCCCGTAGCAAGCCATGCAGATGGAGATGGAACACCACCAACCCCATGGTCGCCATACCCGTGGTTCACTCTCAGCGATAGCAGAATCGGCGGTTGGCGTAGGCGGCTGCGGAGCAATGGCGGCGGATCTGTAGCCCGACTGCGGCCGGTCTGCCTCAGTCGGTAAACGGTTCGGGAGGATGCTGCTCCAGCACCTGCCTTAGATAGCGCCCGGTGTGGCTGGTGGGATGCTCGGCCACCGATTCAGGGGTGCCCACCACCACGATTTCGCCGCCCTTGTCGCCACCATCGGGGCCCAGATCGATAATCCAATCCGCACAGCGAATCACATCGAGGTTGTGCTCGATCACCAGGATCGAGTTGCCCTTATCCACCAGCCGCTGCATCACCTCCATCAACTTGTGCACGTCGTAGAAGCTGAGGCCGGTGGTGGGTTCGTCGATCAAATAGAGCGTTTTGCCGGTGGCACGCTTGGAGAGCTCGGTGGCCAGTTTCACCCGCTGGGCTTCTCCTCCGGAGAGGGTAGGGGCACTCTGGCCGAGCTTGATGTAACCCAGGCCCACATCCACCAGGGTGCGCAGCCGATCGGCGGCCTGGGGAATGGCGCTGAACTCGCCAGCGGCCTGCTCCACCGTCATCTCTAGAACATCAGCGATCGTGTGACCCCGATACGTGACCTGAAGGGTTTCTCGATTATACCGGGCCCCCTTACACACATCGCACTGCACATAGACATCGGGCAAAAAGTTCATCTCAATCACATTCACCCCCTGGCCCCCACAGGCCTCACAGCGCCCGCCCTTGACATTGAAGCTGAACTGACCCACCTGGTAGCCACGGGCCTTGGCCTCCACCGTGGCGGCAAACACCTGGCGAATCGGATCAAAGGCGCCGGTGTAGGTGGCGGGGTTGGAGCGGGGGGTGCGCCCGATCGGGCTCTGGTCGATCACGATCACCTTGTCGATCGCCTTGATGCCGCGCAGCTCCTCCAGGCCGGCCGGGAAGGGCACCTTCAGGCCCAGCTTGTGCTCCAGGGCCGGGTGCAGCAGTTCATTCACAAGGGTGCTCTTGCCGCTGCCGCTCACCCCCGTGACACAGACCAGCCGGCCCAGGGGGATCTCTACATCGACACCGGTGAGGTTGTTGCGGCTGCAATTCACCAGGGTGAGGCGGCGGCTGCCGGCATCGCGGCGCTCGGCCGGGGTGGGGATGGAGCGGCGGCCGCTCAGATAGGCGCCAGTGAGCGAATCTTCCGCCTCGAGCAGATCCTGCAGCGACCCCTCCGCCACGATGTGGCCTCCATGCACCCCTGCCCCCGGACCGATGTCCACCAGATGGTCGGCAGCGCGAATCGTGTCCTCGTCATGCTCCACCACGATCAGGGTGTTGCCGAGGTCGCGCAGCTTGATCAGGGTGGCCAGTAGGCGGTCGTTGTCGCGCTGGTGCAGGCCGATGCTCGGTTCATCCAGTACGTAAAGCACGCCGGTGAGGCCGGCGCCGATCTGGGTGGCCAATCGGATCCGCTGGGCCTCACCGCCGCTGAGCGTCATCGCCGGTCGATCAAGGCTGAGGTAATCGAGGCCCACATCCAGCAGGAACTTCAGCCGCATGCGGATCTCCCGCAGCACCAGATCGCCGATTTGAATCTGGCGAGGGGTGAGCAGGGGCTCGGCACCTGCACTGGCTCCCACCCCCATCAGCGCCTCGATGCGGGCGAGGGTTTCGGCCACGCTCACAGCGGTGAGCTCATGGATGGCATAGGGGCCCACCCGCACCGCCAGGGCTTCGGGCTTGAGCCGCAGACCCCGGCAGGTGGAGCAGGGCACCAGTTCCAGATACTTCTCTAGTTTCTGGCGGATCGCCTCACCGCTGGCATCGCGCAGCTGGCGCTCCAGGATCGGCAGGATCCCCTCGAAGGGGCGCACATAGGCCTGTCCCTTCCGATAGCGGCTGTCAGCCTGGATCGAGATCGGCTCCTTGCTGCCATGCAGCAACACCTCCCGCTGCTCCTCCGTGAGCTGGTTCCAGGGGGTCTTGAGTTCGAAGCCGAAGGCCTCACCCACCGAATAGAGCAGGGAGAAGTAATAGCTGTTGTCCTTATCGCTCCAGGGGGCGACAGCGGCATACACGGGCTGGGCGGGATCGGGCACCACCCGCTCGGTGGTGAACCGGCGCAGGTGGCCGATCCCGTGGCAGTCAACGCAGGCGCCATAGGGACTGTTGAAGGAGAACAGCCGCGGTGAGAGCTCCTCCATCACGGCGCCATGGGCGGGGCAGGCAAAGTTCTCGGAATAGAGGCGCTCACGCTCCACCTCCTCCGGCAGCTCCTCGCCGGTTTTGGGCACCACCTCCACCAAGGCCAGCCCCTCGCCGCGCTTCAGGGCTGTGCGCAGCGAATCGGTGAGACGCTCCTGCACCCCCTCGCGGGCTACGAGGCGATCCACCACAACCTCGATGTTGTGGGCGTGGTTCTTGTCGAGCTCGATGTTGTCGGCCAGCTCGCGCACCTCGCCGTTGATCCGCACCCGGGCGAAACCCTCGGCCACCAGACCGCTGAGCAACTTCACGTGCGTGCCCTTCTTGCCCCGCACCACCGGCGCCAGCAGCTGATAGCGGGTGCCCTCGGGGAGGGTGAGGATCTGGTCCACCATCTCATCGATGGTCTGGGGCCGGATCGAGCGGTCGCATTGGGGGCAGTGGGGTTCGCCCGCACGGCCGAACAGCAGCCGCAGATAGTCCTGAATCTCCGTGACCGTGCCCACGGTGGAGCGCGGATTGTGGCTGGTGGATTTCTGATCGATCGAGATGGCCGGCGAGAGCCCCTCGATCGCATCCACATCGGGCTTGTCCACCTGGCCGAGGAACTGGCGCGCGTAGGCGGAGAGGCTCTCCACGTAGCGGCGCTGGCCCTCGGCAAAAATCGTGTCGAAAGCGAGCGAACTCTTACCGCTGCCGCTCACGCCGGTGAACACCACCAGGCGATTGCGGGGAATCGTGAGATCGACGTTCTTGAGGTTGTGTTGGCGAGCGCCCCGCACGCGGATCACATCCTCCAGATTGCCGCCGCTGAGCCGATGCAGCGCGGATTCAGAGGTTCGGGACACGAGGGGACCGGTGGTGGCCAGCGGCGGCTCAGGAGGGGGGACGGTCACCGTCGCCTGGGTAGACCTGGAGCCGGCGCTGGCGCGGGGCATAGAAAGCTCTGGCAGCCGCTCACTCTAGAAGGGTTGGATCTCCAAGAGGCCAACCATAGCGGCATAGTGAAACGCCCCAGGGCGCCGGAAGCCTGGATCAGCCAGCCTCGAAGGGCTTGCTGGCGGCATGGGAATCAAGGGGCTGGCTTCGCAGCTTGGAACCCACTTGTTCATACAACCTACGCACCACCGGATCCGCTTGCTGGTCGGCCACGAAGTTCCAGAAGGCAGAGCTACCAAGAAAGGAGGGCTGATCGTTGCGGGCCATGGATCGGACTGGCTTCGATGGGTTGATCATCACCGAAAAAAAGATTAAGCCGCTTCCGGTGAGCGAACAAAGAAAAGCCGCCCCACAAGGCAGCTTGTGTAATTTGGGCGACGTAACCGATCCCAAAAAAGTGGGATTGTGATCAACGGCTTTGAACTTCGCTGTTGGTTTTGGCGCTGTTCTGGTGGCCGTTAAGATGCTTCTCACAGGCCGTGGCCTGGGCTACGCCAACGGTGAACAGCACCACAAGGCTGGCAGCAGAAACAACAAGACGGGCAAACATGCCGGACTCGCAACAGTGGCTACAAGCTAGGCAAATGCCGACCGCCTGACCATGTCGATGCTGTTTCGCTGTTCATGGCGCCGCCGCTCGCCATTGGGGCTGGAGCGATTTCAAGCCCCGATCGCCGCTGCCCCGCGGCTGCTGACGGCGCTGCTGATGGCCACGGCCAGCGCAACCCCCGCCAGACCAGCCGCCCCAGAACCCGTGCCCAGCAGCCAAACCCTGATCGTGACCGCCCAGGACAACGGCAACTCCCTGATCCTGCGCCAAGGGGAAACCCTGAAGGTGGTGCTCAGCGGCAACGGCAGCACGGGTTACGGCTGGGATCTCGAACACCACGACCCGACCCGGATCGAACCGCTCGGGATGGCAAGCCGGCAGGCTCCCGGCCCGACCCTTCCCGATGGCCGATCCCTGCCCCTGGCCGGCGGCCCCCAGCAAATCTCCTTCCTGTTCCGCATGCTCAGGCCTGGCCGCAGCACGCTCCAACTCCGCCACTGGCGCCCTTGGGAAGGAGCCAGCTCGATCATCGAGCGCTTCCAGCTGCAGGTGGTGATCGTGCCGGCTCAGGCCGCCGATTGACCGGCGCGGGGCGGGCTGGAGAGCGGCTCCAACAGGCTGGCGGCGTAACTGAAGGCCTCACCGGATTCACCACCGGCCAGTTCAGCCAGTTCGGCCTGGCGCTGCTGAGTGTCCCGCAGGTGGGACACCCGGGTGTGGGTGAGGCCGGCCTCAACCTCCTTACTGACCCGGAAGTGGTGGTCGGCGGCGGCGGCCACGAGGGGCTGGTGGGTGATGCAGAACACCTGGCGGCTGGCGGCCAGGCGTTTGAGCAGGGCCGCCATGGCGCCGCTCACCCGGCCGCTGACACCGGTGTCGATCTCATCGAAGAGCAGGGTGACATGGGGATCGGCAGCGGCCAGGCAGGTTTTCAGGGCCAGGAGAAAACGGCTCATCTCACCTCCGGAAGCCACCTCCGCCAAGGGTGCAAGGGGTTGACCGGGGTTAGCCGTGAACAGGAACCGCACCGCATCGGCTCCCTCCTCACCGGCATCGGCGGCCTCGATGGCCACGGCAAAGCGCACCTGGGCCAGACCCATCGGCCGCAGGGCCTCCATCAGCTGGCCTTCCAGGCCGCGAGCGGCCCGGGTGCGCGCGGCGCTCAGGGCGGCATTGGCCCTGTCCCGGCGGCGACGGGAGTTGGCCTCGGCCTGCTCAAGGGCGGCGAGGGAAGCCTCGAAACCGCCGGGAGCCAACTGCTCCCGCAGGCGATCGCGCAGGTCGATCAATTCGGGAAGCTCAAGGCCGTGGCGGCGCTCCAGGGCCTTGAGCTGGGCCAGGCGCTCCTGCAACTCCGCCAGGGAGGCCGGATCACTCTCCAGAGAAGTGCCATAGCGGTCGAGATCGCGGGCTAAATCTTGCAGAGAAGCCAAGCCATCGGTGCAGGCCCCGGCCAGATCGGCCAAGGAAAGATCCAGGCCGGCCATCTGCTGCAATTCCTGCTCGCAGGCCGACAGGTGATCCAGCACCGAAGGCGCTCCCTCCGCTCCTTCCACCAACCGGCCGAGCAGGGCCATCACCCCCTCCTGCAGCCGAACCCCGTGGGCCAGACGGTCCTGGTCGATCTCAAGGCGTTGACCCTCCTGCGGATCCTCCAGGGCCGCCGCCTCCAGTTCCTCCAGCAGCTGCTCCTGGCGCTGGCGTTCCTGCTCAAGGCTGGCCTGGTCTGCACGGGCAGCGGCCAGAGCGGCGGTGGCCTCCCGCCAGGCGCGCCACACCACCGCCGCGGCCTCCAGCAGCGGCACCTGATCGGCCCCGGCGAAGCGGTCGAGCCAGCGACGCTGCTGTCCGGGACGGGCCAGCTGCTGGGTCTGGCCCTGAACGGTGAGATCCAGCAGCAAGGGGCGAAGCTCCAGCACCTGGCTCCGACCGATCGCCACGCCATTGAGCCGGTGCCGACTGGTCGGCCGTCCCTCCTGCAGGCGCCAGTCGCGGCTGAGCAGCAGCTCGCCCTCCTCGGCCTCCAGTTGCTGCTGCTCAAGCCAGGCCTGCACCGGTGGCGTGAGCGCAAAACATGCCTCGATCCGGCCGCGCTCACTGCCCCGCCGCAGCAGCCGCGCCCCCTGAGCGCCTTGGGCCCCGCCCAGCAGGGCATCGAGGGCGTCGAGCAGAATCGATTTACCAGCGCCGGTCTCGCCGGTGAGCACGGTGAAGCCTTCAGCAAAGGCCAGCTCCAGCCGCTCGATCAGGGCAATGTTCTCGAGGCGCAGACCCGTGAGCACCCCAGCCTCCGGCGAGCGTGTGCGTGCAATACCCGACCGTAGCGGCAGCCAGCACGTTGGAACAGGCCCCCACCAGCAACAAGAAGCAAGCCCCGGAATCGGGCAGTGATCAGAACAGCCCCGCCAACCCACCTCGGCCCGACAGAATCGAACCCCTACCGCGGCCCGGACGTCAGCCTCGATGCCATCCCCTGCCGCCGCCTCCACCGCCAACCCGGTCACGGCCGGCGACTCCCGAAGGGAGCGAAACTCCAGTGGGGGCGCCACGGCCGCCGAACAGGCCTTGGCGGCGATGCGGGCCACCGTGTTCGGCGCCGACCCCATGGCCCCAACGCCACCGATCGAGCCCATGATCCAGGCAGCAAGCGACCCTGACGCAGCGGTGAACGCCAGTCCAGGCGCGGACACCTCCGAACTCAGCGACTTCATCGAGATCAGCGGTCTGCTGCGTTACGACCCGGCCGCCATCACCCGCATCTACGCCGGCCATCCCCAGCGCCTGGTCCGCCGCCTTTGGCAGACCCTGGTGCCGATGGCTCTCTACCTGATGGGAGTGGGCAGCGACTGGTTGCTGGGGAGGCTGCGGGGCGAACGGGTGCGGGAACGCTCCCGGGAGGCCGCCACGCTGGTGGCCTCCTTGGGACCCGCCTTCATCAAGGCCGGCCAGGCCCTCTCGACCCGGCCCGACATCATTGCACCGGTGCTGCTCGAGGAGCTGGCCCAGCTTCAGGACCAGTTGCCCGGCTTCGATTCCGGCCTGGCAATGGCCTGCATCGAGGAGGACCTCGGGGCTCCGGTGGACACGATCTACGAACACCTGGAGCGCGAACCGATCTCAGCGGCTTCCCTCGGCCAGGTGCACCGGGGCGTGCTCAAGGGCGGCCAGAAGGTGGCCGTAAAGGTGCAGCGGCCGGGCCTGCGCGAGCAGATCACGCTCGATCTCTACATTGTGCGCAACATCGCCGCTTGGCTCAATCGCAACGTCGGTCTGATCCGAAGTGATCTGGTTGCGCTGATCGATGAACTGGGTCAGCGGGTGTTCGAAGAAATGGACTATCTCAATGAGGCGGCGAATGCGGAAAAATTTGCCGCGCTTCACATCCACAACCCTCGCATCGCCGTGCCGCGCATCTTCCATGAAGCCACCAGCAGGCGCGTGCTCACGATGGAGTGGATCGATGGGGTGAAGCTCACGAACCTCGATGCCGTCCGAGGCATCGGTGTGGAGCCCGACGACATGGTGGAAGTAGGGGTGAACTGCAGCCTGCAGCAGCTGCTGGAACACGGGTTCTTCCACGCTGATCCCCATCCCGGTAATCTGCTCGCCTTACCGGACGGTCGATTGGCCTATCTGGATTTCGGCATGATGAGCACGGTGAGCCGCGAATCACGCACCGGCCTGATTCAGGCAGTTGTTCACCTTGTGAACCGAAATTTTGGAGCCCTCTCCAAGGATTTTGTGGCCCTCGGTTTTCTCGGGGAAGAGGTGAATCTCGAGCCGATCGTTCCCGCCTTTGAAAGCGTGTTTGGCCAGGCCCTGGAGATGGGAGTGAGTCGCATGGATTTCAAGGCGGTAACCGACGATCTCTCTGGAGTGATGTATCGCTTCCCCTTCCAAGTCCCCCCCTATTACGCCCTGATCATCCGCTCTCTGGTGACCCTGGAGGGCATCGCCTTGAGCGTGGATCCCGACTTCAAGATTCTTGGCGCCGCCTATCCCTATTTCGCCCGCCGCCTGATGGAAGATCCTGATCCCCAGCTGCGGCGCAGCCTGCGGGAAATGCTCTACGACGGCGACGAGTTCCGGTGGCAGCGACTCGAAAGCCTCGTCAATAGTGCCTCCCTGCAGGCCCAACTGGACCTGGAAGGGCTGCTGGATCAGGTGATTGAGTTCCTGTTCTCCCCCAACGGCGGCCTGCTGCGCCGCCAATTGGTGGAGGCGGCCGTGCAGCGGTTGGACGCGCTGGCCTGGCGCACAACCCTGCGACTGGGTCGACGATTACCAGCCAACCTAGTGCCACCCGGCCTGCGCCAGCGCCTCCCGGAGACTGACCGCAGAGGTGAACCGTTGCTCGACCTCGAACCACTGCGGCAACTAGCCGCGATCCTGCAGGATATGCCTGGCTTTGAACCTCAGCTCTTGTTGAGGCGGCTGCCCCGAGTGCTCAGCGAACCCGACCTTCGGCAGATGGGTTTCGAGATGGCCCGGGGTCTGGCCGAGCGGGGGGTGGTTCGGCTGCTGCGCGATGTCTTGGTAAGGCCCGCCTGAGCGGCAGCGTTCGCGATGGCGGCACCTAGATTCCTCACCAGAAGTGATGCAATCTTTGGCCAGCCTTTCGACCGGTTTTCAGCAGGGCTTTCCGCAGGGCCATCCCTCGGCTGATGCGGGGGCTTCCGCAGGACCGAAGCGCTTGAACCCGCGCCGGCGAAAACGCCATAGGCTGCTCGGCGCCCTTCTGGGACTAGGGCTGCTGTATTCCGCCCCGACCGCTCGGGCAGCAGAGAACATCGTTCTCGTAAGTGGGGCCTTCCGCCGCACCATCCCCGTGGCCGACATGGAACTCCTGGCCACCAAAGGCGAGGCCCAGGGCCTCCTGGCCGACCTGCTCAGGTTCAGCAACCAGAACCCAGTGGAGGTGGGAAAACTGCTCAACCAATCCATCCCCCTGCCCCTGGTGCTGGTGAGTCGACTGCTCAACACCCGCATCGGGGAGGCCCTGCTGGATCGGCTCGCCAACATCGTTTATCCGCTCAAAACTCCCGGGGCTGGCGTGCCGGCGCTGCGCTCGGCCCTGGTGATCGGGATCGCAGAAGGCAACGGCAACCTTTCGCCCGTGTCCTTCCTGCGGGCTTACCCCAACCGTGAAATGGAGGTCAACCTGCCTGCCCTGCTGGCCCTGTTGCAAAAGGCGAATTCGATTTCAGACCTGGTGCGCTTCTTTTCAGAATCGCCGCTCGATGGTCTGCAGGGTAAGGACACGGGTAGCCGCTGAACCCCGTCCGATCGGAACCGGACGCAACAGACCCCGGGTCCAGCTGCACAGATCGGACAGGCCTGGGGAAAAGGCTGTTGAGAACCGTGTGGAGAACCGAGGGGTAGATTCGCTTTTAGCTTCCCTGGTGCATCCGTGGCCCTGCTCCAAGCTCTGCGGCGGCTGGGTCAGGCAGCCTCCCCGGCGCCCACCCTGCAGGACTGGCCCGGCCTAATCGAGGCCTATCGCCGCTGGCTGCCAGTGAGCACGGCCACACCGGTGATTACCTTGCGGGAAGGTGCCACGCCCCTGATCCCGGCGCCGGTGATCAGCGAACGAGTCGGCAGGGGCGTGAAGGTGCTCCTCAAATACGACGGGCTCAACCCCACCGGCTCTTTCAAGGACCGGGGCATGACCATGGCCATCTCCAAGGCCAAGGAGGCCGGCTCGGAGGCGGTGATCTGCGCCAGCACCGGCAACACCTCCGCCGCCGCAGCCGCCTATGCCCGCCGCGGCGGTATGCGGGCCTTCGTGCTGATCCCCGATGGCTACGTGGCCCAGGGAAAGCTTGCCCAGGCCCTGCTCTATGGCGCTGAGGTGCTGGCGGTGCAGGGCAACTTCGACCGGGCCCTGGCGATCGTGCGTGAGGTGGCCGACACCTACCCGGTCACCCTGGTGAATTCCCTCAACCCCTACCGGCTGCAGGGCCAGAAAACGGCGGCCTTCGAAGTGGTCGACGCCCTCGGCGACGCCCCCGACTGGCTCTGCATCCCGGTGGGCAACGCCGGAAACATCAGCGCCTACTGGATGGGCTTCAACGAATACCGGGACGCCGGCCATAGCCGCACCCTGCCGCGAATGATGGGCTTCCAGGCCGCCGGGGCTGCGCCGCTGGTGCTGGGTCACACCGTGGAGCAACCGGACACCATTGCCACGGCCATCCGGATCGGCAATCCAGTGAACAAAGAGAAGGCCCTGAAGACGAAGGCGGAAAGCAACGGTGACTTCATGGCCGTGACGGACGCCGAGATCATCGACGCCTACAAGTTGCTGGGCAGCGGTGAGGGTGTGTTCTGCGAGCCCGCGAGTGCCGCCTCCGTGGCGGGCCTACTGAAGCGACGCGACGAAGTGCCGGCGGGAGCCACCGTGGTGTGCGTACTGACCGGCAACGGCCTGAAGGACCCCACCACGGCGATTGAACACAACGACTCCCACTTCCACACCGGCATCGATCCGGACATGGCGACCGTGGCCAAAGTGATGGGGTTCTGAGCCGCCAGCCAATCCGACAGGCGGACCAGGAAAAGCAGGCGCAAGGCTGGGATTAGAGGAGGGAAACCGGGGGCTGGAACCGGCCGATCACCGCCATCACCTTTCCCAAGGCCCGGGAAACGGTGGAAAACGACCCAATTTCACCAACTGGGTAACCTCCCTCCCCAGGCCGTTCTCGTGGAAAACGCCGATAGGCACAGGGATAGCCATCAATTTCCCCCGTTTCCACCGCCTCTACGACGACGATTGGATTGATCTTTTTTTTAAATCCATCTGATGACCGTTCCGGGATTTCCGGCAGGGCGGCCGCTCCACCGGGGTTCGCCCGTTGCGCTTTGACCCACCGTGTGAAACCGTGGGCCGACAACGATCCCTCCGCTTCCGCCCTGGCCCCCATGAAGCTGGTCTGTTCCCAGGCTGAACTCAATTCCAGCCTTCAGCTCATCAGCCGGGCCGTGGCGGCACGGCCCACCCACCCGGTGCTGGCCAACGTGCTGCTGACCGCCGATGCAGCCACCGGGCGCCTCAGCCTCACCGGCTTCGACCTCAGCCTCGGCATCCAGACCAGCCTGCCGGCCGCGGTGGAGAGCAGTGGCGCGATCACGCTGCCGGCCCGCCTGTTCGGCGAGATCGTGAGCCGCCTGTCCGCCGACAGCCCACTCACCTTGAGCTGCACCGAGGGCGATGAGCAGGTAGATCTCACCAGCCTCTCAGGCTCCTACCGCATGCGCGGCATGCCCGCTGAGGATTTCCCTGATCTCCCCTTAGCTCAGAGCGGCACGCCGATCCGCCTGAATGCTGAATCCCTGGTGAAGGGGCTACGCGCCACCTTGTTTGCCAGTTCCTCTGACGAGGCCAAGCAGTTGCTCACCGGTGTACACCTGCGGCTGGCGGAACACAGCCTCGAATGCGCCGCCACCGATGGCCACCGCCTCGCCGTGCAGCGCCTTGACGATGCCGTGGCTCCAGGCGGCGAAGCGCCGCTCTCCGAGGGGGGGGAGCCCTTCGCGGTTACGGTGCCTTCCCGTTCCCTGCGGGAACTGGAGCGCCTTCTGTCCGGCCGCCCCTCCGATGAGCCCCTGAGCCTGTTCAGTGAGCGGGGGCAGGTGGTGGTGCTCTGGGCCGATCAGGTGCTCACTAGCCGCAGCCTCGATGGCACCTATCCCAACTATCGCCAGCTGCTGCCGGAAACCTTCAGCCGTTCCCTCCGGGTGGATCGGCGTGCCTTCACCGCCTCTCTTGAACGGGTGGCCGTGCTGGCGGATCAGCACAACAACGTGGTGAAGATCAGCAGTGATCCGGTGGCCGGCCAGGTGCAGATCCGCGCCGACGCCCAGGATGTGGGCAGCGGCTCGGAGGCCGTGGCCGCCACGATCGAGGGGGATCCCATCGAGATCGCCTTTAACGTGCGCTACCTCCTTGATGGCCTCAAGGCGATCGGATCCGAGCAGGTGGTGCTCCAGTGCAACGGCCCCACCACCCCGGCGGTGCTGGTTCCAGTGGGAGAAGATAGTTCCTTCACCTACTTGGTGATGCCGGTTCAGATCCGCAGCTGAGTCGGCCCAAGATCTCCGATCCGAGCCCGTGGCCCTTCCCGAGCAGCTGCTGCTGAGCGATCTGCTCCGGTTGCGGGTCCGCTGTGACCAAGGCCTCGACCATGGGCCCGGTGTGCTCGGGTGGATGCATCCGCCGGTCCACCGTCTGCTCGGCTGGATCAGCCGGCCCTCCTCGTTCCGCTCCACCCGTCGCGTGTGGCGGCTCAATCAGCTCCGGGGGGTTTCCGAGGGCGAAGCCTTCGTGAAAGGTGAGGGCGCCGACACGGAGCCCGGTGTGCTGGAGCAGCTGCCCACCCTGATTGGCGCCACCCTGTTTGGTGCCGATCAGGCACCGCTCGGCACTGTGGCCGATGCTGCCGTGGAGCTGGGAACCGGCCGGATTCTCCATTACCTGGTGGCCCGCAGTGATCCCCGTCTGCCGGGCAGTAGCCGCTGGCGCCTCAGCCCCGAGCGGATCGTGGATCAGCAGCCCGGTCGCGTGATCACGGCCCTGCAGGGCCTCGACGATCTCCCCTTGGCACGCTCCAGCGTCCGCCAGGAGTTGCTGCGTCGCTCTAGGCGCTGGCGGGAGCAGGTGGGCGAGGAAACCAACCGTCTGCGTGACCAGTTCCAGCAGGTGGGCGATCGGGTTGAAGGGAAGCTGGAGGGTTGGCTGGAGGAGCCCCCCTGGGATGGCTTCCTGGATGAGCGGGATCCGGGGCGGCCCCCGGACGAGCGACCGATCCCGGCCGACCCTGCCCAGGGACTGGCCTGGGATCCCCTGGAGGATTGGGAGGAGGAAGATCCGGGCGAAAACCCAGCAACTGAGCCCTGGCATGGGCTTGCCGATGACGGGCAGATGGATGAGGATCTCAGCGAAGGGGTGGATCAGACCCTGGAGGCCCGCTCACGGCGGCCAGCGGCCCGTAGGGCCCCACAACGGTCCGGCTCCGATCGCTACCGAGGCCGTCCTGACGACGATCCCTGGATCTAGCCAGGCCTGCCGCCACTTCGGACCCTGAACCACAGGATCGGATACTGGAGCCATCCCGCATGCCTGCGCTGGTGGTCTCCTCCCTTTCCTATTCAGTGCCCGAAGCGTTGCGCAAGGAAGGGCTCAGCCAGGCCGATTTCGACGAGATCGTGCGAAGGCTGGGGCGGGCTCCGAACCGGGCCGAGCTCGGCATGTTCGGTGTGATGTGGTCGGAGCACTGCTGCTACCGCAACTCCCGCTCCCTGCTCAGCCAGTTCCCCACCAGCGGCCCCCGCATTTTGGTGGGCCCCGGCGAGAACGCCGGCGTGGTGGACCTCGGTGAGGGCCAGCGGCTGGCCTTCAAGATCGAGAGCCACAACCATCCATCGGCCGTCGAGCCGTTTCAAGGGGCCGCCACCGGGGTGGGAGGCATCCTTCGTGACATCTTCACCATGGGCGCTCGGCCGATCGCCCTCCTCAACGCCCTGCGCTTCGGGCCTCTCGAAGAGTCCCGCAACGTCGGCCTGATGGAGGGGGTGGTGGCGGGCATCGCCCACTATGGCAACTGCGTGGGGGTTCCCACCGTGGGCGGTGAGGTGGCCTTTGATCCGAGCTACAGCGGCAATCCTCTGGTGAACGCCATGGCTCTGGGGCTGATGGAGACCGAGGAGATTGTCTGCGCCGGCGCCCGGGGCGTTGGCCATCCCGTGGTTTACGTGGGCAGCACCACCGGCCGTGACGGCATGGGAGGCGCCAGCTTCGCCAGCGCCGAACTCACCGAAGCCTCCCTCGATGACAGGCCCGCCGTGCAGGTGGGGGATCCGTTTTTGGAGAAGGGGCTGATCGAGGCCTGTCTGGAGGCTTTCCAGAGCGGTGATGTGGTGGCCGCTCAGGACATGGGCGCCGCCGGTCTCACCTGCAGCTGCTCGGAGATGGCCGCCAAGGGGGGGCTGGGCATCGAGCTCGACCTCGATCGCGTCCCAGCCCGGGAGGAGGGCATGACGCCCTACGAGTTTCTGCTCAGCGAATCCCAGGAGCGCATGCTCTTCGTGGTGAAGCCAGGGCGTGAGGAGGCCCTGATGGCCCGTTTCCGCCGCTGGGGCCTCCAGGCCGCCGTGGTGGGCAGGGTGCTCGAGGAGAACGTGGTGCGGGTGCTGCAGCACGGCCAGGTGGCCGCCGAGGTGCCCGCCAGCGCCCTGGCCGAGGACACGCCGATCAACCATCACACACTCTTGGCCGAACCACCCGCAGCGATTCAGGCCCACTGGAGCTGGAGTGAGGCCGAGCTTCCTCCCGCCGATCCCGCCGGGATCCTGCTCCCCCAGGGAAGGCTCGCTTGGGGGGAGGTGCTGCTGAAGCTCCTGGATGACCCCACGATCGCCAGCAAGCGCTGGGTGTGGCGTCAGTACGACCACCATGTGCAGGCCAACACGGTGGTGCCGCCGGGCGGCGCCGATGCGGCGGTGGTGCGCTTGCGGCCTCAGCAGGGGGAAGGATCCCTGGCCTCCTCTAGGCGCGGGGTGGCGGCGGTGGTGGATTGCCCCAACCGCTGGGTTGCCCTCGATCCCGAGCGGGGTGGCATGGCGGCGGTGGCGGAAGCCGCCCGCAATCTCAGCTGCGTCGGCGCCGAGCCCCTGGCCGTGACCGACAACCTCAACTTCCCCTCGCCCGACACCGACATCGGCTACTGGCAGCTCGCCATGGCCTGCCGCGGTCTTTCGGCCGCCTGCTTAGCCCTTTCCACCCCCGTCACCGGCGGCAATGTGTCCCTCTACAACGAAACTCGCCTGCCGGATGGAACGATGCAGCCCATCCATCCCACCCCGGTGGTGGGCATGGTGGGCCTGGTTCATGACCTGGTCCATGTCACTGGGCTGGCCTGGCGGCAAGCGGGCGATGCGATCTGGCTGCTCGGTGTTCCGCCGGAGGCTGGCGTTTCACCGGTTGATGGGCGGGTGGGTCTGGCCGCCAGCAGCTATCTGCAGGTGATCCACGCTGCGCTCACGGGCCGGCCTCCGCTGGTGGATCTCGACCTGGAGGTGGCGGTGCAGGCCCTGGTGCGGGAGGCGATCGCCGCTGGCCTGGTGGCCTCCGCCCATGATCTTTCCGATGGCGGTCTGGCGGTGGCGGCGGCGGAGGCCTGCATCGCTTCTGGACTGGGGGCTCACCTGGTGTTGCCAGCCGGCGAGGCCCGCCTGGATCGGCTTCTCTTCGCGGAGGGCGGTGCACGGTTGCTGGTGAGTGTGTCGCCTGCCGCCGATGTGGCCTGGCAGGAGCTGTTGGCCGCCGCCGGTTCCGCCGTTCCGGCCACGCGCTTGGGGGTGGTCCAGCTTGAGCCCACCCTCACCATGGCGCAGGTCGGCGTGGTTCTGCTGGAGCAGCCCCTGGCTTTGCTGCAGGAGCGCTTCGAGGGGGCTATTCCCCGCCGGATGGGCCAAGCGGCACCTCCCCCTGAAAGATGATGCGGCAGGATGGTTCTTCGGTGTGCCGGCGAGTTCCGTGACCAGTTCCGACCCCGACTCGTCCGGTTCGTCCGCTGCTGTGGAGTTTTCGCCCGTTTCCCGTCCCAAACAGTCCGTCGTCGAAGCGAAGGCCGAGCGGCCTGACAAGCCGGAGGAGGCCTGTGGCGTGTTCGCGGTCATAGCGCCCCAGCAGGCGGTGGCGAACCTCACCTACTTCGGTCTGTATGCCCTGCAGCACCGCGGCCAGGAGTCGGCCGGCATCGCTGTGTTTGATGGCTCCCGTGTGCGGCTCCACAAGGACATGGGGCTGGTAAGCCAGGTGTTCGACCAGGATGTGCTCGAGCGCATGCCCGGTGAATTAGCGATTGGCCACAACCGCTATTCCACCACCGGCAGCAGCAAGGTCTGCAATGCCCAGCCCGTGGTGCTGATGACCCGCCTCGGTGCCTTCGCCCTGGCCCACAACGGCAATCTGGTGAACGCGGCCGAACTGAGGGAGTCTCTCAGCCATCTCGCCGGCGAGTTCACCTCCACCACCGATTCGGAACTGATCGCCTTTGCGCTACAGCAGGCAGTGGATGGCGGCCAGAGTTGGAATGCCGCCATCCGCAGCGCCGCCGGCCGCTGTCGGGGGGCCTTCAGCTTGGTGATCGGCACCCCGGAGGGTCTGTTCGCCCTGCGGGATGGCCATGGCATTCGCCCCCTGGTGTTCGGTCTGATCGGGGAACCCGAGCAGGCCCAATGGGTGGTGAGCAGTGAAACCTGTGGCCTCGACATCATTGGTGCCCGTTACAGTGATGATGTGCAGCCCGGCGAATTGATCCACTTTCTGATGGGGGATCCGATTCCAAAACGGCAGCGTTGGATTGAAGAACCAGCCAAGTTGTGCGTGTTCGAGATGATCTACTTCGCCAGACCTGATAGTCGTTTCTTTGGCGAATCTCTCTATAGTTATAGAGTTCGTATCGGCGAAGTGCTGGCTCGTGAAAATCCTGTGGATGCTGATCTCGTGATCGGTGTTCCCGACTCCGGAATTCCGGCGGCGATTGGCTATTCCCAGGCCAGCGGCATCCCCTTCGCCGATGGATTGATCAAGAACCGCTATGTGGGGCGCACCTTCATTCAGCCCACCCAGGCGATGCGGGAGGCCGGCATCCGGGTGAAGCTCAACCCGTTGCCGGATGTGCTCAGCGGTAAGCGGGTGGTTGTGATCGATGATTCGATCGTGCGCGGCACCACCAGCCGCAAGTTGGTGCAAGCCCTGCGGGATGCCGGTGCCACCGCCGTGCATATGCGGATCAGCTCGCCGCCGGTGACCCACCCCTGCTTTTACGGCATCGACACCGACACTCAGGACCACTTGATTGCTGCTCGCCTCACCCTGGCCGAAATCGAGCAGCACCTCGGCGTGGACTCCCTGGCCTATCTGAGCAAAACGGGCATGGTGGAGGCCGCCCGCAGCGATTCGGGCCAGTTCTGCACGGCCTGCTTCGATGGTGTTTATCCGATCCCCATGGATGAGGAGGTTCGGCGTTCGAAGTTGATGCTTGAGCCAGCGGGCCTCGCTGCCACCGCCTGCTGAGCTTTCGGATTCAGATCGGGCCGGCCTGTGACGGGGCCGGGGCTGCGGTCGGGGCGTCGATGATCAGCACACCGCGGCTGCGACCCGAACTCGTGTCGATGCTGCGGATCGCCCGCCACAGGTCGGGAGTGGTTACCCAGACCGCCGGATAGCGGTAGCGGGCCACATCGAGGATGAGCACACGGTCTTGGTCGGGGTCGTAGGCGGCGAGCGGCGAGATGTGACCTCCTCCCTTTTGGCCCAGCGCCCGGCGGTCGTAGTTGGCCAATAGGCGGTCGGACCGTTCGGCCAGGCCACGCCGCAGTAACCAGCGCAGCTGCTCCAGGCTGAGGTTCTCGCCGTGATAGCGCCGCACCCCTGTGCCCACGCTGGCCAGCAGGCCATGGAGTTGCTCTAGGGTCATTCCTTCGCGGGCTACCCGGCTGGCCTCCACGAAGTTCCTGCTGGCTGGCAGCCTGAACAGGTTGGTCTGGGTCCAGAACCGGTTGGTTCCGTAGCCCTCCGCCTTGGGGGCCGCCACCGCCAGGCTGTTGAGCACCATCACGCTGCTGGCTACGCCGCAGTAGGCCAGATTCGCCTGGGTTTCATACCACTGCACCAGCGCCGCGTAGTCCGCCCGGCGGGTTCGTGGCTTCAGCAGCAGCTTTTGCCCGGCAGGAGAGTCCATCGCGATCGCTGTTGCCGGGGTGCCTGAGGCTCCCACCGGTTGGACGATGGTCAGCGCCATCAAGCTGAGGCCCAGGCCGGCCACCGCCCGCCGGCGGCTGGGGGGTCGGTGATCAGCCATTGAGGGGAACCAGGCTCAGAACCGTGCTGCCGCTCGGAAGTCCCAGATCCAGGCCCGGTTCTCCGGGTCCTTCCACCACCAGATCGGCGGTGAGCCGCCGCAGGCTGCGGGTCGGCGCGCCGCTCAACTGCACCGCCAGCACCGCACTGCCATCCCCCTGCAGATCCACCAGCCAGTCTCCTCGCACGAGGAAGCGAAGGCCGATCTGGCCCAGGTCGCCCCGTTGGCAGAGCCGGAGTTCCGCCACGGCCAGCCGTTTGATCCTTCCCAGGGCGGTGGCCAGCAGCACCGAGCCGCCTGGAGCCACGCAGGTGGCTCCCACTACCGTTTCGCCGGGCAGCAGTCGCAGCAGCACCGGACCCTGCGCGGTCCGCCCCATCACCGGCAAATCGGCGTCGTTGACGCTGAGCCGCAGCACTCGGCCCGTGCTGCTGGCCACCACCAGATCCCGGCCTGTGACACAAGGCACCACCCGCTGGAGTTCCACCCCGTCCCTGAGCTTGAGCACGCTGGCCGCCCGGCCCGAGAGCTCTAGGAAATCCTCGATCGGAAGCCGCTTGAAGCGACCATCGGTGCTCAGCAGTCCGAGGCTGCCGCTCGGTTGTTTCGGCAAGGCCATCACCTGCACGAGCCGGTCCCCCGCAAGGCCCTCGGGCAGAAACTTCTCCAAGCTTCCTGGCTGTTGACCGGCGAATTCCCAGCGCAGCAGCGCCACCCGGCCGCTGGCGCTGAAGGCGAGCAGGGATGGCTCCTGGGCCACCGGCAGCAGCACCCGGGCCGGAGCGGGGTGTTCACCCAGCTCGGCGGCTTCCTCCAGGTGCAGGCGGCCGAGCATTTGGGCTGTCACGATCCGCACCTGTCCATCCGCCTGGATCAGCAGGCGGCTGTCGCTGGCCAGGGCCTCAAAGGCCTGTTGCCGCTGCCGTTCGGTGTTGGGACGCACTGCCGCCGCCCGCTGGGCCACCAGGTCGTCGCCCCCTTCCACCAGCCGGGTGCGCCTCGGTGTGGCATAGCGCTTCCTTAGCGCCTTGAGTTCACTCACCAGGGCATCGAGGAGGCTGACGCGGTCATCGAGCAGCAGCCGCAGACGGCTCCGTTCGGCCCGCAGGTCATCGCTTTCCTTACGCAAGCTTTCCTGTTCCAGACCCGTGAGCCGCCGCAGTGGCATGGCCAGCACGGCATCGGCCTGCCGTTCGCTGAGTTCGAGCCTCACCTGAAGTGCTGCCTTTGCGGCGGCGGCATCGGAGGCTGCGGTGATCATGGCGATCACCTCCTGCAGCTGCGCCAGGGCGGTGATCAGGCCCTCCACTACCTCCAGGCGGTCCTCGCAGCGTTTGAGCGCGTGGCGGGTGCGCCGTAGCAGGGTGAGTTCGCGGTATTTGAGGAATTGCTGCAGCAGCTCGCGCAGGCTGAGTTGCTGGGGCTGGCCTTGCACTAGGGCCAGTAAGATTGCACCAAAGTTGCTTTGCAGGGCGGTGCGCCGCTGCAGGTCGGCCAGCACGGTTTCGGCGTTGGCATCGCGGCGCACCTCCACCACCACCCGCATGCCTTCACGGTCGCTTTCATCGCGGATGTCGGCGATGCCGCCGATCTTGCCCTCATTCACCTGCTCCGCCAGCTTCTCGATCCAGCCGGCTTTGCTGAGCTGGTAGGGGAGTTCCGTGATCACCACGGCGCCGCGGCGGTGGCGGCCCTTGCCGGGTTGCACTTCCTCGATGTGGGCAACGCCCCGCATCGGGATGCTGCCCCGGCCGCTGAGGTAGGTGTCGCGGATGCCGCTGCCGAGAAGCACCTCGCCACCGGTTGGGAAATCGGGGCCGGGCACTAGCTCCAGCAGCTTCTCATCGCTGAGTTCGGGCTTGCGGATCAGGGCGATCAGGGCATCCACCACCTCGCCGAGGTTGTGGGGGGGGATGTTGGTGGCCATGCCCACGGCGATGCCCGTGCAGCCATTGAGCAATAGGAAGGGCAGCTGGGCCGGCAGCACGGTCGGTTCCTGCTGGGAGCCGTCGAAGTTGGAGGCAAAATCAACCGTGTCGTCCCCGATTTCATCAAGCATCGCCCCATGGGCGATCGGGGCCAGCCGGGTTTCCGTGTAGCGCATCGCCGCAGCTGGGTCGTCATCCACCGAGCCGAAGTTGCCGTGGCCATCCAGGAGCGGATGGCGGCTGGAGAAGGTCTGCACCAGCCGCACCAGAGCGTCATAGACCGCCTGATCGCCGTGGGGGTGGTACTTGCCCAGCACATCCCCCACCACCCGGGCGCATTTGCGGTAGGGGCGATCGGGGGTGAGCCCCAGCTCGTGCATCGCGAAGAGGATGCGGCGCTGCACGGGTTTGAGTCCATCCCGCACATCCGGCAGGGCCCGACCCACGATCACGCTCATGGCGTATTCGAGGTAGGAGCGCTGCATCTCCTGGTGCAGGGCGATCGGTTCGATCCTCCCTTCGCTCGGCTCCTCGCTGGCTGCTTCGGGGCGGTCTTCGGCCATCCGGTGCTGGGTTGAGGGGCGGAAGACGGGGCTCAGCCTACAGATCGCGCCGGGGTTGCCTGGCGCGATCGCCGAGCAGCCTCAGCGACCCTCTTCCGTTTTTTCTCTGGGAAGGGGGGCATTGGCACTGGCCCGGTCCACGCTCGCCTTCAGTTCCGGTTGCGTCAACAGGGCGCGGGTGGCGGCCCGCAGCCGTTCCCCCCAGAGCTGTTCCTTGCGGAAGCTGTCGAGCACGTAGTTGGGATCGTTGGCGAGGGCCTGACTGGCCATACGGATTGCTTCGCTGTGGTTTGCTGCACCGCCTTTGACTTCCAGACCGACGGCCATGGCCAGGGTGGTTTCCGCAGCATCAGGCTTGATCTTGAGCACCTGGCGCCAACGTTGCAGGGCCTCGTCCTGGCGCCCCAGTTCGAACAGCACCAGGCCCTGGTTGTTGATCGCCTCCCAGAAGTCGGGACGGAGTTTCGAGGCCCGTTCAAAGGACGTCAGGGCTGAGGCTGGTTCGTTCAGCATGATCTGGGCGTTACCCAGATCGAAGTAGGCGCCGGAGTTGCGGGGATCGAGCTCCAGACCCTTGCGCAGCAGGGGCACGGCCCTGACGGGATCGTTGCTGCGAAGAGCCAGCGACCCTTCCGCCAGCCAGATCCCGGCGTTGCCGGGCTCCAGCTGCTTGGCCCGTGCCAGGGCTTTCAGGGCCCGGCCGGGATTGTTGCTTCGCAACTCCGCTTCCGCCAGCAGGATCCAGCCCCGCGGGTCATTGGGAATTAGTCGCACAGTGAGGTCTGCCAGCCGAGCGGCATCTTCGGCCTGGCCCATTCGCAGTAGGCGAGCAGCTGCCTGGGCGATCCCCAGTCCAGCCGCTTCCATCTCCTTGGCGGGAGGCAGGTAGACATAGGGAACTAGAGCTCGGGCCGGCTTTCCCAGCCCGATCACAGCCACCCCCAGAGCTGCGCCCAGCAGGACCGGAGCTGCCAACCTGAGCGATCGCCGCCTGCCCACGGATCACCAACGAATTCGACCCAGCCTAGGGATCAATCCCGCTCCCACCCATGGCCGCCCTCAGATTTCGGCGCCACATCCAGGGACGAATCCGCCGCAGGGATGAGGCGCGGAGCCTTTCGTCCCAGTCGCTGTCACTCCAGCCCAGTGCCTCCTCGGCCCGCAGGTCCAGCAACCAAGGCCTGGGCTGCACATCGGGATCCTCTGAGCTCTGCAGGGGTTTCCGATTCCAGGGGCACACGTCCTGGCAGATGTCACACCCCGCCACCCAGCCGTGCAGGGCCGCGGCGATGGCTTCGGGAAGCACGGGATCACGGTTTTCAATGGTGTGATACGCGATGCAATGCCGGGCATCCACCACGAAGGGTTCCACGATGGCGCCGGTGGGGCAGGCCGTGATGCAGCTGCTGCAGCGGCCGCAGAGGGGCTCGGCCGGCCTGTCGGGTGGCAGCTCCAGGGTCGTGAGAAGGTGGCCGATCAGCAGCCAGGAACCCCGATCGCGGTGGATCAGGTTGCCATGTTTGCCGATCCAGCCAAGTCCCGCCTCCTCCGCCCAGGCTTTGTCGAGCAGGGGTGCGCTGTCCACGCAGGCCCGCCAGCGGGTCCCTGGCACCCGGTCTTCCAGCCAGCGTCCCAGCCGCCGTAACCGGGCATCGATCACACGGTGGTAGTCCCTCCCCCAGCCGTAGCGGGCCACGGCCAGTCTTCCTGGTTTCCGCCCTGCTTCCACGAAATAAGGCAGTCCCACAGCGATCAGGCTGCGCACCCCCGGCAGCAGGGCTTCTATGGAGCGGCGCCGGGGATCATCCATCCAGGCCATCCCCCCCTGGTGACCGGCCTCCAGCCAGCGTTCCAGAGCGGCGGTGCGCAGGGCAAGGTTTGGCCCGCCGGGCACGGCGGCGTAACCCACTGGGTCAAAGCCCAGAGCGGCCGCTTCCTGCCGCAGGGTCGCGGCCAGTCCGGTCGGCCCGCTTCCGGTCGCCTTGGGGATGGTGGGCGTGGGTGGTGCCATAGGGGGATGCCGGTAAAGTCCCCAGCAGTTCCTGTCTACCGCGTGGCCCTCACGTCTTCCGGTCGTTTCAGTCCCCTGCTGCGTTGGATCGGCATCACCCTGGTGGTGCTCCTCCTGCTTCAGATGCTCGCGGTGCTGAGCCTCTGGGACTGGGGTTCGGAAGCCTTCCGCCAGCTTGTGGTGGAACGCCTCATCCAGCAGGCACCCATGGCTCTGGTGGGTCTGCTGCTCATGTATCTCTCCTCGCGGCTGGAGGATGACAGCAAGGAACACACTCCGGTGCTCTGGGCCGTGTGCCTGCTGAGCGGCCTGCTGGCCGTGTTGCTCACCGCCTCGCTGCCGATCACCTTTGGTGGCGACAAGATGCTTCAGGATCAGGCCGATCAGCAACTGGCGGCGAAGCGTGGACAGTTGGAGATGGCTCGCCAGCAGAGCAAGGAACCGGCGGTGCTGCAGCAGCTGATTAAGCAGGCGGAGGCCGCCGGACAGGTGCCGGCCACCGCCACCGATGCCCAGAAGACCCAGGCGGCCCGCTCCTTCATCGATCGCCAGCTGCAGCAGATGGAGGATCAGTTCAAGCAGGCGGACCAGACCAGCAAAGTCACCATCAGCCAGCGCCGACTGGCCGGCTCAGGTGGGGCCGTGGTGTTGATCGTGGCCTTCACCCTTCTCTGCCTGGGCAGTGTCCTCTAAGTGGGCAGCGGGTGACTACCGTTAAAATTCAGCATAGGTCGTCATCCCTTGGAGTCCTCCAGTCCCCGCCCCGATCAGCCTCTGGCAAAACGGCTGCAGCAGGATCTCAAAAATGATCTGATCGCCGGCCTTTTGGTTGTGATCCCTCTGGCCACCACCATCTGGCTGGCCACCACGGTGAGCCGTTTCGTGCTGGCCTTTCTCACTTCAATACCGAAACAATTCAACCCATTCAATACCCTCAATCCACTCCTTCAGGACCTAATCAACCTTGGGGTCGGTTTGGTGGTTCCTTTGCTGGGCATCCTGCTGATCGGTCTGATGGCCCGCAATATCGTGGGTCGCTGGTTGCTGGAGTTCGGTGAGGGCACTCTGCTCAGGATCCCCCTGGCTGGTTCTGTTTACAAGACCCTCAAGCAGCTGCTCGAAACCTTTCTGCGGGATAATTCAAGTCGCTTCCGCCGGGTGGTTCTGGTGGAATATCCTCGCGAAGGCCTCTATGCCCTTGGTTTCGTGACCGGAGCGATCGGAACGGCCGTTCAGGCCAGTTTTCCGGAAACGATGCTGAGCGTGTTCATTCCCACGGCCCCGAATCCAACCACCGGATGGTACGCCGTGGTGCCGGAGCATTCGGTGCGGGATCTCGAGATCAGTGTCGAAGATGCTTTCCGCACGATCATTTCGGCCGGCATCGTCAGCCCCGACGACCGCGAAGCCCCCTCCAACCGCAGTTTCTCCACCCTGCTCGCCCAGCTGCGGGCGCCCCAGTACTCCTGAAGCAGCCCCGATATGCAGAGTCGCACCCTCGCCCGTGAGCTGGCCCTGCTGATCCTTGGTCAGATCAGCGATCGCGCCACCCCCACCGCTCCGTCCGCCGACACTTCCCTGGAGGTGGTGTTGCAGCAGGCCCAAGCCAGTCTCGCTGAGCATGTGCGCGAAGCCCTCGACCGCTCCGCCGACGAGTTGCGGCGGGCCCAGCAGGAACTGCTCGACAGTGAACTTCAGGAAGCTGGCGGCGAGCGTTTGCCGCGGGTGCGCCAGCACCTGCAGACGGGCCTTGGACTGGGGGAGCAGGCGATCAACCGCCTCTCCGCCAGTCTGGAGCTGCCCCGCCTGCTCTTGCTGGCCGATCAGGATGGCGTGCGACGCGACGCCCTGGCCCGCGCAGCCGCCGTGTTGCGCGGGCGTGCCAGCATTGATGAGCGGTTGGATGCTGTGATGGAGGGCTGGCGCCTCACCCGTCTGCCCCGCATCGATCGCGACATCCTGCGTCTTGCGGTGGTGGACCTCGAGACTTTCGCCACCCCTCCCGCCGTGGCTTGCAATGAGGCGGTGGAGCTGGCCAACCGCTATAGCGATGAGCAGGGTCGCCGCATGATCAACGGCGTGCTTCGCCGTTTCACCACGGCGAAGGTCTAGGCGATGGTGTTCGACTGGTTCAAGCGGGCTGCGGCGGGCCCATCGGAGCCGGGGTCTCCGGCCCTGGAAGCTGCCGCCCCCTCCGCAATGGCCGCTCCGAACGATTCCTCCGTTGAGGCTTCCGCCGCGGATGCCTCAACGCCGGCCTCGCAGCAGGTCTCGGCAGGGGAGCCCCTCGCTGACTCCCTCCCTTCATCCACGGCGACTACCGCCGTGGATGAGGATGCCCTCGCTTGGGCCCGCCAGGCCTATGCCCGTCTGAAGCTCCAGCAGGAGGCCTCCGCCCAGGTCGCCTCTGCGCCGGCTCCAGCGTCAGTCCCGCGTTCCGCTGGCACCGTCGCCGCTGTCCAGGCATCTCCTGCCGCTAGTCCGGTTTCCGCCCTGGCGGATCAGAGCTCAGCTTCGGCAGGGCCTGCTTCCACGCCAGCCGAACTCCTTAGCACCCCCCTGGAGCCGGCTGAAACGTCACCATTCGCGCCTGCCGAGCGGCCCTCCCCCGCCACGGCCCCGTCCGCTGAAGCGGTCACAAGCTCCATTCACTCAGGGGCAACCCTGGCGCCTTCCCCATCGGAATCCCAGTCGGCCTCCTACGAATCTCCAGCCCAAGCTCCTGAAGCCGGCATCCCTCAAATCGCCGTTGCACCTGCCGAGCGGTCTCCGGTCTCGCTTCCGGGGGCGTCGGCGCCACCGGCTCCCGGGTTCTCCCTGCTGGAGCTGGCCGCCGCCCAACGGGAGCAGCGTCGTCAGGAGCTCCTCGCCGCCTCACCCACCGCACCGGCGGCGCTCCAGCCGTCCGGCGGAGCCGTCGCGGCTTTCCCCGCAACGACATCCGCCGCCCCTGCTACCGCTCAGGACGAGCCCAGCCTCGGGGCGTTCGATGCCGATTTCACCTGGTCCGCCGAGGTGCTGGCCGCCCAGGGCCGCCGGGTCGAAGACGTTTCCTTGGAGGAGATCGACTGGCTCACCCGCCTGCGCCGCGGCCTGGAGAAGACCCGCAAGGGCTTCGTGGCCCAACTGCTCGACACCCTCGGCGATGACCCCCTCAGTAGCGAGAGCCTCGAAGACATCGAATCCAATCTGCTGCGCGCCGATGTGGGAGTGCAGGCCACCGACCGGGTGCTGGACGCCCTGCGGCAGCGCCTCAACGAGGAGGTGGTGGACCCTGCCGAAGGCCTGCGCTTCCTCAAGGAGCAGCTGCGCACAATCCTGGAGGAGCCGATCACCGCCAGCGGCCGGGGCCTCCTGGCCCCCGAGAAGGATCGGCTCAACGTGTGGCTGCTGGTGGGGGTGAACGGCGTGGGCAAGACCACCACCCTCGGCAAGTTGGCCAACCTGGCGGTGCGCAGCGGTTACAGCTGCCTGATCGCCGCCGCCGACACCTTCCGCGCCGCCGCCGTGCAGCAGGTGAGCGTCTGGGGCGAGCGCAGCGGCGTACCGGTGGTGTCGAACCCCAGCGCCAATGCCGATCCGGCCGCCGTCGTCTACGACGCCATCGGAGCGGCCAAGGCCAAGGGCACCGAGCTGGTGCTCGTGGACACCGCCGGCCGCCTGCAGACCAAGCACAACCTGATGGAGGAGCTCAGCAAGGTTCGCCGCATCGTCGACAAGCTGGCTCCCGAGGCGGTGGTGGAGTCGCTGCTGGTGCTGGATGCCAGCCAGGGCCAGAACGGCCTTCGCCAGGCGATGGCGTTTGCCAGTGCCGCCGGTCTCACCGGTGTGGTGCTCACCAAGCTCGATGGCAGTGCCCGCGGCGGCGTGGCCCTGGCGGTGGCCTCCGAGGCCCGCCTGCCGATCCGCTTCATCGGCGCTGGCGAAACGATTCGCGATCTACGGCCGTTCAACAGCTTCGAATTCGTGGAAGCCCTGCTTGCCGGTTAGCCCGGCGGTGCCGTCAGCCTCCCGGTAGGGCGCTACCAGATGAGCAAGGGGCCTAGAAGAAGAACTTCAGCCCCACTTCCACGCCATTCTGGTAACTGGTGAAGCCATTAGAGCGGGTGGCGCCGTTGTCGTAGGCGAGGCCCAAGTAGCGCCAGGAGAGGTTGAGGTCGGTGCTGTTGCCCACCGCATAGCCGAGTCCCAGTTGAGCATTGCCGGAGAGATCCTGGGCGCCGCCCAGGCCGAAGCCGCCGATGTCGGCCCGGCCGAAGGCCCGCAACCGGGGGCTAAGGAATACGGTGGCCTGGGTGCCCAGTAAGGGCTGGGCCCAGGTGCGGGAAAGGTCGCCCTGGCGCTGCAGGCGAAGTCCCAAGGGTCCGTTGCCGCGCAGTTCGGCCTCCACCCCCAGTCCCACATCCACCAGCCGCACGCCTGCGTAGGGGATCACGCTCCAGCTCCCCGGAGCTGCAACGGCGCTCTCCCGGGCGCCGAGGCGGTAGCGCAGGGCCAGGTCATAGATCCCCAGGTTGGTGGTCACTGACGCCTTGCCCGTAAGCAGGCCCCGGGGCGTGGTGCGGGCAAAGGAATCGCCGATGCGGTTGTAGCTGAGGTCCGCCAGCAGGCCCAAGCGGCCCTGCTCCAGGCTGCCGCGGGCCGAGGCCGTCATCTGGATCAGGGGGATCAGATCACCTAGCCAGAGGTCCGTTTCGGCGGTGAAGCCGCGAACCGTGGTGTCGCCGGTGGTGCGGATCGGCGCGAAACCGTAGAGCTCCAGGGTGGCGGCCCAGGGGTTGGGGGGTGCCTGGGAAGGGGTAGGTAGGGGTGCGTCCGCCGGTGCGGCCGGGTTGGCTTGAACCGTCGTAGGGAGTGCGAGGCCGGCCAGGGCCACGCCCAGAGCCAGGCGGCAGTAGCGGCCGGGCCGTCCAATTCCTGCCGTTTCGGGGTGGTGGTTGGCTGGCTGGATCATTCAGGCTTCCCTGGCGGTGAGCCAAATTGTGGTGGCCGGACCTTATCGGAGATTGGTAAACGATGCCTTACCTCCGTCCGTGCCTGAGAGGGCTCGGCGAGCAACACCCTGGCTTCATCGGCCGATCGAGATCAGCCAGTGTTGTCTGGTGACGAGCCACCTGAGCCCGAAGGGAGGCCCGCCGATCGACTGCGTTCCCCCAGGCTCCGGCGCCCATCGCCGAGCAGGTGCACCAGCCAGGCTGGCCCGCTGAGAGCTAGCACCAGGATCGTGAGCGAGGTGCTCAGTCGGCTCGAGACGGTGCGGGCTTGGTCGAGGCCACTGTGCAGGAAGGTGAGAGTCACCAGGGCCGCGAAGATGCCGGTGGTTAGGGCGCTGGCGGCGCGCAGGGTGTCCTTGGGGGGGCGACGATTGGGGTGATTGGCATCGAGGCTGAAGCTGCGGCCGCCGATGGCGCCGGCCACGACCAGGCAGCCCAGCAGCGCCAGCCGCAGGCTGAGGCCCTCGCGGGGGTCGGTGGCCTGGATCTTCTCAGCCACCACCATGGCGCTGCCCAGCAGGGCGCCGCAGCCGGCGCCGAGCACGCCCCACCAGGTCCAGGGAGCCAGGGCCCGGCCGCTGGCCACCGAACCGCCCGCCAGTAGCAGGGCCGTGAGGAAGGTGGAGGGCAGGGCCTGCAGGTGGCGGGTGAGCAGGTAGGCGGCCCCCACGCCCCCAAGGCCTCCGAGCAGCCGCTGGAAGCGGACTGGGAGACGGGGCGAGCCGTGCGCCATCCCTTACTGCCGCGCCAGAATCTGACGCATCTGCTCCTTGAGGTCGTCGACCGGGGTGCCGCTCACATCCACCAGGGCCCGTTTGATTTTGCCGCCGTAGGCGAAGGGGGGCTTGTAGTCCGGCAGGGCCGGCGAGCCGGGATCAGCGCCCACCGCCACCCCTGCGGCCAGGCCGAGGCTGAGGGGAATGGTCACCGGCAGGTCGCCCTCGCCCACGGGCTCGCCATCGACGAATAGCACCACCTTCGCGGGGGTGCCCTTGCCGTTGGCGATGTCGGGCGCGCCGGTGGGGGTGAACTCGGCGCTCACAATGTGGTGACCAGCCGGAAGAGGGCCGCTGGAGCGCACGCGGAAGAACTGTTCGGCCACGTAGTTGTAGCCGTAGGTGAGCAGGCCGTTCTGCACGTAGAAGGCGAAGCCGCCGTCGTTGCCGCCCATGCTGAACAACACCCCCTCGGCGCCGGCTTCGGGCACCTCCACCTCCACCGAGATCGAATGGGGCCGGTTCAACACCCTCGGCGCCGCATTCAAGGGCACCATCTGGGTGCCGGGGTAATAGATGTAGTGCTGGCGGTCGGCGGTGATCTGGGGCCGCTCCACCGCGAAGCGCTGGGTGCCGCGGCTATCGATCGGCAGCACGTTGTACTTGCCGGCCTCCACGTACCACATGCCGATCATGGCGATCAGGCGGTCTCGTTCCGCTTCAGCAAGGTTGTTGGTTTCGGCGAAGTCGGTGTTGAGATTGTAGAGCTCCCAGCCGTGGGCATCGAGCTGGATCAGCTGGTCGTAGCTGATCGGATCGCCGAAGCGTCGGCCCGATTCCACGAACGAGGTGCCGGGCCAGGGGCACACGGCGCGCCAGCCATCGTGATACAGCGAACGGTGGCCGAACATCTCGAAGTACTGGGTGAGATGGCGATTCGGTGCGGCGGGATCGGCGAAGCAGGAGGCCAGCGAGAAGCCCTCGATCGGGCTTTGGGTGACGCCCTTGATCGTGGTGGGGGGCTCGATGCCGAGGGCGTCGAGCACGGTGGGCACCATGTCGATGGCATGGCAGTACTGGGAGCGCACCTCGCCGCGGGCGGCGATCCCCTTGGGCCAGCTCAGGATGAACGGGTCGCTGGTGCCGCCCCGGTAGGTCTCGCGCTTCCAGCGGCGGAAGGGGGTGTTGCCTGCGTGGGTCCAGCCCCAGGGGTAGTGGTTGAAGTACTTTGGCCCACCGATGTCATCGATCGCGGCCAAGTTTTGGGCGAGGTTTTCAGGCACATTGTTGAAGAACTTGCCCTCGTTCACCGATCCGGTGGGACCGCCCTCGGAGCTGGCGCCGTTGTCGGAGATCACCATGATCATGGTGTTGTCGTACTCACCGATCTCCTTCAAGAAACTTATTAACTCTCCGATGTAGTGGTCGGTGTGCTCCAGGAAGCCGGCGAACACCTCCATCATGCGGGCATAGAGGCGCTGCTCCTCGGCCGACAGGCCGTTCCAGTCGGGCACATCGGGGTCGTGGCGCGAAAGCACGGTGCCCTCCGGGATAATGCCCAGTTGTTTTTGGCGCGCGAAGGTGTATTCGCGGTAGGCGTCCCAGCCGCCATCGAATTTGCCCTTGTACTTATCCGCCCATTCCTTCGGCACGTGGTGGGGCGCATGCATGGCGCCGGTGCAGAAGTACATGAAGAAGGGCTTATTCGGTGCCACCTGCTTCGCATCGGCGATCATCGCCTTAGCCTTCGTCACCAGATCGGGGGTGAGGTGATAACCCTCCTCGGGGGTGGCAGGGGGCTCCACCTGGGCGTTGTCCTGGACCAGTTCGGGGTAGTACTGGTGCGTGTCACCGCCGAGGAAGCCGTAGAAGCGCTCGAAGCCGCGGCCCAGGGGCCAGCGGTCGTAGGGGCCCGCCGCCGAGGTGGCCTCCGCCGGTGTTAGGTGCCATTTGCCGATGGCATAGGTGTTATAGCCCTTCTGCAGCAGGATTTCGGAGAGGAAGCCGTTCTCGAACGGGATGTAACCGTTGGAGCCGGGATAGCCCATCGACCCTTCGGTGATGCAGGCCAGGCCGTTGGAGTGGTGATTGCGGCCGTTGAGCATGCAGGAGCGCGACGGCGAACAGAGCGCCGTGGTGTGCATGTTGTTGAAGCGCAGGCCGTCGGCCGCCAGGGCATCGAGGTTGGGGGTGGCGATCGGGCTGCCGTAGCAACCGAGTTGCCCGAAGCCCGTGTCATCGAGCACGAGGAACAGCACATTCGGGGCCCCGTCCTTGGCCCGGTTGGGCATCGGCCAGGCGGGGGTCGAGACATCGGCGGTGCGGCCGATCACGCCGGGGAAGGCGGCGCCGGGCTTGTATTCGTTGAGCGGCATCGGAGCGGCAGGGAGGCTCTTGCGAGACCGTAGCGAGGGCAGACCCTTCTGGCTTCGGGCCGCCCGGCACGTTGCGCATCCTGCCGGGCTCTGCGCGGCGTCCCGGCTTCCAACCCGGTTCGCTGGCAAGGGACCTGGCTGCCAAGGTCTTCAGTGGTTCAGTAGCCGTTCTGCAGCTGTTCTGCGCCCGGCGTTGTACTGGCATGAGGACGGCTCCACCAAGGGCCACCTACCGCGCCACCGCATCCGGTGTTGCGTTTTTTGGAGACCATTGCGTTATTGGAGTCTTTGGTTGGCAAAAAGCCCGAAACTTCTTTAAGTAACCTTTTGTACTCAACGTTGTCTATGCAAGCCGGGCTCGTCGAGAGCATGGGATCACTCCCCTTTATCAAGCTGCCAGGTGCCTCCCTGGCATCGAGTGAGCCCTCTGGCCACGGCAGCGTTGTGGGTACGTTTCTGCCTTTTCACGTCTACCGATGGGACCATCCGGAGCGTGATCAGCCATTTATCAACCATTCAGGTTTCCTTCGCCTCGGCGATCTCACCCTGCTTGGTACCTGGGGCTCCGGAATTGATGGAGAGGTGGAGCAGAAGTGTGAGGCCCAGCTGATCCTGCCCTACCTGGCGGGAGTGAATGCCTTCACGATCGATCAACAGACCTACACCACCCGCTCCTCCAGCTTTTTTATTCCTGCTGCCCAGGCCAAGATCAAGATCGTCAACACCATGTGTTCAGGCGTGGTGATCAGTTTTTCGCCCGAATCCTTGCTTCCTGTGGCCCATGCCATCGGCGGCCCCGCTTTTGACCCCCTGCCCCTGCGCACCGCCCTGGAGCGACCAGCCGTCTTGAGCCGTCGGGCCGATCCCCGTATCGAGCGCCTCCACAACCTGCTGATGGAGACCATGGCCTACACCGAGCGCTGCCTGGTGACTGGTGGAGCCATCAACCCGATGCTGCGTCTCGATGACCTGATCCGTCGCTTGGTGGTGATGCTCCTGGTGCCCGATCTGCTCGATGCGGGCACGGCGGCAGCGCCGATCAGCGAACCCTTCCTGCATCAACAACTGGTGGAGTGGCTGTTGGCCCATCTCGATCAACCGATCAGTCTGTCGGAACTGGAGCAGCGCAGCAGCTACAGCCGTCGCGCCCTTCAGTACGCCTTCAAGCAGCACTTTGGTTGCGGCCCGATGCAGTGGCTGCGCCAGCAACGGTTGGCCAAGGCCAGGGCCCTGCTGGAGCAACCCGGATCCTCCGGCGGCCTCGCCCAGGTGGCCCAGGCCTGCGGCTACCTCTGCCAGGGCTCCTTCAGCCGCGATTTTTTGGCCCGCTATGGCGAGCGTCCCTCCCAGGTGCAGCGGCGGTTCCGAGATGCCGACCTGCTGGAGCGGTTCGCCAGATCCGCCACCGCCGCCGGCTCTTAAGGCCGGATCAACCCGCAACCCGTTCAGTCGGCCGCAGCCGGCCGCACGATGCAGCGGAAGCCGAGGTGGCAGGTGGAGGTGTCGATTCCCTGGGCCATCCGCGCGGCCGGCCGGTAGCGGCGGCAGTAGCTGGGGGCGCATAGGAAGGAGCCCCCCTTCACCACCTTGCGCGGGATTGCGCCGTGCTGGCATGAGGGGTCCACGCTGGTGGCGGCGTCCATGGCCCCGCGGGGATTGCGCAGGGTGGCACAGCAGCCCTGCGGCAGGGTTTCGGTTGCGTTATCAGCCCCACGGTCATGGTCTGAGCCGCTGTCCGGGCTGGTGGCCGCTCCGTTGCCCAAGCCCTCCCGGGCCGCTCCGCCGCTGGGAGTCGTGGCGGAGCCGGATCGCACCGCCGCCAGTCGGGCTCCGTGCTCCTGGTACCAGTCGTCGGTCCACTCCCACACGTTGCCCACCATGTCGAGCAGGCCGTAGCCGTTGGGCGGATAACTGCCCACCGGTGCGGTGCCCTCCCAGCCGTCGGCGCGGCTGTTGTGGTGGGGGAAGTCGCCCTGCCAGGTGTTGGCCAGCATCCGGCCGCCGGGATGGAGCTCCTCCCCCCAGGCGAACTCGGCCCCCTCCAGGCCGCCCTTGGCCGCCCGTTCCCATTCCGCCTCCGAGGGCAGCACCTTGCCGGCCCAGGTGGCGTAGGCCAGGGCGTCGGCGTGGGCGATGTGCACCACCGGATGGTGATCACGGCCCTTGATCGAGCTGCCGGGCCCTTCCGGATGGCGCCAGTTCGCCGCTTGTTTGTATTGCCACCAGCGATAGGGATCGCCGTGCCCCACCGGCCCTGGCGGCGGCACAAACACGATCGAAGCAGGTTGCAGCAGCTCCGGCCGGGCCTCGGGGTAGGTGGCGGGATCGGCGGGCTTTTCCGCCAGGGTGACATGGCCCGTGGCCTTCACAAACTTGCGGAACTGGGCGTTGGTCACCGTGGTGCGGTCGATCCAGAAGCCATCCACCGCCACCGGATGGGCTGGCGCCTCCTCGCTGTAGTGGTGATCGGAGCCCATCTGGAAGCGGCCGCCCGGGATCCACACCATGTCCCGTGCCGGTGGCCGGCCCGGTGGGCGGTTTGAGTTGCGCACTCTTTCGCCCGAATCCCGTGGGTCGATCGTGATGGTCACAGCCCATTCTCCGCCCAGGGCCTCCGGCGTTCCTGTTCCTCCTCCAGCTGCCGTTCCGCTTCGATTTCGCGGCCGAGAAAAATGTTGAGGAAGGTGCGGATCAGCGCCACCACCCCCAGCTGGATCAGGTGCGTGGGGGAGGGACTCACCGTGGTGGCCACGATGTCGGCGCCCAGCTGGAACTCCAGGGCCAGGGCCAGCCAGCTGCCGAAGGTGAGACGGGCCCGGTTCGAGGGGCGCTGCGGCAGCCGCCGCCCCAGCCTGGGCAGGGCATCGCGGCTGATCGCCAGCAGGCCGCTCAGCACCGTGAGCACCGATAGGCCCTCCAGCAGCAGGGAGGTGGCCTGGGCCAGGGGCAGCAGCACCTCCTCGGCCGCCGCGGTGGTGAACGCCATGGACCTCCCGGGCCGTTGTTTCAGGTTAGGCGGGGTCCCCGGCCCGGCCAACCCAACGAACCCGAGGAACGCTGCTACGTTTCGGGTCCTTCGCGGCCGCTCCTTGGGCAGCCAGCCGCCCCACCGCTCACCGGCCGCCTCGCCGGCCCCCTCGGCGGCCGCAACCACCGCAGGCTCGGTGCCCGCCGGTGGAGAGCTTGCGGCCGCTCGAACGGATGCGGCTCAGTCCGGCCAGGGCGAGCGCAGCGGCTTCACCATCGGGTCCGCTGCGCTCGATCCAAACCCTGCCACCGCGATGCCTGTTGCGGTCGTGCCCGCCGCGGCGCCCGACCTTCGCCCGGCGGCTCCTGCGGCCAGCGAATCTTCCTTTCCCTTGCCGGCTTCCGCCCAGGGCCTTTCGCCCGTTGCCTCGGTGCGCCAACTGCTCGACAGCCTCAACCGGGAGCAGCGCCGCAACCAGGAATTGCTGGCTTCCCTGGCCTTCGCCCTGCGCAGCTTCACCAATCTCCGGCGTTTTCTCGAGCTGGTGCCGGTGGTCGCCTCACGGCTTGTGGAGGCTGAGGGGGCCGTGCTGGTGGTCTTCCACCCCGATGGGCGTCTCTGGCGGGAGCAGCTGCAGGGGTCCCCTGGGGAGGGCTGCGCCGAGGTGATCCGCCAGCTCGCTGTCCTCAGCGACAGCCAGCTCCAGGCCCAGTCTGGCGATGAGTCGGTGGTGGCCCTGCTGGACCCGCTGCTGCATCGTCTGCTCGGCCCGGCCCGGGTGATCGCCACCTCGGTGGTGGCCCGCAGCCGCATGCGGGGCCGGCTCTATGTGTTCAGCGCTCGGCGTGGCTTCAGCTGGAGTGAGGTGCACCGTCGCCATCTCCAGCTGGTGGCCGACCTCACCGGCGTGGCCTTGGAGAATGAACTCCTTCAGGAGGACATGCGCCGCCATGAGCGCATCGATCGCCAGCTGAGCATCGGTGCCGAGATCCAGGCCCAGCTCCTCCCCGACCACTGCCCCACGATCGAGGGGGTGGATCTGGCGGCCCGTTGCCGTCCGGCCTTCCAGGTGGGCGGCGACTACTACGACTTCATCCCCACCTGTCCCCAGGCGATCGGTCAGCGCCGCGAGCGCGGCCGCTGGGCCCTTGTGATGGGGGACGTGATGGGCAAGGGGGTGCCCGCCGGCCTGCTGATGACCCTGCTGCGCGGCATGCTGCGGGCCGAGGTGCTTAGCGGTCTGCCCCCGGATCGGATCCTCCACGATCTCAACCAGTTGGCCCAGGAGGATCTGGCTCATTCGCATCGGTTCGTGACCCTCTTCTATTCCGATTACGACCCCCGCAGCCGCCTGCTCCGCTTCGCCAATGCCGCCCACAATCCTCCCCTGATCTGGCGACGTCAGGCCGGTTCGGTGGAGCGGCTCGATGCGCCGGGGCTGCTGATCGGCCTCCAGAGCGAGGCTGAATACGGCTGCGGCCAGGCGGTGCTGGAGCCCGGCGATGCTCTTCTCTATTACACAGATGGCGTCACTGAGGCCACCGGTCTGGGCGGGGAACGCTTTGACGAGGAGCGTCTGGTGGGGGCTTTCCAGGCCGCCGCCCGCTCCGGCCTGAGTGCCCAGAGGATTCTGGATCAGCTCTTCGCCCGGCTGGATCGCTTCGTGGGCATGGATCGCCAGCTGGAGGACGACGCCTCGATGGTGGTGCTCAAGGTGCGGGAGGAGGTGATGCTGCCGCCCCTGCCGATCGGCTGAGGGCGGGTCGCATCGAGGTCCCCTGGGGCTCCGGTGGCAAGCTGAGGCCTGCCCTTGTGCCTCTCCATGGCTGCTGAAACCCCTGCTTCCCAGGGCCCCGCTGCCGCCGACAGTGCCGGTGTGACCGGTGGTTCGGCGGCCGGCTGGAGTGATCGCTTCGAGGAGGGGCTCCATCCGGTGATCGAACGCTTCAATGCCTCGATCGGGTTCGACATCGCCTTGCTGCAGCAGGATCTGGATGGCTCCATCGCCCATGCCCGCATGCTCGGAGTGTGCGGGGTGATCAGCCCCGAGGAGGCCGTCCGCCTGGAGGAGGGTCTTGAGCAGGTGCGTTCCGAAGCGGCCGCCGGTGAGTTCCGGCCTGGCATCGAGGCCGAGGACGTGCATTTCGCCGTCGAGCGACGCCTGATCGAGCTGCTGGGTTCCCTCGGCAAGAAACTGCACACCGGTCGCAGCCGCAATGACCAGGTGGGCACCGATGTGCGCCTCTGGCTGCGGGACCGGATCGATGCCATCGATGGCGCCCTGCTGCGTTTCGAGCGGGCCCTGCTGGCCCAGGCCGAGGCCCACGCCGACACCCTGATTCCCGGCTACACCCATCTCCAGCGGGCCCAGCCCCTGGCCCTGGCCCACCACCTGCTCGCCTACATCGAGATGGCCGAGCGGGATCGCCAGCGCCTCGTCGATGTGCGCCGTCGCGTGAACATCTCGCCGCTCGGGGCGGCCGCCCTGGCTGGCACGCCGGTGCCGATCGACCGCCGCCACACCGCCGCCACCCTCGGGTTCGACGCCATCTACGCCAACAGCCTCGATGCTGTGTCCGATCGGGATTTCGCGGTGGAATTCATGGCCGCCGCCAGCCTGGTGATGGTGCACCTCAGCCGCCTCAGCGAGGAGGTGATCCTCTGGGCCAGCGAGGAATTCGGCTTCGTTTCCCTCACCGACCGCTGCGCCACCGGCAGCAGCCTGATGCCTCAGAAGAAGAACCCCGATGTCCCCGAACTGGTGCGGGGTAAGAGCGGCCGGGTGTTTGGCCACCTGATCGGACTGCTCACGATGATCAAGGGCCTGCCCTTGGCCTACAACAAGGATTTCCAGGAGGACAAGGAGGCCCTGTTCGACGGCGTGGCCACCTGTTTGGATTGCCTTGAGGCGATGGCCATCCTGTTCGAGGAGGGTCTGGAGTTCCAGCCCGCTCGTTTGGAGGAGGCGGTGGGCCGCGATTACTCCAATGCCACTGATGTGGCCGACTACCTGGTGGCCCGGGGCGTGCCGTTCCGGGAGGCCTATCAGCTGGTCGGGTCGCTGGTGAAGACCTGCCTGGGGGAGGGGCTGCTGCTGCGGCAGCTGCCGTTCGAGCGCTGGCAGTCGCTCCATCCGGCCTTCGCGGCCGACATCCACGGTGCCATCGAGCCCCGCCAGGTGGTGGCCGCCCGCCGCAGTGAGGGGGGCACCGCCTTCGAGCAGGTGCGGCTCCAGCTGGAGCGGGCCCGCCAGCGGCTCGAGGCCCCGGAGGCGGGCTTGGCCTGAGCTCCACACGCCGAGCATGACGACCCTCTACAGACGGATCGAAGCCTGGATTCCCCGGTCTAATCTGATGAGGTCATTGGCGCATCTGCGCCCTCCGGTCCCCCCTGGACGTTCCGTGAGCATCTTTGTCGGCAATCTTCCCTTCCGCGCTGAGCAGGAAGACGTGATCGAACTCTTCGCCTCCTATGGCGAAGTGGTCAACTGTTCCCTTCCCCTCGAGCGGGATACGGGTCGCAAGCGTGGTTTCGCCTTCGTGGAGATGGCCGATCCCGAACTGGAAACCAAGGCCATCGATGGCCTGCAGGGTGCCGAGCTGATGGGGCGCCCCCTCCGCATCAACAAGGCTGAGCCCCGCGGCGGTGGCGGCGGCGGCGGTGGCGGCGGTCCTCGCCGCGGTGGCTATGGCGGTGGTGGTTATGGCGGCGGAGGCGGCTACTCCCGCTCCGGTGGCGAAGGCGGCGGCTACGGCTCCGGGGCCCGCGGCTGGGAAGATCGCAGTGGAGGAGACCGATCCAGCGACGGTTTCGATGCTGGCCGTGCTCGTCGGCGCCGCAGTGGCGGCGGCGACGCCGGTGGCTATGGCGGTGGTGGCGACTACGGCGGCGCGGAAGTCTGAGGTCACGTGGGCGCTGAGCCGCGCAGCTCTGCACGGCGGGATCACCAGGGTCAGAGGCCCCGCTCCTCCAGTTGCAGGGCCGCGGCCTCCAGCACCTCCGGTCCGGCCTCACGTAGACCGGCAGCCTGTGTCAGCTCGTTGCGCCAGTGGCGCGCCCCGGGAACCCCTTCCACCACATGCACCAGGTGGCGGGCGATGGCCCAGAGCCTGCCGCCTCCGGCCCTCCAGCTCTCGGCGTGGGGGATTAGGCCCCGCACGACGTTGGAGGCCCGTGCCGGTTCGTGACTGGTGTCCTGGAAGATCGCGGCATCCACCCCCGACCACAACAGGGGATGGGCGTAGGCGGCCCGGCCCACCATCACCCCATCCACATGGGCCAGCTGGGCCTGGCAGGTGGCCGGATCCTCGAGGCCGCCATTGAGCTCGATCAGCAGCTGGGGGCGCTCCGCCTTGAGACGATGCACCAGGTCCCAGCGCAGCGGCGGGATGGTGCGGTTCTGTTTGGGATCCAGGCCTTCTAGCCAGGCTTTTCGGGCATGCACCGCGAAGCGGCGAGCGCCGCTGGTGGCCACCGTGTCCACGAAGTGGAGGAGATGGTCATAGGAATCGAGCTGGTCGATGCCGATGCGGTGCTTCACCGTCACCGGCAGGCAGGTGGCCGTCGCCATGGCCTCAACGCAGCGGGCCACCCGCTCCGGTTCGGCCATCAGGCAAGCGCCGAAGCGGCCCTGCTGCACCTTCTCGCTCGGACAGCCCACGTTGAGGTTGATCTCGTCGTACCCCCAGTCGGCCCCCAGCCGGGCCGCCTCCGCCAGCAGAGCGGGGTCATCCCCGCCCAGCTGCAGGGCCAGGGGATGCTCCTGGGGATCGAAGCCCAGCAGCCGCTCCAGCCTTGCCTGGGCCTCCGCCGCCCGGGTTGAGCTCAGCTCGGCGCGGATGTGGTGCAGGGCCCGGGCCACCACCATCTCACTGGTGAGCAGGCAGCGCCGGCTCACCTGCCGCATCAGCAGCCGGAAGTGGCGGTCGGTGCAGTCCAGCATCGGCGCCACACTGAAGCGGTAGGCGTGCTCCATCCCCCCATGCTGCCCAGCCGAACGTCCGTGGTGGTGGCCGGTGGTGGCCCGGCCGGGTATATGGCGGCAATCGCGGCGGCCGAGGCCGGTGCCACCGACCTGTTGATTCTCGAAGCCACCCCCGAGCCACTCCACAAGGTGCGGATCAGCGGCGGCGGCCGCTGCAATGTGACTCATGCCTGCTGGGATCCCCGCGCCCTGGTGGGTCACTATCCCCGCGGTGGCCAGGCCCTGCGGGGCCCCTTCTCCCGCTTCGCCACCGGTGATGCGGTGGCCTGGTTTGCCGAGCACGGCCTGGAGCTGGTGGAGGAGGCCGATGGACGCCTGTTTCCCCGCTCCAATCGCTCCAGCTCCGTGGTGGACACTCTGCGGCGGGCAGCCCGACAGGCCGGTGTTCTCACCGTGGAGGGCCAGGCCCTGCAGGCTGCCGAACCTCTGGCAGGCGGCGGCTTCCGCCTTCGCCTGCGGGGCGGCGGCCAGCTGCAGGCCGATCGTCTGGTTCTCGCCACCGGCAGCCACCCCAGCGGGCTGCGGATCGCGGAGGCGCTGGGCCATGGCAGGGTGCCGCTCGTACCTTCTCTGTTCACCATGGCCCTGGAGCCCCATCCGCTGGCCGCCCTGGCCGGGGTGGTGGTTGATCCAGTGGTGCTGGAGTTGGAGGCGGCATCCGCCCCTGGTGAGGCCTCCGGGGGGCGCCGGCGGGGCGAACGGCACCGTCAGCAGGGTCCGCTGCTGGTCACCCACTGGGGATTTAGCGGTCCTGCCATCCTGCGTCTCACCGCCTTCGCCGCCCGCGACCTGCGCCAGTGGGGTTACCGAGCTCAGCTCCGAATTGATTGGACCGGAGGTCTGGATCCGGCGGAGTTGGAGGAGCGTTTCCGTGCTGCCAGGCTCGAGCTAGCCCGCCGACAACTGGGTACAACGCGTCCCTGGGCTTCGCTGGGACGTCGTCTCTGGTTCCATCTGCTCCAGGTGAGTGGTATCGATGGAGCCCAGCGCTGGGCCGATCTGGGGCGGAACCAGCAGCGCGACCTGATGGTGGCCCTGCGGGAGAGCCGTTACTTGATCACGGGTCGAGGTCCCTTCGGCGAGGAGTTCGTGACGGCCGGCGGCATCCCCCTCGGGGAGGTGAACCTGGCCACGATGGAGAGCCGCAGACAGCCGGGCTTGTTTGTGGCCGGAGAGATTCTGGATGTGGATGGGGTGACCGGTGGCTTCAACTTCCAGCATTGCTGGAGCTCTGGTTGGCTGGCTGGCCAAGCCCTGGCCGGATTCTGATGGAAGGCTGGGGTCCGGCGAAGCACTCAACGAATATTTTCAAACACAGAGAACATTGGTAAGTACATGGCCAGTAGGATGGATCCCACGATTACACCCACGACCACGATCATCACGGGTTCGATCATGGAGGTGAGAGTTTTGATGGTGGTGGAAACTTCGTCTTCATAGAAGTCAGCAACCTTGGAAAGCATGGTGTCCATTTCGCCGGTTTCCTCGCCGATGGCCAGCATGCTCACCATCATGTCGGGAAAGACGCGCTTGAGGGCAAGGGCCGTGCTCAAGGGTACGCCCTCGCTGATGTCGTTGCGCGAATGGCTGATTGCGTCCCCCACCACGGAATTGTTCGTGGTGCCATGCAGAATATCAAGCGACATAAGAATGGGAACGCCGGCCTTGGAGAGGGAACTCATCGTGCGGCAGAACTGGGCAGAAGCAGTTTTCTGAAGCAGTTCACCAAACAACGGCAGCTTCAAGAGGATGCCATCCACTTGCCGGCGTCCCACCGGTGTCGAGTAGTAACGATTGAAGGCGAAGATGGCGAGGATTATTCCTCCAACCAAAAAGATGGAGAACGAGGAGCGTAGTAGCTTGCTCAGGTTAAGCAGCATCTGCGTGAACAGGGGCAGCTTGGCTCCGAGTTGATCAAAGATCTCGGCAAAGGTGGGAATCAGGAAGATGGTCATCCCAAGAAACACCAGGATGGCAATCACTAGCACCGTGACCGGATACCCCATGGCGGCTTTCAACTGATTCTGCAGGCGGGCATTTTCCTCCAAGAGTTTGGCTAGGCGCTTCAGGGTTTCGTCCAGCACACCGCCAGCTTCACCGGCCTCCACCATGGCGATGCTGAGGTTGTCAAACACCTTCGGCCAGTTCCGCATGGCCGAGCCGAGGCTGCTGCCTTGATTAACCTCATCGGTCATGGCGGTGAGGGCGCGGCGGAATAGAGCTGATTTCTGCTGCTGACGCATCAGATCAAGGCTGCGCATGATCGGCACGCCGGCATCGACCATGGCGGAAAGCTTGTTCGCAAAAAGGGCCTTTTCCCTGACACTGATCTTTGCTTCAAACAGGTTGCCCCACTCAATTCTTTGCGCCGGCTTGTTGGCGAGCGCCGGCTTGCTGTTTTCCTTCCGGACCAGCGTGGTGGGGAGAATGCCACGATTGCGCAGGCCGCGTCGGGCTTCGGCGGGACTGGAAGCTTCCAGGGTCATCTGCCGCGTGCGGCCGCTGCGGGTGGCGTAGGTCACCAGGAAGGTGGTCATCGCTTCAGGGGGCGGTAACGGGGATCAGGTTGATCAGAGCTACCCGAGCAGTCTGGAAAGCTCCTCGGGTCGAATGGTCTTCATCATCGCTTCTTCGGCGCTGATTCTGTTGTCCTGAACCAGGTTGGCCAGGGAGCGCTCCAGGGTCTGCATGCCGTACTGGGCTCCGGTCTGAATCATGGAGTAGAGCTGGGCGGTCTTGCCCTCGCGAATCAGGTTGGCGCAGGCCGGCGTGTTGATCATGATCTCGAGGGCCATCACCCGGCCCATGGATCCCGCCACAGGCCGGGTTGTCCTGCAGAGGGTCTGGGCGAACACAGCCAGGAGGCTGGAGCTCAGCTGAACGCGAATCTGGGTCTGCTGCCCGGCGGGGAACACGTCCACCATCCGGTCCACGGTCTGGGAGGCGGAACTGGTGTGGAGAGTTCCAAAGACTAGATGGCCTGTTTCGGCGGCGGTGATGGCGAGCTGGATGGTCTCTAGGTCACGAAGCTCACCGACGAGGATCACATCGGGATCCTCCCGCAGAGCCGCTCGCAGGGCATTGGCAAAGCTGCGAGTGTCTTCGTTAACCTCACGCTGATGAATGAGCGACCGATCATTCTGATATGTGAATTCGATCGGATCTTCAATGGTGAGAATATGTTCTGAGCGGGTGTGGTTGATGTTGTCGAGCAGGGAGGCCAATGTGGTGGTTTTTCCGGAGCCGGTCGGCCCCGTGACCAGCACCAAGCCCTTCGGTTTACGGCTCATCTCCTCCACCACGGGAGGAAGGCCAAGTTTTTCGATGGCGGGGATCTTGTTGCCGAGGGCCCGCAGGCAAGCGGCATAACTTCCCTTCTGGCGATAAACATTCACCCTGAACCGTGACACACCGCGCAATCCATAGGAGCAGTCGAGCTCCCAGGTCTGTTCAAGCTGCTTGCGCTGGCCATTGTTCAGCAGGGAAAAGATCAGCCGGTTGCAGCTATCTTCGGTCAGGGTTGTGCCCTCCCGGATCGGACGCAGCTGGCCATTGAAGCGGCCGTAGGGAGGGTGACCGGTGGCGAGATGGAGGTCACTGCCGCCATCTTTAACCAGGTCGGTCATCAGGTCTTCAATGGAGAAATCCATGCTCTACATGCGCACCCGCAGACAGTAAGGGCATTCCAGCCATTCGTCCTGAAGGCCGGCTCCGCATCCGTTGCAGGTGAGGGTGCTGAGGGCGCGGGCCCGCCGTTCGGATTCCAGGCCGCTGTCGGTGAGCAGCATCCGCTCAACCTCGTCGAGGCTGGTGAGCCCCTGGCGCACCAGATCGAGGCCGTAGCCGAGCAGGGTTTTCATGCCGGCATCGAGGGCCAATCGCCTCAGCTCCTGGGTGTTGGCCCGCTTCGCCACGGAGTGGGAGAGGGTCTCGGTCATCGTGAGAACCTCGTAAACCCCCACCCTTCCCGCGTAACCCCTGCCCTGGCAGGAGGGGCAGGCTCCATCCCTGCCGGGAGCCGCGATGCAGGGCCGGTAGAAGGTGATCAGGGATTCGCTGCTGGCCACCAGGCCGAAGCGCGCCAGTTCTTCGGTGCTGGGGTGATGGGCTACGCGACAATCGGGACAGAGACGCCGCACCAGGCGCTGGGAGACAACCCCAAGCAGGGAGGCGCTCACCATGAAGGGCTCCACGCCCATCTCATCGAGCCTGGCAAAGGCGCCCACCGCGTCGTTGCAGTGGAGGGTGGTGAGCACCAAGTGGCCGGTGAGGGCCGCCTCAATGGCCGTGCGGGCCGTTTCCAGGTCGCGTGTTTCACCGACTAGCAGCACATCGGGATCCTGGCGCATGAAGGCCCTCAGGGCGGTGCTGAAGTCGTAGCCCTTGTCTCGGTTGACCTGGGTCTGGATGATTCCCTTGAGGGTGTATTCGATTGGATCTTCCACGGTGGAGATATTGATTGCCGGGTCGTTCCTTTCCGCCAGCAGGGCGTAAAGAGTGGTCGATTTGCCCGATCCGGTCGGGCCGGTCACCAGAATCATGCCGAACGGTTTGCCGCCGATGTCACGCAGGCTGGCCCGGGCCAGGGGGTCGGTGATCAGTGTGTCGAGTCCGAGCTGGGTGGCGCCGCCGTCGAGCAGCCGAAGTACCACCTTCTCGCCGTGGCGGCTCGGCAGGGTGCTCACCCGGAAATCCATGGTGTGGCCTCGGAATGCCCGCCGGATCCGTCCGTCCTGGGGCAGTCGGCGTTCAGCGATATCGAGATCCGCCATGATCTTGAGCCGGGAGGTGATCGCCGGAATCAGGGTCTTGGGCAGGGTCTCCACTAAGCGGAGCACGCCGTCCTGGCGAAAGCGGATCAGCAGACCGTTTTCCTGGGGTTCCACGTGGATGTCGCTCACGCCGTTGGTGAGCGCCTCAATCAAGATCCGATCCACCAGGCTCAGGACCGGGGAGATGGTTTCCTGGCGGCTGCTGGCTTCGAGATCCTCGTGGCCGATCGGATCTTCGGAGGCGGTGGCCGCCGCACTTAGATTGATACCCGCGAAGAGGGAGTTTTCTCGATCGTTGGCGCGAGCCTGCATCTCGGTGCCGGTGGTGGGTGGGCTGATCTTGCCTGGGGTTCGCCAGTGGCTGCCCCGAGATTGCTACGGAGCCGAGCTCTGAGGGTCTAGCACTCTGGCGCGGTGACGGGCAAGTTGTGAAGGAATTGAAGCTGGAGCACGTCTGCCATGGGTGATCCATAACACGATCCTGCGTAATTTTCGGTGAACGCCGGCGACGGTCACCGTGGTGGGTTACGAAATACGGGCGCCCTCGCCGCGTTGCCGAGGTGCGGGCTTCCGCCGCTTGTGGGGGGGTGGCCCGGCGCAGCAACATGAATGAACTGAAACGCATGTCCTGCAAGCATGAGCGGCGACCCCACCCAGGCCGGCGGTGCCGGTAGTGAAGTCCAGGAGCCTTCCGGGCAAGCCCAGGCGGCCGGCGGTCCGGCTGCGGCGGAGGCGGTTCCATCCCAGGAGATTGACGGGGTAGCCGGGTCCGATCAAGGAGGCGTCCCCCCGCAGTCTCCGCAGGTGGCTGCCGATCCGGTGGCTGCGGCAGCCGCGGCGGAGCTCGAGCCTGGGGCGGGAGTTCCCTCCAGGCTCCAAGAGCTGGAGTCCGAGCTGGCTTCCCTGCGGCTGGAGCACCAGACCCTGCGCGATCAGTACATGCGGATAGCCGCCGATTTCGACAACTTCCGCAAGCGCCAGAGCCGCGACCAGGAGGATTTGCGCGTCCAGATTGCCTGCAACACCCTCAGTGAGATCCTGCCGGTGGTCGACAACTTCGATCGGGCTCGCCAGCAGCTCAATCCCCAGACCGAGGAGGCCCAGAGCCTGCATCGCAGCTACCAGGGCCTCTATCGCCAGCTCGTGGATGTGTTCAAGCAGCTGGGGGTTTCGCCGATGCGGGTGGAGGGCGAACCCTTCGATCCGACCCTGCATGAGGCCGTGCTGCGCGAACCGAGCCAGCATCATCAAGAGGATGTGGTGATTGAGGAGCTGCAGCGGGGCTACCACCTCCATGGCCGCGTCCTGCGCCACGCCCTGGTGAAGGTGTCGATGGGTCCGGGGCCTGACGGCACGGTTTCTTCCGGCGAGGAGCAGGCTGGCTGATGGCCGATTTCTACGCCCAACTGGGGGTCGGCCGCGACGCCGACGCGGACACCATCAAGCGGGCCTACCGCCGTCTGGCCCGGCAGTACCACCCGGATGTGAACAAGGATCCAGGGGCTGAGGACCGCTTCAAGGAGATCGGCCGGGCCTACGAGGTGCTCAGCGACCCCCAGACCAAGGCCCGTTTCGACCAGTTCGGTGAGGCCGGTCTCGGGGGAGGGGGTGGCATGCCCGACATGGGCGATATGGGCGGCTTCGCCGATCTGTTCGAAACCTTCTTCAGCGGCTTCGGCGGTGCCGCCGGCGGCGGCCCCCGCCGGCGGGGGCCGCGCCAGGGCGACGATCTTCGCCTCGATCTCACGATCGACTTCAGCGAGGCCGTGTTTGGGGTGGAGAAGGACGTTCAACTGCGCCACCTGGAAACCTGTGGCACCTGCAGCGGTTCCGGCGCCAAGGCCGGCAGTGGTCCCACCACCTGCGGCACCTGTTCCGGCGCCGGCCAGGTGCGAAGGGCCACCCGTACGCCCTTCGGCAGCTTCACCCAGGTGGCCCCCTGTCCCACCTGCGAGGGCACCGGCCAGACCATCGCCGACCCCTGCACCGCCTGCCAGGGCCAGGGTCTGCAGCAGGTGACCAAGAAGCTCCGCATCAACATTCCCGGCGGCGTTGACACCGGCACGCGCCTGCGGGTGGCCAACGAGGGCAATGCCGGCCAGCGGGGCGGATCCCCCGGCGACCTCTACGTGTTCCTCGGGGTGCGGGCCCACCCTGAACTGCGCCGGGAGGGCACCACCATCCTTTCGGAGCTGCCCATCAGCTACCTGCAGGCCATCCTGGGCGACACCATCGAGGTGGAGACCGTGGACGGTAAGGAATCCTTGGAGATTCCGCCCGGCACCCAGCCCGGTGCAGTCCTCACCCTCAAGGGCAAGGGGGTGCCGCGGCTGGGCAATCCCGTGGCCCGCGGCAACCATCAGTTCACCGTGAAGGTGCACGTGCCCACCCGCCTCAGCGGCGAGGAGCGCCAGCTGTTGGAGCAGCTCGCAGGCCATCACAGTCGCAAGGATCAGAAGCCTCCCCACAAGAGCGGTCTGTTCGGCGGCCTGTTCGGCGGTTGAGCACGATGGAGGAGGCGCACCTCGATCTGCGCGGCACCCCCTGCCCGCTCAACTATGTGCGCGCCCGCCTAGCCCTGGAGAAGGTGCCCGAGGGTGGGCATCTTCTCCTAGAGCTCGATGCCGGAGAGCCCGAGCGCATGGTGGCGGAGGGCCTTCGCGGCGATGGTCACGACGTGGAGTGGATCGAGGTCGGTGATGCCGGCTCTGCTGGGGTGCGGTTGCGGATCCGTCGTGGTTGAGTCCCCAGGGGCCTCCGGTCGGGTGGTGGCTCTACAGGCCAATTACTGCCGGGTTGAGCTCGATGCTCCTGGCCCTGGCGGATGCCGCCGACTTCTCTGCACCCGTCGCAGCCGCCTCGACCATGAGGGCCTTCAGGTGTGGGTGGGTGATCGGGTGCGGCTGGAGGGCATCGACTGGACCGCCGGCCGGGCCGCCGTGGCCCAGGTGGAGTCTCGCCAAAACCTGTTGCAACGTCCCGCCGTGGCCAATGTGGATCGGGTGGTGGTGGTCACCGCGTTGGCGGAACCCGACCTCGATCCGCTGCAGCTCACCCGTTTCCTGGTGGCCGCCGAGGGCAGCGGCGCCGCAGTGGATCTGGTGCTCGGAAAGGCGGATCTGGTGGCGGAGCCGGCCTTGCGGCAAACCTGCGCTGACTTCGAAACCTGGGGCTATCCGGTCTTTCCGCTCTCGACCCGCACCGGTCTGGGGCTTGACACCCTCCGGCATCACCTGCGGACTGCGGCGGGCATCACGGTGCTGTGCGGACCCTCCGGGGCCGGCAAAAGCAGTCTGCTGAATGCCCTGGTTCCTGATCTGGATCTGCGGGTGGCGGCCGTCTCCGGAAGGCTGCAGCGTGGACGTCACACAACCCGCCATGTGGAGTTGTTTTCACTGCCATCGGAGCTGGCGGTCGCGGATGCCCTTGCCTTGTTCCCTGTCGCCGCCTCCCTGGTGGCCGACACCCCCGGATTCAACAGGCCTGAGCTTCCCTCCGACCCGGTGGCGCTGGCGCAGGCTTTCCCTGAGATCCGGCAGCGTCTGGCCCTTGGCCCCTGCCGTTTCCGGAATTGCCGTCACCTGGAGGATCCTGGCTGCGCCATGGGCACCAACTGGCCCCGCTTTTCCCTTTATCGCCAGTGTCTGGAGGAGGTGGAAGCCATCGCTTCAGTCCCTTCTCGCCCTTTCCGCGTGGCCACAACCACCCGGCGCCGGGCCTCCCGACGCCAGACCAGCCAGGGTCTCAGCCGCCCAGGCCGGGAAGATTCAGATCCAGACCACCCGTGAGATCATTCATCCGCTCCCTCATCGTGCTGGTGGAGGTTTCGTAGGCGTTGTTGAGGGCTTCAAACACAGCTGTTTCAACCGTGCTCACAGGCTGGCTCAGCAGGGCCGGATCCAGCGACAGCTTGAGGGGTTGCTGGTTCCCCGAGAGCCACACCTTGGCTAGGCCGTCGGTGCTGCTCCCCTCAATCTCCATCGCATCGAGGTCTTCCTGCAGTTTCTGGGCGTCCTGCTGAATCTGCTGGGCCTTGCGGAAGGCCTCGGTGAGCTGACCAAAGTTGGGAAGTCCGAAGCCGGCCACGTCGCGTTGCGGATGTGTCATCGAAGGTTAGTCCCCGTCGTGAGGGAAGCCCAGCCTTTTGACCTCCGGATGCAGGTCGATGCCGGTGGATTCCCGCACCCGTTGCCGCACCAGGTTGATTAGGGCGTCGATATCGGCGGCCGTGGCGTTACCGGTGTTCACGATGAAGTTGGCATGGAGCGGCGACACCTCGGCCCCGCCGATGCGGGTGCCCTTCAGCCCCAGGCTCTCCACCAGTCGGCCGGCCTTTTCGGGTTCGGGGTTGCGAAATACACTGCCGCAGCTGGGTTGCTGGTAGGGCTGGGTGCTGGTGCGGCTGTGCAAATTGGCGCTGGTACGGGCGGTGACCGCTGCGGGTTCATGGCCGGGTTCGAGCAGAAAACGGGCGGAGAGCACCAGCAGGGGCTCCTGCTGCAGCCGGCTGTGCCGGTAGTCGAAGTCGAGATCGGCGGTGCGGATGCGATGGGGTTCGCCCGATCCGCTTGGGTCGAGCACCAGCACCGAGTCGAGCCATGCGGCGGTGCAGCCCCCCTGGGCGCCGGCATTCATCACGGCGGCCCCGCCCACGGTGCCAGGGATGCCCACCGCCCATTCAAGGCCGTGCAGGCCTGCCCTGGCCACCTTGCGGGCCAGGGTGGGGAACGGTTCGCCGGCCTCCGCCTCCACCACCCCGCTCTCGCCATCCACCCGACTGCCCTGCAGTCGCCGGATGCAGAGGGTGAGGCCCGGCAGGCCCCGGTCCGCGATCAGAAGGTTGGAGCCCGCGCCGATCACCCGCAGGGGCAGCTCGCGCTCCCGAGCCCAATGGGTCAGACCAACCAGCTGGGCACCATCGGCGGGCTCGGCAAACCATTCTGCCGGTCCCCCCACCCGCCAGGTGGTGAACTCCTGGAGCGGAACTCCCGGCCGCAGGCCCGGCGGGGGATTGGGGCCCATCTCAGGCCACCAGTGGAGCCGTGGCCGCAGTGAGCCAAGAACTCTCGAGGTTTTGCAGGCGATCCCAGAGGCTGTTCACATCGCCCGCTCCCATCGCCAGCACCAGATCGCCCGCTTCTGTACAGGCGGCTACCCGCTGGGCCAGGACCGTGAGATCCGGGCTGGCCTCCACGGTGTTGGCGGGGATGCGCGCCTGCACGGCGGCGGCCAGAGCCTCGCTCGACACGCCCTCGATCGGGGCTTCCCCGGCGGCATAGAGGGGGGCCACCAGTACCAGGTCGGCGGCGGCGAGGGCGTCGGCGAACTCCTCGAGGAACTGGGCCGTGCGGCTGTATCGATGGGGCTGGAATACCGCCACCAGGCGGCGGGGCTGGCAGGGCAGGGGGCTGCGGCCGCTCTCCACCATCAGCCGGGCCATCTTCAGGGTGGCGGCCACCTCGCTCGGATGGTGCGCGTAGTCGTCGACCACGATCCGGCCACCCCAGAGCCCGCGGCAGTCGAAGCGGCGTCCGGGGGGCTGGAGTTGCGCCACCGCCTCCTTCAGTGCCGCGAAGGGAATCCCTTCCAACCGGCATGCGGCCATGGCGGCGGTGGCGTTGCTGAGGTTGTGGCGGCCCGGAAGGGGCAGCTCGAAATGGCCCACCAGCTCGCCGTTTTCGAAGAAATCGGCCCGTGTTCCATCGCCCCGTTCCTCGCTGGCGATGGCGGCGAAGGCCACCCCATCGGCCCGCTCGGTCGACCACCAGCTGTCCGCCGCGAAGGATTCCCGCAGAATCGGGCAGTCACGGTTGGCCAGTAGCCGGCGGCAGCCGGCCGCAAAGCGTTGGAGGGTGGCCACTAGGGCGGCCAGATCGGGGTAGTGGTCGGTGTGGTCGAGCTCGAGGTTGGTGATCACGCCCAGCTCGGCGGCGAACTTCACCAGGGAGCCATCGGATTCATCGGCCTCCGCCACCAGCAGGCGGCCATCGCCATGGCGGCCGTTGCTGCCGAAGGCGGGCACGATGCCGCCGATCACCGCGGTGGGGTCGTGGCCGGTGGCCTCCAACAGGGTGGCCACCAGGGTGCTGGTCGTGGTTTTGCCGTGGCTGCCGGCCACGGCGATCGAAGGCTGACCAGCGATCAGGGCGGCGAGCACATCCGAGCGGTGGCAGAGGGGAAAGCCCAGCCGGAGGGCTTCCTGCACTTCCGGGTTGCTCTCCGGCACGGCCGAGCTGAGCACCACCAGGGGCAGCTGGGCTGCCGCCGCGGCACCGCCGGTCGGCCCTACTCCGATGGCGTGGATGGTGGCGGCGTTCTGTTCGTGGAAGATGCGAACGCCCGCCTTGCCCAGGGCTGAGGTCACGGCGTTGTCGCGGGGGTCGGAGCCGCTGACGCGGAAGCCGCGACTGGCGAGGATCCCCGCCAGGGCCGACATGCCGATCCCGCCCACGCCGATGAAGTGGAGCGGCTGCTGGCGGTCGAGCTGCAGGCCCAAGGGCTTCTCCAGAGGTCTGCCGAAAATACGGCGCCAGATGGCTGCTGTCGCGCCCCGATGTCTTACGAATTTCATCGCTGCCTGCGCTCTCCCCTCCGTGGCCCGGCTTGAGTTTCGGCAGGGCGGTTGGGGTGGGCGCTTCCAAGGGGCCCATCCCGAGGGCCAGGCCTCGGCGATTCAGCCCCCGCTGCCGGCCCGCCATGGCAAGGCCACCGACGTTCCAGCGGAGTCCTTCTGGGTGGTTTATCAAGAGATTTTCGGCTGGTCTTCACCACGTCTTCTCCGCGTGGGAGGCTTTGGGGGATTTTCCGGCAGGTCTCGAACAGCCCCGACTTGGGGCCCCGACCCTACCCGGAGAAGCCTCACCGCGATTTCTGTATGATCTGCGGCCGAATCACCCTTTCTAGCGGATTTCTCCGCTTCCTGCCATGACTTTGAAAGTTGCGATCAATGGATTCGGTCGGATCGGTCGTAACTTCATGCGTTGTTGGCTGAGCAGAGGGGCCAACACGGGCATCGAGGTGGTGGGTCTCAATGGCTCCGGTGATACCAAGACCAACGCCCACCTACTCAAATACGACACGATGCTTGGTCCCCTGCGCAACGCAGAGGTGACCACCACCCAGGACTCGATCGTCATCAACGGCAAGACGGTCAAGGTCTTCTACGACCGCAATCCCGCCAACCTGCCCTGGAGAGAGTGGGGTGTGGACCTGGTGATCGAGTCGACGGGGGTGTTCAACGACGACGTTGGTGCCAGCAAGCACTTCGAGTCCGGCGCCAAGAAGGTGATCCTCACCGCCCCGGGCAAGGGGGCCAAGGTGGGCACCTTCGTGGTGGGCGTGAACGCCGATCAATACCGCCACGAGGACTGGGACATCCTCAGCAACGCCAGCTGCACCACCAACTGCATGGCGCCGGTCGTCAAGGTGCTGGATCAGGCCTTCGGCATCGTCAAGGGCACGATGACCACCACCCACAGCTATACCGGTGACCAGCGCATCCTCGACGCCGCCCACCGCGACCTGCGCCGGGCCCGCGCCGCTGCCGTGAACATTGTGCCCACCAGTACCGGTGCCGCCAGTGCGGTGGCCCTGGTGTACCCGCCGATGAAGGGCAAGCTGAGCGGCATCGCCCTGCGCGTTCCCACCCCCAATGTGTCGGTGGTGGACATGGTGTTGGAATTGAGCCGCGACACCAGCAAGGAGGAGGTAAATGCCGTGCTCAAGGCCGCTGCCGAGAACGGCATGAAGGGCATCATCAAGTACTGCGATCTGCCCCTGGTGTCCAGCGACCATGCCGGCACCGATGAGAGCGCGATCGTCGATTCCGATCTCACTTTAGTTATGGGCGGCAACATGTTGAAGGTGATCTGCTGGTACGACAACGAATGGGGCTACAGCCAGCGCGTTGTTGATTTGGCCGAGGTGGTGGCGAAGAACTGGAAGTAAGCCAAGCCGCTGACCCTGCGAAGCTTGGCCGTCCTGCAGGGCGGCTCTGGACACGCGGATGCGGCGCCATTGGCGGTTGCCACTTAGAAGAAGGCAAGACATGCCGAATCCCACACCATCTACTTCTGGTTGCCAAGACTTCGCTTTCACTGCATTGGCAAGCGGGGCGGCTTTGAATCTTGTGTTTTTAGGATTTGATAAACCCGCCGCCTGGTATGTCGACAATGTCTCTGTTAATCGGCAGCACGTACACGTGCCTGGCCCCTGCCGTTGGCCGGTTCTGTTGCCGCCTTCGGCTGGAGTCGTCGGCTGAGAAGGATTATCTATCGCCGAACATTTCCCCCAGTGAACAGCGCCATCGGCTGATGCCGAGCTTGGCTTGATCCACCGGGCCGAGCAGATCGGCCCTTTCGCATGGATGTTGCCGGGCTTGGGCTCTGGGCCGATCAGGAGCTGCTGTTGGGTGAGCCGTTCGGCCAGTTCAATCAGGGCCTGTTGGCGCGGCCGAGGTACCCGGTTCAGACTGATCCCATCGCCTCGTAGCCATGCCGCCCGACATCCGCTGGCAGCAGCGCTTCGCCAATTTCTGCCAGGCCCTGGATCAGCTGGAGACCTTTTTTCAGCCTCCCGCGCTCAATGAGCGCGAGCGCCAGGGCCTGATCAAGGCTTTTGAATACTGTTTCGAGCTGGGCTGGAACACCCTGCGCGACCTGCTGCTGGCGGAGGGCAACGCCGGTCTGATCGGCTCGCGCGACACCCTACGGCTGGCCTTCCGGGTGGGCCTGATCCGCGACGGCGAGAGTTGGCTGGCCATGGTGCAGGACCGCAATCTCACCAGTCACACGTACTACCGCAGCACCGCTGAGCAGGTGAGCGAGCAAGTGGGCACTCGCTATCTGCCCTGTTTCAGGGAGCTGCGCCTGGTGCTGAGCGAGCGCGTTCAGGCCACTGCCGCTGGCGAGGGGCATGGCTGAGATTCGAGGCGCTGCGGCCGCTACCCCCGCCGCGATCCCCGGCGTCCCGCCGGAGGCCTCAGCCCGCCTACTGGCCCTGCTCAGTGCCGAGCCCGCCGTGGAGGAGGTTTGGCTCTACGGCTCCAGGGCCATGGGCCGCCATCACGCCGGCTCCGACATCGACCTCACCCTGGTGGCGCCGGGCCTGAGCCACCAGGGACGCCTGCGCCTGATGGGAGCCCTTGACGACCTGCTGCTGCCCTGGAGCATCGACCTCTCCCTGCGGCACGAGCTGCCCGAATCCCTGGCTCAGCACGTGGCCCGGGTGGGGCGGCGGCTGGTGCCTGGCTGAGCGGCGCCCTGCCGCTGATCGGTGCAGCCACCGCTTTTGGCTTCAGTCGTCGCCTGCGTTCCCGCATCGCCGCCGCCCGCCCTCGTGCCTGAGCAGGAGCGTCGCGCTCTGGCGCTGTTGCTGGCTGTCGCTGCCCGTGCCCTGGTCTTCGTCTTTGTTTCAGGACGCCGTGCGCTTGCCGCTCTCGGCCCTGGCCTTTGTTGTCGCCTTCGCCGCCGGCGGCCAGCGCCGAAAGGGTGATTTCCTTTTCTTGCTGACCTTGCGAGAAACCCGGCTGAAGCTTGGTCTTGGGGGTGTTCTTCGCCTTGGCGGCAATAGCGTCGTCTCTGAAGCAGTGTTGTGGCTGAGCCGTGGCAAACTTGGAGTCAGCGAGACGATTGCCCAGTGGGGCCGTGAGGCGGCAAATCCATTGGCTTGGTTAAACTAAGTCCATCTATCCAGCGCTACCGTGCGTCAGGTCAACCTGCACGAAGCCAAGACCCAACTCTCCAGGCTGGTGGCGGAGGCGGTGGCGGGCCAAGGATTTGTGATCTGCAAGGCGGGCAAGCCGCTGGTGCAGGTCACCCGGCTGTCTGGCGCCGAGGACGCCGCCACTCCCCCCCGGCGCCGCCTCGGTCTGCTGGCGGGTCAGTGCTCCGTTCCCGACGATTTCGACCAGATCGCCGCCGAGGAGATCGCCGATCTGTTTGAGGGACTGTCCGCTTCCGCACCCTGCTCTGGCGGGCTGTGAAGCTGCTGCTCGACACGCACCTCCTGGTCTGGCCCATGGGTGAACCGTCCCGGCTGGGACCCGCCCTGCGGGAGCTGCTGGAGGATCCGCAGCACACTCTTTGATTCAGCGTGGTCTCCCTCTGGGAGCTGGTGATCAAGGCGGGCCTGGCGCGCGAGGGTTTTCAGGTGCAACCGTCGCTGCTGCGGCGCACGCTGCTTGATGGTGGTTTCGTGGAGCTGCCGATTGAGGCCGCCCATGTGCTGGCGGTGGCCCAGCTCCCGCCCTTGCACCGCGATCCTTTTGATCGCCTGCTGCTCGCCCAGGCCGAGCGCGAAGGCTTGCTGCTGATCACCGCCGATGCGCTGCTGGCCCGCTATCCCGGTCCGGTGCGCCATCAGGGCAGCTTCTGAGGGGTACGGCGCTGGTCACCGTTCATCGCCGGCATGTCCTTGTTGGGCTCCGCTTGAGTCGCAGCTCGCTGCCAGCTGGTGCCGTGTTGGGCCGGTCCCTCAGCCGAAGTGCTGGTAACCGCCGATCCCGCTGGAGGGTTCTGGCCACGGACTGCCGTCGCTCCAGCCGAGGTTCCCTGCTGGACCTTCCACCAGCTCGCCGATCCGGGTCGTGTCCGGCAGGGCCGTGATCAGGGCCTCCGCCCAGGCGGGCGTGAGGGCCAGCACCAGCTCGAAGTCCTCGCCGCCCCCCAGGCACCAGGCTTCCGCCCGGGATAGGCCGACCATGGCTTGATCCAGGGGCAGGCTGGCGCGATCGATCCGCGCCCCGCAGCCGCTGCTGGCGGCAATCGCCGCCGCCGCCGCCGCCAGCCCGTCGCTGCTGTCGCAGCCTCCCACCCGCCAGGGGAAGGCCGCCGGGCGGCAGCCGATCAGGGCCCGCACCGCATCGAAGCGGGGCAGCGGCCGCCGGTGGGCCGCGATCGCCCGCTGCCGCAGGTCTGGATCCAGCAGGGCTGCCGGTTCCGCCGCGATGTCGCCCTGCAGCAGGGCCAGCCCCAGCCGGCTGAGGCCGTGGGCTCCGGTGCACACCAGGCGGTCGCCGGGGCGGCCATCGCCGCGGCGGATCACGGCCCAGGCGCTGGAGCCGGGCTTGTTTGTCGCTGCGGACGTGCCGGCCTCCGCATCCTGGTCCGCGGTGTGATCCCCTGCCGGATCAAGGCAGGCCCCCAGCCGCCCGATTGCCGTGACGGCCAGGATCCGCTGGGCGCCGCCGCTGCAGTCGCCCCCCAAAAGCACCCCGCCGTAGGTGCCCAGGGCGTCCCTCAGGCCGCCATACACCCCCTCCACCCAACACCAAGGCGTGGCGGCCGGCGCCACCAGGCCCACGGTGAGACCCACCACCTCGGTGCAGCCCATCGCCGCCAGATCGGAGAGGTTCATCGCCGCGGCCCGCCAACCCACATCGGCCGCTGCCGTGGTGGCCTCGCTGAAGTGCAGGCCCTCCACCAGCACGTCGGTGTTCACCACCAGATCGCCCTCGCCGCCGGCGCTCAGCAGGGCCGCATCATCGGCAAACTGGCCTGCTGGCGCGAACGCTCCTAGACGGCGGATGAGCTCCCATTCGCCCAGATCCGCCAGGGTCTCGAGGCCCTGCGGACCCCCTGCCCCAGCGCCACCGGCCATCCGGACGGCCACCCTTAGGCGTGGGGCCGCAGGTTTTCGGCGCCGTCGATCACCCGCGCCGACACGATCTGGTCGTCCACGCCCAATTCATGCAGCACGTCCATGCCCTCCACCACATAGCCAAAGGCGGCGTTGCGGCCATCCACGAGGTTGAGGCCCGCCGGGGTGAGCTCGGCCTCGTAGAGGAAGAAGAAGAACTGGGAGGAGCCGTCATCGAGTCGGCCATCGGAGTGGGCCCAGCCGAGGGTGCCATAGGTGGCGAAGGGGAGCACCGGTTCGGCCTTGTAGCGGCCGATGTCCTCGAAGGTTTCGTTGTAGACCGGTTCGGCGTCACCGCTGATCAGGATCTCGAGCGGCACATGCCGCTCCTGGCCGCTGTTGGGATCCACGAAGCCTGCGGCATCACCCTTGGGATCGCCGCTCTGGAGCACATAGAAATCCTCGGCGCGGTTGAAGGGAAGGCCGTCGTAGAACTTGCGCTGCACCAGATCCACGAAGGCGCCGCCGGTGAGGGGGGCGCTGTAGCCATCGATCACGGCCGTGAGCTCGCCCTTGGTGGTGCTGATCTGCACCGTGGCCCGGCCCAGCAGCCGGGGCAGGGCATCGAACGCAGCGGGGATCGTGAAGGGGAAGTCGCCCACCAGCAAAGCTTCGGCGTCTCCAATCGTGGCCAGGGCCGTGCGTCGGCTGGCCAGGAAGGCATCGCGATCGCGGGCTTCGGCGGCGGCGGCCACCTCCTGGAGCTGGGTTTCGAGCCCATCCAGCAGGGCTGTGGCGCGGGGCCGGGTCTCCGGCGGAAAGCTGGCGAGGATGACGGCCCGTTGGCCCGTGAGCTGCGACTGGCTGCGGGTCACGCTGCCGGCCAGGGGTTTCCACCGTTTGGCCCGCAGGTCGTCGCTGGTGGCCTCTAGGCGGTGCTGCAGATCCTGCAGCTGGGATGCCTTGATCGGCAGGGCGTTGCGCAGGATCGCCTCGGGATCCTTCACGGCATTGCCCTGGGGCAGTTCCGCCAGGGCAGCGGACGGAGCGGTCAACAGGGCGCTGCCCAAGGCTAGGGCCAGGGCCAGCATCAGGCTGGTGAGACGGCGGCGGAGGCCGCTACGGTCGCCGCTTCGACCAGCTGCGAGCATGGCTGAAGTCCACTGATCTAAGCGGACTCTGGCACAACCGCCCGGACCCCCGGCGTTGGGTTCCCGGAGTCCCTGGGTAGCCAGCCGTACAATCGACTGGATTCGAATCGCCGGGATGATCTCCAGCAACGACTTCCGCACCGGCACCTCGATCGAGATTGATGGACAGGTCTGGCGTGTCGTCGAGTTTCTGCACGTCAAGCCCGGCAAGGGCTCGGCCTTCGTGCGCACCAAGCTCAAGGCGGTGCAGAGTGGCAACGTGGTGGAGAAGACTTTCCGGGCCGGCGAGATGCTGGCCCAGGCCGTGCTCGAAAAGGCCACCCTCCAGCACACCTACATGGAGGGCGACGAGTTCGTGTTCATGGACATGGCCTCCTACGAGGAGACCCGCCTCACCGCCAAGCAGATCGGGGACCAGCGCAAGTACCTCAAGGAGGGCATGGAGGTGAGCGTGGTGTCGTGGAACGGCAAGCCCCTCGAGGTGGAGCTGCCCAATTCCGTGGTGCTGGAGATCACCCAGACCGATCCTGGCGTGAAGGGCGATACCGCCACCGGCGGCACCAAGCCCGCGATCGTGGAGACCGGTGCTCAGGTGATGGTGCCTCTGTTCCTTTCGATCGGCGAGAAGATCAAGATTGACACCCGCAACGACAGCTACCTCGGCCGGGAGTCCTGATCAATGCAGCTCGATCACGATCAGCTCCAGCAACTCCTGGCCCTGCTCGGTGAGAGCGACATCCAGGAGTTCTCCCTCGAAGGGGAGGATTTCCGGCTCGAGGTGCGCCGCAACATCCCTTCTGCCGCACCGGTCTCCCTGCTGCAGGCCCCGACCCCTCCGGCTGCTCCAGTGGCTCCGGTCGCCACCGCACCGGTGCTCTCCCCCTCGGCTCCGCCCCCGCCGGCAGCGGCCGCCCGAAGTGATCTCCAGGCGATCAGCGCGCCGATGGTCGGCACGTTTTATCGCTCCCCCGCCCCCGGCGACCCCGCCTTCGTGGAGGTGGGTAGCCGCATCACCGCTGGCCAGCCCGTGTGCATCCTGGAGGCCATGAAACTGATGAACGAACTGGAGTCGGAGATCAGCGGTGAGGTGGTGGAGATCCTGGTGGAGAACGGCACCCCCGTGGAATTCGGCCAGGTGTTGATGCGGATCAAGCCGGGCTGAGCCGATCGTTTGAGTCCCGGGTTGTCGCGGCCGATGCGCTCTCCAGTTCCAGGGCCGCCGTGATCGCCGCCTCCATGCTGTCTGGTCGGGCCCTGCCCTGGCCGGCGATCCCAAACGCTGTTCCATGGTCCGGCGAGGTGCGCAGGAAGGGCAACCCGAGGGTGGTGTTCACGGCGGCATCGAAGGCCAGCAGCTTCACCGGAATCAGTCCCTGGTCGTGATATAGGGCCAGGTAACCGTCGGCTCCGTTCCCCACACCCCGCCAGGCCGCGGCCGCTTCCAGCCAGCAGGTGTCGGGCGGCAGGGGCCCGTCTACCACCACGGTTGGATGGCGCAGACGCCAGGCCTGTAGGCAGGGCTCCAGCCACTCCACTTCCTCCCGGCCGAGGTGGCCCGCCTCGCCGGCGTGGGGATTTAGCCCCGCCACCACCAGTCGCGGGTGCGGTTCAAACCGCTGGCAGAAGGCCAACAGCCGATCCAGCTGGCGCTCCACGAGCGCCGGATTCAGGCGCCGCGGCACCTCGGCCAGGGGGATGTGCGTGGTGGCAAGGAGGGTGTTGAGGCGCCAGCGGCCGTGCGGAGCCCGGGCGGTGAAGAGCATCGAGGCCTCCCCCACGCCGCAGAGCTCCGCGAGGCGTTCGGTCTGGCCGGGATAATGATGGCCCGCCGCCTGCCAGCTGGCCTTGGCGATCGGCGCGGTCACCAGGGCCCGGCAGCGGCCCTCCAGCACAAGCTGCGTGGCCTGCGTGAGCCAGGCGAAGCTGGCGGCTCCCGCCGCCGCCCTCGTCTGTCCCGGGGTGATCGGCTCGGCAAGCGGCAGATCCACCATGCTGATCCCGGCCGGGTCGGCCAGGGCGGTACAGCCCGCCATCCGCAGCAGCCGGTGCTGCTCCTCCAGCCAGCGGCGGCAGCCCACCAACACCACGGGCGCGTTCAACCCAGCACGGGCCAGGGCCTTCAGCACGATCTCGGCACCGATGCCAGCGGGGTCACCCAAAGCCACCGCCAAAGAAGCAGGCTCAAGGCGTGATTGGCGCTCCATGTTTTCGTATGCCTGGATTCCCATGCTCCGACTCCTCTCTCTTGGGTTGATGGTCACGGGTGGGCCTTGACCTCCCAGCACGGCTGGATTCAGCGAACTGGAACGTTCTATCTAACGGGAGCTGGGTATCCGCCTCGACCGTTCCGGCCAAGCCGACCTGGTGCGCTCCTATCCCAAGCCCAGGCTGTCCTTGTAGCCCTCCCGGTAGGTGGGGAACCGCAGTCGATACCCCAGCCCCTCCCGCAACAGAAGACTGCTCACCCGGCGATTCTCGCTCCAGAAACTGCGGGCCATCGGGCTCAAGATGGACTCGATCGCCCCCCAAGATTGAACCTCCGGCAGTTTGCAGCCGAGCAGATGTGCGGCGTAGCCCAGGGTTTCACTGGAGGGGCTGGGGGCCTCGTCCGCCAGGATCAGGGTGGGCGGCCGCCGCTGGGCCGGCAGCTCGATGCAGTGCAGCAGGGCTCCCACGATGTCATCCACATGGATGCGGCAGAACACCTGCCCCGGTTTGTGGATCAGCCGTGCCGTGCCCTGGCGGAGATCCCGGAAGGGGGTTCGATCGGGGCCGTAGATCGCTGGCAACCGGAACACCTGAAGGGGCAGGTCCTGGCGCCGCCAGGACATTTCGCAGGCCAAGCGGGCACGGCTGCGCCCCAGGCCGGGGGCCTCCGGCGTGGCTTCATCCACCCAGCCCCCCCCGCGATCCCCATAGACACCTGTGGTGGAGAGGTAGCCCACCCAGGCGAGCGGCAGGGTCTTCAGCAGACCGGCCAGGTGGGTCAGCACGGGATCGGCGCCGCTGCCATCCGGGGGAATCGTCACCAGAACGTGGGTGGTGCCGGCCAGAACCTCCGCAGGGGGCACCACACCGGCGGCGGGATCGAAGCGCACCCAGCGCTCACCACCCTGATCGCCCTCGTGGCCAGCGGGGGGGGCCCTGCGCGTCAGGGTCACCGCCAGCCCGCGTCCGGCCAGGGTTCGCCCGAAGCGCTGGCCGGTGTAGCCCCCCCCCAGCACCAGCAGCCGTCCCTCCGGAAGGGGCGGCGCCTCCTCCTCGGTGTTGACAGACCCGTTGCCAGACCCGTTGACAGAAGCCGTGATCATGAGTACATCTGTATCAGTACATTGCCAGCAAGCCCGTGGCCGCCTCGCTTCTGTTTACTTCACGTCTCTCCTCCAGTGCCCTGCCGGACGCCAGGACTTTGCGGCGCCCCGCCTGCGAACCCGGCGGCTCCACTGGTTCCGATTCCGTCCTGGGTGAGGCCGGTTCGCAGCGGACCGGCCAGGGTCTGCGGGTTGCCGCACCGGCCCGCGGGGTGGCGCCCGAATCGGCGACGCCCACCCTTCCGCTGGTGTTGGTGGGGGTGCTGGTGCTGCTTGCGGTGTTGGTGGCTCCGGAGCGCCCCCTGGATCAGGCGGCCATCTGCCAGCGCCACGCCGGGCCGGTCGCCTGTCGCGTCTGGTGACAGCGGTCGGGGTCTGGGGTGTCCAGTGGCTCGGCGTCCGTGATCTTTTCGGGGGAGGCCCAGGCGAGCAGCCGCAGCGCTAGGCGAAGATCTCCCTCGGTCCAGGCCCTCAGGGCCATGGCCCGCCGCGGGTCGTAGAACCGCTGGCGTCGATACCAGTCGAAGGCGTCCGCATCACCTTTCTGACCGTTGCAGGCCAAGCAGGCCGGTACGCAGTTCTCGGTCACGCTCCGTCCCCCCCGACTCAGGGGGTGCACATGGTCGATCGATTCCGAGCGGTCTCCGCAATACAAGCAGCGTCCTTGGGTCACCCCATGGAGTGACTGTCGCCATCGCCTCGCACGAAACTTGGGGCAGAGATCCTCAAGGAAAACTCCATCCCTGGCCTGCATGCGACAGCCTCGGTTGCGGGCAGTTTGCCTGTGGCGGCAGGGATGTCAATGTAGTCTTCGCTGCTTTCCGGTTCCTTGGCGGCGTCTTCGGTCGCGATGCGGTTGGGCCCCACCGGGCTGATAGAGGTGGTCTCCCCCTACGACGCCGTGACCCAGGCCCAACTGCGTGGGATCCGTCCCGCCGGTATCTGGCACACCCGGCGGCATTGCTGGCAGTTTCCGCTGGAGGCCGCGGCGATCCTGGAGCGTCAGCTGGCTGGGCGCATTCCGCCCACGGCGGAGTTGCAGGAGTGGCTCGCCTGGTTGAAGCAACCCTTGCCACCCCTGCCTCCCCATCGGGAGCTGGTGGTGGCGGCCGCTTCGACCGAGGTCCTGCCGGATGGCCGGGTATTGCTGGCCCATCAGCGGGCCGCCGTGCGCTGGCTGCTGGCGCGCCGCGGTGCGGTGCTCGCCGATGCCATGGGCCTGGGCAAGACCCTCACCGCCCTGGTGGCTGCCCGGGCCCTCGTGCGTCTGGCGGATTGCCGCATCCTGGTGATCGCTCCGGTGGGTCTCCATCCCCACTGGCGACAGGAGGCGGCATCCCTTGGCCTGCGGCTTGAGTTGCACAGCTGGTCCCGGCTCCCTGCTGCCCTACCTGAGGCCGGCACCCTGGTGATCGCCGATGAAGCCCACTACGCCCAGAACAGCTCTTCCGGCCGCACTCAGGCGTTCCTTCGCCTGGCGCGTCATCCCCGCCTGCGGGTGATCTGGTTGCTCACCGGCACACCGATGAAGAACGGCAGGCCGGGGCAGCTCCTGCCCCTCCTGGAGGCGGTCGGCCATCCCCTCGCTCACGATCGGCGCCTCTTCGAGGAGCGCTACTGCCAGGGACACTGGCGGGACCAGGGGGGGAGAAGGATCTGGCAGGCCACCGGTGCCACGCGGCTGGAGGAGCTGCAGCGGCTGCTGCGGCCCTTGGTGCTGCACCGCCGCAAGGACCAGTGCCTCGATCTGCCCCCCAAGCAGCGTCGCCTCATCCCGGTCGCCCTGTCGGAGCAGGCGACGCTCCGTTTCGAGACCCGGCTGCAGGCTTGTGTCGACGACTACCGCCGCCGGGCGCGACGGGGTGAGGTGCGCCGCGATGCCGAGGCCTTGGCGGTGCTCACCGCCCTCCGCCGCATCGGTTCCCGCGAGAAGCTGCCGCAGGCACGCGAGCTGGTGGCGGATCTGCTGGCTTGCGACGGGCCGGTGGTGGTGTTCAGCGCCTTCGTGTCCACGGCCCGTTTGCTGCATCGGGTTCTGGGGGGAGATCGGCAGGGGGCGCTGCTCACCGGCGCCGTGCCCGCCACCCGCCGCCAGGCGCTGGTGGATCGCTTCCAGGCCGGCACCGTTCCCCTGCTGATCGCCACCTACGGCACGGGCGGCCTCGGGTTCACCCTGCACCGGGCGCGGCATGTGGTGTTGCTGGAGCGCCCCTGGACCCCTGGGGACGCGGAGCAGGCGGAGGATCGCTGCCATCGCATCGGCATGGGCGCCATGCTTACTACCCACTGGCTCCAACTCGGTGTGGCCGATCAGCTGGTGGATGACCTGATCGCCAACAAGCAGGAGCGGATCAGCCGTGTGTTCCACGTCGGGCAGGTTGGTGGCCGTCGGTCCTCCTTACCGGTTCTTGTGCGGGAGCTCCTTGAGCGCTGGTGAGGACGCCATCCCACCTCCCAGGCCGGCGGAGACGCAGTCGGCCCGCCGGATCTGGAGGTCGTGGCTGAGGATCGGATCCAGCCGTCCTGCAGGAATCCGGCCGGCCAGCGCCAGGGCCACGGCCAGGTCGCGGCAGGCGGCCTTGTCGTCTTCGGCGAGGGTGTGGAGCACGTAACGCTCGTTGAGGGGCAGCGGGTCCTTCGGATAGGCCGCCACCACCTTGTCGCAGCGCTCGATTGCCTCCTTCAGCCGCTCCATCCGCACCTCGCTGAGGCAGTCGTCGGCGCTGATGCGCCGCTGGGGCAGGGGTTCCTCGGCGCAGGCCGTGAGCAGGCCCGTCACCGCGAGCGCCAGGGCGAGGGAGCGGGCAGCTGCGGCGGGCCCCTTTGAGCCCTGGTGCCGGCGGATCCGGTCGGGAGGGTGCGCTGCCGGAGCGCTCACCAGCGGCTCTGGCTGCCGCCCACGGCTGTTCCCGCGGCTGGGGCTGCCGCTGCGGGAGCTGCTGACGCGCCTGGGGTGATCACCACGGTGCGCCGGCGGATATAGAGATCCCCTAGGTAGCGTCCACAATCGGGGAAGGAGTTGGGGTTCTGCACCACCGCTTCAGTGATCATCACGGCGGCATGCTCCGGGGAGGTCTTGAACAGGTTGGCGCCCTGCCTCTTGACCAGGGCATAGGCGGCGGCCCAGCTCACCTCGTGGATATTGCCGTTGTTGCGCATATAGCAGTAAACCTGCGCGCCCTTGTTGCCGGCGATCGAGGCCTCCGTGGCCTGGGCGGCAACTTGGGCTGGCCCGGGGGGGGGGGCTCCGAGTTCCAGGGCAGCGGCCAGGCCCGCTCCGGCGATCAGGGCAGTGGCCAGTCCACCCAGGAGGCGGTGGTGGGCTGGGCGAACACGAGCAAACATCGCTTAAAGCGCCGGAGAGGTCGGGGGCAAACCTTATCGAGCCTCAGCCGTCTGTCCAGCCGCGGGCCGTGGGGGAGCACTCAGCCAGACGGGCCGGGGCCGCCACCTGGCTGCACCAGCTTCACCACCAGGGGCAACACCAGCAGCACGGTGATCAGCCGCACGGCGTGTAGGGCAGCCACGGCGGCCCCCACCCCGAATTCGGCCCCCACCAGGCTCATGCCGCTGATGCCGCCGGGTGCCGCTCCCAGCAGCGCCACCACCGGATCGATGCCCAGAAGTCGGCTGCACCACAGGCCCACCACCAGACCCGTGAGCACGAGGCTGAGGGTGATCAACAGGGCCGGGCGCCAGAGCTGGCGCAGTTCGCCGAGGGCTGCCGCCGTGAGGCCGCTGCCGATCACGGTGCCGATCGCGATCTCCAGGGTGGTGCGGGTGCCGTGGGGCCATTGGGCCGGTTCCACCCGGCCGCTCAGGCTCACCAGCGCCGCTCCGATCAGGGCCCCCGCCAGCGGGGCCGCCGGGATGCCGGTGCACAGGGCCAGCAGCCCACCGGCCAGGCCGGCCAGGGCCAGCAGTAGGAGGTGCCAGGGGTGAGTCATTATTGGAAACAAGCTGGCCCCAGTCTGCGTGGTGTGTTGTCATGCAGGCCATCCGCTCCTGAGCTATGGCCTCCCCTTCGGTATCATTCCGGATCAGCCGAAGTGCCGAGGATCTCGCCGGCACGCTCCACCTCCTTTCCCAGCGTCTGGTGCAGCTGGAACAGCGGCTCGAAGCCCTGGAAGACCAGCGACAGACCTCCCAGCAGGAGGATCCCGCCCTGGAGAAGAGCCTCGGCAACGCCGAGCGACTTCTCCAGGATTGCCGGGCCCTTTTGGGGGGCGCCCTCGATCCGCAGGCCGGGTCTGTTGATCGCCAAACCGGCAGGGCCGGGTCTCTGACGAATGGCAAGCCGGTCTTCGAGGGCGAGGCTCCGGAGGGCCAGGCTCACGCTGTTGAAGGCGACGACGGTGATGAGATGGGTGAGAGGGAGATCTCCCTTTTCTCGAACGGACCGATCGACAGCGCCGCAGCCTGATGGTGCTAACCCTGGCCGGGGGTGGCAGAATAGAAAGAAAGTGATCGATGTCCTACCCCTCCTCCCACGTTTCCGGTCATCCTTCCGGTCCCTCCTTAGGAACACCCGCGAATCTGGGATACCGGCGCTGTAATTCCTCAAGCCCCTCGGAGGGTGAACATCAGCTTGAAAAACTGGAATTTGCCTTGGCGGTAGCCCTGACCCGCGGCGATCTGCAGCGTTCGGAGCAGTTGAGGCATGCCATCGCCGCCTTGGGCGGCAACCAAGAGGAGCCTGGCACCTGAGTGGTGAGTTGAGACCGACACGCACTGCTGCGTGAAAGTTCGCGGTTGATGACCCAACCGAGGCTGCCTCAGTGGTCAGGGAGTGCCGCTAAGATGCAATGACGTTGTTGATGGATGGAATCAGATCAAGGATTCCGTACAGGAAGATTTACGTCGATTCCGATCTCTTCTGGATGCGGACAGGGCTGATTCCAAATCCTCGCCTTCTATCCCGGTTCACGCCCGCTGATGGCTGTCGTGAATTCGTGATCCGCCAGACCGCCTCTCGCCGCCCGGCCTTCCCAGCTCCTGTCACCATCGCAATCTGTTGTCTCGATCCGCTCCCATCCGCGTGCAACCCATGACTGGCACGAGATCCCTAGCCGTTCCCTTTCCCCTGAATCCTGGCCGAGGGGGGCCGAGGCCTTCACCGATCCGCCCCCATCAGGCGGAGGGTGACCGTGACACCCTGCTGACCCAGGCCTCCCGCCTGCAGGAGCGGGCCAGGCTCAGCGCCCAGGCTGGTGATATCACCAGCGCAGCCCAGTTCATTCTTCAGGCCCTGGATCAGGAGCGCCGGGCCGGTGGTTTGGGTCCCCAGGTGCTCCAGTTGATCAAACCTCGTTAGGGGGGGCGAGGTCTGGGGGCGCCTCTGGCTTCGTCAGTGGTTGAGCTGGTTGTTGGCCCAGGGATTCCCGGAGCAATTCTGATGGTTTCACGTGAAACCGCTGCTGGAAATCCATCGAAAACAGATTCAGGGAGCGGTAGCCACAGGCCTGGGCGATACGGGTCACCGTTTCTCCAGGCTGGGGCTGTTGCAGCAAGCGGCGGGCCCGCTCCAGACGCATGCTGCGGATCCATTGGGTGGGACTGCAGCCGAGCCTCTCCTGGAAGGCATATTGGAGCGCGCGGCGCGAGTAGTGGCTCCTGGCCTCCAGCTGGTGCAGGCTCAGAGGTTCATGGAGGTGCTCTTCGAGATAGGCGATCAGTTCCTCGAAGCGGTCGCCACCGTCGCGCCGTCGGGAGCGCAGCCGGCTCAGGGAATCGCTCTGCCGCAGTTCCGGCAACACCAGAGCCGCTAGCAGGCGGTAGATCAGCAGATCCAGCTCAAGGCGCTCCAGCAGGGATTCGCTCTGCTCGCTCAGTTGGCTGGCCATGGCCAGCACCTCGCTCAAGCTGGTGAGCAGGGCTTGGCTGGCGCTGCTGTCGTCGGGTTGCCAGGGCCCCCGAGGTTCGAGGCGTTCCCGCCAGCTCTGGGGGAGGGTACGTTGCTCTGCCATGGTCATTGCCACCCGCTGAAACCGTTCTCGCTCTAGGTGGAGCATCACCAGGCTGCAGCTGCTGCTCTCACAGCTCCATGCCGCCCCTGGAAGGATCAGCAGCCCCTGATCGGCGCAGGACAGCCGCCAAGCCTCCTGCTCCACATGGAGGATGCCGGCATAGATCACTACGGCGGTTAGGTCGACCTGCCCATTAATGCTCAGCCGCATCGGCGCAAGCACCGAAGCATTGATCACCAAAGAACCGATGCAGGGATTAGCGTGATGATGCCACCAGGGTTCGCTAGCGTTCGCGGCCGCTATTGAGGCGACTGGAAGAACTCTCTGAAGCGACGCTTTGCTTTCCTCTAGGCTGCTTGTGGGGCGCAGGCGGTGCTGGAACGGGTTCTGCAGCGGCGGTTGGCCTTGCATCGGATCCAGCGCGATCCTTTGACCTTAGGCCTAAGGAGGCTGTTCAATTTTTCAGGGCGTTCTCCAGGATGTAGGCGGCCAGGTTGGATAGGGAGCGGCCTTCTTCGTCGCTGCGGTCCGCGAGGGCTGAATGGGTGCTGTGGGGCACGGTGATGGTGATCCGAACCGGTTTGCGGAAGGTGCCTTGCAGGTTGGGAGCTTGAAGGTTGTGAGAAAGCATCGTTGTCTCAGCCAGGTAATGGATTCAGATTACTGATCTCGCGGTGCGGTTTTGCTGCTTTCTTCAGAGGTTATGCCCTTATGTGCGCCATGCTGATCCTGTTGCGCGATCGGGAGTTTGCTTGGATGAGGAGCGATGGGCTAGGTTGATCCTTACGCGATTTTTCAATGTTTCTGGCTGCATTGATTGCGGAAGACTGGTTTGATTGGCTTCCTCGGAGTGCAGCCGCCGCGGAATTGATTGGCGGGCTAAAACTATTCGGATGTTATTGCCTCGGCTAATCTTTTTCCTGAACAGCTCTAGCGGTACGGCACGGTGAAGCAACCGCCTCAATCGGCTCCGGCCCCTCGCGCCAATCCCGATCCCTCCGGGCTGGAAGGTCTCCAGTCCTCCGGTGGGGCAGGGCTCCTGCATGTGGTGGGAATCGGCGCCTCCGCGGGCGGTCTGGAGGCGTTGCAGCAGCTGGTGGGTCAGCTGACGCCCACTGGTGCGGTGAGCTACGTGGTGGCCCAGCACCTGTCCCCCAGCCACCCCAGCCTTATCGTGGATCTCCTGGCCCATGCCACGACCCTGCCAGTCGTGGCGGCGGCCGAGGGCGATGCCCTGGCGCCAGGCGTGATCGTGGTGGGGCCTCCCAACCGGGACCTTCGGGTGGAAGGGGGTCGGCTGCGGCTTCTGGATCCCGAGCCCCGCTTCGCCCCCAGCCCCTGCATCGACCTGCTGTTCGAGTCGATTGCCGAGCACTGGGGCGAGAACGGCGTGGCGGTGGTGCTTTCCGGCACCGGCTCCGATGGTGCCCGGGGTCTGCTCTCCGTGCGGGCCTGCGGTGGCCTCACCCTGGTGCAGGCTCCGGAAACGGCCCGCTTCGATGGCATGCCCCGCTCGGCCATCCACCTCGGCGGAGCTGACCTGGTGCTCGATCCGGCCGCGATCGGCCAGTTGCTCGCCAGCCGGGTGGCTGATGGGGGCGAATGGATGCCCAGGGTCGTGCAAGAGGAGGCCCTTCCCCTGACGCCGATTCTCCAGGGGCTGCGGCAGCTCTGTGGCATCGACTTCAGTCAGTACAAGGATTCGACCGTGCAGCGTCAGTTGCGGCGGCGCATGGCGATCCGCCAGGTGGTGGATCTGGATGCCTATCGCGAATTGCTGTTCCAGGATCCCCAGGAGCCGGCGGCCCTGGTGCGCAATCTGCTAGTGACGGTGACCTCCTTTTTTCGCGATCCGGCCACCTTCGATCGTTTGGCGGCGCGGCTGAGTGATGATCTTCAATACCGTGGGGATCGGTCATCCCTGCGGGTGTGGGTGCCTGGCTGTGCCACCGGCGAAGAGGCTTACAGCATCGCGATGCTGGTGAGTCAGGTGCTTGGTCATCCCGCCGATCTGGCCAGTCGGCTGCGCATCTTCGCCACCGACCTGGATGAGGCGAGTCTGGCGATCGCCCGGCGGGGTGAGTACCCCCTCTCCACCGCCACGGCGATTCCGCCGGAGCTGCGCGACCGTTTTGTGACCGTGGGGCCCGATGGGATCACGATGTCCAAGGGGCTGCGCAGCTGCGTGGTGTTCGCTCGGCACAACGTGGGCGAAGACCCCCCCTTCCCCAGCCTGGATCTGATTTCCTGCCGCAACACCCTCATCTACTTCAAGCCGGCCCTGCACGACCGGGTGCTCGATCTGTTCCGCTTCGCCCTCCAACCCGGAGGGCTGTTGCTGCTGGGAAGCTCCGAGAGCCTCGGGTCGAACACCCCTGGCTTCGCACCGGTGGATGGGGCCCATCATCTTTATGGGCGCATCCCGGGCGAGGTGCGGCCCGCCCGCTCGCCTGGTTCCGGCCCCCTAGCCCTCCGGTTTCCGCCCCCTGGGCGACAGCTGGTGCGCTCCTCCCTGCAGTCGGAGGCGGTGCCGGAGCAGCATCTGGCCCTGCTCGAGGCCCTGGTGCGAACCCTGGCGCGGCCTTCCCTGGTTCTCGATGAGCATCACGAGCTGCTCCAGGTGATCGGGGATGTCAGTCCCTACTGCCGCATTCCGGAAGGACGGATCACGGCGGCGGCCACAGCCCTGCTGCGCCCCGAACTGCAGGCTGAGGCTCGGGCCCTGTTCCTGATGGTGCGTGCTGATGGCCAGTCGGTGATCAGTCGCCCCCTGACCCTGGCGGATGGCGGGTGGGGGCTGCATCTGGAGGCCCGGCCCCTGGTTCTGGGGGATCGCTCCCTGCTGCTGCTCTCCTTTGTGCACCAGGACCCCGAAGTGTCCGAACCTGGTGCGGCGCGGGAGGCGCTTCCCCGGGTGGTGGGGGAGCGGGATGGGAGCTTCGATTCCACGATCGAGCGCCTGGAGCGGGAACTGCTCACCAGTCAGGACGATCTGCGCCGATCTCTCGTCGAACTGGAGCAGGCCAATGAGGAACTGGAGGCTTCCTCAGAGGAGCTGCAGGCTTCTTCGGAGGAACTGCAATCCTCCAACGAGGAGCTCGAGGCCTCGAACGAGGAGCTCCAAGCCACCAATGATGAACTAGCCAGCCTCAACCAGCAGCTGCGTAGTCGCGGCGAACAGCTCGAACGGCTGAACAACGAGCTGGAGAACATCCAGACATCCCTCAGCCAGGGCATGGTGATCCTCGACGGGGAGCTCCTGATCCGTCGCTTCTCTCCCCTGGCCGTGCGGGTGTTCGGGCTGGTGGAGGCCGACATCGGCCAGCCCCTGCTGGGGGTGCCGACCACCGTGCCCTTACCGGATCTATCCGGGGCCCTGCGGGCCGTGATGGCCGGAGAAGCGTCCCGTCGCGCCTTCGAGGCTGCCAGCGGTGAGCTGGCCTACCTGGTACAGGTCTTGCCTTTCCAGGAGCGGGATGGTCGCCGCTGCGGGGTGATCGTGACCCTCACGGAGGTGTCCGAACTGGTGTCACTGCGGCGGGTGGCCGAGGCTTCCCTGGCCGAGTTCGCCAGCCTCGCAGATGCCCTTGAGGAGGTGGTGTGGAAGCGGGATCGGGCCATGGAACGGCTGCTCTACGTGAGTCAGCGGGTTCAGACCCTCACAGGCTGGAGCCCGGAGGAGCTCACCCAGCAACCCCACCATCTCGATGCCCTGGTGCATCCGGACGACCGCCCCGGCCTGGCCGCCTGCCGGGACCTGGACCGTGGTTCCTGGAGCGTGGAGTATCGCCTCGCCTGCCGGGATGGGGCATACCGCTGGTTGCGTGAGTCGGCCCGGCTACTGGAGGAGGGTGATGAGAGTTTCGTGGTGGGCACCCTCACCGATCTCACCTCCCAGCGGGACCTGGAGGAGCGGAGCCGTGATCTGGAGGCCGTATTCGAAGCGGTGTTCAATTCTGCCCGTTGGGGGGTGGCCCTGTTTGACGATCAAGGCCGCCTGGAGCTGGCCAATCGGCGCTTCTGCGACCTGGTGGAGCGGGATCCGGGCGGGATCGTGGGGCTGGCCTGCACGGAGCTGGAAGCGGATGCCGGCGCCGGTCTCTGCGCCGCCCTGCGGGAGGTTCTGGTGCTCGGCGCGGCGGGGGGCGTTGTGCGCTCCCTGGAGCTGCGCAGCGCCCAAGGAAGGCTGCTGCCGGTTGTGGCCGAGATTCAGTCAGTGGCGCGGGAAGCGGCGTCGGCCCGGGCCCTGCTGCTGGTTCAGGCCGATGGCTCCACCGTGCCGAAGATCCGATCCCAGAACGTGAAATAGAGCCCGTAGTTGCGGCCCGGTCGCAGGTGATGCAGGCCATGGTGGGTCGGGCCAATCAGCCACCGACCCAGCCGCTCGCTTCGGGGCGCGCCGCACTCCTGGACTGGATCGAGATGGTTCACAACCGCCCAGGCGCTCATCGTGAGCAGCAGGGCCATCAAGGTGGTGCTCTGCAGGGGGATCAGGAACACCACGCCCACCAGAAAGCCGGCCTGCAACAGGCCTTCGCCCGCATCGAAGGCGAAGGCGGTCCAGCCGGTGGGGTGACGGCTGTGGTGATGGCCCTGGTGCAGCCAGCGATAACAGAGGCGATGGTGCATCAGGCGATGCAGGCCGTAGAAGAGGGTGTCCTGCAGCAGCAACACCCCCACGAACTCCAGCGGCGCCAGCCACCACGGGGAGCCAGGTTCATGGATCAGCCGGGTGAGTCCCAGCCCATCGGCCTGGATCACCAAGGCACCGCCGAGGGCGAAGATCCAGCTGGATCCGAGCGAGAGGGTGATGTCGTGGCCGCTGGGCCTGTGGGTCCGTTGCGTCGGCGCCGGACAGGTGGAGGCCCAGGCGCTGGGCAGCATCCTCATCAGGGGAGGAATCAGGGCGATGAGTACCAGGGTGCGCGCCAAGAGGATCGCCTCAAGGCCAAGCGTGAGTGAAAGGAACGACCGAAGCATCATCACGAAACCCTCCTCCGATTATGGAGGCAATGATCTCTTTTGGCGGGTGCTGCCGCCGATCCACAGCGGCGGCAGCACTCGCCAGGGTCCTGCGGGCCGCCGCCGCTGCGGGGACCGCCGCACGTCATCCCGCCTAATTCAAGGCCCGAACCGCCGCGTTGCTTTCCTGGCCTGCGGCACTCACGCTGCTGATGGTTCTGCCTGCCGCCACTCTTCATAGAATTAATGCATCACCCTGCGCCGCGGAGCACCATGCCAGGCGCTCGCCGCTACTCCCTTCGTGATCTCAGCACGAGGGATTTCTGCCTCTATCGCGTGATCTGCATGGAGCTGGAGAATCTCGAGCATGAGATTCAAACTGAAGGCACGATCGGCCTGGATCTTGCGGCTCTCTCAACCGCGATCCAGGATCGGCGTCTGCTGGTGGAGTGGTTGCGGGAACTCCTCTTCCCGCCGGCTTCGCTTTACAACGACTGCGGCATCACCGAAGCGGTGGAGGAACTGCTTCTGCGCGAAACCTGCTGAACGCCGTACCAGATCACGCGGCGGCGCCTCTTGCCCGCTGGGCTGGGATCAGCCGTCGAGCACATCGGCGTGAAGCAGATCCATGGCCGCGAGCACGGGGGCGGTGTCGGCCTCGTGGAGATCCAGGGTGGTCGCGAGGTTGGTGAGGATGTTGCGCTCGTCGTCCTGCAGGGGCCCATCGGAGCGCATGATCTCGGCGGCCACCGCGTAGGCCGTGGCCCGTTGGCGGGGGTTGAGTTGCTCGGCGGCCTCCACCATCAGATGCTGGGGACCGACCCGGCGCAGTTCGGCCAGCAGCGAGTCCATCAGGTCCACCATGGCCTTCTGGCCGTAGTGCTGGTAGGGCTTGCGGTAGTCGAGGGAGTGGCGCAGGGCCCGTGAGCCGGCCATGGTGAGCACCCCATCCCAAGACACGGCTGCCAGGGCGATGGCGGCGAAGGCGGTGGCGGAATCCATGCTCAGGTTGCTGGCGGGTTGGGCTTCCCCAGTGGGGGAGGAGCCGCTGGAGGTGGCAGGGTTGAAGGGGAGGGTGCTGACCATGGGTTTGGGAAGGGTGTTGTATGGGGCTGGGGCCGTAGATCGACCGATGAAAACCAGAATTGATCGGACCCCGCACCACCTGTGGTAGCGATCCCGACCGGCCCGGAGGTTTGAGGATTGCTACCTAGTTGCCACCTCGTTGGCGGCGCCCGTTCCGGCCCGGGGCGCGCACTAACGAGAGGTCTAAGCTCTGCTCACTACGGCAGATGGAGTGGCCGGTGTGGCGCTCTTGGCGAGGGATACCTGCAGAACATCAAGCTGCCAGAGGTGGCCCACGCGATGATCTCAGCGATCGTGAGCGTCCCATCCAGTTGCTGGATCACCCGACCCTCCGCCGGCTCCAGATCCAGGCTCCCATTCGGGCGGTGAGGGGTGATCCCCTGCCAGTAGCGATAGCGCAGAGACGCCCTGTTGGAGAACATATCCGGCGAGGCGAAGTCCATCCGGTAGATCTCGCGGCGACGTTGGCGCGATGGATTTGTTGGGCGATGACCGCAGCCTGGTTGGTGGTGCCATACCCTGCAAGCTTGCCACCGCTTGGCGTTCCCGGACCGGTCTCCTTTTGGTACGTTGCCAGATGGCACATAAGGAATAGATTCTTTCGTGATCTGTTGAGATCTCCATTCAAAAGCTTAAAGCGGGTGACCGGATTCGAACCGGCGACGTTCAGCTTGGGAAGCTGACATTCTACCACTGAATTACACCCGCGTTGTTGAATGCTTTCTGCTTGCGCTTCGCGAGGACCTAGCGGAAAGGTGTGATGAGATGGGCTAATCCGGCCTTTCGGTCTAGGTGTGGCATGCCGGGATCCGGATAAAACCCGAACACCAGCCGCCATTGGCGAAACCTTAGCAAGCTCCGCCGGCGCCACTCGGGGGCGTTGTGGGCCCAGGCCCGGCCCCCCGCGCTACAGGCCTCAGCCCTTCGCCAGCTCGGCCGCCGCCGCCGCCACGCCGGCACCGGTGGCCACCTTGCCCAGGCCCAGGTCCTGCAGGGTGGCCTCGATCGCCGCCACGGCCGTGAGGATGTCGCGGTCGGCCACAAAGCCGAGGTGGCCGATGCGGAACACGTGGCCCTTGAGGTGGTCCTGGCCGCCGGCCAGCAGGATGTCGAAGCGGTTCTTTACCTCCTTGCGCAGTGATTCGGCGTCGATGCCCTGCGGTGCCACGGCCGTGATCGCTGGGCTGCCGTGGCCCTCGGCGGCGTAGAGGTGCAGGCCGATCGCCTTCATGGCGGCGCTGGTGGCCCGCTGGTGGCGGGCATGGCGGGCGAAGATCGCCTTGAGACCTTCCTTCTCCATCATCTCTAGGGCCGCCTCAAGGGCGAAGTAGAGGTTGATCGCGGGGGTGAAGGGGTTGCTGTTGTCGGCGGCGGCTTTGCGGTACTTGCCGAGGTCCAGATAGAACTTCGGCAGGTCGGAGCGCTCGTAGGCCTGCCAGGCCCGGGGGCCCATGGCCACGAAGCTGAGGCCCGGCGGCATCATGTATCCCTTCTGGGAACCGGAGCCGATCACATCCACGCCCCAGTCGTCCATCGGCACATCGGTGGCGCCGAGGCTGGTCACGCAGTCGGCGATGGTGAGGGCGGTGCCGTGGGCCCGGACGTGGGCGGCGATGGTCTGGAGGTCGTTGATCACCCCGGTGGAGGTTTCCGAGTGGGTGAGGATCACGGCCTTGATCGCCTTGGCGGTGTCCTCTTCGAGGGCGGCGCGGAACGCCTCGGGATCGAGGGGCTGGCCCCAGGGGGCCTTGATCACCTGCACGTCCAAGCCGTAGGCCTTCGCCACCTTCACCCAGCGTTCGCCGAACTTGCCGTTATCGCCGCAGAGCACCCGATCGCCACGGCTGAGGGTGTTCACGATGCCGGCCTCCATGGCGGCGGTGCCGCTGCCGGTGATCACCAGCACCTCGTGCTCGGTTTGATGCAACCACTGCAGCTGCTCGGTGGTGCGTTGCACGATCTTCTGAAAATCGGCGCTGCGGTGGCCGATCGGATGGCGACCCAGCGCCTGCAGCACGGTTTCCGGCACCGGGGTGGGGCCGGGGATCATCAGGGTGAGTTTGTCCTGCATGGAAAGCGGGGCGTCGTGGACGCGTAGGGGGTGGCGCCGAAGGGGCGTGGCGGGGAGGGATGCGGCGCCGGCTGGGCACGCAATCGACCACCATAAAAAACGACGTTCCCTGGGCCATGGACTCCTGGGCCATGGATCCCCCGTTCCGTCCTTCCTCCGTGCCCGGAGTTCCGTGCGATGGCTATGTCCGATCCGGCCGGCCCCGTGGCGGGCGACTCAGGACCGGCGATGGCGCCCGCTGCACCCTTGGGGGTGGCGCCCATGGTTGACGCCACCCCAGCGCCCCGCGGCTACACCCTGCCGGTGTGGGTGGCGGCCGCCGCCCGGGCGGCCCTCGGCTCGCTCCTGGGGGAGCCGGTTGCCCCAGCGGTGGCTCTCGAGCTGCTGGAGCCTCCGGGAGTGGGAGCCGTGCCCGTCGAGGCCGCGGCATTCCTGGGGGATGGTTGGGCCCTGGGCCAGGCCCGCTGTGATCCGGGCGAGGGCTTTGATCTCACCCGCGGACTGGTGGTGTGGGTGCTGCTGCGCTGGCGGGAGCTGGCGCCGGGCGGATCGGCGCCGGAAGCGACGGCTGGATCCACACCCGGATCCACGAAGGCGTTTCGCGCTGGATCCGTGCTCGAAATCCCGGCCGGCCCATCGCCGCAATCGCCGCTGCCTCGGTCTTTCGCCATTGCGGCTTCGGCGGTTTCAGTCCCAGCCCCAGCGGCGTTCGAACCCGGCCCGCAGGACTGGCTGCTGATCGAGGCGGGCGAGGGCGTTGGCATCCATGCCGCCAGCCGCGAAGCCTGCCTCTCGGCCTATGCCCGCCGTCTGCTGGCGGCCAACCTGCGGCCCCTGGTGCCCCCTGGCCAGGGCTTGCAGCTGCGGGTGGTGCTGCCGGCCGGCCGGGCGCTGGCGGAGCGCACCAGCAATGCCGCCTTCGGGGTGGTGGAGGGCCTGGCCCTGATCGGAACCCGCGCCGCCGTGCAGGCCGGCGCTTCACCGGACCAGCTGGAGGCCACCCTGGCGGCTCTGCGCCAGAAGGTTGCCGAGCCTGGATTCGCCGGTGATCTGGTGCTCGTGATCGGCGAGAACGGTCTCGATCTGGCGCCCCGGCTCGGGCTCCCCCACCAGCTCCTGCTGAAGGCCGGCAACTGGATCGGCCCAGTGCTGGTGGCGGCGGCCGAGGCGGGCGTGCGGCGCCTGCTGCTCTTCGGCTACCAAGGGAAGCTGATCAAGCTGGCGGCGGGCATCTTCCACACCCACCACCATTTGGCCGATGGGCGCGCCGAGGTGCTTACCGCCTTTGCGGCTCTCGAGGGCCTGGCCGGCCCTCCCCTGCAGGTGCTCCATGGCGCGGCCACGGTGGAGGCCGCTCTGGCGGAGCTGGAGGCCGCCGATTCGGCCCTGGCCCAGCGGCTGCGGGCCCGGCTCGCGGCCGCAGTGGAGAGCCGCAGCGCCGCCTACCTGGCCCGTCACGGGGGTGGCTCCCTGGCGGTGGGAGCGGTGCTGTTCGACCGCAGCCGCCGCATTTGCGCCGCCGGTCCGATCGGCGGACCCCTGCTGGAGGCGCTGACCGAGGTTGGCGCCGCCTCCCCGCCGGCTCCGGAATCGAGAGTCTGAGGGCCCCGGGTCCCCCCGGCTACCGCGGGGACCCGGGGCCGTTGCAGGGGGGGCCTTTAAGGTTAGGCAACGGTTCTGACTTGCAATGGTCCACGTGAGCGGTGCTTCCCCGCAGGCCGCGGGCCGGGACCTCACCAGCGGATCGAGCCGGGCCCCTGGGCTGGTGATCCTTGATTTCGGCTCCCAGTATTCCGAGCTGATCGCCCGCCGGGTGCGCGAAACTGAGGTGTTCTCCCTCGTTCTGCCCTACACGATCACGGTCGAGGAGCTGCAGACCCTGGCCCCGAAGGGAATCATCCTCAGCGGCGGCCCCAGCTCGGTCTACGAAGACGGTGCACCCCGCTGCGACCCGGCCCTGTGGGACCTGGGCATCCCGGTGCTCGGGGTCTGCTACGGCATGCAGCTGATGGTGCAGCAGCTGGGCGGGTCGGTGGTGGCCGCCGGCCGGGCCGAATACGGCAAGGCGCCGCTGCACGTGGACGACCCCACCGACCTGCTGACCAACGTCGACGACGGCTCCACGATGTGGATGAGCCACGGCGATTCGGTGGAGCGCCTGCCGGAGGGCTTCGTGCGCCTGGCCCACACCGATAACACCCCGGAGGCGGCGGTGGCTCACCTCGGCCGCCGGCTCTACGGCGTGCAGTTCCATCCGGAGGTGGTGCACTCCAGCTGCGGCATGGCCCTGATTCGCAATTTCGTTTATCACGTTTGCGATTGCACCCCCGATTGGACCACGGCCGCCTTCATCGATGAGGCGATCGCCGATGTGCGCGCCCAGGTGGGCGACAAGCGGGTGCTGCTGGCCCTCTCGGGCGGCGTGGATTCCTCCACCCTGGCCTTCCTGCTGCACCGGGCGATCGGCGATCAGCTCACCTGCATGTTCATCGACCAGGGCTTCATGCGCAAAGGGGAGCCGGAGTTCCTGGTGGAGTTCTTCGACAAGCGCTTCCACATCAATGTGGAATACATCAATGCCCGCGAGCGCTTCATCAACAAGCTGGCCGGCGTCACCGATCCGGAGGAGAAGCGCAAGCTGATCGGCGCCGAATTCATCCGGGTGTTCGAGGAGGAGAGCAAGCGCCTTGGCCCCTTCGCTTACCTGGCCCAGGGCACCCTCTATCCCGATGTGATCGAGAGCGCCGGCACCAACATCGACCCCAAGACCGGCGAGCGGGTGGCGGTGAAGATCAAGAGCCACCACAACGTCGGCGGCCTCCCCAAGGACCTGCAGTTCAAGCTGGTGGAACCGCTGCGCCGCTTGTTCAAGGACGAGGTGCGCAAGGTGGGCCGCAGCCTCGGCCTGCCCCAGGAGATCGTGGGCCGCCACCCCTTCCCGGGGCCTGGCCTGGCGATCCGCATCCTGGGGGAGGTGACCAGCGAGAAGCTCAACATCCTGCGCGATGCCGACCTGATTGTGCGCGAGGAGGTGCGTGATGCCGGCCTCTACGACGAGATCTGGCAGGCCTTCGCCGTGCTGCTGCCGGTGCGCAGCGTGGGGGTGATGGGCGACAAGCGCACCTACGCCTTCCCGGTGGTGCTGCGCTGCGTGTCCTCCGAGGACGGCATGACCGCCGATTGGTCGCGCCTTCCCTACGACCTGCTGGAGCAGATCTCGAATCGGATCGTGAACGAGGTGAAGGGGGTGAACCGGGTGGTGCTCGACATCACCAGCAAGCCCCCCGGCACGATCGAGTGGGAGTAGGGCAGCTGGCCGGGTCTTCGCTCACGGATCGGGCTGCTGATCCACCGGGCTGGCCCGGCCCGCCCGCCCCCGATACCATCGGTCACCTGAGCTCGGCCCCGTGACAGCCGTCGCACCTCCCACCGCAACCACCGATCCGGATCCCCAGCTGCAGCGGCGTCTGCAGCAGGACAGCATCCTGGTGGGTGGCAAGACGGTGTACCTCAACCCCTTCCTCTACTGGCGCCGCTTCGACGCCAACACGGACCGCTGGCTGCGGGAACCCGGCCAGCTCCCCGAGGAGCAGATCCAGGCCAATCGTCTGCGCTTTTACCCCGAGCTCGACTGGTCCCTGCTCGATGACCACGAGCGCCCGATCAAGGATGGGGCCGTGGAGATGTTCCTCAAGACCCTGGAGCTGATCTGCACCTTCAACCCCGAGCTCAACCCCGGCCAGCTGCTGGAGGTGGAGCGCAAGATGGCCGTTACCAAGAAAAAGGCCTTTGAGCGTTGGGTGGAGCGGGCCCTGAGGCGGCGGGAACAGCAGGGGCTCCGGGAACGGCGCCGTTTCGACCGCGACCGGGTGCTGCGCGACTGGATGGAGTGGTTCGGTCTGCCGGCCACCCGCCGGGCCCTGCTGCCCCTCTCCCTCCTGCTGGTGCTGGCAGCTGCCGGTGGCTGGTGGCTGGGTAGCCAGCGTCCGTGCCAGGCGGTGCTGGTGGATCCGGGGATTCAGCGACCGGGCCGTTGACCGCCCCGGGGATCTTCACGGCAGACTGGAGAACCCGTTTCGGGCCCCATGGCTGCCGACCCCCTCGACACCCTGCGCCTCACCCTGATGCAGGACGTGCTGCCCGTGGGGCTCGCCGTGGTGGAGAGGGCGCGCAAGGGTGGCCCCAGGGAGGTGCTGGCGGCCTTCGGGGATGATCCTTCCACCTCCCTGGACCGCCTCCGCCAGGAGGGTGAACCGGTGGCGAGCCAGGTGCGCCAAACCCTGGACCGCTTCCAGCCCGGCCTCGGCAATCCCGTGGTGAAGGTGGAGGTGCGGGAAGGGCAGCCTGCCGCTCCAGCGGATGATCGAGAGGGAGCGTGGTCCGCGGTCCCGATGCCGCAGCCACCGGAGCCAGGGGCGGATGACGCCACGGAACTCCACAGCACCCTGGCGAGAATCTCTGCCCGGCTTGCCGAGCTGGAGCGGCGACTCGCCTGATGCCCCCGATCAGTTACGGCTATGCCCGCCAGACCGGTGTGGGTCGGCAGCCCGCGCTGCTGATGGTCCTGGTGTTGTTGGTCTGCTCGGCCATCGTGCTGCGGCTGGCCTGGCTGCAGCTCCTCCATGGCCAGGAACACAGGGCCATGGCTGATGAGAACCGGATCCGGCTGATCCCCCGTGACCCGGTGCGTGGCCGGCTGCTCGATCACACCGGCCAGGTGCTGGCCACCAACCGCCTCACCTATCGCCTCTATTACCAGCCCCGGCTCACCCAGGAGCGGCTCTGGCCTTCGCTGCGGGATCGGTTGTCGGGGTTGTTGGGCATTCCGGCCGAGCAGCTGGAGCTGCAGCGCCGCTTGCATAAGGGCGATAACGATGGCTTCCATGTGCCCCTGACGGGGCCCCTCACACCCCTGCAGGTGCTGCGATTCCGTGAGCAGGCGGCCTCGATGCCTGGGGCGGAGGTGTCGATCGACGTGCTGCGCAGTTACCCCAACGGCAAGCTCGCTGCCCACGTGATCGGCTACACCAGCAATGTGACCGAAGATGAGTACAGCAGGCTGAGGGAGAAGGGCTATCGCCTCAGCGACCGCATTGGTCGGACGGGCCTTGAGCGCACCTATGAATCCCACCTTCGGGGCGAATGGGGCGGCCAGCAGCTGGAGGTGAATGCCGCCGGCCGGGTGCAGCGGGTGCTGGGCGACAAGCCGGCCCGGGCTGGCCGTGATCTGCGGCTCACGATCGATCTCAATCTTCAGCGCGCTGCCGAGCGGGCCCTCGACACCGTGGCCAAGGGGGCGATCGTGGCCCTTGATCCCCAGACCGGAGCGATTCTGGCCATCGCCAGCCGCCCCACCTTCGACCCCAACGTGTTCGCCAATGGCCCCACCACGGCCCAGTGGAATGAGCTCAACCGCCCGCAGGCTCCCATGCTCAACCGGGCCTTCCAGGGGTTTCCCCCGGCCAGCACTTTCAAGATCGTGTCCACCATCGCCGGCCTGGAATCGGGCAAGTTCAGCCCCGGTTCCACCATGCCCACCATGGGCAGTTTTTGTTACGACGGTCAGTGTTACAGCGACCATGGCGCCTATGGCTCCATCGGTTTCGAGAAGGCCCTGGCGGTGAGCAGCAACAGCTTCTACTACCAAATGGGTCTTAAGGTGGGCCCCGATGAGCTCTTCAAGGCAGCCCGCCGCATGGGCTACGGCAGCCACACCGGCGTGGAGATCCTTGATGAGGAGAGTGCCGGCCTGCTGGGCGATCCCGCCTGGAAGAAGAAGGTGATCGGTGAACCCTGGAACTCGGTCGACACGATCACTTCCGCGATCGGCCAGGGCGCCGTGACCGTGACACCGATCCAGATGGCCCGGCTTTACGCCGCGGTCGCCAATGGCGGCTGGCTGGTGACGCCCCATCTGGTGGAGCGTCCGATGCCCCGCCGCTGGCTGGGGCTGAGGCCCGAGACCCTGCGGGTGCTGCGGCAGGGCCTACGGATGGTGGTCACCGAGGGAACGGCCAAGATCCTCAACGACTCCACCCTGCCGCCGGTGGCCGGCAAGACCGGCACCGGCGAGGATCCGCCCCGCCCCGACCATGCCTGGTTCGGCGGCTATGCTCCTGCCGGCAAGCCCAACCTGGTGATCGTGGCCTTCGGTGAGAACTCCGGGGGTTACGGCGGCACCGTTGCGGCGCCGATGGTGAAGATCATGATGGAGGCTTGGTTCCATCCGCCTGTCGGCAGCTACTCGGCTGAGGCGGCACCCCGGACTCCCTGAGGCTCTCGACGTTCGCGGTCCCTCTGCTCCGGAGTGCTTGGACGTTTGCAGGGGTGATCTTGGGGCCGGATGTCAGGCCGCCAGCGCCAGGGGGCGCCGCTTCAAAACCTGTCGGTAATACCCCCGCAACTGGGCCGTGGCTCCGGCCCAGCCCCAGCGTTCAGCCTCGAGGCGGGCCGACTGGCGCAGCTGGCTGCGGCTGGCCTGGTCGCCCAGCAGCCGTTGGATAGCGGTGATCAGGCTGTCGGGCTGGTCGGGTTCGTAGAGGCGCCCGTTGACGCCATCGGTCACGATGTCGGGGATGCCTCCCCGGTTGGCTCCCACCACGGGGCAGCCGGCCGCCATGGCCTCCAGCAGCACCAGGCCCAGGGTCTCGGTGCTGGAGGGAAACACGAAGGCGTCGCCACTGGCGTAGGCCGAAGCCAGGGCATCGCCGCTCAGATAGCCCACGAAGGTGGTGGCCGTTCCCTCGAACACCCGCTCCAGTTGCTGGCGGTGGGGGCCATCGCCCACCAGGGCCAGGCGGGCTTTCGGCAGGGCGTCCAGCACGGGGCGGATCCTCTCGATCTGCTTCTCGGCCGAGAGGCGGCCGATGTAAAGGAGCAGGTTGCCAGTGTCGTTGTGACCGCCATGGAGCCGCTCCCGCATGGCTGGGCTGGCCAGTTCGGGCCGGAACAGTTCGGTGTCGACGCCCCGCTGCCAGAGGGCGGTGTGTTCTATGCCCTTGGCGGCCAGTTCGTCCACCATGGCATTGGAGGTGCAGAGGTTCAGCTCGGCCTGGTTGTGGGCGGCCTTGAGAAGCTCCCAGAGCAGGGGTTCAAGCATGCCCATGCCGTAGTGCTCCAAGTATTTCGGCAGGTGGGTGTGGTAGCTGGCCACCAGGGGCAGGTTGCGGGTCTTGGCGAGCCAGATGCCCCCGAGACCCAGCACCGCCGGGTTCACCACATGCACCAGTTCGGGCCGGAACCGTTCGAGGGCTTCCGAGACGGCGGGCCGGGGGAGGGCCAGCTTGAGTTCGGGGTAGAGAGGCAGGGGCATGGCCGGCACCCCCACCACCTGGGCACCGGAATGGTTGTCCGGGGCTCCCTCCGGGCAGAAGATCAGCACCTCATCGCCGGCCTCCACCAGGTGGGGCAGGGTCTTGGTGAGCCGTGTGACGATGCCGTCAACCTTCGGCAGGAAGGTTTCGGTGAAGAAGGCGATCCTCACAGGGTTCGTGCGGTCAGGCGTGGGTGCGGAGGGCTTCCGCCTGTCGGGTGGTCCAGGCGGAAAGGCAGGGGATGCGGGAGCGGTCGCAGCGATCGGCCCAGCGGCGGGCCACGTCCACCACCTCGGCAAGCAGTCCGTCATCGAGGGTGGTGGGCCGGAGTCCGAGCTCGATGAAGCAGCGGTTGTCCACGATCAGGTCGTTTTCGATCGCCTCCTTGCGCGGGTTGGCCTGAAAGCGGATCTCGGCACCGGTAAGGTCCGCCACCTTTTGGGCGAGTTGACCAACCTGATGGCTCTCGGTCATCTGATTGAAGATCTTCACCTTCTCGCCGCTGGTCGGTGGATTTTCAAGAGCCAGCTGCACGCAGCGCACCGAATCGCGGATGTGGATGAAGGCGCGGGTCTGCCCACCGGTACCGTGCACGGTGAGGGGATAGCCGATCGCTGCCTGCATCAGGAAGCGATTGAGCACCGTGCCGTAGTCACCGTCATAATCGAAGCGGTTGGTGAGGCGGGGATCGCTGTCGGTGAGAGCTGTGTTGGTGCCCCAGACAATGCCTTGGTGCAGATCGGTGACCCGGATTGAATCGTTTTTATTGTAGTAATAAAAGAGCAGCTGATCGAGAGTCTTGGTCATGTGATAAATGCTGCCCGGATCCGTGGGGTGCAGGATCTTTTCGGTGAAGCGACTGCCATCGACTTGGGGCACTTCTACGGTGAGATAGCCCTCGGGAATGGTGGCGCCTCGGTGGGAGCCGTAGCCGTAAACCCCCATGGTGCCGAGGTGCACGATGTGGATATCCAGGCCGCTCTCCACGATGGCGGCCAGCAGGTTGTGGGTGCCGTTGACGTTGTTGTCGACCGTGTAGCGCTTGGTGGCGCTGGATTTCATGGAGTAGGGAGCGGCCCGCTGTTCGGCGAAGTGCACGACTGCCTCTGGTCGTTCGCTGTGCAGCAGATCCAGGAGCCTGTCGTACTCGCGGGCGATGTCGAGGTGGACAAAGCGCATCGCCTTGCCACCCACCTGTTCCCAGGCCCGTAGCCGCTCGCTGATCGTGGTGATCGGCGTGAGGGATTCCACCTCTAAGTCGATGTCGATCTTGCGTCGGCTGAGGTTGTCGACGATCACCACATCGTGGCCAGCGTCCGCCAGGTTCACCGCACAGGGCCACCCGCAGAAGCCGTCGCCGCCGAGAACGAGAACCTTCACCCCTGTCTCCTGGTCGAGCCATTGCCCTTAGGCAAGCTACTACAGGCCTCTGGCTTCGCCCCTGCCGCGGGCCACCGTCTCCACCTGGCAGGCTTCGGTGGACGAGGTCGGCAGCAGGCGTTTCTCCAGCTCAACCTGCTTTTCCACCGGTGTTGCTGGCTTTGGCAGGGTTCGGCTGATCAGCTGATCCCTGCGGCCACGGCCACCAACAGCACCACCAAGACCACGCCGCCGATCAGCAGGACGCTGCTCGGACCGTTGGCTTCCCCCTTCTCCATCACCATCATGCGGGGTTCTCGGGCGAAGGCATTCAGCTTGCCGCCGTCTTCTTCGGTGACCTGCATGGTGGAACGGATGGAGTTCGGGAAACCTTATGGAGGGTTTCCGGCCCCCCCACCATCCGGCTCGGATCTGTCACAGAGGCTTCATGCTTCTTCCCCCGAGACAGCTGCCCCCAGCCGCCCCTCGCGGGGAGAGCTGGCGCTGGCCTCCGCCCTGACCGGCAACCGCCCGGCCCGGAAGGCGATTCGCCCGGCCTCGCAGGCCAGGGCCATGGCACGCGCCATCGCGGCCGGATCACCCGCCAGGGCGATGGCGCTGTTGATCAGTAGCGCATCGGCCCCCATCTCCATGGCCTCGGCTGCCTCGCTGGGCACGCCGATGCCGGCGTCCACCACCACCGGCACCCGGGAATTCTCGATGATCAGGGCGATGTTGGCTGCATTACGAATCCCTTGGCCCGAGCCGATCGGAGATCCCAGCGGCATCACCGTGGCGCAGCCGGCCTCCTCCAGATGGCGGGCCAGTAAGGGGTCGGCATTGATGTAGGGCAGCACCGTGAAGCCCTCCTTTACCAGCTGCTCGGCCGCCTGCAGGGTGCCGATCGGATCGGGCAGCAGGTGGCGGCTATCAGGGATCACCTCCAGTTTCACGAAGGTGTTGTCCTCCTGGCCGGCGAGTTTCGCCAGTTCGCGACCGAGCCTGGCCACCCGGATCGCCTCCTCGGCGGTGGCGCAGCCGGCGGTGTTGGGCAGCATCCAGATCCGGCTCCAGTCGATCGCCTCCATCAGGCCGCCGTGGCCCGCGGCCTGGCTCTGCACCCGCCGAACCGCCACGGTCACGATCTCGCACCTGCTCGCGGCCAGGCTGACCTGCATCACCTCCAGGGAGGGGTATTTGCCGGTGCCCGTCATCAGGCGGCTGCGGAAGCTTCGGCCGCCGATCTGGAGCGGTGGATCGCTGGCCGCGGTGGTGGCGGGCTCGTACTCGCCGACGGGTGTCGGAGACGCAGGATTAGGCGCTGCGCAGGGAAGGGGAGCGGAAGGGTTCAAGACCGGGGGACGCGGGGCGCTCAGCACCCTTAGTCTGCTCTCTGGCCCTGTGATCCGAAGCCATGCCGCTGCCGCTCGTACCCACGGCCCTGCCCATGCTGTTGGCGCTCTCGCCGCTGCCGAGCGACGCCTACGCGCCCGTGGTACCCCCTTCCAGCCGTCTTCGTTCCCCCGCTCGGGATTCAGGAGCCCTGCTGATTGAATCCTCGCCGGTCGAAACCTTCGATCCGATCGCCCGCGCCGGTCTGATCGCCACCGAGATCCCCCGGCTATGGAATGGCAGCTACACCCCGTTCGACGGTGGTGTGCCGGTGCCCGTGAGTCTGTCGCTCGCCTCCACCAGTTCCGCTGGTCAGATGGTGGTGATGCGGGGCACGATCACCATCGGCGGTGTCGCCTCCCCGGTGCAGGGCAATCTCAATGCCAAGTCGGATCAGTTTGATCTGCTGGTTCTCGGGGCGGCTCCAGGGGCTGACCTGGGCACCGGCGGAGCTTTTCAGGGCCTGCAGGGTTTGAGCCTCTCGGGCTGGAACGCTGATCGGCTTACCATGATGGGGGGACGCCTGCAGTTGATGCCGGTTCCCGGTTCCCGGAAGCTGGCCGCTGACACGGGCCCACAGGCAGAGCCGATCCGCGGCCTGTGGTAAGCGATCCCTGATTTGGGGCGCCTGATCCACGGACCGCTGAGGGCTCGTCAGCAATGAAGACGCTCAGGACCAGGGTTCCTGTAGGACCGTCTCCTTGGTCGGCCGTTTAAACGCCCTTCTTGATACCCTTGCCCCCTTTCTTGCCGCTGGCGGCGGCGGGATCTTTATTGCTTCTGGGGGAGACTTTGGTTGGGTCACCTACGCGCCGTTCCATAATTTTGATTCCCTTGCGGGCCGTGCCATTGGACGGCTCAAGATCAAGCACGCGGGCGTAGGTGTCCCGAGCCTCCTGTGATTCTCCCAGTTTCCCCAGGGCGTAGGCCAAGTTGTTGAGGGCCACCGGATAGTCGGGCTTGATCTGCAGAGCGCTCCGGTAATGGCGAATCGCCTCGGAGAACTTGCTCTCGGCAGCCAGAGCGAAGCCGTAGGCATTTTCGATCAAGGCCCTGGCCTCATCGGGCGCCTTTTCAGTCTGGGCTTTGCGCAGGGCCAGCTTGAGATTGTCCACCGCCTGGCCGTAGAGCCGTTTGCGCAGCTGAACGGAGGCCAGCTCATAGAGTCCAACCGAATCGGTTGGCGGAGCACCACCAGGACCAGCGGAGCCGAGACGGGCGAGGGCCTGTTCGTCCTTACGGACCCGCAGGATCTGCCGGCCCACGAGCACGGCAGCGGCGCCTAGCAGCACGATCAGGCCGATCAGATAGGCCTGGGGAAGCAGTTCCTGCATGGGGTGCCGGCGCTCAGCGTCCGGCGGCGCTCACCACCGTGGTGAAGCTGGCAGGGTCGGCCACGGCCAGCTGGGCAAGCATCTTGCGGTTGATGCGGACATCAGCCTTCTTCAGACCGCCGATCAGGCGGCTGTAGCTGGTGCCGTTGAGCCGGGCCGCTGCGTTGATGCGGGCGATCCAGAGGCGGCGGAAGTCGCGCTTGCGGCGGCGACGGTCGCGGTAGGCGTTGCACAGCGCCTTCATCACCCGCTGGTTGGCGGTGCGAAAGAGGCTGCCGTTGCTGCCCTGGAAACCCCGGGCCAAACGAAGGATCTTGTTGCGGCGTTTACGGGCGACGTTGCCCCTCTTGACGCGGGCCATGGATCAGAACGAAGGGTTGTGGAAAAGCTGGAATGGCGATGGTCTCTGGCGCGGTTTCAACGCCTCAGGATCCCGGCGGGGAGACGATCAGGGATCGCTTCAGGCGTAGGGCATCATCAGGGCCACATTGTCGGCGTCGCGCTCGTCGACGACCGCCATGGTGCCGAGCCAGCGCTTGCGCTTGGGGCTCTTGTGGTCGAGCAGGTGGTTGCGGAAGGCGTGCCGGCGCACGAACTTGCCGCTGCCGGTCACTTTGAACCGCTTGGCGGCCGCTTTGCGGGTCTTGAGCTTCGGCATTGCGATCGGCGCAGGCACAAACAAGCAGAGTACGACGCGACAGAACCCTTCTCCAAGTCCCGTCCGATGGCCTGCTGCCACCCATCCTGCCCCAGCCCGTCTACCACCTTGCCAGGGCAAAGGTCGCTCCGCTGGCTGCTGGGGCTGGTGCTGTTGCTGAACGGTGGCTGTCAGGCTTCGGATCGCGCTCCCCTTCCAACGGTGATGCCGCCACCTCTGCCTTCCGGCAGTGGTGCGGTGGAGCCGGTTTCTCTCCGTTGGTCCGTGCCGCCACCGCCAGCCGTTCAGGCCGGCAACCCCGTGCTTTGGGTCGCGCTGGCATCCCGTTTGGGGCCCCGCGATGGCAATTCTTCTCCCGAGCCCCCGGCTGCACCGTTGCGGCTCCGTGCCGCCTCCGGAGAGCTCAGCCTGGTGGACGGAACCGGCCAGCGTTTCGTGGCGCCGGCCTTCACGCTGCACTGGCGCTGGCTGCCCCTGCCCCAGCCCTTCACGCTGCGGCGTCGGGTGCTGGGGCCCTTCGCTAGTTACGAGAGCGCCGAGGCAGCGGCCCGCCGCTGGGCGGCCGCCGGTGCCCAACCCCGGATCGCCCGGCCGGCGGAGTGGGAGGTGTGGGCCGCGCCCGACAGCCCGCTTCCGGCCGATCTCTCCACCCGCCTGGTGGAGCGTCGCGAGCGCCGGCGCCTGGTGCTGGAACTGCGTCGCCCGGAGGGTGCGGTGGTGCTGGAGGGGCCGATCCGGATCAAGGCCCATGCCGGACTCCTCTGGCAGGACGGCCGCTATGGAGGACCCTTCCGCCTCCAGGCCGATGCCCACGGCGGCTGGACCCTGCTGGAGGAGGTGCCCCTGGAGCGCTACCTCGAGGGGGTTGTGCCCCACGAGATCGGGGCCGGCTCCCCGCCGGCAGCCCTGGCCGCCCAGGCGGTGCTGGCTCGCACCTGGGCCATGAAGAACCTCATTCGCTACGGCGTGGATGGCTACCACCTCTGCGCCGACACCCAATGTCAGGTGTACAGCGACCCCGGCCAGGCCAGCGCCTCGGTGCGGGCGGCGATCGTGGCGACCCGGGGCCAGGTGCTCACCGCCGCCGGAGGGCCCATCCAGGCGGTGTATCACGCCAGTAACGGTGGGGTGGCGGCGGGTCTGGAGGAGGCCTGGGACGTGGAGCCAGTGCCCTATCTGCGTCCCTTCGTGGACGCGCCGCCCGCCGCGGCCCTTCGCTGGCCCCTCCCCCTGGCAGCAAAGGTCCTGCCGTCGCTGCTGCAGGGTGATGGCGGTGCCTATGGAGCCGACCATCCCCGCTTCCGCTGGCAGCGCCAGCTCACGGCCGGCCGCCTCGCCGAGGCCGTGGCGGCCAGAGGCACTCCGGTGGGGTCAGCCCGCAGCCTCCGGGTGCTCGAGCGCGGGGCCAGCGGTCGGGTGGTGGCCCTCGAGATCGGTGGCAGCGCGGGCCTGCTGGTGCTGCGGCGCGATGCGATCCGCCGCACCTTGCGGGAGTTGCCCAGCACCCTGTTCACCCTCACGCCGGCCGGTGAGGGGATCTGGCGCCTGGAGGGCGGAGGCTTCGGCCATGGGGCCGGACTGTCCCAGGCCGGCGCGATCGACCTGGCCCGCCGCGGCTGGAGCAGCGAGCGGATCTTGCAGCACTACTACCCCGGTACGGCGCTGCAGCCCCTAGAGGCGATCGGAGCAGCCCTGGTGGGCGGAGGCTGATCCTAGGGGGGGGAAGACCTTGCCGATCCCAGTTCCAGGCCCCATCACCTGCTGCCAGCGCCGTTCTTGGCTCCGCTTGGGGACGTTCAGCGCCTGTCTGGATGGATGCCCTGATGCCTTTATGGCGAAGAGCCTTCCCCTATGACGGCGCTAGAGCGATAAAGTCTCTTCAGTTTTGTTGGTGGCATGGGAGGCGGCAGCTCCGACAATCGCCGCCGTCCCAAGGCCGCCTTTTTTTTGTTGGCCTGCGGGGTGGCGGGGGTTCTCCCCCATGGGCTGGGCCCCCTGGGCAGGTTGCTGCCGGCCCTTGGCCTGGCGGGGTTGCTGGGGGTTTACGTGGTGCGCGCGGTGTTCTTGAGGCCGCAGGCGGCCCCTGCCTTCACCACGGCCGCATTGGAGGGGCTGCCTCCGGCCGTGGATGTGGTGGTGGCCGCCCGCGATGAGGAGGCGGTGATCGGCCGGCTGGTGGAGCGGGTGCTTCGGCTGCGTTGGCCCACGGAGCTGCTTCGCCTCTGGGTGATCGACGACGGCAGCGTGGACCGCACCCCCCAGCGCCTGGCCGACCTCCAGTCCCTCCATCCCCAGCTGCGGGTGCTGCGCCGCAGCCGCGATGCCGGTGGCGGCAAATCCGGGGCCCTCAATCTGGTGCTGCAGCAACTCCAGGGCCGCTGGCTGCTGGTGCTCGACGCCGATGCCGACCTCCAACCCGATCTTCTGGAGCGCCTGATCCCCTATGCCGAATCGGGCGGCTGGGCGGCGGTGCAGCTGCGCAAGGCCGAGGTGAATGCCGAGGCCAACTGGCTTACTCGCGCCCAGGCGATGGAGATGGCCTTTGATGCCTTCATCCAGGAGGGCCGACTCGCCCGCGGTGGCGTGGCCGAGCTGCGGGGCAATGGCCAGTTGCTACGCCGCGATGCGGTGCACGCCGCCGGCGGCTTCAACGAGGCCACCATCACCGACGACCTCGACTTGAGTTTCCGCCTCCTGCTGGCTGGCCAGCCGGTGGGGGTGCTCTGGAATCCGCCTGTGAGCGAGGAGGCTGTTCTGAGCCTTCCGGCCCTCTGGCGCCAGCGCCAGCGCTGGGCCGAAGGGGGCCTGCAGCGCTTTTTGGATTACGGCGTCCAGCTGGTTTCCGGCCGCCTCAATGGCGCCCAGAAGCGCGATCTGGCGGCCTTCTTCGTGCTCCAGTACGTGCTGCCGGTGATGGCCGTGGCGGATCTTGCCGGTGCCCTGCTCACTGGCACACCGCCGGGGATGTGGCCCTTCTCGGTGGTGGCGCTGGGCCTCTCAGGCTTTTCGATCGCTGCGGGCTGCGGCCGCTCAGCCGAGGGGCCACCGCTGCCCAAACCCACCCCCCTCAACATCGCCCTGGCGATGGGCTACCTGATGCACTGGTTCGTGGTGATCCCGTGGGTGGCGTTGAAGATGGCCCTGCTGCCCAAGACCCTTGTGTGGGCGAAGACGTCGCACGGGGCTGCTGGGGTGGAGCAGGAGGAGGACCTTCTGGTCGGCGCTCTTGAGGAGAGCCTCGAGGCCGATGGGATCGCTCCCCTGGCGGCGGAGGGTCCCTGAATCGGTTCGCCGTTTCGGCGATCCTCCGGGCAGAGGCTGCCCACGGTCGGTTCAGGGACCGGGTGAAGCGTCGACCACGTCGCCATTGAAGAAGTCAGCCAGTTGGCGGGCTTTCTGATCCAGTTTCGAAGGTTCATGGAAGGCTCGCTTCCCTGGAGGTGCTGGGGTTTTTGCTTCTGCTTCCCCAGGACTTCCCACCGGCTCCGCCGGGGCGGCTCCCGCCTCCGGTTCCGCCGGGACTGGGGAGGGGACGGGTCTGGCCGATTGGTGGCCGACCCGCGGCTCGCCTGCCGCATCTGCGTCGATGGCGGCCGGGGACGCGCCTGATCCAGCCGGAGCTGCGGGTGGGTCAGCCGGAGGGGCTGCATCGCCGGCTTCCAGCGTCACCTGCCTGGGGCTGCCGAGGGCCCTGGCCAGGGCACCTTCCAGCAGGGGAAGCCGGCTCTGCACCATCGCGATCCAGTTACCGGAGACCCGCACCACGGCACGGCGATCGTCGAGGCGATGCAGATGGGCTTGCTGGGAGAGCAGCATCCGGGTGGAGGGCAGTTCCAGGCCCGCCAGGATCTGCTGCCAGAGTTCGCCCAGGTTCTGAGGGGCTGGGGCCGCAACCGGTTCGGGAACCGGGCCTTCCGGTGAACCCTGGGGGGTGGAGGGTGGTTCCGGTGCGGTCCCGCCGCCGGAGTCGCTGGCTACGGCCGGAGCGGGTCGCTGGCCTGGGGTGGCCGTTGAAGCCGCTCTGGTTTCCGTCGCTTGGGGAGCCACCGTGTTCGGAGCCGGTTGGGGTGTCATCCCTGGGGAGTGGGCTCCAGGGGCTCCCCGTCCCTGGGCCGCCGCAACTCCGGCGCTCCGGCCGGGTTCGGCCCCTGCCGCGGGTTCGGCCAGCAATCCCAGCAGCAGCACCTCCAGCCAGAGGCGGGGTTGCACGCTGTGGCGCAGCTGTTGCTCGCTGCCTTTGAGCTGGGCCTGCCACTGCAGCAGGCGCGCCTTGCCGATCGATCGAGCCACCCCAGGAAGTTCCGGCCGCAGCGCCGGCGACACGCTGGTGAGCTCCAGGCGATCCGGCGCCACTCCGGCCAGCAGTAGATCGCGGAGCAATCCGGCCAGGCCCTGCAGCACGGCGGAGGGTTCGCGGCCCCGCTCCAGGAGCTGGCGGCAGGCCTCAATCACCCCCAGGGGCTCGGCATCGGCCATGGCCCGGGCCAGGAGCAGCAGTTCCTGCTCCGGTACCGCTCCGAGCAGCTCCCACACGGCCAGGGGCTCGATCGGCGCGGGCAGCAGGCTGAGCTGATCCAGAAGGCTCTCGGCGTCGCGCAGGCCGCCCTGGGCCCGCTGGGCCACCACCTGCAGGGCTTCGGCGGTGATGCCGATCGCTTCCTGTTGGGCGATCCAGGTGAGGTGCTTTTCGAGGGCCTCGAGGGGGATGCGGCGAAAATCAAAGCGCTGGCAGCGCGAAAGGATGGTGGGCAGCACCCGCTGGGGATCGGTGGTGGCCAGCACGAAGACCACCCGCGGTGGCGGCTCCTCCAGGGTTTTGAGCAGGGCGTTGAACGCTGCGGTGGAAAGCATGTGGCACTCATCCACCACATACACCTTCCAGCGGGCCTGCACCGGCGCGAAGCGAGAGCGCTCGATCAGCTCTCGGATGTTGTCCACGCCCGTGTTGGAGGCGGCATCGATCTCGATCACGTCGAGGGCGTTGCCCGCAGCGATCGAGCTGCAGAGCTCACAGATGCCGCAGGGCTCGGGCGTGGGCCCCTCGCTGGCGACGCAGTTGAGCGAGCGGGCCAGGATGCGGGCGCTGGAGGTCTTGCCGGTGCCGCGAGGCCCGCTGAACAGGTAGGCCGGGGCGATCCGGCCGGTGCGCAGGGCATTGCCCAGGGTGGCGGCGATGGCCTCCTGCCCCACCAGCTCCGAGAGCCGCTGGGGGCGGTATTTGTGGTGGAGGGGTTGGTAGGCCTGGGTCATGGGGGCATTGTCGCGTAGAGCCACAGATCATTGGTTCACTGACTGACCAGGGTCTGCGATTCCATAGGCTGAAATGGTCTCAGGATGTCTCTGTAATCGCTGGGGATTCAGGTCCTGATCAGCTCGTATCGGTCGCTGCTCTGCGGAGCTTGGCCCGATCTCCAGGCTGTGCACATCTCCTGCGAGGTTCTTGGCCTATTGGAGTTGACAATCAAGACGTTCCTGGCCCTTTTTCTGAAGGGCCGGGTTTTGACTTTTCATCGATCGCGTGGTTGGATCGAACAAATGATCGATCACGACATGAAGTTTGGCTCGGTATCCGTCATTATTCCTCCTGATCAGCAAGAAGACTCCGCAGAACGCAGGAGCCGCTCTGGGCATGGTGGGCAGCCCACCGCAGCTATCAGGAGCCGCTGATGCAGTGTCTTCAGATTGAATCGACGGTTGAATCTGTACGCAATTTCCGCAAGGTAGCGGTTACTATATTTGGAAAATAGAAATGCATGGTAGGCATCGCCAATCCCCGTCTTTACATTGCCTAGGATTGTGTTGAGCCACTGGAACAACGGCAGTTCTTTTGGCTTTCGGCCTCCTGCAATCTTTGCAATATGCTTGCAGCCGGCCTCGGTCACTCCCGCGAAACACGCCAGGCCATCGGTGATGACAGTCGTCCCGGCTGCAACATGGTTCTTGATTACCCATAAGCCTCAGCGACCCTAAGAGCCCGCTCCGTGCAGGGCATGCAGAAGCAGACCGCATTGGCGATCCGCGCAGTCATCTCAGCCATTGCAAAGCGCCTGTTGAAGCGGAAGCAGTAGCCGCCCAGGTAGGGATTCCTGAAAAAAGCAACCAGCCAGGAGCCTTCATTTAAGCCAAGTTCCTGGCGATAGAGAGCAATTCAGTTTGACTATGCGGTGATCAGTGGTTCGCTTGTAACAAGCCGCCAAATGTGCATAAGCACCATCCATGAGGATGCGG
>CALRXC020000006.1:0-100320 GCA_943372025.1 Synechococcus sp. UW140 | reverse complement strand
ATCCATGAAAAGGGTGCTCGCAATCATCCGCTTAGCGACGAGGCCAAGAAAATGAATCGAGTCAAGTCGGCAATCAGGGCTTGCGTGGAGCACGTCTTCGGGTGCATGACCATGTCCATGGGTGGAAAGCTGACAAGAAAGATTGGACTAGAGAGAACCGAGGTTTGGTGGGGACTCAAGAATCTGACGTTTAACTTCCTTCGTTATCTCCAGCGCTCTTCCAGTATTAAACTAGCTGCATAAATCTCTCGAACAAGCACTCATGGATTTAGCGATCTAGATAGGGGTAGATATTGCTTTATTTCGACCCGCCGCATCTTGGGCGGCTTTTTTGTACCCGTAGGATTTCTGGGAATTAGTAATTTTACGAGGTGCCCTTGAACATATGTATTTGGAAAACTAGTCAGAAAATCTCTCGCAACCGCCTTCGCTGCTTCTGCCTGTATCGAGGAACCTTGAGCAGATAATCAGATTTCCTCTTTTTGTAGAGACCTTGCAAGAATTGATATCTATCGCTCCCAGCATGTAGCGCAGGACGCCACGCCTTTCGCCCAGCACATCAAAGTCGCCGTTAGTATTCGTCTTTCCAATCTGCATATTTCCCCCAACAGAAGGCACCCTTGCGTCCTCGATAACACCGGCAAGGCAGCGCAGGGATCGCTCAATTTCTGAGCCCGGATCGAAGAAGGCATCCATGCGGGCGCGAAAGGCATCGACACCAGTTCCAATTTCGTAAACAGTGGACTTTTCTGTGCCCAAGAGGGAATACTTGGCCACCAAGGCAGACCCGCCGGCATCCTCAAAGAGACCGAATCTTGCGAGCCTCTGTGCAGACGCATTGCCGGGGTCAACGCCGCAGAGAAAAAACTCGATATCGCCCAGCGTTGTATCTTTAATCAGGTTGCAGCTAATTTCCTGATACAACGATGCGATGAGATCGCAAATATCTGCAAAGCTAATGTCAAAAAATGGATAATACTGAAGGTTGCGCAGCGCGATCTCCAGATAGGATTTAACCTGGAGAATGCATGGGGAGTTGCCGGAAAAAGCCATCCCGTAATCTCTCTCAAAATGGATCTGACTGGGCTCTTGACTTGGCTCGCTTGGTTCGTAAATCCTAATGCGGAGAGGCATTAGCTTTAGCTGCGTGTCCGAGTGGCACCCGTCAAGTGTGGTAATTCGCGAATCCGAAGCTAGAATAATTTCTCTACTGTTGTCTACAATCGCGACTGCAAGGGTCATGGGCCGGGCTGCTCTCGTCTCTCTTTAGGTTGCATCCATTTTGCCGATGCTCGCCACCCCGTCCATGACATGTCGTTGCCGCACTGGCGCGTAGCGATCGGGTCTGTTCCGAGGGCTTGCTGCTCCGGTGTGAGACAAGAATGGAATCATGTGAAAAGCGTGACCGTGTGGGTGAGTGGTATTGCTTGTCTTCGCGCATAAATTTCCACTGGGGCGGGCAAGGCTTGCAGCCTTGCTGGCGCTTCTGGGCCCAGAGCTTGATCGCCTGCTCGCGGGTGAGCTCCTCCCGGCGCTTGAGCAGCGGCGGCGCACCGCCAGCCATCACCTCCCCGAAGGTCACCTCCAGGCTCTGACTCCAGCGGTCGTAACGCCGTGGCCTGAAGTGCAGCACCCGGCGGCCGTCGCTCAGCCAGCCTTCCTGGGGCGAGAGCGGCGGTCGCTTCCGGTCACCGACGTGCATGGGGCGCTCAGGCCACCTCCGGCGCCCAGCCTTGGCTCCGGGTCATGTCGTCGGTCCAGCCCTGGCAGCGACTGACCAGGTGCTCACCGTGGGCGATCAAGCCCTGGTGCAGCTGGCAGGTGAGCACCGGGATGCAGTTCACCCCGGCGTGATGGCGGAACCAGTGGCAGGTCATGCAGACCTTGCGGCTGAGGGTCCTGAGCAGCTCAGCCTCATCGAGATAGGGCCAGTCCTCGATCTCGTCGGTGCGGGAAGGCTGCAGACGGGAGAGCGGGACCGGCACCATGACAACCACGACAGGAATACACCTGTGCTAGCAGGGGATGCGCATTGGCGCCAGGGACTCAGTCGCCGCTCGCCTGGTGCTGATCTGCTGGGCGCACCTCCCGGTGCGACACCAGGAAGGTCTCAATCCAGTCGTGGTGGCACTTCTGGTTGATCCGATCGGCGATGGTGGCAGCGGCCTCGGGCACCTGGAAGCGCTTGCGGAAGGCCCGGGTGAGGCTCTCCAGCAGGGGGCGGGGCAGGGCCCGCAGGGTGCTGTGGAGGTGCTGGATCGTCTCGGCATCGAGGGCCACCTGGCCGGAGTCGGCCGGGGCTGATGGCGGAGGCGTCGGGGCCGTGGCCTGGGTGCGGCCCTGAGCCGGGGAAGCAGCGGCGGCGGGGGGAGAACCAGCCGACGGTCGGCCCACCGTTGGCCGCTGCCCGTCTCACCGCTGCGCTCCATCACCCTGGCCCGCAGCACTGCTGACCTGACGCTGCGCCTTGTCATAGAGGGCGAGGCCAAACGGATTCCCGAAGGTCATCAGGGCCCGCTTCATGGCGTCCGTCTCGGCTTCCTTCAGGGCGGATTCATGGGCCTGGCCCAGGTCCGCATCAATGCCGTGGCCGGCGCCGCTGCCCTCGCGAACCAGGGGCGCCAGGCCTCCGGCGGTGACGGTGACGCGCACACGGGCGGTGTAGGTGACGCCCCAGCCGGGCTTCTGTTCTCTACCGATCAACCGCTCGGCCTGGGCCACGCAGCGGACGGCGATGGTCTGCCTCTGCCAGCCATCGAAACCAAAGATGCGGTTGGCTTCCGCGATCACCTGCCACCCCTCCAGGCAGCTCACCCGGCTGCGGCCCTGCTCCCGCTGGCGGACGTTGGCTCGATCGAGCGGGGCGGAGAGCGCCGCGAGCTGCTCGGGGGAGAACCCGGAGGGCTGAGCCTGGGGGGCTTCCGGTGCCGGGGTTGGTGCGGGCTCTGGTGCTGGAGCATCAACGGCACGGTCAGTTGAGCGGATCAGCTCCAGGGCCGAGGGCGGCCTCTGGCTCGGTCGAGGAGGAGCGGGGCGGCTGGTGGTGCGGGTCCCGTTGGCGGAAGGAGCGGCGACGGTCATGGCGATGGAAGCGAAAGGGTGTGAGGAGGGGAGGGGGCCCCGGCTGCCCAGCCGGACCCCCAGTTGCAAGGGGCCCTTGGCCCCTCAGTGGATGCGCCAGGAGCGGCGGGAGAGGAGCTGGGCGCCGGGGATGAGCTGGCCGGCTTTGAGGGCGTCCTTGATGGCGGCCTTGTCTGGCTTGCTGGTGGTGGAGAAGCTCAGCCACTGGGAATCGAGGGCGTCCTCGTCGTCGATCTCGACGGCCTGGGACTTGCGGGAACTGAGCTCGTGATTCGGAAAGGAGAATCGGGTGGCGGTGGGCTGCAGGCGGGTGAGCACCAGCACCAGCGATTCCTCCAGGGCATCGGCCCGACTCGCATCGGAGCGGGACAGCTCGGTGAGCCGCTTGGCTTGCTGCTGCCGGTAGGCGGCCTGACCGCGCAGGTGCTCGATCACCCAGCAGGTGGCATCGGCCTTGGCTGCAAGGGCAGCCTTGTTGCCCTCTTCTGCAAGTAGGGCAGCCTCGAGCTCGGCGAGGGCCTGGGCGCGGCTGTCGTCGTCATCGGTTTCGAGCTGTTCAGCCAGCTGGCCGATAGCGGTGGTGAGCTCCTGGGCCTTGATGCCCAGCTGCCAGAGCGAGCCTGATCGCTGCAGGGAGCAGGAAGGCCCGGCGGCTTGGGTGAGGGAAGGAGCGATGTGGGCGGCGAGAACGGCCCTGGGGTGGTGAATGGGGATAAGGGACAAGAAGAACGGGGCAGCGGATGCGCCTCAGGCGGCGATGGGCTCCGGCGAGATCGGCGGCGGCGGCACTTCCATCACCACCACCGGCACCGGCGAACGGGAGGAGCAGCGGCGGGCCTGCTGCACCAGCGAGGCCGTGCCTGCCCCACCGGGGAAGGCGATCACCAGCACCGAAGCGCTGAACGCTGGGGAGGTGTGGGCCTGGGCTTCTGCCAGGGCCTGCTCCAGCAGGAGGCGAGTGCGGATCGGCCCGGCAGCGCGGCCATGGCGGCGCCAATCAGCGGCGAGGGCTTGGACCCGCCAGCCGAGCTGCTGGGCCGCTCGACCGATGGCGCGATCTGCGCCACGAGCCCCGCCATGCAGCAGCAAATGGACAGGCCGGCCACCGCTGCGCTGGAGCAGGGCGGAGGCGATGCGCTCCTGGGGCCAGACGAGATCGCGACCACCGGCCGCGACGATGACGACCGAGCGATGGGCCAACGCCGGCGGCGGCAGGAGGCCAAGGGAAGGCAATGCAGCGGCCTGGGCCACTGCAGCAGAGGACAAGCTCATGGGCTACAGAGCAAACGAACGGGGCAAGTTGTCCGAGGATTACTGATTCATTCAGGTGCCGCAGGCGATGGGCTCATGGCCTTTGGCGCAGCCCTTATTCTATCTGTACAAACGCGCCAGAGGGAGGCTAGAGCGGCTGTGGACAGTGGATTTGAGCAACTGTGAGCCAGGCGCATCGGCCCCGGCTGACTAATAATCAATGCAGCCAGATTCGCTCCAAATCGACCGGCACCCGCGCAGTCGCGCGAGGAAATCTTGGGCATCACCCCAACACCCCGACGGCTGCCAGCCGCCCGGCCACCGCAGCCGCGGGAGAGCGGCCCTGCCATCCGCCACCACGCCTGCATCAGGCCTTTTCGGATCTGGAGGCAGCAACGCAACGACAGCTCCCGACACGATCACGACGCTTAGGATGTACTAGTACATCCCGATTGGCCATGACGACGACACGGCTCTTCCGCAACGGCAACTCCCAGGCCGTGCGTATCCCGGCCGAGCTCGCCTACGAGCGCAGCGATCTGGAGCTGGAGATCGAGCGCTGCGGCGATGAGTTGCGCATTCGACCGGCCAGCCGCCCCATCACCGGTGCGCTGGAGGCGCTTGCCGCCTTCTCGCCCTCGTTCTTGGCGGAGGGCCGCGAGCAGGACGAGCAGCAGGAGCGGGAATCGCTGTGAGCCTCAGGACCCGCTATCTGCTCGACACCAACATCTGCATCTACCTGATGAAGCACCAGCCCCCGCAGGTGGCGGAGCGGTTCTCCGCTTGCAGGGTCGGAGAGGTGCTCATCTCGGCGATCACCGCCGCAGAGCTGGAGTATGGGGTGGTGGCCTCCGGGGTCGATGCAGAGCGCAACAGCGCTGCCCTGGCTCGCTTTCTGCTCGAGGTCCCCGTGGCGCCCTTCGATGGGACAGCCGCCAGGGTCTGCGGCGCCGTCCGCTTGGCGAGCCGGGAGCGGCGCAGGGATGCTCTCGACAAGCTGATCGCTGCGCACGCCCTGGCGCTGGACATCACCTTGGTGACCAACAATCCCCGCGACTTCGTTCCCTACGCCGGCCTGAGAATCGAGAACTGGGTGGACTGATCCCAGGGCAGCGTCTGCTCAGCCCCAGGGAACGTCCAGGAACTCCACCAGCAGCACACCCCGGTGGGTGCCGTGGACCTTCACCAGGCCCGCCTTGGCGGCCTGCTCCATCCCGGCGCGCTCCTTGCGCACCTGCTGGGGCGGATCTGAAGTGGTGTGGACAAAGCAGCCAGTCGAATGGATCAGCAGGACCTACCTCCTCACGCTCACACACCGGCACTGCTGCAGCCCGATGCCGGCTTCAGCGCACCAGCAGCCCGATCGGCCCCAGAGCCACCATGCCGCCGCCGAGGGCGAGCAGCAGGGCCACACCACGGGTCCAGACCACAGGCAGGCGCCTCAGCAGCAGGAAGCTGCCACCGCTCACCAGCACTGATCCGCTGAGCGCCCCCAACCACCAGAGCGCGGCGGAACCACCGGCCGGAGCCTCCAGCCCATGGAGCATGGCGTGCACCGCCACGGATGCGGCCACCAGGGCAGCGCCGGCGCCCAGCCGGGGGCTCTGCTGGGAGCGCAGGCTGCGCAGCACCAGCACCGCAACGGCTGTGATCGCCAGTGCCGCCAGAAACTCCTGGGCGGGCAGGGTGCCGCCCAGCGCCCCGAACACACCACCGCCGATCGCGCCGGCCAGGGCCCAGAGCAGCAGCTGAGGAGAGATCACGGCGCCAGCGGCTCCGACCGACACCAGCAGCAGCAGGTGATCCACACCGCTGATGGGATGAATGAAGCCGGCCGCTGTGCCCCCCTGGACGATGCCATGGGCTTGGGCGGGTTGGGCAAGCAGCAACGCCAGGGCTGTGGTGCCGCCGGCCAGGGCCAAGGACCTGGCTGAAAGGAATGGAGTCATCGAGAGATTCGGTCCGCGCCGGAGATGGAGGGGCTGAGCACGGCGAGCGTTCTGACTGAGAGGACCGAAGCCCCCATCACAGCTGCGGGACAGCGCCGGACTCGGCTCAGGACGAACCTGCACCCCACCGGACTTTCCTCGTTGCCTCCAGGGCGTGACCCGCTGGAACCGTCATCACCATTGTGGCGCTGAATGGCTGCGGGGGCATGACTGCGGCTGGCGGACCAGCCAGCCCAGCATCAGCAGCGAGGCCTGGCCATTGTGTCCAAACCGTGACCATGGTCTCCAGTGCTCACGACTTGGTGGAGACATGGTTGATTATTTCGAGCAAGTCGCCGGCCCGGCGGCGCTCTGGAGACTCTGGTCCATGTTCCCTCTGCGTTCCACGTTCATCGTTCTCGGTCTGGCGGCTCCGCTGGCGTCCCACGCCGCCAACCTCGACCTGGAGGGTGTGAACCGATACGCCAGCCAGGAGCAGGTCACCAGCATCTCCCAGTTCTCTGATGTCAAGCCCACCGACTGGGCCTACCAGGCCCTCTCCAACCTGGTGGACCGCTACGGCTGCGTGGCTGGTTATCCCAACGGCACCTTCAAGGGTGGCCAGGCGATGACCCGCTATGAAGCGGCTGCCCTGCTGAACGCCTGCCTCGATCGCGTCACCGAGACCACCGACGAGCTCAAGCGCCTGATGAAGGAGTTCCAGAAGGAACTCGCCGTGCTGCGCGGCCGCGTCGATGGCCTTGAGGCGCGCGTCGGTGAGCTGGAAGCCAACCAGTTCTCCACCACCACCAAGCTCTCCGGTCTGGCCACCTTTGTGGTGGGAGCCAATGCCTTCTCAGGATCGGCGATCAACACGGGGGCGAACACGGTCAATCGGGCACCGAATGACTTCACCGGTCGCCCGCGAACGCCCGTACCCCTGCCCAATGCCACAACCTTCAACTACGACCTGCAGCTGACGCTCGACACCAGCTTCAACGGCAAGGATCTGTTGCGCACCAACCTGCGAGCCGGCAATTTTGGCCGCAGCGTGTTTGGCGGTGAGCCCCATTCACTGGCGCTCTCAACCCTGGAAGTGGCCTTTGAAGAAGATGCCGGGCCCAATGTTGTTGGCATCGACAAGCTCTTCTACCAATGGCCGATCGGCAGCGGCTTCACGGCCACCCTGGGTGCCCGCGTGGGGCAGGAAGACATGCTGGCGCTGTGGCCCAGTGTCTATCCCTCTGACACCATCCTCAACGTGATGACGGTGAATGGAGCGCCGGCGGCTTACAGCAAGAATCTCGGCGCTGGTGCAGGGTTGTGGTGGCAGAGCAACGGCTTCAGCATCAGTACCAATTACGTGGCCGCCAATGGCGACAGCGGCAATCCCAGTGTTTCGGTGGCGGACGGTGGCGGTGGACTTGGCAACAAGAATTCCGGCGCCACCGGCAGTGTTCAGCTCGGCTATCAGCAGGAGCAATGGGGTCTGGCTGCCATTTGGTCTTACGTTCAACCTGAAACCCAGTTCGTTCCCGGAACCACCCCGTTCACGCATAGCGCCATCGATCACAACATCGATGCCGCCACCAGTGCCTGGGGCCTGAGCGCGTTCTGGCAACCGCTCGGCAGCGGTTGGCTGCCTTCCCTGAGCCTGGGATGGGGAATCAACAGCACCAGCTTCAGCACGCCCCAACCCCGCGGCAGCCTCAGCACCAGCCAGTCCTGGATGGTGGGTCTGCAATGGACGGATGTCTTCAAGAAGGGCAATGACTTCGGCTTCGCTGTGGCCCAACCCGTGTTTGCCACCGCTCTCAACGATGGCGTGACTCCCAACGACGGCAACTACGTGTGGGAGTGGTGGTACAAGATTCAGGTGACCGATAACATCACGGTCACACCAGCACTGATCTATCTGAGCCGCCCCTTCGGGCAGGTGACGCCAGCTGGCGAGAGCTTCAGTCAGTTCGGCGGCCTGGTGAAGACAAGCTTCAGCTTCTGATCGGAGGCTCGTCTGGTCAGAATCTCAGCCACACTTCCAAAGCGCTCCTACTTGGGAGCGCCCTGGGGAGTCGTGGATCCTGTTTCGGAGGAGGGCGCCGCCGGACTGTGTTGATGCTGGTGCTGGCCAGGCCGGGCTGGTTTGCGATAGCTGCCTGACCCGCCGCCGCCACAGGCCTGGGCGTCAGGCGTAGATGCCAGGAGGGCAAAGATCAGGGCCAAGCTGAGGGTGCGCGTTGGTTGCATGAATCAGTGTTGGTGTGTGGAATGTTGGGTTGGATGCTCTGAGCACGGCATCCAGAGGTTGCCCATGGCGTGCACGCCCTCGCAGCCGAGCTCACGCGCTTTCTGAAGGGCCACCTGCCGGCTCGGGTAGGCCAGCAGCTGTTGCTGCGCAGCCCCGTTGCTGTGGTGGTGATCTCCACTGCCTGGGGTCAGGGACCAGATCCCCATGGCATTGACACCGGCCACCAGCACCCCCATCCCCACCACGCAGGCATTGAGCACCCCCATGCCCACCACGCCGATGCTGATCACCCCCATCGGCACCACGCCGATGCTCACCACCCCCATCGGCACAATGCCGATCGAGATGATGCCGAGCGGTGCCACCCCGAAAGCGATCCGCTTGGGCTTGTCGCCGCACTGGGCCATGGGAGTGCCTGGCCTCAGTGGGAGTGCGAGGAGCCCTGGGCGCCACCATGCTGGGCGCAGGGCATCCACTGATCTCCCATGTTGTGGGCGCCTGTGCAGTTGAAATGCAGCTTGGCGACCTTCTCCGCTTCTGCCTGAGTGGCGTACAACGCCGGGACGCCGCCAGAACCGGCGGCTGGAGCGGCCAAGCCGGCGGCGGAAAGCAGGATGTTGGCCCCGATCGCGACTGCCACTCGGGTTGGCCACGGACTTGGGAGGATCGACATGGGACGGGTGGGAGCGCAGGGTGGAATGCTGGACGCCCACCCTAGCCAATGCCTCCAGCAACCCCCAATCACTAGAGAGTGAGGAAGGGTTGTCTCGCGGCCTGGCCTGCCTAAGGTGGGAAAGTTTCCACCCACTAGAGGGTTCTTGTTTTGGCCCGCCAGGGATCCGTGTCAGCGAAACCCACTCCCAGCCTGCGCATCGGCGAGGTGGCCAGGCGCACCGGCCTGACGGTGAAGACGATCCGCTATTACTGCGATCAGGGATTACTCCAGCCCAGGGCTCGCTCCGAATCTGGGTACAGATTGTTTGATGAAGAGAATCTCACTGAGCTGACGATCATTCGCTCCCTGCGGGCGATGGATGTATCGATTCCCGAGTTGGTGAGGATCCTGGAGGTGCGGCGAGCTGGTGTCTGCAACTGCTCTGTTCTGAAAGACAGCATTGCGGCCAAGCTGGAATCAATCAACCTGCGCATCGCTGAGCTGGCCGCCATGAAGGAGGAGCTGGCGCGGCTTCTGGGCAGCTGGCAGGACTGCGGTGGCTTGAAGGCTGATCGCTGATGGCAAGACCAGGTGCCCCACAAGGTCGGTTCCCCGTATTCGGCCGCACCTGCCAAAACGCCTGAGCAGTCCAAGGATGGATCCGGAAATAAGGAGATCCTTTTCACATGCCTGAGGTCGTATTTCGCGTTTTGCCTCAACGCACCGGCAATCTAGAAGCCCAGGCCGCAAACCCGTTCGAGTGCGGGTGCGGGTGCGGGTGCACCGCGGCCCCTCCCCGGCGGTGAGCATGATCTGGCCGGACGGCGCCAGGCGATGTCCTGCTGCTAAGCGGCACCAGAGTGGGTGTGGGCATTCACAGGAGGGCGAATCACTGATGACGGAGCCAGCAGCCTCCACCCCTGGCCCTGAGCAGCTGGACCTGCCGGCCGGCGTGCACCAGCTCTGCAGCTGCGGCCGAAGCCAGCACGGCTGGTTCTGCGATGGCGCTCACCTCGGCAGCGGGCGCGTGTCCTACGAGCTGCGGCTGAATCAAGCGGCCACGGTCCCGATGTGCTGCTGCGGCCGCTCCCGCCGCTATCCGCTCTGCGATGGCAGCCATGGCGCCCAGCCCCGCAGGCCCTGGTGGCGGCGATGGGGATAACGGGTTCGATCGTGCTGGCCGCTGACGATCCGGCCGCCCTGGCCCGCTTCTTACGGCGCCCTGCTGGAGGTGGAGCCGCAGCCGGGTCTGAGCCCCAGCCACTGGCGGATGCCCTGGCCAGCTGACGGCTGGCTGGAGGTGTAATGGCCATGCGCCAGCGCGGGGGATCAGCCCCACCAGGAATCGTTTGGCGCCGAAGCCTGGCGGCTGGACCCAGGGGGGCAACCGCCTGCTGCTGCTCGTGTTACCAGCCTCGTGAAGCCCCCCTGGGCAGGCACCACGGCTCAGCCCAGGCCGCCCAGCCGGATCAGCGCCCCCACCACCACAAAGGCGATCGCCAGAGCCGTGATGCCGCGGATGTGCCAGGCCAGGGAGGTGAGATTGTCGTCTGTGAGGTTGGGGATCAGCCGCAGCCGGGCATGAACGGCCAGGACTGCGGTGCTGGCGAGCAGCAGCAGCTTCACGCCCACCAGCATCCCGATCGGGTTGGCGGGGATCAACAATCCCTGGAAGCCGGGGAGGTACATCCAGCCCATCCACAGCCCGGTGAGCACCTGGATCGCCAGAGCCGTCAGGCCCAGTGGCTCAAAGGTCTCCTCAAAGGCACGAATCTGCGCCGCACTGCGCTCTCGCAACGCCCTGGGCAGCACCCCCAGATCCAGCACCAGATGGCCGCCGGTCCACACCGTGGCGGCCAGGGCATGCACGATCACCAGCAGCGGAAACACGGACACGGCAGCTCCTGGCAACGGGTGGCAGGCCTCGATCGCCTTGAACACAAGGTTCTCACTTGCCCTCAATCGCGTTGCCGTTGGGGGAATCAACCCCCAGGGATGGATTCGGTCCGTGGAGTCCATGGCCGCCCACCACGCCGCCGAGCGGGGCCCGCACCGGTTGCGATGTGGTCTCATGCGTTGGGCTCACGGGGCCTTTCGTGCCGCCGCACCATCACAGCGGCTGGCGGCTCAGCCAGCCCAGCATCAGCAGGCCCGAGGCGGCGATCCAGCTGCCGACCACCCGCAGGCCGAGGGCCAGCCAGCGGGGATGGGGTGGTTCCAGCGCCATCAGCAGCAGGGCCGTGACCACCGCGATCGCCACCGCCTCCCCCAGCAGGGCTGGCAGCGCGCCGCCATGGCCGGCCAGGATGGAGCCGGCCACCAGGCCGAACAGGAAGGGCAGTGCCGCGGCGGCGGTCAGCAGCAACCGCTCGCCTAACCGCAGTGACGGCCCCAGGGCCACTAGGACCCCCACGGCGGTGACAAGGGCTGCACACGGGAGCGCCAGGGGTAGTTCCCTCCCCACCAGCAGGCCGCCCAATCCCCCCACCAGCCAACTGAGCGGCAGCATCAGGGCGAGCTGATCGCTCCAGGGCCGGCCGCTCTGGACCGCCAGCAGCACCAGGGCCACCAGGAGCAGCAGGTCGATGGGCTGCAGCACCAGCCGCGCCATGCCATCGCCCCAGGGCCCCAGGCCGGTGGGTACCAGGTGAGCCAGGGGCAGGCTTCCAAGGGGGGACCAGAGCATTGCCGTGGGAGCTGATCCGCTCATCCGAGGCCCCGCACCAGGAACCACAGGCCCACCAGGGCCACCCCGGCGCCCGCAAGCCGCACCCAAGCCCGCCCTCCCGGCCAGCGCCGCGCTTCCCCCAGCAGGATTCCCACCAGGTGCAGCAACCCTGTGGCGATCACGAAGGCCAGGCTGTAGAAGAGGGGATGGGCGCCGGCGGGCAGTTCGGCGCCGTGGGCGTGGCCGTGGAACACCGCGAAGGTCGCCATGAGCAGTGCCGCCAGCCACAGCGGCGGCCTGAGCTCAAAGAGCACCATCAGCCCCATCACCAACCCGGAGAGGGCGATGCCCACCTCCACCCCGGGGAGCGGCATCCCCAGCAGGGCCAGCAGACCGCCCAGGGCCATCACCGGCGGGAAGGCCAGCGGCAGCAGCCAGAGGGCCGGAGGGCCCAGCACCGCGCCCCAGAGCCCCACGGCCACCATGGCCACCACGTGATCGAGGCCGGTGATCGGGTGGAGGAAGCCCGCCACAAAGCCGCCGCCGGGGTGGAGGTCGGCATGGGCCAAGGCGGCCGCGGGGGCCAGCACAGCGGCCACCAGGGCCACCAGGGCCGGCGGCAGGGGGGAGAGGCGGCGCGGCACGGCCCAGGAGCTGGGCCCCCAACATTGCCCCATTGTTCGGTGCTCCGGGAGATGGGGGCAGAGCCCGCTCAGCCGTCTGGGGCTTGCCAGAGCTGTGCCTGGCCGGCCTCCCAGGAGCCTCTCATGCAGTGAGCGCCTGCGGAGGCAGTTGAAAAAGAGTGCGGCGCCCGGCCGCGGCTGCCGCCGCACCCATCAGGGCCTTTGGGCCAGCCGTTCGCTTGGCACCACCTCCATCCCGATCGGGGCAAGGGCGATCAGGGCCAGCTTGAGGTGCTGGATGCCGAATGGGATCCCCACGATCGAGGCGAAGCAGGCCAGGGCTGAGCTCACATGGCCGATCGCCAGCCACCAACCGGCCACCAGGAACCAGATCACATTGCCGAGTAGCCCCAAGGGACCGTGGGCCAGGTCGGGGCGACCGGTGAGATCGCGGCGGCTGATCGCCTCCTGGCCGAAGGGCCAGAAGGAGAACTTCGCGATTCGAAAGCAGGCACGAGCCCAGGGAAGTCCCACGATCGTGATCGCCGCCAACAGCCCCGCCAGCCACCAGCCCAGACCCATCACGAATCCCCCCAGCACGAACCAGATCACGTTCAGCAGGAAGCGGAGCATGGGGAACGGGGGGAGCCGTGATCAACACCAACCGCACCGTAAGTGGGCTGAAACACCTCCCCACCGGGAGGACAACCGAACGGCCGGGCTCAATCAACGAAGAAATAAACGATCCGGATCCCGCCGCCCTCGTAGTCGTTGCGGTAGCCGCCCTCGTAGGCGAGGCCGCGATAGGTGGCCGCCACGGCAGAACCGAAGCCATTGCGGGGGGTGATCGTGGCCGGGCATTCGCTCCGGAGCCCCTGCTGGCGGCAGCGGGCCTCCTGCTTCACCAGCCGGAAGGCCTGACCATCGGAGTACATGACCGTGAGGCTGCTGGTGCTGGGAAGACCGTTGGCCGCCGGCGGACCATCGGGGCCCGGTGTGATGGCACAGGCCAGTGGCCTGCCATTCAGCTGGCAGTTGGGGGAGATCTGCCCCCAGCCGGGATGGGGGGTGAGCGCCAGCGCAATCAGCAGGCCGGCCCAGGCAGCCCCAGACCTACCCATTCCTTCCCGGCTCCGGTGACCGGTGGGGCCATCCCGACCCGGAGCCACCGCTACGCCATGGGATCGGCCCAGGGCCATCAGGATCAGGAGTGGAACAGCAGCACCAAGCCCGATTTCACCTGGTGGAATTCCCGTTCCTCCCGGCTCAGGTCGAGACCCACCTCCAGCCCCTCCTTGAGGGCCATCTCATAGGGCGGCGCCGAGGGTGCGGCCCCGGCGCACCAGAGAGCCGCGATGCCCACCGGCGTGGCATGCCAGCTGAAACGCTCGGTGGTCCCGATCGTGGGTTCCTTGAGCGCATCTTCGAGGAGCTCTCGAATGGCCATCGCTGCCGGTTTGCCCCCTTGCACTGGCCACAGTTTCCGTCGCCCTTCCGGGAGGGAAAGCGACCTGAGAGCATTCGTGATACATCCAGCCCACTGTCCTGGGGGGTCGCGGCCTAACCTGCTGCCAGGCAAGGGTTCGGCATGAGCGCGCTTCCCGGCCCGATCGCCTTGGTGCACGAGTGGTTCACCCCACGCTCGGTCGGTGGCGCCGAAGCGGTGGTGGGGGAGCTGGATCGTCTGCTGGCGGAGCAGGGCCACAGACCCCGCCTGTTTGCCCTGGTGGATGGCGAAAGTCACCGCCCCGGCAGCTGGCTGGAGGGCCGCTCCATCACCACCAGCTTCATCCAGCGCCTTCCCTGGGGCATCAGCCACGTGCAGCAGTACCTGCCGCTGCTGCCCCTGGCGATCGAGCAGCTCGACCTGGCCGGCTACCCCCTAGTGCTGAGCAGCAGTCACCTGGTGGCTAAGGGGGTGCTCGTCGGCCCGGACCAGTTGCATGTGAGCTATGTGCACACCCCGGTGCGTTATGCCTGGGATCAGATGCACCCCTATCTCGAGCGTTCCGCCCTGGCCCGCGGCCCCCTCGGACCGCTGGTGCGGCTCCAGCTCCACCAGTTGCGGCAGTGGGATGCCCTCAGCGCCCAGCGGGTCGATGGGCTGGTGGCCAACTCCCGCTTCACAGCCCGGCGCATCCGTCGCTGCTGGGGCCGACGGGCCGAGGTGGTGCATCCGCCCGTGGCGGTGGATCGCTTCCGCTGGAATCAGTCCCGCGATGCCACCTATGTGTGCCTCTGCCGCCTGGTTCCTAACAAACGGGTGGATGTGGTGGTGCAGGCCTTCAACCGCACCGGCCTGCCCCTGGTGGTGATCGGCGATGGCCCGGAGCGGCGGCGCCTGGAGGCGATGGCGGCTCCCACCATCCGCTTCCTGGGCCGCTGCGGCGATGCCGAGGCGACCGCCTGGCTGGAGCGTTGCCGGGCTTATGTATACGCGGGTCTGGAGGATTTCGGCATCGCCCCGGTGGAGGCGATGGCGGCAGGTGCTCCGGTGATCGCCTATGGCGCCGGTGGCTTGCGGGACAGTGTGCGCTGCCTGCAGGAGGGCGAGCCCTACCCCACCGGTCTGCTGTTCCCGGAGCAGAGTGCTGCCAGCCTGGCGGCGGCATTGGAGCACTTTGAGGCCGCCGCCCTCTGGCGACGGCTGCCGCCCGAGGGCCAGCGCCAGTGGGCGGAAAGCTTTGCCCCCGAGCGTTTCCGGGAGCGCATGGCCGCCGTGCTGGAGCGTCATTGGCATCGCCATGGCCAGCGGTTGCGTCGCGAGGGAGCCGCCGTCCCCAGCGGCGTGTCTGTGCCTCTGGGATGAGTGGCCCTGCGGGCTGGAGTCTCAGCCAGGCCGATCCTTATATTCATGTGCCGACAGGGTTCTCGATGCTTTCTTCCCTCGGGATATCACTCGGGAATGGTGCAGGAACCCGATCGCCGCGACCGGTGCGATTGCTCCAGGCAGCCCCGATGGTTGAGTTCGAACCCCGTGGCAGAACCGGCAGGATCCTGCGTGCTGATCAGCTGATCCAGTTGCAATCGAAGCGTTCCCGGGTGATGAAGCGCAGCGGAGATATTATATTTTCCCTTGCCGTTCTCGGTCTGGGTTCACCGGTGTTTCTCGCTCTAGCGCTGCTGGTTAAACTCACCTCCCGCGGACCGGTGTTCTATATCCAACAAAGAGTTGGGCGCGATTATCGCAGTTTCGGCTGTATCAAGTTCCGTACCATGCGGCGTGATGCTGATCGGATCCTCTCGCGGATTCTCCTGGAATCCCCCGACCTTCAAGAGGAATTCCGTAATGATTTCAAGCTCAAGAACGATCCCCGCATCACCCGGCTTGGTAAATTTCTGCGACGTTCCAGCCTCGATGAGCTGCCACAGTTCGTGAACGTCCTGCGGGGCGAGATGAGTGTGGTGGGTCCCCGTCCGATCGTGAGGCAGGAACTACCCCGCTACGGCAACCGCATGGAGGAAGTCCTCGCCGTTCGTCCAGGCCTCACGGGTCTTTGGCAAGTTTCCGGCCGCAATAATCTCAGTTATGAGGAACGGGTCGCCCTCGACCTCCGCTACGCCAGCCAACGCACCTTCGGTCTTGATCTCTCCATCATTGTGCGCACCCTCCGGGTGATCTTCGATCCTCGCGACCGCGGTGCCTACTGAGACTGTCCCCAAGGGGGACTCAGGGCCACCAGAGAGGCGCACACCAACAGGCCCACCGCCAGCCAGCCGAGTTCCAGCCGGCGGCTGAGCCTCAGGATGCGTTCCACGCCGGCCCGGTCGGCACCGGCGCATTCCGCGGCGAGCACCGGTTTGATCTTCTCGATGCCCCCATAGTGGTTGACACCGCCCAGACACACGCTGGCTGCCAGGGCGTAGGCCGCCTGGGAAACCCCCGCATTGGGTGAGGGGTCCGGCGCTCCCTCCCGCAGGGCCCTGTGGAAGCTCCGCCAACTCCCCAGCAGCCCGGCACCGGCCAGCGGCGGCAGGCTCAGAGCCACCAAGCGGCAGGGCAGCCAGGTGAGCAGATCGTCGAGTCGGGCGCCGGCGGTGCCCAGCCAGCGCAACCGTCCGCGGCGGTATCCCAGCATCGAATCGAGGGTGCTCGAGGCCTTGTAGGCCCAGGCAAGGGCGAGGGGCCCCGGACCACCCACGGCCCCCAGCACGGCCCCCACCAGCATCCAGAAGAGGGGGCCGAACAGCCCATCCACCGCGTTTTCCGCCGCCGTTTCGGCCAGGGCTCGCAGGATGTCGTGCGTCTCCAGCCCCTCCACATCCCGGCCCACGATCCAGGCCAGCCTGCGGCGGGCTTCCTCCAGCCGCCCGCTGCCATGCCCCTCAAGCGCCGTGAGCACGGCCTGCACCGCCTGCTCCAGACTGCGTCCCGCCAGGGCGCTGCCGAGGCCGATCAGCAGCAGGGGGACGCCCAGAGGTGGCCAGCGGCGGGCCAGGGCTTCCAGACAGGCTCCGGCCGCGGCACTGCCCCCCACCAGCACCAGGGTGATCAGGCCCCCGGCCAGGCGCAGCCGGCCGGCGTGATCCCCAGCCCAGCGTTCCGCCCCGCTGCGCAGGCCCGCAATCACCGCTCCCATCACCTGCACCGGGTGGAGCAGGCCGTGCGGGTCGCCCACCAGCCGATCAAGGCCACAGGCCACGGCAACCAGGAGCCAAAAGCTGAGGGCGCCGGAGGCCGTGCTCACTCGGCGGTGCTCCGTTCGATCGGGCAACCCCGCATCCCAAGGGGCAGCAGACCAACGAGGCTCCCGAACAACACGTCCCCTGCGCTGAAGGGGATGGAGGCCGCTTCGGCCCTGGTTTCAGGGCAACGATCCACGAGGCTCTGCTGCAGCCGCAGGCTGCCGTTCCTAGTGGCCATCAATCCTGCTCCTTCGGAGTCCCCGTCTTTGGCGCACGACGGGGACCGCACGACACGGATGGGATTCAGGCCGCCTTCAGCCAGCTGAACATCGAGCGCAGACCCTTGCCCACCTGCTCGATCGGGTGCTCGGCATCGCGCGCGCGGATGCGGTCCATCTCGGGCTTGCCGGCATCGCATTCGGCCACGAAGTTGCGGGCGAAGGTGCCGTCCTGGATGTCGGCCAGGATGCGCTTCATCTCCGCCTTGGTGTCGGCGGTGATCAGGCGCGGACCGCTCACGTAGTCGCCGTACTCGGCGGTGTTGGAGATTGAATCGCGCATGGCGGTGAGGCCGCCCTTCACCATCAGATCCACGATCAGCTTCACCTCGTGCAGGCACTCGAAATAGGCCAGCTCAGGCTGGTAACCCGCTTCCACCAGGGTCTCGAAGCCTGCCTTCACGAGTTCGCTCAGGCCGCCGCAGAGCACCGCCTGCTCACCGAACAGGTCGGTTTCGGTTTCTTCTTTGAAGTTGGTTTCGAGGATGCCGGCGCGGGTGCCGCCGATCGCCTTGGCGTAGGCCATCGCCAGGGCGCGGGCATTGCCGGAGGCGTCCTGCTCAACGGCGAACAGGCAGGGCACGCCCTGGCCGTTCTGGTATTCCCAGCGCACGGTGTGGCCGGGGCCCTTCGGCGCGATCATCACCACGTCCACATCGGTGGGGGGCTGGATCAGGCCGAAGCGGATGTTGAAGCCGTGGGCAAAACTCAGCACCTTGCCGGCGCTCAGGTGCGGCGCAATCTCGGCGGCGTAGACGGCCTTCTGGAACTCATCGGGCAACAGCACCATGATCCAATCGGCCTTCGCGGCCGCATCGGCCACGCTCAGCACCTCCAGGCCGTCGGCCTGGGCCTTGGCGGCCGAGCGACTGCCCTCGTAGAGGCCCACCACCACGTTCACGCCGCTGTCCTTGAGGTTCAGCGCATGGGCATGGCCCTGGGAGCCGTAGCCGATGATCGCCACCGTCTTGCCGGCGAGAAGGGACTGGTCGGCGTCCTGGTCGTAAAACAGCTGGGCCATGGAGGCGTCGGGTCTCGGCTGAGCAGGGATCGAGCTTACGCAAGCGTCCGGCCTAGCCCGGCTGCACACCAACGACACTCAGGCATGGGCGGGGCGCGCGGGCCGACAGGCGCTCCGGCCTACCTACGGTTGGCATTGCCGCCTGCTGCGCCATGGCCTACGAACCCGCTGCCACCGTTACCACCCCCTCTGCCGCAGCCTTGTTCGAAGCTCACATGCAGGCGGAGCTCCATGCCGATCTCGAGGCCACCATGGCCACGATGAGCGGCTCGTGGAGGAGCTGGTGATTCGCTTCACCCACACCCACGCAATAGGCCACCTGTTGCCCGGCGTGGCTCCGACAGGCCGGCGGGTGGAGATGGCCTTGGTGGTGATCGTGGGAGTGAAGGAAGGAAAGGTGGCCTACGAGCACATCTATTGGGACCAGGCTGGACTGTTGATTCAGCTCGGACTGCTGGATCCAGCAGGGCTGCCGGTGGATTCCCACACGGCCGGCCGGTTGCTCGCCTTCACCGGCAAGGGCTGAGCCCCGCCGGGCCACCGCTCAGAAACAATCGGTGTGGTGGTGAACCGCCCGCCAGTGACCCTTCTCCTTGCGGAACACGGTGGTGGAGCGGATGTCCTGCTTCAGCGCAACACCCTCCCGGTTCATGCCGCTGGTGCGTTCGATGCAGACCAGCAGGCCCATCTCGGCCATTTCCGCGTAGCGGCGGTCATCGGCCACCAGGGTTCCGGCAAATCCCATGGCGGATTCCTTGGCAAACTCCTCCATCAGCGCTTGGCGTCCGGTGCAGAGGGCGCCGGTGGGGCCCAAATGGCTGATGTCGTCTGCGTCCGACCAGATCTCTGAGAATGCGGAGGGATCACCGGCCAGCAGGCGGTTGCCGGCCGCGTAGAAGGCGTCGGCGGCTTCCTCAAGGCTGGGTATCAGGCTTCGCTGGGATGGGCGATCACCCGGTCGATCAAGCCGTACTCCTTGGCCTCGGCGGCGCTGAGGAAATAGTCGCGGTCGGTGTCCTTGGCGATCTTCTCGAGCGGCTGGTCGGTCATGTCGGCCATCGACTGGTTGAGCATGTCCTTCATGCGCAGGATTTCGCGAGCCTCGATCTCGATGTCGCTGGCCTGGCGCTGGCTGGTGCCTCCTAGGGGCTGGTGGATCATGATCCGGCTGTGGGGCAGGGCCAAACGCTTGCCCTTGGTGCCGGCCGCCAGCAGGAAAGCGCCCATGGAGGCGGCCAAGCCCACGCAGATCGTCACCACCTCCGACTTCACGTATTGCATGGTGTCGTAGATGGCCAGGCCGGCCGTGACCGAGCCTCCAGGAGAATTGATGTAGAGGTAAATCGGTTTGGAGTTGTCATCTGAATCGAGGTAGAGCATCTGGGCCACCAGGGCGTTGGCCATCCCGTCATTCACCTCGGAGCCAAGAAAGAGAATGCGCTCCACCGCTAGGCGACTGTAGATGCTGATCCACTGCTCGTATTGGCTGCCGGGCAGGCGGTAGGGGACTTTGGGAACGCCGATGGGCATGGCTGGTGGGGAGGGGTGGGGCCGTTGGAAGGAAGGGGCCCGGAGGGCCTGGGAACGTAAGGGGATGCCGGGCCCGGGGTGGGGCAAAGCGGGGCCGAGGGGCTCAGCCGATGCCGGCGGCCGTGGGCAGCGGCGTTGGCAGTTGTTTTTGGCTGGTGAGCACCCGGTCGATCAGGCCGTAGTCCTTAGCCTCTTCGGCGGTGAGGTAGGTCATGCGGTCGGAATCTCGGGACAGCTGCTCCACGCTCTTGCCCGTGTTGGTGGAGAGCATTTCGAGCATGGTGTGCTTGTTCTGCAACACCTCCTTGGCCCGGATTTGGATGTCGCTGGCCTGGCCGCGGGCGCCGCTGCGGGGCTGGTGCAGCACGATCGAGGCGTGGGGCAACGCGGCCCGCTGGCCCTTGGTGCCGGCGCTGAGGATCATGGCGGCAGTTCCCATCGCCTGGCCGATGCAAATGGTGTGCACCGGCGGCTTCACATAGCGCAGGGTGTCGCAGATGGCGAAGGCCTCGGTCTCGAAGCCGATCGCATCACCGGAGTACCAGCTGGTGCCGGTGGAGTTGATGTAGAAGAAGATCGGTTTTTCGGGATTGTCGAATTCGAGGTATAGCAGCTGGGCGATGATTAGTTCCGTCACATCAACGCCCATCTGACGTTTGGCGTCGTCGTCGGAGAACAGCGGCAGACCGAGATACACGATCCGCTCCTTGAGCAGCAGCGACTCCAGGTCTGGTGGTGGAGTGCGCATCACGGCGGAATCGCCGTAGTAGGGGGCCGACACCGTCATCGCTGGAATCATCCGTGCCGTCTCCGCTGGTCGCCAGGGTGATTCGGGGAGCCTAGCCGGGGCCGGTGGGCTGCGGTCCGCCGTTGGCCATGGGTTTTCCGCCCTGCCGCCCGGCGGGCCGGTCGCAGCGGGCGAAGACCATCCGTCCCGTCGGGGTCTGCAGGGCTCCGGTCACGGTCACCGCCAGCCGGTCACCGATGCGCTGGCGAGCGTCCTCCACCACCACCATGGTGCCGTCCTCCAGGTAGCCCACGCCCTGGTCGGCCTCCTTGCCCTCCCGCACGATCTTCAGCTGCAGGGCATCGCCCGGCTGAACCTCTGGCCGCAGGGCGATCACCAGGGCGCTGAGGTTCATCACCTTGAGCTCCTGCACCTGGGCCACCTGAGCCAGGTTGTAGTCGGCGGTGAGCAAGGTGCCGCCCGTGTCGGCCGTGAGCTTGAGCAGCTTGTCGTCGGCACCATTGCCCTCGTAGCGGGTGCTGTTCACCACCAGACGCCGCCCGTAGGTTTCGCGGAGCTCAGACAGCAGCTTGAGACCGCGGCGGCCCTTGCCGCGCTTCTCGGCGTTGCTGGAATCAGCCAGGGCCTGCAGTTCATCAATCACAGCCTGGGCCACGATCACCTGGCCCTCCAGTAGCCCGGATTCCAGCAGGCCCCTGATCCGACCATCGATGATCACGCTGGTGTCGAGGATCTTGGCGCTGGCTGGCAGCAGCACCCCATCAGCCACCAGAAGGGCTTCTGTGCTGGTGGGGTTGAAGAGCCGCAGCAATGTGCGGCCGTGCACCTCGGCCAGGTTGTAGCCCAGCACTCCGAAGAACACATTGCTGAGCACCGCCGCCAGGGGCTTCACCAGCACCACCTCCCAGGGCAGGGGCAGCAGCAGGATCGGCGCCAGCAGCAGGTTGGCCACCAGCAGCCCCAGGATCAGACCCACGGCCCGGCTCACCAGCAGATCGGTGGGCATGCTGCGCACCTGGGTCATCAGGCGCTTGCGCAGCTGCTGGAAGAAGAACCCGGCCAGCAGCCCGAAGAAGGCCCCGAAGCCGGCCAGCACAGTGCGCAACCCTTCAAGGTTGGTCACCTGCTGTAACAGGTTTTCCGGAAGCAGGTCCACCCCGAGCCAGCCGGTGGCGGTGCCGGAGATCAGGAACAGCAGCAGGATGAGGGTGTCCACCATGGGTCCAGGGGGCCGATTTCGCGTGGCTGCCCATCACATCAGCAAGGCAGCATGCCCGATTCCGGGCGAATCGGCCGCAGGGGGTTACCCCCCGTGACCGAGAACCCTCACCAGTCCGCCCCCGCCACCGCGGCCCCATGGAGCCCGCCGCCCTACGAATCGCCGGAGCTGCTCCTCCACGGCAGCTCCGGCCTGCCGCCGCTGCCGCCCGCAGGAGCCGCTGCAGCCCCTAGGGGCGCGGCTCACCTTCACCCTGCCTGTGCGGCTGACCCTGCCGCATCCGTGGGCCGCCCTGCCCCTTCGCCGCTTCAGGCGCCACCCCGCAGCGCTTACCTCCACATCCCGTTCTGCCACCGCCGCTGCTTTTATTGCGATTTCCCGGTGGTGCCCCTGGGGGATCGGGCCGACGGCGCCAGCGGGCCAGGTGCGGCCTCGATCGCTGCCTACCTGCAGCTGCTGCATCGGGAGATCGCCCGTTCGCCCGGGGGGCCCCCCCTCTCCACCGTCTATCTGGGCGGCGGCACCCCCTCGATGCTCACCCCCAACCAGGTGGGGGGACTGCTGGAGGCCCTGGCGCGCCGTTTCGGCCTGGCCCCGGCCGCCGAGATCAGCTTGGAGATGGATCCAGCCAGCTTCGATCGGCCCCGCTTGGCCGGCTACCTGGCCGCCGGTGTCAACCGAGTGAGCCTCGGCGGCCAGAGCTTTGATGACGCCGTGCTGGCCAGTCTGGGCCGTCGCCACCGCCGCGCCGACCTACTCAAGGCCGCCGGCTGGCTGGAGCGGGCTCGCCGGGCCGGGGAGCTGCGCAGCTGGAGTCTTGACCTGATTCAGGGGGTTCCTCTGGCGGGCGGAGCTGCTCCCGGCGGCCAGCCGGCGGCCGGTTCCTTCCCTCCCCGACAGGAGGTGCTACGCCACTGGAAGTCGGACCTCGCGCAGGCCATCGCTATGGGGCCTCCCCATCTCTCCCTCTACGACCTGATCGTGGAACCCGGCACAGTGTTCGAACGTCTGCAGCGGCAGGGAGCTTTGCCCCTTCCGGATGAGGACACCTCAGCGGACCTGATGGAGATCAGCCAGCGCCGCCTTGCCGCGGCGGGCTACGGCCATTACGAGGTGTCGAACTACGCCCTGCCCGGCCATGCCTCCCGCCACAACCGCGTCTACTGGAGCGGCGCCGGCTGGTGGGGGTTCGGATTGGGTGCCACTGCGGCCCCCTGGGGCGAGCGCCTGGCCAGGCCCCGCACCCGCCAGGCCTATGCCGACTGGCTAGCCGCCTCGGAAGCTGGCGAGGGCCTGCCAGGGGCTTGGGCGGCGGTGGCGCTCGGGGCTGGGGCCAGCCCAGCTTTCAGCAGCGGCATGCCGTTCGATGAGTTCCTGCTGGTGGGCCTCCGCCGCCGTGAGGGGGTGAACCTGGAGGCCCTCGCCGCCGCCTATCAGGTCAGGCAAGAGGACCTGGCCGACCTGCGGGACCGGCTGCAGCCCTTCGAACGCGAGGGACTGCTGCGAATCGAAGGACCGCGCTGGCGGCTGAGTGACCCGGAGGGCCTGGCCCTCAGCAATGGGGTGCTGCGGGAGTGCCTCGCGTGGTGGGAGCGCGCTGGCTGCCGATCCAGCCGCGCAGAGCCTCGATCGCCAGACCCCGCCCATCCATCAGAGGAGGCGAGAAGGGGGGTTGGCGGGGGGTGAGCCCCAGCAGGTCGGCGGTGACCCGCACCTGGCCATCGCAGCCTTCGCCGGCGCCGATGCCGATCACGGGAATGGGGAGCAGGCCGCTGATGGTGGTCGCCACCGAGGCGGGCACGTGTTCGAGCACCAGGGCGAAGCAACCGGCCGCCTCGAGTTCCCGAGCCTGGCGCTGCAGCCGCTCCTGGGCCACCGGATCCTGGGCCTGGCGCCGGTAGCCCAGCCGATGCACCGACTGCGGCGTGAGCCCCAGATGCCCCATCACCGGGATGCCGCTGCGCACCATCCGGTCGATCACAGCCAGGGTTTCCGGTTCGGCGCCCTCCAGTTTCACGGCCGCCGCCGGGGTTTCCTTCAGCACCCTGCCGGCGGCCGCAACGGCGGCGTCGGCGCCGCATTGATAGCTGAGGAAGGGCAGATCGGCGATCAGAAGGGGGGGGTGGCTGCCAGCCGCCATCGCCAGACCACGGCCCACGGCCCGGCAGTGGTGCAGCATCTCCTCGAGCGTCACCGGCAGGGTGGTGGCGTGACCCAGCACCACCATCGCTAGAGAATCGCCCACCAGCACCGCATCGGCACCCGCTTCGGCCACGATCGCCGCCGAGAGGGCGTCCCAGGCGGTGAGCACGCTGATCGCCAGGCCGGCCTGCTTGCGCTGCAACAGATCATGCGGGCGCTGGGGCACGGCGGCGTAGCGGGCTGGGCACCCTCCATCGTGGCAGCCCGCCGTTGGCCATCCCGGCGGCGGGCCTTGCTAGGTTCAGCTTGACTCGGACCCACGCGGCCAGGACGCCCAAATCTGGTCAGGACCGGAAGGGAGCAGCCACACGGGATGCTCCGGGCAGGCGTGGACTCCGGGTCACCCCCTTCAAGGCACCGAGCATTTTGGGTTGCTCCAAACTTGCCTTTCCTGTCAGTCCGCTGCTAATTGCTCCGCTGAACCCGGTCTGTCCGTTATGGGCGCAGCTTCTCCGCTGCAAGAAGAGCCTCTTCGCTGCAAAAACAGCCTCACCGTTGCCAGGCCGGCAGGCCCGCTGAAAGCTAAGCCCGCTTAAAGCAATCCCGCCGGTGGTGGAACCTCCAGGCGGGGTCATCGAGGTGTTGCACCCCAGGCCGGTGGCAGGGCTGCCCCCATGGGCGCTGCCGGTCAAAGCGTGCGGGTGATCCACCCTGGCGTGGCTGGTCTGCACCGGGTGGCCGTCGTCCAGGACGAAACTCTCCAGCCTCTTGGACGAAGGATGTTCGAGCGGAAGGCGGCGATTCGGGTCCTATTCGGGCCTGGACTGGCGGTTGAGCAGGAAGGGTGGAATCTTCGCCCCACGCTCCTCGCTCACCGCCGCCTGGTACGGGGAGGTGAAGGTGGTGCTCCGTTCGGGCCGGTAGCTGCCGCCGCTCTCGAAGCCCGTGGCGATCACGGTCACATGGATCTCACCCTCAAGGCTGTCATCCACCACGGCGCCCACGATAATATTGGCGTCAGGATCCACCACGTCGTAGATCACCTCCGAGGCGGTGGTCATGTCTTCGAGGGTCATATCGCGGCCGCCGCTGATGTTGATCACGCAGCCACGGGCTCCGTCGATCCGCGCCGACTCCAGCAACGGGCTGGTCATGGCGGCCTGGGCGGCCTCCGTGGCCCGAGAGCGGCCCGAACCCACGCCGATGCCCAGCAGGGCGGTGCCGGCTTCGGCCATCACCGAGCGCACATCGGCGAAGTCCACATTCACCAGGCCCGGCTTGGTGATGATGTCGGTGATGCCTTTCACGCCCATGCGCAGAACGTCATCGGCGGCGCGGAAGGCCTCCTGAAGCGGGGCACCGGCGATGGCCTCCCGCAGCCGGTCGTTGGGGATCACGATCAGGGTGTCCACATGCTCGGCCAGCCGGGCGATGCCCTCCTCGGCCTGGCGCTGCCGTTTGCGACCCTCGAAACTGAAGGGCTTGGTCACGATGCCCACGGTGAGGGCGCCGCATTCCTTGGCCACTTCGGCCACGATCGGGGCGGCGCCGGTGCCGGTGCCGCCGCCCATGCCGGCTGCGATGAACACCAGGTCGGCGCCTTCGAGGGATTGCAGCAGGTCATTGCGGGATTCCTCAGCGGCCTTCTGGCCGATCGCGGGATTCCCTCCGGCCCCGAGACCGCGGGTGAGCTTCTGACCCAGCTGGATGCGCTGCTGCGCCGCTGATTGCAGCAGGGCCTGAGCATCCGTGTTGAGCACCCGGTAGCCCACGCCCTGCAGATCCGACTGGATCATGCGGTTCACGGCATTGCTGCCCCCTCCCCCCACACCGATCACCTCGATCCGGGCCGTCTGGCTGGGAGTGATGCCATTGCTGCTCGGCACGGTCTGGCTCATCGCTGTGGTCTCCTTGGTTTGCGCCTGCGGGGGCAATGGATCGACGGCGCCGGGTCTGGAGGGGGCCAGTCTTTCTGTTGGACTGATCCGACCTGGATTGACGGGCTCGGCGGTTGAACTTGGTGGGCTGGTGCCGTTGATCTGCGGCTGCATTATGTCGTTGGCTGGAACGGCCAAAGATTGAGATCCAGCCTGCCCTGGAAGCGGCCGGGGCGCAACGTCCTGTGTGGGTTGGCTCGCTGGGCTTCCTACTGGCCTCCGCGGGGGCGGACCGCGGTGGCCGGACCGGAATCGGCCACGGGCTTGAGGCCAGTCAGGCTGAGTTCAGGCTGGTCGGGGTCGCTCAGGTCAACGATCTGGGGGCGCCGGCCGCGCAGATCGGCTGGCAGGGTGGCATTGAGGTGGGCCGCCACTGCGAGGCGACGTTCCAGCTGGCCATCCGCAGGGCCCAGCCGCACGGGCCCCAGATCCGTGGTGCTGAGCCACAGGCTGCCCTCGGGATCGAAGCGGATCTCCTGCAACCTGCCGCCGAATGCCTGCCTCTCCTTCAGCACCTTGGCCAGGGCCGGGCGATGGCGTTCATTCCAGCCCACCACGCGAAGCTCCTGGTTTCCTTGGAGCCGCACACCCAGGTTCTGGCGCATGCTGATCCAGTTGCCCAGTCGATCCACGTAGCCCTGCTCCAGTCCGGACTCGCCTCGCCGTTCGGCCCGGGCCACCGCCGAACGATCGATCAGTTCGACCCGCAGCCGCGGGGGAAGCATCAGGCGACTCACCCGCACGTTCTCCACCGGCAGGGCCGTGGAGAGGGTCTGGACGATCTGGCGGGGCTGAAGGGCTAGGAGGGGCTGGGGGAAGCTCAGCCCGGCCGCCTGGATCACCTGGTCCCGACTCACCAGTCGGCTGCCGCTCACCTCCACCTGACTGGGGGAGCGAAGGGTCCAACCCTGGCTCAGGAGCCCATAGCCCAGCCCGCCGGCCATGGCGCTGAACACCACCAGCCGCCAGAGATTGCGCAGCCGATCGGCACGGCGTTCCTGACGCAGCTGGCGTCGGCGTTCGGCACCGGGACGCAGGGAGGAATCACTCATCGTTGAAAGTTCACCGTTCCCCGCTCAGAGCTCGCAGCGCGAGCGCGCCATCAGTTCATCGATCCAGCGGCGGGCCCGCTCCGCATCGGAGAAGGGCAGATCCTTCTGCAGGCCGCCTCCCACCAGTCGCAGCCGGCAGGCGCCCTGGCTCTCCGTGGTGAGCGGGGCCTCCCCGGAGCCGAGGGAGAGCAGCTCCACCAGTTCCAGCTGCTTGATCGGAAAGCTGCCGGCCGGCTGGAAACTGCCGGCCTGGAAGGTGCTCCAGCTGAGCTCGCCATCAATCAGGCGGGCCGCACCGCAGCCATCGAGCTTGGCCAGTTCGGCACCCTCGGCCCAGTCGCGGAAGAGCTGCTGGCGCCGACGTTCCAGCCAGCCAAGGCCGGTGAGCAGCACGAAGACCAGCAGCAATGGCAGCCAGAGAAGGCCTTGGGTCATGGCACTTGGTTCGGGGAGAGCGGTATCCCACCGGATTCTCGCGCCCCCTGCACGAGGTCGTGCACCAGCTCCACAAGGGACAACCCACTGGCCTCCCACAACATCGGGTACATGCTCTGGCTGGTGAAACCCGGCAGGGTGTTGATCTCATTGAGCCAGAGATCGCCGCTGCCCTGGTCGAAAAAGAAGTCCACCCGCGAGAGGCCGCTGGCTCCCACGGCCCGGCAGGCGGCGATCGCCATGGCCTGGGCCCGCTGCGCCAACTCCGCCGGCACCTTGGCCGGAATCACGGTGTGGCTGAGCCCCTCGGTGTATTTGGTGGTGTAGTCGTACCAGTCGGCTTCAAAGCAGATCTCGCCCAGCACCGAGGCCCGCAGCTCCGTGGTGCCCAGCACGGCGCATTCCAGTTCGCGGGCGCTCACGCCCTGTTCCACCACCAGCCGGGGATCAAGGGCGGCTGCCTGCCGCAGACCCTCCAACAGGCCGGCCCGGTCGCTGGCCTTGCTGATGCCCACCGAGGAGCCCATGTTGGCCGGCTTCACGAAGCAGGGAAAGCCGAGCTCGGCTTCCAGGCGGTCGAGCAGGGCGCCGCTACCGCTGCCCGAGGCTTCGGCGGCGTCCACCTTCGCCAGCTCGGAGGCCTCCACGCAGGCGTAGGCCACCTGGGGCAGGCCGGCCGCAGCGAAAGCGGCCTTCATGGCCTGTTTGTCCATCCCCACGGCTGAGCCCAGCACGCCGGATCCCACGTAGGGCACCTGCATCAGGCTGAACAGCCCCTGGATGGTGCCGTCCTCGCCGTTGGGGCCATGCAGCACCGGAAACCACACCTCCACCGCCAGGGCCCCGTCGGGAAAACCGCGGAAGCCAGCCGGAGCCAGGGGATCGGGCAGGTCGGCCGGGTCGGACGGCACCCCCCGCTCCAGCACGGCCTCGGCCACCGCAGGAGGCCACCAGCGGCCCAGCCGGTCGATGTAGAAGCAGCTCAGTCGGTAGCGCTCAGCGTTGGCGCCCCGCCGCAGGGCTCCCACCACCGTATGGGCCGAACGGATCGACACCGCATGCTCCCCGGAGGCTCCCCCGAACACCACCCCCACGTGGCAAGCGGATGGATGCACGGGATCGCTGGACATGGGGACATCGGGGCGGCGCCAAACGTATCAGCCCCTTACCCCCGGGGCGAGGCCAGCGCGGCCTGCCGGCGCCCGCCGCTGCCCGGGAGCGCCCTCAGGCGAGAGAGCCGCTCAGGGAAAAGGGACGCACCGTCTCGATCCTCACCCGCACCAGCTCACCGGGGCGGTGGACCGGGCCCTCCGGCCGAGCCGCCGGGAAGAAGGTGAGCCGGTTGTTGCGGGTGCGGCCCATGAGCTGGGTCGGATCCTTTGGATTCACCCCCTCGGCCAGCACCTCTTCCACCCTTCCCTGGTAGCGGCCATTGCGATGGAGGGCCACCCGCTCCACCACAGCGTTGAGTTCCTGGAGCCGCTCCACCTTCACTGCCTCCGGCACCTGGTTGGACCAGTCGGCGGCGGGGGTGTTGGGGCGTGGTGAGTAGGCGGCGGTGTTCACCTGATCGAAGCCGATCGCCTCGATCAGATCCAGGGTGCGGCGGAACTGGGCATCGCTCTCCCCTGGGAAGGCCACGATCACGTCGGCACTGATCGCCGCATCCGGCATCCGCTGGCGGATGCGGTCGATGATGCGGCGGTAGCGGTCCACCGTGTAGCCCCGGGCCATGGCCCTGAGCACGTCGTCGTCGCCGCTCTGGAAGGGGATGTGGAAGTGCTCGCACAGCTTGGAGAGGTCGGCGCAGGCGTCGATCAGGCGCTCGGTGAAGTAGCGGGGGTGGCTGGTGGCGAAGCGGATCCGGGCGATCCCCTCCACGTCGTGCACCGAAGCCAGCAGGTCGGTGAAGGTGTGGGCGCGGCGGCCCTCCGGGGTGATGCCGGGCAGGTCGCGTCCATAGGCGTCGATGTTCTGGCCCAGCAGGGTGATCTCCCGATAGCCGCGGGCCGCCAGGCCCTCCATTTCAAGCCGGATGGCCTGGGGCAGCCGGCTCTGCTCCCGCCCCCGCACGGCCGGCACCACGCAGTAGGTGCAGCGCTCATTGCAGCCGTAGATCACATTCACCCAGGCGCAGACAGCGCTGTCCCGGCGGGCCGTGGTGATGTCCTCGAGGATGGTGTGCTCCTCGGTGGCCACCACCTGCTGGCCGCTCTCGACCCGCTCCAGCAGGCTGGCGAGGCGGTTGGCGTGCTGGGGGCCCATCACGAGATCCAGTTCGGGCACCCGCCGCAGCAGCGCTTCCCCCTCCTGCTGGGCCACGCAGCCGGCCACCACCAGGGTGAGGTTGGGGTCGGCCCGTTTGCGCAGGGCCTGACGGCCCAGGTAGCTGTACACCTTCTGCTCCGCGTTGTCGCGGATGGTGCAGGTGTTGTAAAGCACCAGATCGGCGCTGTGTTCGTCGCTGCCGGGGGTGTAGCCCATGGCCTCGAGGATGCCCCCCATCCGCTCAGAATCCGCCTTGTTCATCTGGCAGCCGAAGGTGGTGATCCAGTAGCTGCCGCGAAGCCGGGGCCCGCCCAGCGGGGGCCCTGGCTTCGCGGCCATCCCGGTGGCGGCGGCTGTCGGTTGGCCAGCGGGATATTCCACCGCTGACCTGGAGTTGAAGTTGGAGAGGCTCATGGACCCATCTTCTGACAGCGTTCTACCCGCAGAGTCCATCCCACAGCATCGTTTTACTCGTAACAGGCTGACCCAGACGCCCGCAGCCGCAGACGGCTCAGTCGACCTCTCCAGTAACTCCAGTCAATAGGGCTCCAGGAGGGTGAGCTGGTATCTGGCGGTGGCCAGCTTGCTGCCCAGTTCGCTGCTGAGGGCGCACAGCAGGGCGATCACCACTCCGGTCGGCTCTTTCCGACGCTGTCGAGGGCCTCACGACGCAGCAGCAGGCAGTTCCCTAGCAGGTGGCTGATCGCCCGGTTGCGGTGTCCCGTATCCCGTTTCGGTGGCCACGGAGCAATCATGAACCTCCTCGATCAGGTTCTGGATCGCCGTTGCCGTGTACTTGGGACTGGGCATTCACAAAGACATCGTTACGTCGATCCCATCTCGGTTTCGGCTTCCTAACTTTACCGACTGTTGCCCTCGCTCAATACATGTGTCAGGCCAGGGGCCGTCTAGGGCGCCGCGCTTCAGCCGCCTGGGCGTATACCCTGGCAGGCACCGGCCGCAGATCCCACACCAGGCCAAGCTTTGCCAGAACCAGCAGGGTGAGATAGGTGATATCGATCTCCCACCAATACATGCCCTGGCGGCAACTCGACTGGCAGTGGTGATGGTTGTTGTGCCAGCCCTCTCCCAGGGTGATCAGCGCCAGCAGCAGGTTGTTGCGGCTGTCGTCCCCGGTGTCGAAGCGCTGGCTGCCGAAGACATGGGACAGGGAATTGATCGTGTAGGTGCCGTGATAAAGCAGCACGGTGGAGATGAAGAATCCCCAAACCAGCATCTGCGCCCCCGAGGTGGGTCGGCCTGCCTCCGCCAGCACCCTGCCCAGGGCGAAGGTGGCGGTTCCCAGCAGGGCAGGACTGATCAGTGACCAGCGATCGATGAACACCAGTTCGGGAAAGCGGGCGTAATCGCGGATGCCTGCGAGGTTGTCGCGGCGGTTGCCGGGGTGGAGAAACCAGCCCATGTGCGACCAGAGGAAGCCGTAATGCCGAGGCGAGTGGGGATCCTGTTCGGTGTCCGAGTTGGCGTGGTGGTGACGATGGGTGGCGGCCCACCAGAGGGGGCCGAGCTGGGCCGAGGAGGTGGCGAGCACGGCCAGCAGAAATTGGAACAGGCGGCCGGTGCGGAAGCTGCGGTGCGCGAAATAGCGGTGGTAGGCGGCCGTCACGCCGAACATGCGGATCGCATAGGAGGCCAGGCATACCAGCAGGGCATCGCCACTCACCCCGGTCCAGAAGGCGGCCAGGCAGGCCAGATGCATCAGGCCAATCGGAATGCTGGCCAGGATCCAGCCCTGGGTGATCTCCGGTTTCACAGGCGGATCCACGGCTCTGGCTCCGGCTTGGAAGGGCTCGGCAACCGTCTGGTGGCCACGTTCCCCGGGATGGTCTGGTCTCCAGCTCTTGATCGTGCCGGCTGCCTCGCTGCTGCGCAGGGGCTTGCGCAGAGGCTGGGGAAGGATCGTCAACGGCCGGATAGCTCGAATGCGGTGCAACTTAAATCAGGACTTCACAGAACCTCAGGATCCCGATTCGGCCCGGCCGATTCCCGGGACCCCTCCGACGAGAGGCCACCGCGGCGGTGCATCTGCGGCCGGTTGTGCCAGCTTGAGGCCATGGAACTGCGTCTGTTGTCCTTTCCCCTGACCAAGGCCGTGCCCCTGGCGATCAGCCGCGGCACCACCGCCGCCGTGGAGCACCTGCTGGTGGAGGTGGAGCAGGACGGCCTCACCGGGATCGGTGAGACCGGTGGCTTCGACACCGGACACCGTTTGTACACCACGGACGCCATCGCTGCCGAACTTCAGGCCCTGGCCCCCCGTCTGCGGAACCTGGCCCCCCAGCCCCTGCAGGCCCTGGAGCCGCTGCTGGCCTCGCTTTCGCCGCCGGCCCGCTGCGGCCTGGATCTGGCCCTGCACGACTGGTGGGGCAAGCGGCTCGGGGTTCCAGTGCATCGCCTCTGGGGTCTGGATCCCCAGCTGGGGGTTGCCACCAGCGTGACCCTCGGCCTGGGGTCCGTGGAGGCGGTGCTGGCGCGGCTGCAGCGGTGGTGGAGCCAGCTGCCGGCCACCCGCATCAAGCTGAAACTCGGCAGTCCGGAGGGGCTCGACCATGACCGCGCCCTGGTGGAGGCGGTGGCCGAAGCCCTTGATCGCCAGCAGCAAATCGGTGGGCCCGCTGCCGAGCTGCAGGTGGATGCCAACGGCGGCTGGGATCTCGAGGGAGCCCGCGCCATGGTGGGCTGGCTCGCCGACCATCAGGTGGCGCTGGTGGAGCAGCCCCTGGCCCCGATCGAGGATCCGGAGGCCGATTCCGCCGCCTTCGCCGCCCTGGAGCTCGATTGTCCGATCGCGCTGGTGGCCGATGAGAGCTGCTGGACCCTGGCCGATGTGGTGCGGCTGGCGCCTTATGTGGATGGGGTGAACATCAAGTTGCTCAAGAGCGGCGGGCTCGCTGAGGCCCTGCTGATGGCCCAGGCGGCACGTCGGCTGGGGTTGGAGGTGATGCTCGGCTGTTATTCCGACAGCGCCCTGCTCAACGGCGCCGCAGCCCAGCTGCTCCCCCTGGTGCGCTGGCCCGATCTGGACAGCCACCTCAATCTGGTGGACGATCCCTTCACGGGCCCGACGCTTGAGGCCGATCGCCTTCATCCCGGAGTCAGCCCCGGCCTGGGGGTGGCGCTCACCACGGAGCTGGCCGGAATCGCCACGGCGCGGGTTGATCGCTCCGTTAGCGAGGGCCCGGGGCCCCTTCCCGGGGCGTGATGCTCAGCCCCGATACCCCCGTGGTGCTCCTTCAGCACCATGGTCTCGACAACCTTGGCGGCAAGACCGGCCTGGCCCTGCTCCGCTATCGCCGGGGGCCGGTGGTGGCGGTGATCGATCCCGACCATGCGGGGGAGGATCTGGAGCGGCTCACGGGGATCCGGCGGGCCGTGCCGGTGGTGGGCTCGATGCGGGAGGCCCTGCCGCTGCTGCCTGCCGCCGCCCTCGCCGATCCCATCCCGGCGGGCGCCCCCGGGGCCGTGGCCGTGGTGGGATTAGCCCCCTCCGGTGGCCGCCTGCCCACCGAACTCCACGCCGATCTTGTGGTGGGGCTGGAGGCGGGGCTGTCGGTGGCCAGTGGCCTCCACAGCCGCCTGGGCGATGATCCCCAGCTGGCGGCCCTGCTGCGGCCAGGCCGCTGGATCTGGGACCTGCGCCGCGAACCCGACGACCTGGTGGTGGGATCGGCCCGGGCAGCAGCCCTGGCGCCACGACGCCTGCTGGCGGTGGGTTCCGACATGTCGGTGGGGAAGATGAGCGCCTGCCTTGAGCTGCAGGCGGCCGCGCTGCGGGCCGGAGTTGATGCCCGTTTCGTGGCCACGGGCCAGGCCGGCATCCTGATCGCCGGTCGTGGGCTGGCCCTCGATGCGGTGCGGGTTGATTACGCCGCCGGGGCGGTGGAGCAGGCGGTGCTGCGCGCGGCCGAGGGGGCCGGCCCCGATGCCCTGGTGCTGGTGGAGGGGCAGGGCTCCTTCTGCCATCCGGGCTCCACCGCCACCCTGCCGCTGCTGCGGGGCAGCCAGCCCACAGACCTGCTGCTCGTTCACCGCGCCGGCCAGACCACGATCCGCAACCAGCCCCAGATCCCCCTGCCCCCGATCGATCGGCTGATCGCTGCCCTGGAGGCGATGGCCGCCCTGGCCCGCCCGGGCGCGGCCGCGGTCCCACCGGCTCGGGTGGTTGCCATCGCCCTCAACACCGGCCATCTAGCGGCCGATCAGGCCGTGGCCGCCCTGGAGGAGATGGCCACCCTCACGGGCCTGCCGTGCCACGATCCGGTGCGGGATGGGGGTGAGTCCCTGCTGGCCGACCTGCGGCAGGGCTGGGCCGCCGCCGCAGGCTGAGGCCCGCGCTATCGGAGCGCGCTGTCGCCGCCCTCCCGGTTCGAGCCAGCCGGCCGCGGCGCCAACAAAAAACCACCCCATGGGCGAACCAGGGGGTGGCTGTTGTGGCAACAGGGCGAGCGAGGGGAATCGAACCCCCGTATGGCGGCACCACAAGCCGCTGCCTTAACCGCTTGGCGACGCTCGCCGCATGGGACGAACTTTATCACCGGGGCTTTCGGGATCACCGGTGCTTTGAGGCGGGTGCGCCCTTGCCTGGAACGGGCTGCGGATCCCATCGGGGCTGTTCTGACGCGGGCATGAAGAGACCCTCACCAGGGCTTGTTCCCCGTGGGCGGTTGATCTCTGCCATCCTGGACAACGCCTGTTGGTTCGAGCCGTGTCTGCCCGTGCCACGACACCCCGGTCCCGGCGCCTCCGGCGCTATTTGGCACGCACCGATCTCCCGCCCCATCACTTTTCTGTCACCGATTCCGCTCGCGCTCACCGGCACGTTCTGCCCTCGGCCGCTCTCCCGCACCATCCCACGCTGGGCGCCGTGGGTATCCGTTGCCTATTCGGACTTGCCGTTGCCGCCGCCCTGGTTATGGGTCTAATCGCCACCAATCCCGGTGAAGACGAGTTCGAGCGTTTCGCCGCCGACCAGATCACCCGTGCGGCTGAGCTGGAGCTCTGCCACGAGGGAGGCCTGCCGATGTTGGCCCGCCTGATCGTGCGCGACTGTCCCCGCCTGATCGCCGCCCAACATGACCTGCTTGGCCAGCTGGCTCTGGCGGCCACCCGTCGCCGCAATTTCGGCTTGCTCAGCCTTTACCGCACCGATTTAGGGGGGCAGCAACTTCTCCCCGAGTGGTCGATCCCCCGCTACAGCGCCATCACCTTGGCCGGTGCCGGCCGCTTCTTCATCCTGCGCAGCAACCAGGCCGCCGCGGAGCCCACCGTGCGATGAACCGGCTCGAGCCACTGCGGATCCCCCGTTGTCTGCTCGACCCCGTGGCCTCCCTGCCGCCGGCCGAACGGGATGGCTTGGTCACCGTGCGAATCGACCATGCCGAGGGCAGGATCACGGCGCTCCTTCCCGTGGAGCTGCCTCCCTCGCGGGAGCTGCCCCTGGCCTTCACGCCACCGGTCGATCCCCATGTGCATCTCGACAAGGCCTTCAGCGGTGCCTCCTTTCCCAATGCCTCCGGCACCATGGCTGGAGCCCTGGAGGCCAATCTGCGGGAACTGGGCCAACGCCGTGGCGAGCAGGTGCTGCAGCGGGCTGGCCTGGCGCTGGAGCGAGCCTGGCGCCATGGTCTGCGGGCGCTCCGCAGCCATGTCGACAGCCAAGCCCCCGCGGCCCTGGAGGTCTGGGAGGCGCTGCAGCAGCTCCAGGCGCGCTGGGCCGGCCGGGTGGATCTGCAGCTCGTGGCCCTGGCGCCGCTGGGGTACTGGCGCACGGCCGAAGGGGACCTGCTGGCCCGAAGGGTGGCGCGCGATGGGGGCCTGCTGGGCAGCGTGGTGGGGACCCCCTTCTCCCCGCTGGCCTGGGATGCGGAGGGTCTGGAGGCCCTGCTGATGCAGGCCGAGACCCTGGGCTGCGGCCTCGATCTTCACATCGATGAACACGATGCCGCCCCCGCTCCCGGGGTGCGGGCCCTGGTGCGGCTGCTGGAGCGGCGCGGCGGCTGCCGGGTGCCGATCACCTGCAGCCACGCCAGCAGCCTGGCCCTGCTGGCGGCGCCGTCCCTGGCCCGATGGGCCGATCGCCTGGCCGCCGCCGGGGTGGCGGTCGTGGCCTTGCCGTTCACCAATCTCTGGCTGCTCGGCAAGCGTGAGGGAACCACACCGTTGCGGCGGCCCCAGGCCCCGATCCAGCAGCTGCAGGCCGCCGGCGTTCGGGTGGCCATGGGCAGCGACAACGTGCAGGATCCCTGGTATCCAGGGGGTGATTTCGATCCGGTTGAGTTGCTGCGGCTGGCCCCCCTGCTGAGCCACCAGCTGCCTTGGCGGCGGCGGGGGCTGGCGCCGTTCACTAGCGAGGCCTCGCGGCTGCTGGATCTCCCCTGGGATGGGGTGCTGCGGGAGGGGGCGCCGGCCGATCTTCTGGTGCTGGGGGCTTCAAGCTGGGGGGATCTCCTGGCCCGCCCCCCCCAGCGACGGGTGATGCGCGCCGGCCGCTGGCTGCCCCCTCCCGACCAGGAGGCTCCCTCGGCCCTGCTGGCGGCCCTGGAGGCCCCGGTCGCGTCAGGTTGAGGCCAGGAGGATCAAGGAGGGAATTCCCCACCGTGCCAGCGGCAGACACTCCGGAGCTCATGCCCAGCTCGTCCACGCCGCCAGGTTTCAAGCCGGGAAGCACGAGGTTCAATTCAGGCCTTCCCGATCACCGCCCTTGCCGCCTTACCGATCGTCCCGCCGGTTCTGACCTTCCCTTCGGATCGCTCCGCTTCCCTTCCGGTCCCCCTCACCCACCGCTCCTGCGCATCCGCCCGCCGCCCATGCCCGATCTCGCCCTGCCACCCCTGCCCCAGCCTCCCGCCGAGGCCACGATCGCGGCCCTTGCCGCCGAGCTCGAGGCGGTTGAGCCGGTCCTGGTGCTGCATCGCTCGATCGAGGAGCGCACGCGCCTCTCCCGGGATTTCCACGACTACTCGCCGGTGCTCACCCCCCTGCTGGCGGGGAAGATTGCCCAGCTGGCCGTTGTTGCCAGCACGGTGGAGCAGGTGATGGCGGTGGCGGCAGCCTGCGCCCGCCATGGCGTGCCTCTCACCCTGCGGGGGGCCGGCACCGGCAACTACGGCCAGTGCGTGCCCCTGGCCGGGGGGGTGGTGCTTGATCTCACCGGCCTCAACCGGGTGCGGCGGATCGATCCGTCCAGCGGCGTGCTGGAGGCGGAGGCGGGCTGCCGCCTGGCCGACCTCGATGGCGCCCTCGCCCCCCATGGCCGGGCTTTGCGGATGGCACCCAGCACCTGGCGCAGCGCCACCCTGGGCGGCTTCATTGCCGGTGGATCGGGGGGCATTGGTTCGGTGCGCTGGGGCTTCCTGCGCGATCCCGGTAACCTCCTGGCCCTGGAGGTGGTAACGGTGGAACCCCAGCCGCGCCTGCTGAGGCTGGAGGGCGAAGCCGCCCAGGCCCTCAACCATGCCTACGGCACCAATGGCATCCTCACGGCGGTCACGGTGGCCACCGCTCCTGCCGTGGCCTGGCAGCAAGTGGTGGTGGATTTCCCCGACTGGTGGGCTGCCCTCGAGGTGGCCCGCACCCTCCCCGGCACCGCCCTGGAACTCGACGACCTCACCCTGCTGCAGGCGCCTCTGGCGGCGGGGCTGCCCTGGACGCAGGGCTGCCCGGCGCCTGCCGCCGGGCAGCACCGGCTGCTGCTGCTAGCGGCCCCCGAGGCTCTGCCACTTCTGCCGGCCTGGCTGGCGGAACGGGGCGGCACGCTGCGCTGGCAGCAGCCTCAGGGCTCCAGCCGGGGGGGCACGCTGCGGGAACTCACCTGGAACCACACCACCCTGCACTGGCGGGCCCGCCACAGGGGCTGGACCTATCTGCAGCTGATGCTGCCGGTGCCCGAGCGTCCCCTGCTGGAGGCGGTGGCCGCGCGCTGGGGGGAGAGGGTTCTGTGGCACCTCGAAGGCGTGCGTCAGGGGGGCAGCGCCCGGCTGTCGGCCCTGCCGGTGGTGCAGCTGGGCAACGCCGCAGAACTGGGCGAACTGATCAACTTCTGCCGCGATCACGGCGCCGGCAGCGCCGATCCTCACGTGCTCAGCGTGGAGGATGGCGGTTCAGGTGTGATCGATCCCGACCAGGTGGCGGCCAAGGGTGCCCATGATCCGGCCGGCCTGCTCAACCCCGGAAAGCTAAGGGGCTGGGTGGGGCCGGGATGAGCGGCGGGGATGAGAGCTTTGCTTGAGCGCTCGTCCTTCCAGGGGTGACGACCCACGATTCCGACTTCCCACAAGGCCAAGACTCCTGCTGCGCCGCTGATGGTCAACGCAAATGATGGAGAACACAACCAACTGCATAGTCGGATTCGCCTAAGTTGCTTGGAACAGTGCTTTCCACCAGAAGTTGATAGCCAGGGAAACGGTCTTGAACCGTGGCCCTTGGAGAGTTGGCGTGACAAGGGGACTGGTGACGAGGGCTGGTGTGAGTGTCGGCGGATCCGCCCAAATTGCTATTGGGCTAACGAAAAAAACCAAGCGCCACCCATGCTGATGCGGCGCCATTGACCAGGTGACCTGAATCGTGCGAAGGCCAACATCTAGATACAGAAGAAGGGGGCCGAGACTTAGTTCTATGCTAAATTACCAGCCCCCCTCAGACCTGAAGCGTTGGACCAAACCGCTTCGCCTATATTTTAAAATCATAGACTAACCGAGCTGGCTCGTCTGCACGTTACTAAGACCAGATTGCTCACCAGGCTCTGATTACAAACTCGGCTCGCCCGATGCCTTGCTCAACGACATGACCCTCACCGAACCAGTGATCGCACTCCTGGAAAAGCGCCTCAACCAGGAGTGAACGGGATGAATCGAACCCGCTGAACCCATGCCATTTGCTCATGCCATCAGGCTGAAATCGTAACCTTGTTAATTAAGCTGCCATTGCGCAGCTTTAGCACCACATCGATGTCGTCGGTCTGGCCGAACACGGTATGAACCCCATCAAGGTGGGGCTGGGGTCCGTGGCAAAGGAAAAACTGACTGCCGCCGGTGTTACGGCCGGCATGGGCCATCGAGAGGCTGCCTGCCTTGTGCCTGTTGGCATTGATCTCGCAGGGAATCGTGTAGCCGGGTCCACCGGTGCCGGCCTGGCCGCGGGCACCTTGCCTGGAATTGGGGCACCCCCCCTGGGCCATGAAGCCATCGATCACCCGGTGGAAGCTCAGGCCGTCGTAGAAGCCATCGTTGGCGAGCTTCACGAAGTTGGCCACCGTGGCCGGGGCATCGGCATCAAAGAGCTCCACGGTGATGGGGCCGACTTCGGTGTCCATCAGGGCGGTGGTCATGGCGCTGGGTGCAAACTCCGTAATCCTGCCAGCTGATGGCGCTGGGATGGGTCTGCTCTTGAGCTGGGGCGGTGCGGCTGAGAGGTTCACCCCCCAAGCGAAGCCAAACCACAGCGACACTGCATCAGAACCGCTAAGGCCATGCCAAAGCGAATCAACAATGGAGGTATCGCTGGGATCATGAACGGGATTTGGGCCAAGCGAAACAACGCTTCAGCAAGTTGATGAGCCTCCGGGACGATTCAGGTCGCCTCTCCCTAGAGAGCGTTCTGAGCGGAACGGCCCTTGGACTAGCGCTCCTGTACCTGATCAACGACATGGGGGCAACCGCTCGTACGACAGGGCCTGGGCAGGCTGCCGCCAGCTCTGGGCCCTTGGGCGGTGGCGGAATGGCGACAGGCAGCGGTGGATCCACCGCCAGCCGTAAGGGGGAGGCAGGCGCTGCCAGGGGGGCCCAGGCTCCCGAGCGCCCCTCCAGCCTGGTAGGCCCTGCTGCTAGCTCGCATAATCGCCTGGTACCGCCGAGCGGACTGGGAAGTCGGTTACCGCCGCAGTCCACGGCCAAGCTCGATCCTGCCCGAGATCCAGGCCAAGGGGCTGAGCCCAGGCTTGGGGCGATTTCCCTGGCGGCAAGTTCCTCGGGCCAGCCTTCGACCGTCGGTGGCGGGAATTCCATCGGGTCGATACGGGCAACCCCACCGCATTCGGGAGCGAAAACAGCGCTCAAGATCCAGGCCTGGGAGGGCCCGAAACGCGTGGATCCCATTCCCCAGACTGAACTGGCGCCACCTCCGCGGAGTGCTTATCAGCCCCCGGCAGCGGATCCCGAAACCCCAGGCTTTCGATGGGTGCTGCGCAGCCATGAGGTCATCGTCAGTCGCTCCGTCGACGGCCCTGCCAGCACTGTTTACCGCCATTCCCTGGGCACCATCACCGATGCGGCGATCGATCTACGCGGCCGCGAGACCTCGCAGGTGCTGGTCAGCTCAACCAGCCAGCTCCATCTGTTGACCCTCTCTCTGCTGGGGGATGCCAGCTTGACCCTGGTGAGCGACACCACCGGACTGGATCAGGCGAGTCTCCTCCTCGGTCCCGAGGCCAATGCGATCCGCATCGAGGTCTGGAAGAGCATCGATGCGGGATTGATTGCAGGGATGGTGGCCCTAAGCCAGATTGACCAGTCCCTGATCGCCATGCGCAACAGCCAGCTGCAAGATAGTGGGAATGGCGGTTCCCTCGACATCAGCAGCCTGGCTCGCTTCCTCCTGAAGGCTCCAGGAGATCCCTTGAACCGTCAGCTGGGCATCGACCTGCTCGCCGCGGCGATGCAGAACAGCACCATCCTTCTGGGTGACGGCAACGACTGGGTGACTCTTAGCAGCGGCTTCAGGGATCTCGAAGGAACCAGCCCTGGACTGCTGATCGCCATCCCCACCGCCGCCGGGCCAGGCAACGATTCTTCCCTGCAACTGCGGGCCCGGGCCGTCGGACTGGCGGACAGCAGGCTGGAAACCGGCGGTGGCAACGATCAGGTCAGCATCAAAACCTGGCTCGATCTGGGTGATGCGCGCTTACCCACCGGCAGCGCCGACCTGCAGCGGGTCGCCCTACTCAACTCGAGCGTGCTGCTCGGGGCTGGAAACGACCAGCTGATCGTTGATGGCGCGGTGCTGGGTTCGTGCCTTGATCTCGGAAGTGGCGACAACCAACTGAGCATCGAGGGTCCAGTACTGCAGTCTGCCGTGCTCCTAGGCCCGGACTCCACCAACCAGATCACCCTTTTGGGCGACACCAACAACAGCCTCAGCCTGGATCTCGCGCCAGGGGATCGGGCCGAGGTGACCCTGATGGCCAGCGGTGGGGATGACCGAATCCAGGCGCCCCTGGACCGGTTAGTGGGCAGCATCGACGGAAGGGGCGGCTTCAACACCCTCGAAGCCACAGCGCCTCCATTCGTTGCGTCCCCAGTTAAGGCCGCATTTAAGGCTCCCGTGGAAGCGCCAGTACCTGCCGTGCTCCAGCCCACCGCCGCAGATCTTGGGGGTGCAGCTCCGGCAGAACCGACGGGAGGAGCAGGCGATCCCCTCAGGGTCAGCCTTGGGGCACCGGGTGCTGGAACCGTGGGCTCGCTGAATTTCAGCCGCATCGATACCCTCCGCCTCGCGTCGAAGGAGGTGACGGTTTCGGTTGGAGCCCAGGCGGAGCTTGGCGGAGCCCTGGAAGCTGCCGGCGGCAACACATCCCAAGGCCATGCCGCCCTCGACTACAGCGCCTGGCAGGCCCCTATCCAAGTTGACCTCGGCTTGGGAACCGCCAGCGGCATCCTCGGCGGCATCAAGGGATTTCAGGCGGTGCTCGGCGGTTCGGGGGATGATCAGCTCACGGCCGGAGACAACACCAGGCGCCTCGATGGGGGGCCCGGCAAGGACACGATCCTGCTCAACCTGGCGGGGAGCCCCTCAGGGGGCCAAATCTTCGGCGGCGACGGCCGTGACACCTTTGTGCTTTCAGGGATGGAGGCGATTCAGGCCGGCAGCGCTGCGGGCGAGCCGGCCCTTCCACCGTTATGGGCCTTGGCCGATCTGAGCCTGGAAACCACCGCCACCGGTGGCATCGGACTCACCGACATTCTTCAATGGCGTCAGCAAGGGATCCAGACCGCTCCTGGGGGGGCGTCTACGACGATCACCCTGACCAGCTCGGGTCTTGAGGGGCTGGGCCAACCCCAGCTGCTGCCCATTGCCCCCCTGGCCCAGTTGGTGGCGGGTATGAACGCCATGGCACTGAATGGGCAGCAATTGGCGATCGCCGCCGGCCAAAATGCCAGCAGCCTGCTTCTGCTGGGAGCGGACCGGAGCTACAGCATCATTGCCGAACTTCCCTCGCTGCGACTCGCCAGCAGCCTCCAAGCCAACACCGCGACCACGGCAACCCCTGCGAGCCTGGCCGGTTGAGGATTCGCCAACCCGCTCCTCTCAACGCAAGGTTCGGGCCGAGTCGAAGAACTCCGTCAGGCGATCGTTGAGCAGGGCTAGCACCGGTCTGGATCCCAGCTTCACCAGCCCGGTGACGGCCATACCGGCCCGCAGGTCGTAGGACTCGCTCCTTCGGCCCAGCGAGCTGCGATCAAAACTCACAACAACGGGAAAGGATTCCTGACCTGAGAGGGAGTCGGCCGGAAGGGCATCCGCCCCGACCCGGACCACGGTGCCCTTCAGGGATCCGTAGTCGGTGAAGGGAAGGGAGGTCACCCGCACATCCACCGGCATGCCATGGCGCAGGAAGGCGATGTCGCGGTTGGAAATCGCCAGTTCCGCCTCCAGTCCCCGTTGACCCACCAGCTTGAGCAGGGGTCGGGCTGGAGTGGCAATTTGCCCATTACTGACCTGGAGATCAAACACCCGACCCGGGCGGGGCGCCACGACCCGCCCGAGCCGGAGGCGTTCACGGACCTGGCTGAGGCGGGTGGTGCTTTCAAGGAAGCGTTGACGGGCCTCGTTGTAGCGATCCCAAAGCCTGCGACCATTCTCCGTGGCCACCTGGTCCTGGTTCGTCCGGCTCTCGTCCACACCGCTGCCGGCAGCGACCAATTGCTGCTCCGTGCGGCGGATCGTGCTGAGCAGATCCATCTGGCGTTCATCCTGGCGCTCCAGTTCGAGATGGGAAATCGCCCCCTCCCGAGCGAGACGCGCTAATCGTTGCCGGATGTTGGCGTTCAACGCATAGCGGGCCCGCAGCGTCACCAGCACATCCGCCTGCTCCCGCTCTCCGGCCTGACTGCGCCGCAACCGCTGCTGGGCCACCCGCTGCCGCAACTGAAGATCTTTCCTCTCCAGGGCTAGGAGTTGCCGCTCCGCCTTGCTGGTGCCGGGGAGGGGGGAGAGGCCGAGTTGTTGGGCTGCCTGATTGACCTCCTTACGCCAGATCTCCACTTGAACCAGTAGATCCTGGCGTTCGCGTCGAGCCTCCTGATCGTCGAATTCCACCAGCACCTGGCCGGCCTGCACCAGGTCCCCATCCCGAACGTGAACCTGTTGGATCGGCGCGGCGAACGGTGCGATCACGTCGAGGGTGCCACCGATGGGACGAAGCTTCCCCGGGGAGCTGATCGAGGAATCCATCTTGGCCAAGGAGCCGTAGATCACGCCGAATCCGGTGAGTCCGATCAGGCTCCAGATGATGCCGCGGCTCCAGCCACGGGCGGAAGCGGGCAGGTGGGTGCGGCGGCGACGGCCCCGGGAGGCAGGAACCCCGGGGGGGGCTGTCTCCACGGCGGCAGGTGTTTCAGCGGGGGGGGCGAGGGTGGCCGTTCGGCTGGCCTGCCGATGATCCGGAGCTGAGGAGACCCCATGACCATTCCCATGGCCGTTGCCGCTGCTCTGACCATTGCCATCGCTGGAGCTGTTCATGGTGTGATGGCTCCCGCGGGTTGAAGCGAATCGACTTGCGGCGGTGTGGTGACGGCAACAGATGGCGGAGGGGCTACGGCGGATCCGCTTGCAGATGTTCGTCCCTGCTGGCGGAAGAGGGCGTAGTAGGGACCACGGGCCTGCATCAATTCCTCGTGGCTTCCCACCTCAAGCACGGCACCTTTGCCCATGCAGATGATCTGGTCGGCCTTGACGATGGAGGAGAGGCGATGGGTGATGAACAGCACCGTGCAGCCCTGAAGCGACTTCATCAGGTTTTCGCTCACCACCCGCTCGGTCTGGTAATCGAGGGCGGAGGTGGCCTCATCCATGATCAGCAACCTCGGTTTCTGCAGGATTGTGCGAGCGATGGCGATCCGCTGGCGCTGGCCGCCAGAGAGACTGCTGCCCCGCTCACCCACCTCGGTGGAGTAACCGGCCGGGAGTTCCATGATGAAGTCATGGGCGGCGGCGATGCGGGCGGCTTCGATCACCTCCTCGGTGCTGGCATCGGGATTGGTGAGGGTGATGTTCTCCTCCACCGAACCATCGAAGAGCACCGTGTCCTGGGGAACGATGCCGAGCTGGCGGCGTAGGGAATAGAGCTCCACCTTGGCCACATCAATGCCATCGACCATCACCACACCTTCCTCGGGGCTATAGAGCCTGGCCAGCAGTTTGGTGAGGGTGCTCTTACCGGAGCCGCTGGTACCCACGATCGCCACAAAATTGCCCTGTGCGATGGTCAGATTCAGTCCCTTCAGGAGCAGCGGCGAGGAGGGCTTGTAGCGGAATGAGATGTTGCGGAAGCAGATCTCACCCTGGATGGGAGGCATGATCAGCCGGCTGGCATTGTCCTCGGGTGCTTCCTGTGGGTGATCGATCACATCGCTGAGCCGCTCCAGGGAAAGCGCTGTTTCCTGCACCGACTGCCAAATGGAGGTCATGCGCAGCAGCGGTCCTGTAACGTAGCCCGCGATGATGCGAAAAGCGATCAATTCTCCCAGGCTGAGGGAGCCCGAAAGCACCATGCCTGCCCCAGCCCAGATCACAATCAGACCCGAGAGTTTATTGAGAAAACCACTGATCGAGCTGGCTGTTGTCCCCACCAGGGTGTTGTCGAATCCATCGGCCACGTAATCGCTGTAGAGATCCTGCCAACGCCACCGGCTTCGCAGCTCGATGTTTTGGGCCTTCACCGTCATCATGCTGCTCAGCACTTCAACCAAATGGCTCTGGGTGCGGGCATTAGCCACGGCCCTGTTCTGCAGCTGAATGCGAACGATGGGTGAGACGATCAGCACCAAGGCCACCAAAAAGGGCACCACAGCCAGGGTGAGCAGGGTCAGCTGCCAGCTGTAGAGCAGCATGACTCCGATATAGAGAACCGAGAAGATCGCATCCAGGATGGTGGTCAGGGCCGTACCGGTGAGAAAGCCGCGCACCTTCTCCAGTTCGCCGATGCGGCTGCTCACTTCGCCGACCGACCGTCGGTCGAAGTAGCTGAGGGGAAGCCGCAGCAGGTGATCAATGATCTGGGTTCCCAAGCTCAGATCAATGCGGTTGGTGGTGTCCACGAAAAGAAAGGTCCGCAGACACAGCAGCAACCCCTCGAACAGGGCAAACACCACCAGCAGCACGCCAAGCACGCCTAGGGCGCTGGGACTGTTGTTGATGATCACCTTGTCAATCACCTGCTGGATCAGCAGCGGATTGACAAGACCGAAGAGTTGCACGAAGAAACTGGCCACCAGTACTTCCACCAGCACGGTGCGGTGCTGACGCAGGGCTGGCAGGAACCAGCTGAAACCAAACTTGCGGCGCGGAGTCAGTTCATTCACCCGCAGGGTCAGCACATCCCCCTGAGCGCCCCACTGGTCGCGGAAGTCGGCCATGCTCACCTCCTGGTTGCCGGAGGCCGGGATGCCCAGCACCAGCGACTTGGCCGTGGCGCGGTAAACCAAGGCCATTCCATTGCCCCAGCGGATCATGAAGGGGGCCGTCAGTCTCGGCAGGCCCTCCGCCTGGAGCTCCAACAGTTGGGTCTGTAGACCCATCGATTCGGCAACGGCTCCTGCTAAAGCGAGGGAGGCTTCGCCGTGCCGCTTCACCTGGTCGGTGAACACGCGCCGCAGCAGTTCGCGCCGGAAGGGAAGGTCGAGGTGCTGGCTGAGCATCAGGAAGGCCGACACCGGCGACTCCAGGGGGCCTATCCCCTTGACCCACGGGAAGTCCTCAGGAGCCTGCCCCCTCTGATCGGTTGGTTCGATCGCCATGCTCAGGTCGATCGGCGCGGCGGCCCCAATCGCGCTGGGCTCCAGGGTTGCCCGCTGCTGCTGCCAGCTGGCCAGAAGCCTGGCGTGCCAGCCGTTGCCGCTGGTCTCGGCCTCTGGCATTGCGGGTGGCTCCAGGATCGCAGCCAGGGGTTGCCGGTCGATCCCAAGCAATCGAATCGGTCCTTGCGGCTGGTGGCTGGCCGCGTTCCCAAAGCTGCAGCCCAGGGGTAAGGCACCAGCTGCCACCAACCAGAGCCGCTCGCCATTGGGCTCAAAGCCGCCCGGCTGCGGCGGCGTCCAGGTCAGCGCCACACAGCCTTCGGACAGCTGGGTCGCCGCCGCCAGCATCTCTTGGGCGATATCGCGGGGATAATCCTGAAGGTGTGCATCAAGCACCCCAAACAACTCCGCTGAGCTAACGCTGCGTCGCACCCGCTCGGCCAGAGCGGGGTGGAGGTCCATCTCCTGCTGCAGGGCCCCATGGGGTAGGGCGATGACCACCAGGTCGGTGGAGGCGATCAGGGTCTCCCAGCAACGCCCACAACTGACCAGGGTCCACCCCAACACGGTGCCCGCCTCCAGCCGCTGCAGCGTGGCCACGCCGCGGGGGAGGCGATGGGAGAACACCACCGAGCGAGCCCGTCCCTCCAGCAGGAAGTAGATCCGTGCTGGCGGCTGGTCGACCCGGCAGATCGGCTGGCCCTGTTGGAAGCTCTCCAAGGTGGCCTGGGCGGAAAGCCGTTGCAGCAGATCCTCCGGCTGGTCGGCCAGGAAGGGGAAGCAGCGCAGCAGCTCATGGATGCGGGTCGTGCTGGCCATCGATCAACCCCCCACCAGGAGCAGCGCGAGGGGCGGCGGCGTGTTGGCCGTCGCAAGCGATCGCCCCAGATTGGCCAGACCTGCCTCAATCCCCGCCTGCAGATCCGGCTGCAGCAGTTCCTCCAGCAGCCTGTATCGCATGGCTTCGTGGAGCGTGGCCGCTCGGCGGTGCTCAAGCCGCACCAGCAGGATCGATTGCTCCAGGAAAAAAGGAGGATGGAGTTGTCCCACCGCCAGCGCGCGGAGGACGCCGCGAAGGGTGGGGTGCAACTGGGCAATGTCAATGGGGCCAACAATGCCGCGGGTGAAGCTCTCGTCGCCCACGGAAAAGCGGCTGGCCAGATCACCAAAGCTGGCGCCGTCGTCGACCAGTCGCAGATACAACTCCTCGGCTAGTCCCTGCTGCGGTAAACGCATCAGCCGGAAAACCACCTGCTCGAGATCCTCACGTCGCTCCAGGAAATGGGCTTCCACCCGCTCGCCGTAGCGATCTTCGAGCGCCTTCTGGAGCCGCAAATGATCCCAGCGCTGCATCGCCGTGGCCCGCAGTTGCTCCGGCAACGTGGCGATCCAATCTCCCTCCATGCGGGCGGGCGGGGCACAGCCCATACCAGCGCAAACCTGGCTCACCTCCTGCTGCTGCTCCTGCGGCCCAAAACGAACCTCCTGCCGCAGCGCCTTGAGAGCAAAGTCGCGAGCCATGGCCGGCAAGATGCCCTGCTGATTGAGCAACTCGTGCAGGGGCTGGCGGGCCATCGCCTCCACAGCGCTGAGGAGTTCGTCGTGAAATTGGGGAACGGAAAGCATCGCTCAGGTCAGGAGGAAAGGATCAAAACGGGGCGCCATCGCCCTTCGCTCAGCCGCCACTGCCGAATTGAATGTTGGCTTTGGTGAGCGCGCCAGGATCGGACAGGTTCACGCTGCCCAGGCTCTGGCTACCGCCAGCCTTCCAGTCACCGTCGGCATCAAACATCAATTGGCGGGTGTCGGTGGCATAGGAGAGCGATGGCGCGCCGATTCCGAGTTGGCGGATCTCCGCCAGGCTTGCCACCACCACACCGATCTGGCTGTTCGGGGGACCGTCGCGCACCACCAACTGGCCGCCCTGCACGCCGAACAGGGCCCCCTGGGTTTCCCAGAGATTCTGAGTCAGCGAGCCCAGGGAACTACTCAGCGCCAGGATGTCGCCCCGGGCAGCGCTGAGGTTGCTGAAGGTGTCTTCGCTGAAGGTCTGCCCCCCCTCGACCAGGATGCCTGTGTCCCAGAGCTGTTGTTTCTGCGGGGCTCCCAGGCCCGCCCAGAAGGCTGGATCCGTCAGCCGTTCCGCAAAGGTGCTGCCCGGAAGGCCGCTCCGGCTGGCCGCGTCCAGCGCCGCACCAGCATTGGACTGCAGGAAGGTCTGCTTGCCAATTCCAGCAGTTGGCCCGATCACCACGTCCTGGCCGAAGCCTCCGTTGAGGCTGTTACCGGTTCCGCCGGCCACCTGCACCACATCATTGCCAAAACCACCCTTGAGGTTGTTGTCGAGGGCCAGGCCGCTCACCCCCACAACGTCGTTGCCAAAGCCGCCATCCAGGCTGGAGCTGCGGGCGCGATCCAGCCAAATCGTGTCGTTGCCGCTGCCGCTGTCGATCTTGCTGCCGCTGGAGGAGCCATAGACCCCGTCGTTGCCGGCGCCGGTGTTGATGAGGCTGTTGCGGATGCCATCGAAACCGCCCTGGCCGCCCACCAGAGCCGAGGCATCAAGGAAGACGTTGGGCGAAATCACCCCGTCACCGTTGGCATCTGTGCCGGCCTGTTGCTCGGTGTCGATGCGGCCAATCACCATGTCGTTGCCGGAGCCGAGCAACATCGCGGAGTGATCGATGCCGGCGGCATCCATCGAGGGCAGCAGGCCCACTCCACGGGGAGCAGCGAATCCACCAACACCCACCAGCGTGGCATCGCCACCGTTGCTCTGGATTTCACTGCGGGCGATACCGATCCCCTGCAGGCTCTGCAGGGTCAAAGATCCTTGAGGCAACACCGTTGGCGTGTTGAGCAGGGCAAGGCCCGACCCCTGAAACACCACGGGCCCACGGCCAGGACCCCGCAGCTCACTGTGATCGATGCCGATCGCTGTCGCACTCAGGTCGGCGGGCTGGGCTGGGGTGGGGGGAGCACCGGCCAAGGTGAGACTGGCGGTGGCGATGCCGCCCACCTGCGCGGGGGACCCAGGCGTTGCGGAGGGCCCCGGTGCCAGGGCGAAGATCCGGTACCCCTCGATCCCCTTGGCATCGGCCAAGGCGCGGGCATCGCTGGAGGTGGGACCCGGATCCAGGTTGAGGCTGGCGGAGGCCAGCACGGCAGCGTTGGGCTGGCCGTAGAACGTGGGCAAGATCCCGAACGCCTGGGGGGCAATGGGGCCAGCCAGGGAGGGGGATTCGACCCGCAACAGGGCCGGAGCGTCGGGGGCGGTGCCCTCCAACCCCCGCACGGTGGCGAGGGCCGAGAGCTCGGCCGTCAACAGCGGGGTGGTCTGGGGTGGCAGCAGCGATCGGCTCGCGGCCGAGGCGCTTGCCGAGAACGGGGTCGCCGTGGTGCCGATCTGCAGCACACCGCCACCACGGCTGACCACATCGAGATTGGCCAGGCCAATATTGAACGCCGTGGCATCGGCAGTGTTGTTGTTACTGCCGGTGGTGCTGGCCGTGGCGGCGGCCGTGCCGGCGATCGATCCCCCACCGGTGACCACCGAAAGACCGGGGCTACTGAAGAAAGCGGCGTTGCCTGGATCGGCAAGAAAGCGGCTATTGCCGAGGCCCAGGCCCAGGGCGGTGGCCATGGAGCCGATCAGCTGGGGGGCCGGCTCAATCACCCGGTTGCTGGCCTGGGCGCTGGGGGCAATGGTGAGCTGGAGACCACTACCGAGATAGGTGGTGCCCGGGTCGAGTTGCAGGGCCACCGCCCGCGACAGGGCGGTGGTGATGGGCTGGAACTCCATAGTGAGCAAATGGGGGAGGGAACGGAGCAAGGGAAGGAAAGGGGGCCGGATCAAACGATCCGACCCCTGTTTGGAGACAACGCCTCAGAGAGGTCAGACCGTCACCGTCGAGGCGATGGCGCTGGTGTTGCTCACAGCCGAGGCCGTGATGGTGCCGCTCGTGAGCATGTGGACGTTGAACCCACTCATCCCCACCGCATCGCTATGAGCGATGGCACTGGCCGACCCGGTGGTGGTGCTGGCCAGCACGGTGTTGCTCAGGAGTGCCGAAGCACTGAGATTGCTGCTCCCGCTGGGGTTGTACAAAGTGGCGGTGTTGCCACTCCCCAGCAGACCCGCCACCAACACGCTGGAGTCAGCGTTCGCGTTGCCGGTGACGGAGGTCGCCGTTGTGGAGAAGGTGCCCTGACCGTTGGCCATGAGGTTGCTCGCCTTCAGGTCAACGTTCGTGATGCCGGCAACAAAGGCATTGGTGGTGCCTTCGGCGATCCCGGTGATTGCGTTGGCAGCCCCAGTGGCGCTGCCGTTGCCCGTGCCGCTGATGTTGCCCGACACCGCGGAGCTGATCCAGCTGCCATCACCCTCGCCGCCCTGGATTCCCACGGCGGTCTGTTTCACCTCGAACGAGGCGTCACCGGTCGTGGTGGTCGCCAGGACCCTTGGAGCCGTGGCGGTACCGCTGCCGGTCGTGTTGCCGGTGGTGCCGACCTTGATTGGGTCGCCGCCGCCCAGATCGATGCCGATGGCTGTGAGCTTGGAGCTGCCGGTGGCATCCCCTGTCACGGCAGAGGCCAGGGTGCCGGTATCGGCAGCCATAGCCGTGCCGGTCACATTGCCGGCCTGGCCAATCGAAATCGTCATGTTGTTGTTGATGCCTTTGGCGACCAGTTCGGTCTCGGCGGTGGCGTCCCCGGTGGTGGTTGTCGCCGTAGCGTTGCCGGTCAGGCCAGCCGTAGCCGCCACGTTGCCAGTGGTGCCGATGGCGATCGTGCTGTTATTGATGCCCAAACCCTTCTGCAGGGCATCGGCCTGGGCGTCCCCCGTTACGGAGTTCGCCGTGGCGGAAACGGTGCCAGTGGCGTTAGCCGCAACGTTGCCGGCCTGGCCGATCGAGACTGGGGCCTGATTGAGGCCAATCACCTGGGAAAGGGTGCCGGTGTCGTCGTCGCCGCCGGCCTGGGCGGTGGAGTCGCCGGTGGTTGCCACCGAGCTAGCCCCCAGGTTGGAGGTGCCGTTGGCCGTGAAGGTGCCTGTGCCACCGCCATTCAGGATGCCCATTCCGATCGTGAGGCTGCCTTGGTTGAAGCCCACCACGGTGGAGCCGTCACCGGCCACGGCCGTGCTGCCCGCCGTGGTGGTAACACCGGAGGCGGTGGCGGTGGCGTTGAGAAGGGCTTCGGCCAGCGGACTGGTGGCGTTCTTACCCACCGTCACCTTGGTGTCATAAAAACCCGAAACCTTGTCGCCATTGGCCGCGTAGGCGCTCGGATCGCCGCCGGAGGTGGTGCTTTGGGCCATGGCCGACTGGGTGCTGCCGGCTCCGGCATAGAGCCTCGTCGCGTTCTCGCCGATGGCGAGCTTGTCAATCGCGATCCCCACCACGTTGGAGCTGTTGCTGCTGGCTGTGACGTCTTCACCCACAGGCGAGGTCACCGAGGTGGCCTTGGCCACACCGGTGCTGACACCGGCAGCCTGGATGTCACCGTCCTTGCCGGTCGTGAGGGTGGTGGTGGCGCCGGCGGTATTGCCATTGAGCTTGTTGACGTCGACGATGCCGCCAACCGTCTTAATCGCCACGGTGGCGCTGGCAGGGCCCGTCGTGGTGTTGGAGGTAGCTCCCCCAGTAGCCGTGCCCTGGGCGCCCACGATGCCGTTCTCACCGAAGCTGATCGCCAGGCCACCAGGTGCCGCGACGTCCGAGGACTGGCCGTTCTGGCCTGTGGCGATGCCGGCCACCAGGTTGGCCAGGCTGCTGGCATCGGCTGAGCCGGTGACGCCATTGGCCGTGGAATTGAAAACGCCGGTGCCTAGGCCCTGAAGCGTGGCGCTGTTGCCGAACGAGATTTGCAGGCCGTCAGGGGCTGTCGGGGCGACGGAGGCCTGTTCCCCCAATGGTTGGGCAGGGAGCTGGGCGCCGCTCCCGTAGATGCCCACGACCTTGGCATCGCGACTACCAGCTGTGGCCTCAGAGCCGTCGGCATGGGTCGGCAGGCCGATCGACTGGGCGGTCGCCGTGTTGGTGCCGGTGGCGGTGGCCGAAAGGCTCGTGCCGTTGCCGGCCGTCAGGCTCACGTCCTTCATGCCAAACACCTGCCCGGTGTTGGCCGAAGCGTCGGAAAAACCATCCACCGTGGTGGCGCCTGCTGTGGCGGTGTTGTTGGCAGTCGCAGCCACCACGGCATTGGTGCCGATCGAAATCAAGTTGGGAAGGCCTGTGCTGTTGATGATGCCGCCGGTGGGACCATCGTTGCTGGCGCTGGCCTTGGCATCACCGGAAGTGGTGTTGGCCGTGGCGCCCACCGTTCCGATTTCCGCGGCATTGAGAGTGGCGAACGTGCCGATGCTGATCGGGCTGTTCAAGATGGCGGCCTGGGCCGTGGTGTTCGCCATGGCTACGGCGGGGCCTGATACCGCAGTGTCGCTGGCGGGCGTAGCGGAATTCGCAGTCGCGATGAGCGTTGTGCTGGTGCCGACGTTGATCGCGGACGTGTCGATGCCGACCGTACGAGTTGTATTTGTGGCGGTCATGGCGAAGGGAGAGCAAAGATGGACAAGGGATGTGAATAGGGGAGACGCTGCACTCCCCCAACACTTCCGATCAAAACCTATTGCTGTAACCACCAGATTTTCAGATCAATTCATGGCACTCTTGAACCATAACTTCGCTACATCCGCTGCAATCTGCCCTTATCTTTCTGGTCATTTCGCATTAGTAGTCTTTGATCCTTGGTCCCGGGATTCCCTCTGCAGCGGATCCGTAGCGCCAAGCCATTGCCTCACCGGGAACCGATGATTCCCCTGGATCTACACCGCGCCCCACGTGGATCCTGTTGTAGACAGGGCCAGTCCATCCCCAACGCCATGAGCAGCAGCATCGCTACCGATCTCAGCCAGGCCCGTCTGGGCGTGCTTGGCGGCAGCGGCCTTTATGCCATGGAAGGGCTGGAGGATCTGCGCGAGATCACGGTGGAAACCCCCTACGGCGATCCCTCCGACAGCCTGAGGCTCGGACGGCTGGGAGAATTGGAGGTGGTGTTCCTGGCCCGCCATGGCCGCCATCACAGCCACACCCCCTCGGAGGTGCCCTACCGGGCCAACCTCTGGGCCCTGCGCTCCCTCGGGGTTCGCTGGATCTTCTCGGTGTCGGCGGTGGGCTCCCTCCAGGAGCATCTGCGCCCCCTCGACATGGTGGTGCCCGATCAGTTCATCGATCGCACCCATCAACGGCCCCTCAGCTTCTTCGGCGAGGGCCTGGTGGCCCATGTGACCAACGCCGACCCCTTCTGTCCGGTGCTCAGTCGCATCCTGGCGGACGTTGGGGAAAGCCTGATGCCCGAGGGGCGGACCCTGCACCGCGGCGGCACCTACCTCTGCATGGAGGGTCCGGCCTTCTCCACCCGTGCTGAATCGGAGCTCTACCGCTCTTGGGGCTGCTCGGTGATCGGCATGACCAACCACACCGAGGCCCGCCTGGCCCGCGAGGCGGAGATGGCCTACACCACCCTGGCGATGGTGACCGATTACGACTGTTGGCACCAGGAGCACGATTCCGTGACGGTGGAGATGGTGATCGACAACCTCCGCAGCAACGCCACCCTGGCCCAGCAGATCATCGCGATGGCTGCCCAGCGGATCGAGGCCCAGCGGCCCCCCAGTGGCGCCCACCAAGCCCTTCGCAACGCCCTGATGACAGCGCCGGAGCAGGTGCCGGCCAACACCCGACTTCGCACCGAACTGTTTACCAGCCCCTACTGGGGCCCCGCCAGCCGCTGACAATCTGGAGAGATCCTGCGTGGAGTCGCCCATGGCTGGCTGGGAATACCAGGTGATCCACATCAACGTGGAACCCCCCAGGCCCCCGGGCCCGCCCCCCCCTGCGGATGGAACGGCCGCGGCTCCTCCGGCCGCCGGCGAGAACACGAGCGGCAAGCCGATGTTCTCGGAAACCTTCCTGAAGAAGGAATTTCCGCAGTTCTATGAAAAACCTCCCACCGAGGGATCCGCCGCCCAGGCCCAGCATCCTGCTTACCAACTGCAGACCTTTCTCAACGGCCACGGCGCCCGGGGTTGGGAACTGATTGGTGTGTTTCCCGTGGGCACCCTCACGATGATGTTCTTCAGGCGCCCGAAGCCATCTGAGCCAAAGCCGGCCAGCTCGGCTATGGAGCCGGCGGCCATCAAGCCAGCGATGGCCTCGGAGTCAGCAATGACAACGGCGTCTGCAGTGGCAGCGGCGTCAGCAGTGGCACCGGCATCAGCAATGGGATCGGATTTCGCGTCGGGGCCTGCGGCAGAGGCAGCTAACACCTCCGCAGACAGGGAGGGAACGCTCCATGAGGTTCTCCGGCGCCTCGAACAGATCGAGGAGCGGCTCCGCGTCCGCGATGTGGAGGGGAACCGCACAACGCCCACGGGCCGGCCGGCCCGCCCCGGGCGGGTTGCCGGTTCCGCTCAAACCAGCTCCGGCCGCGCTGGCGGCAAGCGCCCTGGGGGCCGCCAGCCGAAGGCCGGGCGATCCGAGGCCCGTTCGGCAGTCCCCGGCGAACGGGTGACCCCAGCCCAGCTGGCCAACCTCGCCGATGCAACTCCACTCCCCAGCAGCCGGGCGGCCCTGGCGATCGGCCTGCGCTCCGCCACCAGCCTGGCCAACCATGGCGCCCGCTACGGCTACGCACCGGGGCTCAGCAAGCGCGGCCCCAACGGCCTGGTCGCCATCTACACCGGTTCCGGCACAGCCGAGAAGGGCGGCAATGAACGGCGGCTGTGGATCGTGGTGCCTGCTCAGCGCCTGGAGGGCTGAGCCACGCCGCGATGACCCGCCTCCCCGTCAGGAAGGAGGCAGTGCCGCCAGCGCCGCCCTCAGCGAAGGACCGGTGGTGGCCAGATGGGTGGCGGCCCGATGGGCATCGAGGCCGCCGAGGGCCATCAGCAGGGCCAGCTTCACCGATCCCCCTGCCTCGGCCAGCAGTTCGCCCCCCCGAGCCCGCTCCACTCCGGCCAGGTCGCGGAGGATGCGCAGGGCACGATCCTCCAGTTTGCTGTTGGTGACGGCCACATCCACCATGCGGTTGCCATGCACCTTGCCCAGCCGCACCATCACCCCAGTGGAAAGGATGTTGAGGGCCATCTTGGTGGCGGTGCCCGCCTTGAGGCGGGTGGAGCCGGTGAGCAGCTCAGCTCCGGTAAGCAGACGAATGCCGATGTCGCAGGGCATCGGCGCTTGCTCGGCGGGCACGCAGGCCAGGGCGATGGCCAGGGCTCCGATGCTGCGGGCATGGCTGAGTCCCCCCAGCACATAGGGGGTGGTACCACCTGCCGCGATGCCCACCAGGGCATCGGCGGGGCCGAAGCCCCGCTCCGTCAGGTCGGCCGGGCCCGCATCAAAGAGATCCTCCAGACCCTCAGAGCTTCTCAGCAGCGCGGGGGCCCCACCGGCCAGCACCCCCTGCACCAGCTCAGGCGGTGTGCAGAAGGTGGGTGGGCATTCGGCCGCATCCAGCACCCCAAGGCGGCCGGAGGTGCCAGCTCCCAGGTAGAAAAGTCGCCCGCCGGAACGCAGACGCTGGGCGATCGCGTCCACCGCCGCGGCGAGGGCCGGAGCCGCCGCCGCAAGGGCCTGCTGCGTTTCCAGTTCGTTCTCACAGAACAGGGCCACGAGTTCGCCGGTGTCGAGTTCGTCGAGGACCTCACTGGCGGGATTGGGCTGTTCGGTGAGCAGATGGCCGCGGTCCAGGGCCTGGGGTGTGGCACTCACAGCAACCCCTCAAGCCGGCGCCGGAAGGCCTCGAGTTCGGGATCCTGGATCGCCGTGCTGGTTTCCCCCTCTTCGGCGGCGGCGGCGGCGTCCGCTTCCTTCTTCCATTGGCTTACGTCCATGTTGCGTTCGGGCGGCGCGATCAACAGGCGCTCCTCATCGCTGCGGGGCAGGAATCCGGCCGGCACGAAGCGCGCCTCGTAACCCGCCTCGTTGCAGAAAATCTCGATCTCCCCGCGATCGAGCTTCTCCACGGTGGGAACGGGAAAATCCTGGGCCTCCAGCAGCCCGGCGTAGCGCTCCGCGTCATCGGAGTCCTCGAACAGCAGCACCACGGTGCGCCCCCCCAACTCGATCGAGTGGATCCCCTCCTCGTCGCTGCCAGCGTCGAACAGCAGCACATGCACCCTTACGGGCGAGGGAGTCTCGGGCACGGTGATGGACGAAGGCTTGGCCCAGTGTCTCATCACCGGTCTGCCCCAGCACCTCCATCCTCCCGCTCCTGGGCCAGCTGCTGAAGCCGCCGGTACAGGGCCTGCTCGGCCTCATCCAGGTCGGTAGGAACTACGATGCGCACCTCCACGAGCTGATCGCCACAGCGCTGTCCGTCCCGCAGGCCCCTTCCCCGCAGGCGCAGTAGACGGCCGCTGGAGGAGCCCGCCGGCACCCGCAACCGCACCGGACCCTCCAGGGTGGGCACCACCACCTGACAACCGAGAACCGCATCCGCCGGCGCCAGTTCGAGGTGGTAGAGCACCCGCAAACCATCGATCCGCAGCCCCTCCTCCGTGCGAACGCGCAGCTGCAGAAAGTGGTCGCCCCCCCCCGGGGTCACGCCGGCCAGTCGCAGCCGCCAGCCATCACCGGCCAGCGGCGGCGTGCTCACCTCCACCATCAGGCCATCGGCCAGCTCCAATTCGACACGTGAACCCTCTAGGGCCTGCTCGGGGCTGAGGTTGAGCACGGTCTCCTCGTCCGCCGCCGCCACCACCGGCGGCGGCGGCGGCGGCGCGGTGGCCACATCTCCCCGACCGACCGCCTCGGACGGGTCAGGCCAGCGGCCCTCCCGCGGGTCCTGCGGGATAGCAGCGGCTTCAGCGTTGCCGCGGTCATCCAACGGATCGTCGGGATCATCCCCCGGGGGAACCCGGCCGAAGAGGCGATCGAGATAGGCCTCGAAATCGGGGAACCCGCTGGCGAAAGGATCCCCGGCTGCGGACTCCCCCCCTGCGACCAGGCCCTCCTCCCAGGCCCGGCGCTTGGGCGGATCGGAGAGCACGGCATAGGCCTCATTGACCTGCTTGAAGCGGTCCTCGGCCACCGGATCGCTGCCGTTGAGATCCGGATGCCAGCGGCGGGCCTGATCGCGGAAAGCCCTCTTCAGGGCAGCGGCGTCGGCGCCGGGCTCCAGGCCCAGAACACCCCAATAGTCGAGGCCCCGCTGGCTCTCAACCATTGGACCAGGGATCGTCCGGCTCCGGCTGGGGTGGGGGCGAGGGCCGCCGGTTCAGTCCTTCGGAACGGCGAATCCAGCCCCCATCAGGATCGCCATCGCCATCGCGGTCGGGTCCGGAACGACGGCGCTGAACCTCGTCGCCAGCGCCCGCCCGCCAGGCGGTGGGAGGGCCCGAGTCTGGATCGCGACGGCTCTCGCGGAGGGATCCAGCGTCATCCCAGGTCGACCCGGCAGCGTTCCAACCGCCGCGGACCGGACCATCGAACCGGTCGCGGCCGGCCGGGACCCCAGCCGCTCCCAGGCCGTAGGAGGCGGATGGCGGGGGGTCCCAACGGGAGTCGTAGCGGGTTTCATAGCGATAGCCCTCTCCCCGCTCGGCAGCAGGGCGTCGCGGCGAGCTGGCCCAAGGGTCGGAGCGGCCGTCCCGGTCCCACTCGTCCCAGTCGTCGTCGGCGAAGAGTTCATCGCGCAGGGAGCCGAGCGTGTTCTTGATGCCCTGCAGGGGACCCGCTTCAGCGCGACGCTCGCTGAACAGGCGGCGGTTGAGCCCGAACAGGGCTTCCTGAAGCTGGCTCACGGCCAGTTCGAGTTCGGCGGTGTCCTCGGAGCGGAGCAGATCCTGCACATCCCGCAGGGCAAGTTCCACCGAGCGCTGCTGCCGTTCGGCCCCGTACGGACCGAGCTCGAGGGCCGCATCACGCAGGCGCCGTTCCGCCTGCGACACCAAGGTCTGGGCCCGGTTGCGTCGGTCGATCTCGGAGCGCTTGCGACGATCCTCCGCCGCCTTCTGCTCAGCTTCCAGCAGCAGTCGATTGATCTCCTCCTCGCTGAGGTTGGTGCCGCCCTGGATCGAAACGCTCTGCTGGCGGCCCGTGGTGCGGTCGGTGGCGGCCACTTGCAACAAACCATTGGCATCGATGTCGAAGGACACCTGCACTTGGGGCACCCCACGCGGCGCCGGCGGGATGCCCGAGAGGCGAAAGCGGCCGAGCGACTTGTTGCCCTCCGCCATCTGGCGCTCTCCCTGGAGCACGTGGATCTCAACCGAGTTCTGGTTGGGTTCGGAGGTGCTGAACACATCGCTCTTGCGCACCGGGATGGACGTATTGCGAGGAATCAGCACCTTCATCACCCCACCGATCGTCTCCAGACCCAGGGAGAGGGGAGTGACATCATTGAGCATCAGATCGCGCAGTTCGCCGGTGAGGATGCCGGCCTGCACGGCAGCTCCGATCGCCACCACCTCATCGGGATTCACCGACTGGCAGGGTTCGCGTGGGATCAGGGTGCGGACCATGTCTTGAACCATCGGCATGCGGCTGCTGCCGCCCACCAGCACCACGTCGTCGATCGCATCGGCAGCCAGCCCCGAATCCCGCAGCGCCCCCTGCACGGGCCGCAGCAGCCGGTCGAGCAGATCGGGGCAGAAGGATTCAAAACGCGATCGCTCCAGGGTGGTCTCGATGTGCAAGGGGCCCGCCTCCGCCGTGGCGATGAAGGGCAGGGAGATCGGGGTGCTGCGAACACCGGACAGTTCGATCTTGGCCTTCTCGGCCGCCTCGGTGAGACGTTGCAGCGCTTGACGGTCGCGGCGCAGGTCGATGCTGTGTTCCTTCTGGAAGGTATCGGCCAGCCAGTCCACGATGCGGCGGTCCCAGTCGTTGCCGCCCAGCTGGGTGTCACCGCTAGTGGCCTTCACATCGAACACCCCGTTGGCGATCCGCAGCACAGAAACATCGAAGGTGCCACCGCCTAGGTCGAACACCAGCACCCGCTTCACCGTGCTGCGATCGAAGCCGTAGGCCAGGGCGGCGGCCGTGGGCTCATTGAGGATGCGCTCCACCGTGATCCCGGCCAACCGACCGGCATCGCGGGTGGCCTGGCGCTGGGCATCGTTGAAGTAGGCGGGCACAGTGATCACCGCCGCCTCCACCGGCTCTCCTAGATAGGTGGAGGCGTCGTCCACCAGCTTGCGCAGGATGCAGGCCACGAGCTCCTCGGGAGCGTATTCCCGTTCGGTGGCCGGGCACACCACCCGCACATTGCCCTGGTCGTTCGCCCGCACGCTGTAGGGCACACCGAGACTGCCTTCGTCGAGCTCGTCCCAGGCCCTTCCCACAAAGCGCTTGAGATTGGAGAAGGTGTTGCGCGGGTTCAGCACCAGCTGGCGGCGACCCAGCTGGCCCACCAGCAACTCCTGATCGCGGCTGAAGCCCACCACCGAGGGGGTGGTGCGCCCCCCCTCCGCGTTGGCGATCACCTGGGGGCGGCCACCTTCGAGCACGGCCACCACCGAGTTGGTGGTGCCCAGGTCGATGCCAACGATGCGCCCCATGAATGTTCGACTGATGGTCCGGCTGCAACCGGTTCCCGGATACGCCCTCACGCTACCGGGCGTTGGCAGGACGTTAAACCCGACTTAATCCAGGGGCCCGGGGGTTCTCCGTAATCTGAACAAACGGTGTTTCCTTGGCGCTTGAAGCCATGGAACGACCTAGATCCACCGCGCCTGCAGCGCATGAGCCGCCTTTCGACCCCCACAGCAGAGCCGGAGTCTCTGGCCAGGGCCTACACCCTGAGACGCCGGCCGCTGTCCGAGAAACTGCTCGATGGGGGCTTCCGTAACCTCACTATGGGCCTGGCGGCCCTGGTGGCAACAGTTTTGCTGGCCATCTTGATCACGGTGTTCAGTGGTGCCCGCGAGGCGATCGCCGAATTCGGCACGTCCTTCCTCACCAGCTCCGCCTGGGACCCCGTCAATGAGAAGTACGGGGCCTTCACGGCCATCTACGGCACCCTGGTCAGTTCGCTTCTGGCCCTGTTGCTGGCCGTGCCGCTCGGAATCGGTACGGCCATCTTCATCACCGAAGACATCATTCCCAGCTCCCTTCGTGAAGCCATCGGCCTGATGGTGGAGCTGCTTGCCGCCATCCCGTCGGTGGTGCTGGGACTATGGGCGATCTTCGTGATGGAGCCGGCCATCCGGCCCCTGCTCAACCTCAGCCACAATTTGCTCGGCTGGATTCCATTGTTCAACACCGTGCCTCAGGGTCCCGGCATGGCCCCGGCCATTTTGATTCTGGTGGTGATGGTGCTGCCGATTATCACGGCCATTGCCCGCGATGCCCTCAACCAGGTGCCGATTGAGTTGCGCCAAGGGGCCTACGGCATTGGCACCACACGCTGGGGCGCCATCTTCAACATTATACTGCCGGCCGCCATCTCGGCCATCGTCGGCGGCGTGATGCTCGCCCTAGGTAGGGCGATGGGCGAGACGATGGCCGTGACCATGATCATTGGCAACGCGCTCAACTTCAACCTTTCTCTCTTGGCTCCTGGCAACACGATCGCCTCGATGCTCGCCAACCAGTTCGGCGAAGCCGATGGCATCCAGGTTTCAGCGCTCATGTATGCGGGCCTGATCCTGATGTTGCTCACCTTTGTGGTGAATGTGGCGGCCCAATGGATCGTGCGCAAGCTCAGCCTCCGTTACTGACACTTCCGACGTAACCCGTTGCCAAGCCAACCCCCATGACCCCATTTCCACAAGCTCACTCGGCTCCCTCCCTCTTTGATCGGGGCACACTGTTTTTCAAGCCGAGCCTCAGCCGCAACCGGTTCAATGCCATCTGCACCTCCATTGCCGGCCTCTTTGCCACGATCGCGGTGCTCCCCCTGGTGCTGGTGCTCCTCTATGTGTTGGTCCAGGGTGGGCGCCTGATCACCCCAAGCCTTTTCACCCAGCTCCCACCGGCCCCCGGCATGAGCGGCGGCGGCATCGGCAACGCCATGATCGGCACCGTGGTGGTCACGCTGATCGCATCCCTCCTGGCCATCCCGATCGGGGTCGGCGGCGGCATCTACCTCTCCGAATACAACCGCAGCGGCTGGTTCGCCCAAGTGGTGCGTTTCTGCAACGACGTGCTGGCGGGGGTTCCCTCAATCATCAGTGGCGTTTTTGTGTATGGCCTGATCGTGGCCACCCGGATTTTCTTCGGCCAGAGCTATAGCGCCATGGCTGGCGGTATCGCCCTCTCGGTGCTGATGCTGCCCACCGTGATCAAAACCACCGACGAAGGCCTCAAGCTTGTCCCGCAGGAACTTCGCTGGGGTGCCTATGGGGTGGGTGCCTCGCAGGTGGTCACGATCCTGAAGGTGGTGTTGCCCGCGGCCTTCACCCCGATCGCCACCGGGGTGGTGCTGGCGATCGCTAGGGCGGCGGGCGAAACGGCACCGCTGATCTTCACAGCCCTGTTTTCACCCTTCTGGCCAGAAGGAATTTTCAATCCAATCGCCAGCATGTCGGTGTTGATTTACAACTTCGCCATCATGCCCTATGCACCCCAAAACCAACTTGCTTGGGCGGCATCTTTTGTGTTGGTTGTAATGATCCTTGCCGCCAATCTCCTGGCCCGCTGGATCACTCGCCTAAATCGCACTTGAGACAAATCTTTAAAATTCTCTAGATTTTAACAAATTCTCACTACCACCCACCCCCTCAGCCGTCATGACTTCCAGTAACAGCCTCCACCAAACCGCCCAAGCCGACACCTGCATGTCGCTGCAGAATGTAACAATCTCCTATGGCAGCTTTGAGGCGGTTCGCAATGTCTTTGTCGACATTCCCCGCGGCAAAGTTACAGCTTTCATCGGTCCTTCCGGCTGCGGCAAGTCCACCGTGCTGCGCGGCTTAAACAGGATGAATGATCTGATTCCAGGCTGCACCCTCAAGGGCAAGGTCATCTTTGATGGCATGGACCTCTATGACAAGCGCGTTGACCCGGTTGAGGTGCGTCGCCGGATTGGCATGGTGTTTCAAAAACCCAACCCCTTCCCGAAGACCATCTACGAAAACATCGCTTTCGGTGCCCGCATCAATGGTTATCGCGGCAACATGGACGAACTGGTGGAACGATCCCTGCGCAAGGCGGCCGTGTGGGATGAATGCAAAGACAAACTCCAGGAAAGCGGCTTTGCCCTCTCCGGTGGCCAGCAGCAACGCCTCTGCATCGCACGCGCCATTGCCACCGAGCCGGAGGTGATCCTGATGGATGAACCCTGCTCAGCCCTCGATCCGATCTCTACCCTCAAGGTCGAGGAAACAATGCACGAGCTCAAGCGCAGCTATACGATCATCATCGTGACCCACAACATGCAGCAGGCTGTTCGAGTTGCTGATATGACCGCATTTTATAATGCTGAGGCAGTGGATGGCGGATCAGGCAAGGTCGGTTACTTAGTGGAATTCGACCGTACCGAAAGCATCTTCAACTCGCCCAGTCAGCAGGCCACCTTGGATTACGTCAGCGGTCGATTTGGTTGACTCCCGTCTCATTATCCTAGCGCTATCATAGACATTGATCCAATCTTCATGGCAACGCTGGGATATCATTCGAAGCGAATTTAGGGCATCTAAAGCGATCGGAGAGCCCATTGAAAAGCCGGCCCAAGGGCCGGCTTTTTGAATACGGAGAGGGAGGGATTCGAACCCTCGATAGAGTTGCCCCTATACAGCATTTCCAGTGCTGCGCCTTCGACCACTCGGCCACCTCTCCATGGGCAAAATGGGGCAGTTGCAAACTTAGCAGCCCACGCCCCGCTCCCCCGCCATCAAGATTCCGCCATCACGACTCCGCCATCACGAAATGCAAGCGAACCCGCCCCCCAGCCACGCCATCACCGTGCACTGGCGCCAGGAGGGCCGCGTGATTCGTCACCAGGTTCCCGAGGGGGCCTACATCCTGCGCAGCTTCGAGGAACAGGGCGATCCACTGCCGTTCAGCTGCCGCAACGGCTGTTGCACGGCCTGTGCCGTGCGGGTGCTGAGCGGCTGCATCGATCAGCATGAAGCCCTCGGCCTGTCCAGGGAGCTGAGGAGCCGGGGCTACGGCCTCCTCTGCGTGGCCCGCGCCCTTGGTCCGCTGGAGGTGGAGACCCAGGATGAGGATGAGGTCTACGAGCTGCAGTTCGGCCGCCATTTCGGTCGCGGCCGCGTGCGGCCGGGCCTGCCCCTCGAAGAGGAATGAAATGAGCAGCATGTCGACACCCGCCCTTCCCTGTCAGTCCAACGCAGCGCTGCGGGACGCCAACCTGCCGGCAGGGGAACTGGAGAGGCTCCTTTCGGTGGCGAAGCGTGCCGCCCTGGCCGGCGCCGTGCCTTTGAAGGAGCTGTTCGGCCAGGCGGTGAAGATCCGCGCCAAGGGGGCGGCCGGCAACCTGGTGACCGAGGCAGACCATGCCGCCGAGGACGCGGTGCTGCAGGTCCTAGCGGCCGAGACCCCCGGCATCGCGGTGAACGCCGAGGAGAGCGGCCGCCGGGCTGGGGAAGGGGATCTGGAGTGGTGTGTCGACCCCCTGGATGGCACCACCAATTACGCCCACGGCTTCCCCTTCTTCGGCACCTCCGTGGGACTCACCTGGCGGGGCCGGCCCCTGCTCGGAGCTCTAGCCCTGCCGGCCCTCGACCAGTTCTTCTGGGCGGCCCCAGGCCATGGCGCCTGGTGCAACGACGAACGGCTCCAGGTGAGCGGCTGCGGCCGCGTGGCCGATGCCCTGCTGGCCACCGGCTTCGCCTACGACCGCATCGAACGGCTGGATAACAACTACGCCGAATTTGCCTGGTTCACCCATCGCAGCCACGGGGTGCGCCGGGCCGGTGCGGCGGCTGTGGACCTCGCCTACGTGGCGGCGGGCCGCTTCGATGGCTACTGGGAGCGGGGCCTCTCCCCCTGGGATCTGGCCGCCGGCGTGGTGCTTGTGGAGCAAGCAGGCGGCCTGGTGAGCGGCTACGACGGCTCACCTCTCGAGCTGGCCAGCGGCCGAGTGCTGGCCTGCACACCGGGCCTGCATGCCGAGATGGTGGCCGATCTGGCCCTCTGCACTCCCCTGAGTGGCAGCAGCTTTGGGGCCGCCGAGCTCGATGCGGCCGCTCCATAGGATCGCTGCGCCACTACGCCGCCCTCACTCTCTCCACTATGGCTCTGCAACCAGCTGCGGGCGCCCGGGATCTCCAACCCGGTGCGGTGGAGAGCAACCGTCGCATCAGTGAACTGCTGGCGGGGGTCTACCGCCTCTGGGGCTATCAGGAGGTGACACCGCCCACGATCGAACGGCTCACCTCCCTCGAGGCCGGCGGAGCGATCAATAGCGGTGAGATCCTGCGGCTGGCGGCGGATGAACCCCTCGGCCTGCGGCCCGAGCTCACCGCACCGATCGCAAGGGCCGCCTGTACTCGCATGGGAGGCCGCCCCAGGCCTTTGCGTCTCTGGGCCAGTGGCACCACCTTCCGTACCTCCATCGGCGATGGTGGCGGTCAGCGGATCCATGAGGAACTCCAGAGCGGTGTCGAGCTGCTGGGGGTGGGGTCCTCCGCGGCCGACACGGAGTTGCTCCAGTTGCTCCTGGCAGCGGTGGCCACCCTGGGCCTGGAGGAAGCGCATCGCCCCACCCTGCTGGTGGGGCACCATGGCCTTCTCGACGCCCTGCTCAGCCAGGCACCGGCAGAACACCGTGGTTCGATCCGGCGGGCCCTCACCGGCTTCAATCCCCTGGCCCTCGAACCGATCCCCCTGCCGCCATCGCAGCGGGACAGCTTCCGCACCCTTCTGGCCCTGAGGGGCGAACCGGGGCGGGTGCTCTACCAGCTAGAGCAGTGGCTCGGGCCCATCCCCCTGCTCCAGACCCTGGCCGACACCCTCGCCGCGGTGGCCCCTGCGGCGGTGGAGCGGGGCGTGCGGCTTCAGCTCGATCCCAGCTTCCATCCCCATTTCGACCTCTACGACGGCCTGGTGTTCCGGCTGGTGTGCCAGGGCCTCGATGCCCCCGTAGCCATCGCCAGTGGTGGCCGCTATGACGCCTTGGTGGGCCGCTTCGGCGCGGCCGTGGACCAGGCGGCCGGCACCGGTTTCGGCTTCGCCATCGAGGCGATCCGAGAGCTGCTGGAGGCGGGGGAACCGCCGGCTCCGCAGGGTGCCTGGCTGGTTGCCACAGCCCCGGGGGTGGACCCGGCCCTGGCCCTGAGCCACCAGGCCAGGCTCCACCAGCGGGGAGAAGCGGCCGAACTCTGCCTCAGCCGCTGCGCTAATGAAGCGGAAGCCGAGACCATTGCAGCGGAACGGGGCTGTCGTGGCACCATCTGGGTCACCTCCTGAAGGAACGCTTGGGGGCGAGGGTCTGGCGCCCTTGTGTCTGCCTAAGATCTGGCCCAACAGCTCAGTCGCAGCATGGCCCACACGATCGTCACCAACGTGTGCGAGGGGGTGGCCGATTGCGTCGACGCCTGTCCCGTGGCCTGCATCCACCCCGGTAAGGGGGCCAACAGCAAGGGAACGGCCTTCTACTGGATCGATTTCGACACCTGCATCGATTGCGGCATCTGCCTGCAGGTGTGTCCCGTCGAGGGGGCGATCCTGCCGGAGGAAAAGCCGGAGCTTCAGACCAGCGCCTGAGACCCTCTCCCGAGGAGCACGGGCAGCGCCACGCGCCTGAGCATCCGGGGTTCGGAGACCCCTCCCTGATCAGCCTTGAACAAGGAGGGGGCGGACTTCTAGCCTCGCAGCCAATGACACCAAATGCCATGGCGGTGCTGGAACAGGGCCGGATTCAGATTCACACCGAAAACATCTTCCCGATCATCAAGAAGGCCGTTTACAGCGGCCATGAAGTCTTCCTCAGGGAGCTGGTCAGTAACGGGGTGGATGCGATCAGCAAGCGTCGCATGGCGTCCATGGCTGGCGATTGCAGCGAGGGGGCGGAGGGCGTGATCGCGATCCGAATCGACCGCGAAGCGAAAACCCTCACCATCTCCGATAACGGCATCGGCATGAACGCTGATGAGGTGAAGCGCTACATCAACCAGGTGGCCTTCTCCAGTGCCGAAGACTTCCTGGAGAAGTACAAGCAGGAAAGTGATGCGATCATCGGCCACTTTGGCCTCGGTTTCTATTCAAGCTTCATGGTGGCTTCCCAGGTGGAGCTGGTGAGCCTCAGTGCCAGAGGCGAGAGCGAGGCTGTGCGCTGGAGCTGCGATGGCTCCCCGAATTTCAGCTTGGAGGCCGCGGAACGGAGCGAGCCGGGCACCGATGTCATCCTCCACCTGATGGAGGAGGAATTGGAGTATATCGAGCCCTCCAGGATCCGCACCCTGATCACCACCTACTGCGACTTCCTGCCGGTGGAGGTGCAGCTGGAAGGGGAAACGGTGAACAAACGCGAAGCGCCCTGGCGCAAGAGCCCGCGAGAGCTCACCGATAACGACTACATCGAGCTCTATCGCTATCTCTATCCCTTCCAGGGTGATCCCCTGCTCTGGGTTCACCTCAACACCGATTACCCCTACAACCTCCAGGGCATCCTCTATTTCCCCCAACTTGGTTCCCGCGCCGACTGGGAAAAAGGGGAGATCCGCCTGTATTGCAATCAGGTGTTCGTTAGCGATTCGATTAAGGAGGTGGTGCCCCGCTACCTGCTGCCGCTGCGGGGCGTGCTCGATTCACCCGATATTCCGCTCAACGTGAGCCGCTCGGCTCTCCAGACCGATCGCCGCGTGCGATCGATCGGCGGCTTCGTGGCCAAGAAGGTGGGCGACCGTCTCAAGGAACTGCACCGCGATGATCCGGCCCGCTATGCGGAGATCTGGGACGCCGTGGCTCCTTTCATCAAAATTGGCGCCCTGGAGGATGGCAAGTTCGCCGACCAGGTGGCGGATCTGGTGCTGTTCGGCACCACCGCTCCCGCCGCCCCGCTGGCGGAAGCAAGTCCTGAGGATGGCGAAGGGGAATCAGGCCAGACGAAGCCCCTGGATCCGATCGGCAGCGGCGAGCGCACTTACACCACCCTCTCCGGCTACCGGAGCCGTCTGGGCCCGGAGCAAGGCCAGCGGGTGCTCTATTGCACCGATGAGGCGGGTCAGGCCGGCGCCTTAGCGCTTTGGACCGGCCAGGGGGCGGAAGTGTTGATGGCGGACAGCTTCATCGACACCCAGTTCATCCCCTGGCTCGAGATGCGCCACAACGACCTCAAATTCCAACGGGTGGATGCCGAACTCGACGCCTGCCTGCAGGAGAGCGACGGCGAGATCCAGGATGCCGATGGCAAGGACAGCTCTGAAAAATTGCGGGAGCTGTTCGGCAGAGCCCTCAATGATGGTCGGATCACGGTGCAGGTTCAGGCGCTTAAGGGCGATAACGCCCCGGCGGCGTTGATCCTGCTGCCGGAGCAGATGCGTCGCATCAACGATATGGGAGCCCTGATGGAGCAGCGGCTCCCCGGCCTTCCCGACCACCATGTGCTGTTGGTGAACCGTCGCCACCCCTTGGTGGAGGGGCTGCTGAAGCTCAGCGCCGGAGGTGTGATCACCACTCCCGGAGCCACCGCCAGCGCCTCCCCCAGCCAGGAGCTGGCCGAGCGCCTCAGCCGCCATCTCCACGACACGGCCCGTCTGGCGGTGGGGGGGCTAGCCCCCGAGCAGTTGGCTGGCTTCCAGCAGCGCAGCTCCGAGCTGATGGGTCAGCTGCTCCAGCGCGGCCTCGCTTGAGCCGCCGGCCCCCCGTGGGGGTTCAGCGCCAGCGGGTCCCCCTGGCATCCCGGCCTCTCCCCTCAGCCCCGGAAGGCCTTTTGCTAAGTTCACTTCAAGGCCACTTGGTCTGTTGTTTCCGATCGGTAGATCGTCCATGTCCCGCGTCTGTGAGCTCACCGGTAAGCGTGCCAACAACGGCATGGCGGTCAGCCATTCCCATGTCCGCACCAAGAAACTCCAGCAGGTGAACCTCCAGGAGCGTCGCCTGTGGTGGGCCGAGGGCAATCGTTTTGTGAGGCTGCGGGTGTCCACCCGTGCCCTCAAGACCATTCAGAAGAAAGGCCTCGGTGCCTATGCCAAGGAACTGGGCATCAATCTGGCCAAGATCTGAGCCAACGGCCGCGGCACAGGAGGATCTTCAGGTCCCTTCGGCTTGGCCCATCAATCCGCCAGAATGCGCCGGCTTTAGGCGCTTTTTTATGGCCTCCACCCTGGTCCGCCGATCCCTGCTCCAGGGTGTCTTGTTGCTGCCGGCAACCCTGCTGGGCCGGGCTCCTTCCGCACTCGCGCTCGGCGGTGTGCTGCCCGCGCTGAACGAAGCCGCCCCCGACTTTGATCTCGCCGGTGTGACCCCCGATCAACAGGGCAAACCGATCGACAGCCGCTTGAACCTGGCCGCCTTCCAGGGCCGCTGGCTGGTGCTGTATTTCTATCCCCGCGATTTCACCAGCGGCTGCACCCTCGAAGCCCGAGGCTTCCAGAAGGACCTGGGCGCCTTCCAAGCCAAGGGGGCCTCGGTGGTGGGTGTCAGCGCCGATGATGCCGAAAGCCACGCCTCCTTCTGCGGCAGCGAAGGCCTGGCCTATCCGCTCCTCTCCGATCAAGCCGGTGAAGTGAGCCGCCGTTACGGATCGTGGATGGCGCCCTACTCCCTTCGTCACACCTTCCTGATCGATCCGCAGGGAACCCTGCGGCAGATCTGGACTGGCGTGCATCCCGCCCAGCACAGCCAGGAGGTGCTGGCCGCTCTCACCAACCTGCAAAGCGCAGGTGCCTCCTGATATGCGTGCACCCTTGCCGACGCGACCACGTTTGCCGGCCCCTGGCCTGCCCGAGCCGAAGCCTCAGCGCTCTCCCAGCCTGGCCCGCCGCCCGCTCATCGTCGCAGCTCTCCTAATCCTGGTTGGGTTGGTCGACCGCGCTGGGGCTGGTCTGGCCGCCCCCGCCCAGCCGCCCCCCCCGATCCAAGCGTCCCTGCGCTGGCTGGCCATCGCCGACAGCGGCAGTGGCGACGCCAACCAGAGGGCCGTTGCCGATCAGATGGTCAAGGTGCAGCTGCGCAGGCCCGTGGATTTGGTGCTGATGGCCGGCGACAACATCTACCCCGATGGACATCTGAATCGGGTGGAGGCCACCTTCCTGCGGCCCTATCGGGCCTTACTGGAGGCGAAGGTGCCCTTCCATGCCGTGCTCGGCAACCACGACATCCGCACGGGCAACGGCGATCCGCAGATCGCCTATCCTCCCTTCGGCATGAAGGGCCGCTGGTACACCCTGCGGCAGGGCCCTGTGGAGTTCTTCATGCTCGACACCAACATGAATGCCCGCTGGCAGCACCAGCTGCCCTGGCTGCGGCGGGTCCTGGCGGCCAGCAGCGCCCCCTGGAAGGTGGTGGTGGGTCACCACCCCATCTACAGCAGTGGCTTTTATGGCAATGATCCAGCCGCCATCGCAAGGCTCACCCCGCTGTTCCGCCAGCACGGGGTGCAGCTCTACATCAACGGTCACGAACATCACTACGAACGCAGTCGCGTGATCGACGGAACCACCTATCTGCAGGTGGGCGGTGCTGGGGCTGCGCTGCGGGCCGTGGTGCCCACCGACAGCAGCGCCCGGGCCCTCAGCCGCCACAGCTTCGCGGAACTCAGCGCCACCGCCACAACCCTCCAGGTGACCGGCTGGGATGACCGGGGCCAACGCATCGACTCGGCCGTGCTGAATCGTTGAAGCCGACCATGAGCAGCGCTCACCCCGCAGGGTCCAAGAGCCTGCGGAGCAGCTGCTGGTGGGTCAGGGCCTCCCGCCGGAGCCATGCCACCCGCTCGCTGGGCGGTGGACGATCGAGCGTGGACTCCCAGAGCGCCGCGAGGCTGGGATTCGCGCCTTCGCCCAGCACCTGGAGGGGGCAGCCGATGGCCCTGGCGGCGGCGGCAACCTTTGGGTCGTAGCTGAGGGCGGCGCAGGGCGCACCGGCAAGCGCCGCCAGGATCAGGCCATGGAGGCGCATCGCCAGTACCAGGGAAGCTCCGGCGAACTGCTCTAGGGCGGCGGCTGGGTCGTCCACCGCCAGCTCATGGCTTCTCTCCATCAGGCGCGTGGGCACCAGTCCCTCGGCGTGCAGGGCCCCCATTAGCCCCTGATCCTGGTCCTGGTGAAAGGGCAACCAGAGCACCGCCCGGTCCGCGCTCGCCGCCAACTGATCGAGGGCCTGGAGATAGGGAGCCCAGGCCGTGCCCTGCAACTGAGCCACAGGCCGCCAGCAGAGCACGATCGGTCCGCCCCTCCCCTGCCAGGCTCGCGGCGCCAGGCCCCAGACCGGGTCGCTGCCCACCGGAGCCTCGATGCCCCAATCGGCCGCCAGAGCGGCTGAGGCCGGATCCCGCCAGCTGATCGCGTTGGCCAGCGGCAACAGGCTCCGCACCAGCAGGCGGCTGCGGCGTCGATGCAGCGGCCCCAGGCCCTGCCCCCAAAGGCCGACCCGCTTGCCCTGGAGCCGGGCGGCGCCGATCAGAGCGGCGTAATACAGCAGGCTCTTGAAGCTGGTGGAATCCTGCAGCAGGCTGCCACCGCCGAGCACCAACGCATCGCAACCAGCCAGGGCCCGCAGCACCCCCGCGAGGCTGCGCCGATCGGTTGTGGCAACCCCGAAGCGGCGCTGCACCATCGCCTGATCCCTGGCGGTGACCAGGGGCTCCCAGCCCGGCGGTAGCTGGCTGAGCAGCACCTCCAGCAACGCATCGTCGCCGAGGTTGTGCTCGCCGTAATAGCCGCAGAGCAAAACCTTCCTGCCGCCATCCACGCCTTGATCAGCGTGTAACGGCTCAGCGGGGAGTTCCCTGGGCCCGCCGAGCTCCTGATCGCCGCCGACCACCACCAGCCCCGCCTGCGCCTGCGGTTTGAAAATAGGCGCGCTGTCCGCCGCCACTGCCATGGCCATGGAGCTTCCGAGAGTGGTGATCGCCTCTATGCCCTCCCCAGCCCTGAAATCGAGCAGCGCTGCCTGGAGGAACTCGATCTCTCCCTGGAGCGCATTGCCCAAAGCGACGCCCTCGGAGCCGACTTCGATCTGGAGGCCTATCGCCGCAGCAAGCTCATAGCGCTGGAGGAGTTTCTGGCCGATCGACGGGCCCATGCCGAGTCCCACCTGACAGCCAGCCTTCCCCAACCTGCCGTTCGAGGATGGCAGCTTCGATCTGGTGGTCTGCGGTCGCCTCCTGTTTGCCTACGCCCCCCTGGCCGATGGGGGTCTGTTTCCCACCGTGGAACCGCTGCTGACTCAGCTGCCTCCGCGGTGGGCCGGACACAGCTGACAACCACGGCCGATGACCAGTGTTTTGAGGGTGCCATGAACCAGCCCCACCGTCAGCCGCGCTCGGCAGGTGCTCTCTACATTGCAGCCATTCGGGAGCCTGCTCCATGCACGCCCTCTCCCTGGGCACCTGGTGGATCCACGTCACCTCGGTGCTCGAGTGGCTCTTGGCGATCGCGGCGGTTCAGGCTTACGGACTGCGACGGTGCGAAGGAGGTTGGCGCTGGCTGGCCCTGGCAATGCTGCCGGCCCTGGGCAGCGCCATGGCGGCCTGCACCTGGCATCTCTACGACAATCCAGAGCAACTGCGCGGGCTGGTGGTGCTACAGGCGGGCCTGACCACCGTGGGCAATGGCACCCTGGCGCTGGCCGGCTGGAATCTGCTGCGTCAGCAGCGGCGCCTCGATGGGCTCAAGCCTGCCAGTCCCCCGGCCCCCGCGGCGGCGCCGGAACCATGAGCGGCTCTTCGGTTCCCCTTGAAGCCCTGGCCGGCATCGACCCGGCGCCACTGTTCGTGCTCTCCCTGGTGCCCTACCTCGCCTTCCTCTGGTGGGCCTCCCGGGTGAGGGCCTTTCCGCGACTGGCCCTGCTGGGGTTCCAGCTCACCCTGCTGTTCGTGGCCGTCACGATCGTGGCAGCGGTGGTGGCCCAGCTGAAATTCGGCCTGCAACTCGCCGACGTGGACCCCTTGCACGGAGGAGCCGAGGCCTTCCTCACCCTGAGCAATGCCCTGGTGATGCTGGGCTTCGCCTGGGGCCGCAGCCAGCCTTCGCGCTGAGGGTTCGAGTGAACAAGTCTTACGTGAGGGCAACGAAGCGGCTCTTCAACCGGAAGATAGGGCGTCGGCACATGGCTCCATGATCGCTCCCCTCCTGGCTCTGGCTCCCGCCACCGTTTCCTGGTCGCCGAAGGTGGGCCTGGTGATGATCCTCGCCAACATCATCGCCATCGCCATCGGCAAGGCCACCATCAAGCAGCCCAACGTGGGCCTGAAACTGCCCAGCTCCAATCTCTTCGGTGGCCTCAGCCACGGCGCCATGCTGGGCACCATCAGCCTCGGCCACATCCTTGGCATGGGCGCTATCCAGGGTCTGGCCTCCAGGGGCGTGCTCTGATCGGGATGCAGCGGTGAGCGTTCTCACGTCTCCTGAACCCTCACCGCGTGTTTCAGTCTCAGCCTCGCGACCCCGAAGGACCATCGGCCTCCTTGGCACAAAACCGAGGGGCCGGTAAGACACCATCCCGCTCAGCGCAGGCCGAGTAGGTAGGGAAGTGCTCTGATCCCGTAGCGCTCGAAGCGGTAGCCGAACAGCAGATCCGTCAGGGCCGGGGCTCCCTCCTGTTCGAGGCTTGTGAGCAATGAGCCGAGGCGTCGATCGGCATCAGATCCATGCAGCCCCAGCCAGGTGCGCCTGGCCAGGCGGCCACTGAGGGACCAACGCCAGCCGAGGGCGCGGCGGAGCTCCAATGGGTAACGGTCCACGCCACGGCCAAGGGGCCGTGGCCCCAGCATCGTTCCCTTAGAGGGCGCTGTCCCAGATGCTTGGCCTTGCAGCTCCTCCAGCAGGAGAGGCGCGAGCACCCGGGAGCTCATCAGGGCATGACGGATGCCTTCGCCCCCCAGCAGGTTGGCGGTGCTCACCGCATCCCCTAAGCCCACCAGACGGCCGCGGCGGTGGGGTTCACGGCGGCGGATGCTGCTGCGGATCAAACCACCATGGCGATCGAGCACGGCCATGGCCTGCCGCTCGGCTGGCGCCAGCAGGCGCTCAATCAACCGCTCCAGCACACCCCCCAGGGGCGGCTGATCCCGGCTGGGGTCCAGCAGGCGACAGACGCCTAGCTTCAGGCGCGGGGCCTGCATGGGAAACACCCAGCCGTAGCCCTGGGCCACCCAGTCGCTGCCGAGGCAAAAGGCCAGCCGATCGCTCCAACGCTCCCAGCAGGAGCCGGGCACCTGCACCAGCCACTCCAGACCCACGCCGCTCACCAGAGATTCGGCTCCGGGACCGTCCGCCGGCGGATCCCCCAGCAGGCTCCTCTCCTGGCCAGTGGCATCGATCACCCAGTCGCTGCGAACCTCAAGGCGACCGCCATCACCCCGGCGCAGGACGGTGTGGAGCCCATCCGCTTCCTGGTGACAGGCCAGGGCACGGTGGCCGAGCCAAACCCGGGCTCCCCAACGCTGCGCCTCCCCCACCAGCCACTCCCGCAGGGCTCCGAAATCCAAAACCACCCCCTGGGGCCTTGCGCCTGGCCAGCTGCGGCGGGCTTCACCAGGGCCCAGCAGCTCCCAGCCGCTCCACCTGTGGGCCACCACGCTCGCGGGCAAGCCGAAGCGGTCGAGGGCGTCCAGGGGAAGGGCAGCGCTGCTGAAGGCGGCCCGGCGCAGATCCGGCAACCGATCAACCAGCACCACATCTTCGCCCTGGGCGGCCAGCTGACGGGTCAGATCGCCACCGGCTGGACCGGCTCCCACCACCAGCACCCGGCAGCGCACCGCTTCAGAGGGGGTAGGGCTCAGGCCACCACCGGGGCGCGACGGTCGTCGGAGGTGCGGCGCTCATCGAAGCCCTGGCCGGCTCCGAAGGCGGTTCCGAAACGCTCCAGGATGCGGGCGGCCATCTGGGTTGGGGTGAGGCCGAGGGCCTCCTTGCTCTGGTCCGGACTGGCATGGTCCACCAGTACATCGGGGATCCCCAGCCGCAACACCGGCACCAGCACATCGTGGTCGTTAAGGGATTCCAGCACCGCGGCTCCGAAGCCACCGGCCAAGGCACCCTCCTCGAAGGTCACCACGCGGCCGATGCGGCGGGCCATCGGCAGGATCAACGCCTCATCAAGGGGACGCAGGAAACGGGCATTGATCACGGCAGCCCGCACCCCCTGCTCCTGCAGCAGGCCCGCGGTGGCCATCGCCGGCGCCACCATGGCCCCGTAGGCCACCAGGAGCAGATCATCGCCATCGGTGAGCAGTTCACCGCGGCCGATCTGCAGTGGCTGCCAACCTTCCTCCATCAGGGGCACACCTTCACCTTCGCCCCGAGGGATTCGGATGGCACAGGGGCCGGAATGGGCGATGGAGGTCACGAGCATGCGCTGCAACTCGGCCTCATCCTTGGGGGCCATCACCGTGAAGTTCGGCACAGCCCGCAGGTAGCTGATGTCGTACTGGCCCTGGTGGGTGGGGCCATCGGCCCCCACGATGCCGGCTCGGTCGAGCACGAAGGTGACGGGCAGGTTCTGGATGCCCACGTCGTGGATGAGCTGGTCGTAGGCGCGCTGGAGGAAGGTGCTGTAGATCGCCACCACGGGCCGCAGACCCTCGCAGGCCATGCCGGCCGCCATGGTCACGGCATGCTGCTCTGCGATGCCCACATCGAAATACTGGTGGGGCAGGGCCTTTTCGAGCAGATCAAGGCCCGTGCCGGTGGCCATGGCGGCGGTGATGCCCACCACGCGGGGGTCGTGTTCACAGATCTTGACCAAGGTCTGGCCAAAGACCTTACTCCAGCTTGGTGGCTTGGGCTTGCTGGAGGGGTAGGCCTTGCCTGTGGCCAGGTCGAAGGCGCTCTGGGCGTGATAGCCCACTTGGTCGGCCTCGGCGTAGGGGTAGCCCTTGCCCTTGGTGGTGGCCACATGCACCAGCACCGGACCTTCCGTGCGGTGAGCTGCCTCGAAGGTGCGCACCATGGCCGCGATGTCGTGGCCGTCGATCGGGCCCATATAGGTGAAGCCCAACTCTTCAAAAACAGCCCCGAGTTTCGGCACCGCGAGGCGCTTCATGCTCTCCTTGAGGGTCTTGAGTTCGGTGGGCAGCTCCCCGTGCAGGAAGGGGAGGTTGCGGATCGCCTCCTCGGCATTGTCCTGAATGAACTGCACCGGCTTACTTAGCCGCATGCGGTTCAAATGGGTGGAGAGGGCGCCAACCGGCGGGCTGATCGACATGTCGTTGTCGTTCAGAACCACCAGCAGATTGGTTCGAGGCAGGTGGCCGGCGTGGTTGATCGCCTCCAAGGCCATGCCCCCGGTGAGGGCTCCATCGCCGATCACCGCGACGCATTTGAAATGTTCCTTACGGGCATCACGGGCCAGGGCCATCCCTAGGGCAGCCGAGATGCTCGTGGAAGCGTGCCCCGCGCCGAAATGGTCGAAGCGGCTCTCGCTGCGTTTGAGATAACCGGCCACACCACCCTTCTGACGCAGGGAGTGGAAATCGGTGTAGCGGCCGGTGATCAGCTTGTGGGGATAGGCCTGATGGCCCACATCCCAGACCACGCGGTCGTGGTCGAGGTCGAGTGTCTGGTATAAGGCCAGGGTGAGTTCCACCACCCCCAGCCCTGGGCCGAGGTGGCCGCCGCTGGTGGACACCACCTCCAGGTGGCGTTCCCGGATCTGCCGCGCCACCGCTTCCAGTTCCGTAATGGAGAGGCCATGCAGCTGGTTGGGGTGGCTCAACGCGCTGAGTTGCATGCCTTCAGACTCTCTTCGGAACCAATGTACGGCTTGCCGACGGGCAGATGGCGACAACCGTGACCGTTCGGGCGGTCGGTTGCGAGACTGGATCCATGAATGCCGCCGCTAGCGCCCTCGATCAGCCCGGCCAACCAGGCGGAGCCCCGGTGCCCTTCCAGGCCCCCGGACCAGCCGCACTACCGGAGCCCGCTTCCTACCTGCAACGGATCCTGCGGGCCCGCGTCTACGACGTGGCCATCGAATCCCCCCTCGATCCGGCCCCCAACCTTTCGGCCCGCCTGGGCAACCGGGTGCTGCTCAAGCGGGAGGATCTGCAGCCGGTGTTCAGCTTCAAGCTGCGCGGCGCCTACAACCGCATGGTGGGCCTGAGCCGCGCCGAGCTCGACCGTGGCGTGATCGCCGCCAGCGCTGGCAACCACGCCCAAGGGGTGGCCCTGGCCGCCCAGCGGCTGGGTTGTCGTGCCGTGATCGTGATGCCGGTCACCACGCCGGAGATGAAGGTGCGGGCGGTGGCATCCCGCGGCGCCGAGGTGGTGCTCTATGGCGACAACTACGACGCCGCCTGCACCGAAGCCCGCCGTCTGGAGGAGGAGCTGGGCCTCAGCTTCATCCACCCCTTCGACGATCCCGATGTGATCGCCGGCCAGGGCACGATCGCCCTGGAGATCCTGCGGCAGTGCTCCGAACCCCCTGATGCCATCTATGTGGCCGTGGGCGGTGGGGGGCTGATCGCCGGCATCGCCGCCTACGTGAAGAACCTCTGGCCTGAGGTGGAGGTGATCGGCGTCGAGCCGGTGGACGCCGATGCCATGGCCCGCTCCCTGGCGGCGGGGGAACGGGTCCGGCTCGATTCGGTGGGTCTGTTTGCCGATGGGGTAGCCGTGCGGGAGGTGGGGGAACTCACCTTCGACCTGGCGCGGCGCTATGTGGACCGGATGATCACCGTGGACACCGACTCGGTGTGCGCGGCGATCAAGGATGTGTTCGAAGACACCCGCTCGATCCTCGAGCCTGCCGGTGCCCTGGCCGTGGCCGGCATGAAGGCGGACGTGCAACAGCGGGGGCTGCGTGATCGCACCCTGGTGGCGGTCGCCTGCGGCGCGAACATGAATTTCGGCCGCTTACTCTTCGTCGCCGAACGGGCCGAACTAGGGGAGGAGCGGGAAGCACTGCTGGCGGTGGAGATCCCCGAGCAACCCGGCAGCCTGCGTCGCTTCTGTGCGGTGCTGGGGAAGCGCAGCCTCACCGAGTTCTCCTACCGCCTGGCCGATCCCCGGCTGGCCCATATCTTCGTGGGGGTGCAGATCAACGGCCATGCCGACACCCGCCGATTGATGGCGGAACTGCAGGGCGAGGGCTTCCCCTGCCTGGATCTCTCCGGCAACGAGCTCGCCAAGCTCCACCTCTGCCACATGGTGGGCGGCCGACTGCCGACCAGCGCCGCGGCAGCCCTGGACCAGGGGGAGGAGCTTCTCTACCGCTTCGAATTCCCGGAACGCCCTGGCGCCCTGATGGCCTTTGTGAGCAGCCTGCATCCCAGCTGGAACATCAGCATTTTCCACTACCGCAACCACGGCGCCGATGTGGGGCGAATCGTGGTGGGGGTGCAGGTGCCCCGCCACGAACGGCAGGAATGGGAGCGGTTCGTGGCCGCTCTGCCCTATCCCCACTGGGATGAGAGCACCAATCCGGCCTACCGGCTCTTTCTGGGGCCGCAGGCTGGCAGCCTTCCCAAGCCGCCACCGCTGGTGGCGACCTGAGGCCTGCGATACGGTTCGTCCATATCCGCCCAGGACCGCCCATGGCCAGTCCCGAGACGGCAGCCCAGGCCAGCCAACCTCCCGCGGAGCCAGAGGGGGCCGGAGGCAGCGGAAACGGGCCGGGCAAGGCGGCGGCCACCCTGGCCCTGGAAACCCTGTCCATCTCCGCCCGGCTGGAGGCGATCCTTTATCTAAAGGGTCGTCCCCTCTCCCTGGCCGAACTGGCCGAACTGGCTGGCCTGGAGCGGGAAGCCACCGAATGGGCCCTGATCACCCTCATGGCCGACTACGCCCACCGGGATACGGCCCTGGAGATCCACCAGGAGGGCAGCCGCTACAGCCTCCAGTTGCGCGAAGGCCTGGGCGATCTGGTGCAGAACCTGTTGCCGGTGGACCTCTCAACCGCCTCCCTGCGCACCCTGGCCACGATCGCCCTCAAGAAGCGCATCCTCCAGTCGGAGCTGGTGGAGCTACGCGGTTCCGGCGCCTATGAGCACATCAAAGAACTTCTGGCTCAGGACTTCATCGAACGCCGCCGCCAGAGCGACGGCCGTTCCTACTGGCTGAGCCTGAGCGAGAAATTTCACCGAACCTTTGCCGTCCAGGGTCAGGAGCCCAGTGCTCCGCGCCGGCAGCCCCAGCGCTCCCAACAGCTGGAGATCGAGGCCGGAGATCCGCAGGTGCTTCCAGACAGCTGATCGGATGCCGCTTGAATAGATTCAGGCTTGAATGCACCAGTTGGTCAGGTTTCCGATGAATTTTGTCGCCTTCGCGCTGCAGGTGCTGGCCCAGACCCTCAGCATTTACACGCTGTTTCTGCTGGCGAGGGTGCTGCTGAGCTGGTTTCCCAACCTCGACTGGAGCAATCCGATCCTCTCCAGCTTGAGCGCGATCACCGATCCTTACCTCAACGCCTTCCGCGGCCTAATCCCCCCGGTGGGCGGCCTTGACCTCTCCTCCCTGGTGGCCTTCGTGGCCCTGCAGCTGGCCCAGAGTCTGCTGGGGTTCGGTGCCACCAGCCTGGCCACCTCCGGCATCGGCTACTGATCCCCGCATCTGAATCCAGCCACGGTTGGCGAACGAGGGAGGACATCCAGAGCACTGCCACTCTCAACGCCGGAACTCTTCGGATCGAGGACCTTGCCGAAGGGATCGGCGCCGGATCGATCAGGATCGGCCGAGGGCTTCTTCCAAGGGCAGCTTCTCCTCATCAGGACCAGCGCGCATCCGCACAGGAGCAGAGAAGCCGCGGGCCCTCACCTTGCGCACCTGAAAGGGCCCGGGCGTGCCCGCCGGCACCGAAAGCCGCAGGGCGAACTCGGAGCGGCCGGGGGGAATATCACCAATTGAGCCCACCCGGCTGCGGTTGGGAAGCACCGGTTCACCGCTGGCATCGAGGATGAGGGCAAAGACATCGGTATCGACCACCGTCTGCCGGCCGGGGTTGAGCACCTCGCCCCGGAGGGCATAGCAGCTGGCGCCGGCGGGACGCCGCAGGCCGCTCTGGCTGCCGGGATCGTCCGTTGGACAGGGCTCGAGATGCACTTGGCCCACCTGGAGCTCCGCGGCCGTGGCGGAGGCGGGCAGCAGCTGCCAGAGGATCAGGCCCAGGACCAACCCGAGCAGCAGGCCCAGCACGGTTTTGAGGGTCGTCCCCGATACTGGTTTCATCAGCGTCGATCCCCGTCACCGCCGATCAGGTTACGGGCCGCGCGGCTGGCCAGTTTGGTGAGATTTGTCTCGGCGATGGTGTCCAGGCTGAGATTGAGCTCGGTGGCCAGCTGTGCCACATACCAGAGCACATCGCCCAGTTCCAGGAGCAGGTCATCCCGCACCGGCTCGCTGAACACACCGCCGCCATCACGCAAGACCTTTTTCACCTTTTCGGCCACCTCACCGGCCTCGCCGCAAAGACCCAAGGTGGGATAGATCGGGTTGCGTCCCGCATCGGGATAGCGGGCCGTAGCGCGGGATCGCTCCTGGTAGGCCTGGAAGTCCATTGTGAGCGGAGGAGTGCTGGGCCGGATGGTAGTTTCCGCGCTTGGAAGTGGTGGTCCATGGCCAAGCCCCATCTCATGCGTCGCACCAAGATCGTGGCCACGATTGGCCCGGCCACCGAGTCGGCCGAGATGCTGCGCCGCCTGATCGATGCTGGTGCCACCACCTTCCGGCTCAACTTCTCCCACGGCGACCACGCCGACCACGCTGTGCGGATCGCCACGATCCGCCAGGTGGCCGAGGAACTCGGGGTGCATGTGGGGATCCTCCAGGACCTGCAAGGCCCGAAGATCAGGCTGGGCCGCTTTGCCGAGGGTCCGGTTTCCTTAGCCAATGGCGACCCCTTCATCCTCACCTCCCGGTCGGTGGCCTGCGATCGCACAATCGCCACTGTGACCTACAGCACCCTGGCCTCCGAGGTGCCGATCGGCAGTCGGATCCTGATCGATGACGGCAAGGTGGAGATGGTGGTGGAGAGGGTGGATGAGGAGCAGCAGAACCTCCATTGCCGTATCACCGTGGGTGGGGTGCTGTCGAACAACAAAGGGGTGAACTTCCCCGATGTGCAGCTCTCGATCCGGGCCCTCACCGACAAAGACCGGGAAGACCTGGCCTTCGGCCTCCAGAATGGAGTGGACTGGGTGGCACTCAGCTTTGTGCGCAATCCCTCCGACATGCAGGAGATCCGCGAGCTGATTCGCAGCCACGGCCATGCCACCCCGGTGGTGGCCAAGATCGAGAAATTCGAGGCGATCGATGCCATCGACGCCATTCTTCCCCTCTGCGACGGGGTGATGGTGGCCCGCGGCGATCTGGGGGTCGAGATGCCTGCCGAAGAGGTGCCGCTGCTGCAGAAGGAACTGATCCGCAAGGCCAACAGCCTCGGCATCCCGGTGATCACCGCCACACAGATGCTCGACTCGATGGTGTCGAGCCCCAGGCCCACCCGCGCCGAGGTGAGCGATGTGGCCAATGCCATCCTCGATGGCACCGATGCCGTGATGCTCTCCAACGAGAGCGCCGTGGGCGACTTCCCGGTGGAGGCGGTGGCCACCATGGACCAGATCGCCAGGCGGATTGAGCGGGATTATCCCCGCCGGGAGCTGGACAGTCACATGGCCACCACGATCCCCAATGCGATCTGCCAGGCCGTGAGCAGCATCGCCCGTCAGCTCAATGCCGCAGCGATCCTGCCCCTCACCAAGAGCGGCTCAACCGCCCGAAATGTGAGCAAGTTCCGCCCTAGCACCCCGATCCTGGCCATCACCAGCGAGGTGAATGTGGCCCGTCAACTCCAGTTGGTGTGGGGGGTGACCCCCCTGCTGATCGCCCAGCAGGTGAACACCGGCAGCACCTTCAATGTGGCGATGGGCGTGGCTCAGGAAATGGGCCTTCTCCACGAGGGGGAGTTGGTGGTGCAGACCCAGGGCACCCTCGAAGGGGTGAGCGGCTCCACTGATCTAGTCCGGGTGGGTTTGGTGTCGGCCTTCCTCGGACGGGGAACCGGGATCGGCCAGGGTTCCCTGAGCGGCAAGGTGTGCGTGGCGCGAACCCCAGAGGAGGCAGCTCGGTTGGAGAGCGGTGACATCCTGGTGGTGCGCGAAACCACTGACGCCTATCTGGAAGCCATCCGCAGGGCCAAGGGGGTGATCAGCGAGCAGGAGGGTCGCCAGAGCCATGCGGCTGTGACCGCCGAGCGACTCGGCATCCCCGTGATTGTGGGGGTGGCCAATGCCACCCTGGATCTGCTGCCGGGTGAGATCATCACGCTCACGGTCCACGAAGGGGTGGTGCATCGCGGTGCCCTCAACCCCATTGAGGTCAGCGCCAGGCCAGTCTTGTAGTCCCCGCTCCCAGCCATGGCCTCCCGTCTACCGATCCGCGAGACCGTCGGGATGGCCCTCACCACCCTGAGCACAAACCGGCTGCGCAGCTTTCTCACGATGCTCGGCATCGTGATCGGCAATGCCTCGGTGATCACCCTGGTGGGGGTGGGCAAAGGGGCCCAGAACCTGGCGGAGGGCCAGCTCAGCAGCCTCGGCGCCAATGTGCTGTTCGTAGTGCCGGGCCGCAATGACACCCGCCGCCAGGGGATCGAAAGCCCCAAGACCCTGGTGCTCGAAGATGCCAAAGCGATCGAGGAGCAGGTGCCCACCGTGCGGCGGGTGGCGCCCCAGATCACCCTCTCGGAGGTGGTGCAATCGGGATCACTCACAGCCAGTGCCACGGTCACCGGAGTGACGCCCGAATTCCTCACGGTGCGCAGCTATGAGGTCGCCCAGGGGCGCTTCCTCAGTGCCAGCGACCTCGAGGGGGTTCGCAACGTGGTGGTGATCGGTCCGGACCTGAAGGACAAGCTGATGCCCACGGGCTCCGCCCTGGGCCGGAAGCTGCGGATCCGCGACCAGTCGTTCGAGGTGATCGGCGTGCTGGAGCCCAAGGGGGCCGTGTTCGGATCCAACCAGGATGAAACCGCCTATGTGCCCCTCACCACGATGGTGAGTCGGCTCAGCGGCAGGGATCCCCTCTACGGCGTGGTGCTGAGCTTCATCAGCGTGGAGGCCACTGATGAAGCCAGCACCGGTGCCGCCTCCTTCCAGATCACCAACCTCCTGCGGCAGCGGCATCGCATCCTCCGGGAAGACGATTTCGCCGTGCGCTCTCAGAAGGATGCCCAGCAGATCGTGGGCACGATCACGGGCGGACTCACGCTGATGCTCGCAGCCATCGGGGCGGTGTCCCTCTTGGTGGGGGGCATCGGGATCATGAACATCATGCTGGTTTCGGTGAGCGAGAGAACGGAGGAGATCGGGCTGCGCAAGGCGTTGGGTGCCCGTAGCGGCGATGTTCTGCTGCAGTTCCTGGTGGAATCCCTGGTGCTGGCGGCCCTCGGTGGGGTGATCGGCAGCGCGGTGGGGGTGGGCACCGTGGCCCTGGTGGCCGCGCTCACCCCCCTGCCTGCGGCGATCGAAGCGGGCACCGTGCTGGGCACCGTGTTGCTTTCCGGGAGCATCGGGCTGGTGTTCGGGGTTCTCCCGGCCCGGCGGGCGGCCCAGCTGGATCCGATCGTGGCGCTGCGCAGCCTCTGAGCTGGGTAAGACCGACAAGGCGGACAACGGCTCCTTTGTGAAACCGAAAAGATTGTGAAGCCGCAAAAATGGTTGCAGCCGTCACCAACCCGCCCCGGGGACGGGTGGGTAGATGGGTTGTAAATGGTTGTTAACCTTGGACCGCGTTGACCAGCCCCTCCAAGACAGTGCCGTCCTGGTGCCAACTCTCGACTGTGGGTACCGCAACGCCAGCGACCGCATGGTGATCCTGCGCTGCTGCGGCAATGATCAGTTCTACCTAGAGCGTGTGGTCTTCCCCTTTGAGATGCTCACCTTCTCCTGCCCGACGGCAGCGAGTGTGGAGATCTGGACCCATGGCCTGGGGGGCCCAGAACTGGTGGAGTGCCTAACGGCCGACGAACTGGTGCTGATGGTGCCGACTCCGGCAGCAGCGAAGGATCTGCCCTTCGGCGAGTCGCCCTGGCTGGAAAGCGGCTGAGCCCTTCCCGGCCGACGCACCCTGGATTGGCCCGGGCAGCAGCGTTCTGAGCGCTGAGCCCTTTACACTTATTAAAAATCTTGACCCCATGAATCAGCGCTGGCGTCTCCTGGCCCTCTGGCTCCTTCCGATTGCTGTTGCCCTGTTTCTTGGATGGCAGGTGCTCGGACCCGGTGCCAGCCGCAACGGTGCGACCAATCCAGTGGTGGCACCCCGCAACACCGCAGTGGCTCGTATGAGCTACGGTCGCTTCCTCGATTATGTCCAGGCTGGTCGCGTGACGGCCGTAGATATTTACGACGGTGGCCGAACCGCGGTTATAGAAGCAGTGGATCCAGACATCGACAACCGGGTGCAACGGTTGCGGGTTGATTTGCCAGGGCTGGCCCCCGAGTTGGTGAATAAGCTTAAAGATCAGGGCATCAGCTTTGATATCCATCCTCCTAAGCCGGCCTCCCCTGCCCTCGGCTTGCTCGGCAACCTGCTCTTTCCGCTGCTATTGATCGGCTCGCTGGTGTTCCTCGCCCGTCGCTCCAATGGGATGCCCGGTGGGCCCGGCCAAGCGATGCAGTTCGGCAAAACAAAGGCCCGCTTTGCCATGGAGGCCGACACCGGTGTGAAGTTTGATGATGTGGCTGGTGTCGAAGAAGCCAAGCAGGATCTCCAGGAAGTCGTCACCTTCTTGAAGACTCCCGAACGTTTCACATCCGTTGGCGCAAAAATTCCCAAAGGCGTGTTGCTGGTGGGGCCTCCTGGCACCGGTAAGACCCTTCTTGCCAAGGCGATTGCCGGTGAGGCCGGCGTGCCCTTCTTCTCACTTTCGGGTTCCGAATTTGTGGAGATGTTTGTGGGTGTTGGTGCCAGTCGTGTGCGCGATCTTTTCAAGCGGGCTAAGGAAAACAGCCCCTGTCTGATCTTCATTGATGAGATCGATGCCGTCGGAAGGCAACGCGGCGCTGGGATCGGTGGCGGTAACGACGAACGGGAGCAGACCCTCAATCAGCTGCTCACCGAAATGGATGGTTTCGAGGGAAACAGCGGCATCATCATCATCGCGGCCACGAACCGTCCCGATGTGCTCGATTCGGCTCTGATGCGCCCGGGTCGTTTCGATCGTCAGGTTCAGGTGGATGCCCCCGATATCAAAGGCCGGCTTTCCATCCTCAAGGTGCATATCCGCAATAAGAAATTGGCCCCCGATGTGAGCCTCGAATCGATCGCTCGGCGCACCCCAGGCTTCACCGGTGCTGACCTGGCGAACCTCCTCAACGAAGCGGCGATCCTCACCGCCCGCCGCCGCAAAGAGGCCACCACCCTCGCCGAAATCGATGACGCCGTGGATCGGGTGATCGCCGGCATGGAGGGCAAACCGCTTACGGATGGCCGCAGCAAGCGCTTGATCGCCTACCACGAGGTTGGCCACGCCTTGGTGGGCACCCTGGTGAAGGCCCATGACCCCGTCCAGAAGGTCACTCTTGTGCCCCGGGGCCAGGCCCAGGGACTCACCTGGTTTGCCCCGGATGAGGAACAGATGCTGGTGAGCAAGGCCCAGCTTCGCTCTCGGATCATGGGCGCCCTGGGCGGCCGTGCCGCCGAGGATGTTGTGTTTGGCCACGCCGAAGTCACCACCGGAGCCGGCGGTGACATCCAGCAGGTGGCTTCGATCGCTCGTCAGATGGTCACCCGCTTCGGCATGAGCGATCTCGGTCAGCTTTCCCTGGAAGCCGGCAATCAGGAGGTTTTTCTGGGTCGCGACCTGATGACCAGGAGCGACGGATCCGATGCCCTGGCCAATCGGATCGATGAAGCCGTTCGCGCTATCGTCCAGAGCTGCTACCGCGACACCGTGGAGCTGGTGGCGGCGAACCGCTCCTGCATGGATCGACTGGTAGAGATGCTGATCGAGAAGGAAACCCTCGATGGCGATGAATTGCGGGCAGTGGTAGCCGAATTCACCACCATTCCTGAGAAGGAGCGTTTCTCACCGTTGCTGGTTGCCGAACCGGCCGCCAGCAGCCCTGCCTGAATCTTCCCTCAAATCCAGCGCCGCAAGCGTTAGAACAAGGCTCAGGCAGTCACGAATGCCCGGCGACGAGCCAACATCCCATCGCCAACGACAGACGTATCAGACTTTCTGAGTCCGACGGTTTCTTCTTTCGCTTCACATCATACTGACCTTCTGCTAGCAGTTCATTCGCCAAATCGAAATCTCTAGGTTCGCCGGCAAACCATGCCTTCTCCGTTGCTACATCGCTTTAGGTTTTTTCCATCATCAACCGGCCAGTTTCCCGCCAACAAGGCCACCTAGGTGACTCCCACCTTCACGTAAAGGGTGAAAGGTTGGCATGGGAAATGTTTCACAAGCCTTGAAGAAATGTTTGAATCTCTGGATCATCCTTCCAGAACTCTTCCAGCCTCTGCACCGAGAACAGTCGTACATTGCGATCCTCATCATATTGCGCGCGCTCTTTGACGATTGCCAAAAGGTCTGGATCGCCATTAACGAACTCAGACAGTATTCCAACTACGTACAAGCGAACAAACCAGCTCTCATCGGATTGGGATGACTCTTTGAGGATCTTCAAGGTGGCTGCTGTGTGCTCCTGCAAAGACAGACCCGCCAACGCGTACAGACGCACTTTCCAGCTCACATCGGATTGGGCGAGCTCTCTACAGATCATCTGAATGTCCGGATCATCCTTCCAGCCAAAGTGCAGCAGCTTCACCGCGTTCGATCGAACATCTTTGTTCTGATGGGATTGGGCCAACTCTTTGAGCCACGGCAGGGTTTCTTTGTTGTCCTTCCAGACGTCAGCGACAAGCGCGACAGCCTGTTCAAGCACAGCCTTGACTTGCGTCACTTCTTCAAAAGTCATAGGCGGAGAGGAGCTCCCAAGGCCAAAATTGGTCAAATCCCGCGTGCACTGCATAACACTCTCTTCTGTACTCCCCAGTTCCCTCCGATTGCGCACTTCACAAACACAGCGTGCCGCAAGGATAATGTGGTTGCAGGATTGATTCGGATCTTGTTGCTGCAGCAACCAATCGAGGATTTCCTTAACAAATCTAGGCGCCAGTCGACCAGCTACCAGCCTCAGCACCTCATGCCAGGTTTCATCCGGCCAGTGCCCAAAGATCTCTGTCTTCAACGCATCTAGCGTCAGCGTCTGCTCCACCTGGAAGCGATCCACGATTGCCTCAGCGCAGAAATACTCCAAAAAGGTGCGATGCACAAAGGCATAGTTGCCGCCGCCCATGGAGCAGAGCATGAAGTTGCGGCCCCGCAGTTGTTCGATCAACGCCCTGGCGGCGCGATCGGGCCGCAAGCCAGGGATGCCTTGCAGGCCCTCGCTGAGCGTGCGTTCGAGCTGTGACTCCTCAATCAGATTGGTGAGGTTGCCGGCGGCACCATCCGTACCGGCTTGCACGGACGAGGCAATTCGCTTCATCAGGCCCAGCTTGTCTTTGCCATCCAGCTGGGCATGGGCCAGCTCGGGAGAAGCATCAAAGGCCTGTTCGGTCTTCCACTGATGCAGCAACAGGCGGGCGCATTGGCTGTAGAGCTCGCCCCGATCCCGGGGCAACTCCTGGCTGCGATTCAGGATCGCCATCAGCGTCAGCAGCAGCGGATTTCCCGCCAACTGCTGAATCGCCGGCGATTGCTGGATCGCCTGCAGCAGCGAGGCCCGTTTACGCTCACCTTTGCTGTCATCGCGGTAGGCCAACTGATGCCAGCGCCGCAGGAAAAGGTCCGTCTGCTTCTGGTCCAGCTCCTGCAACATGAACGGGCGAAAGCCCTCCTGGCGCCAGCGCTCGTGGGGAAAGCCGATCAGACGCGAACTCACCACGATCCACCCCATGCTCCAGCAGCCCCGTCCAGGTCGCCACCTTGTGCCCCTCTACCAGCTGCTGGCCGCAAGCCGCCACCGAGACGCCCCACCCCACCACCACAACCACCTGCCCGCTGGCGAGCTCCTTTTTGAGCTGCTCAATCTGGTTGGGAGATGGGCTCATCTGGCCGGGCTCAGAGCATGGGCTACTGAGTCAGCCATGGGGTGTGGAGCTCAGCGCTGGTCAGCATGATGATAGGCAGAATTGCGGTCTCGCTTACCTACCGCCAAGACCAGCACCAGCACCTGCTGATCTCGCACCTCATCAATCAGGCGGAATCCGGCGGCACGGAGCTTGATCTTGTAGCGATTGGCGGATCCGCGCAGTTTGCTGGCTGGGATGCGGGGCTCGATCAGACGTTCGGCCAGCTTTTTCTTGAACTGCTCTCTGATCCCGACCGACAGCTTCTGCCACTCCCGTAGTGCCTGCGGGTGAAAGGCCAGATCAAAGGGCATCGAGGCTGACCTGCAGCGGCTCCTGCCCATCCGCCAGCCGGGCATCGGCGATGCGGCCTAGCTCCAGGTCTTCCACGAGATCCATCAGCTCCTCGTAGGCCCGGGCCGGAACGCAGTAGAAGGCCGGCTCGTTGCGGTTGAGCACCGCGACCGCCATCCCTTCACCGGCCGCCACGGTGGCCATCGGGTTCTTCTTGTGTTCCGAGATGCTTACGGCGGTCGCGGTCAGCACGCGGTGCGCCATCAGCAGATCAGACCAGACAGGAGTCTCAATCTAGGTCGTCGACCAGGTCGGAGAGAAGGTCTGATCATCCAATTTGACCCGAACGGATCAGGATCGCCAAGACTGCCGCCGATGGCACGGAGCCAGACCGACTCCTGAGGTGGGGGTCAGGCCACCTCTGCGGGAGCTTCAGCCTCCAGCTTGTGCGCTGCTTTCGCAAAGGCGTCGCCCACGATGCAACGAGACCGTCGTGGCCACCTTCTGCGTCCGGAACAGACGTTCACCTCCCTCTCCACCTCACCTCAGGGGGTACCCAAACAAGCAAAAACCCAGCCCCGATCAGACCGGGCGCATCGGCCGCTTATCGATCACCTTATCGATCAGCCCATAGGCCACCGCTTCAGCCGGTGACATAAAGAAATCACGATCGGTATCCTCTTGAATTCGCTCCAAGGGCTGACCGGTGCGTTCGGCCAGTTCACTGTTGAGCTTCTGCTTCAGGTAGAGGATTTCATCGGCCTGGATGCGAATGTCGCTGGCCTGGCCCCGAGCGCCCCCGAGGGGCTGGTGAATCATGATCCGAGAGTGGGTTAGGCTGCTACGTTTTCCCTTGGCTCCGGCACAGAGAAGAAAGGCCCCCATCGAGGCAGCCAGGCCAACACAAACCGTTTGAACATCGGGCTTGATGTGCTGGATGGTGTCAAAGATGCCGAGGCCATCATAGACGGATCCGCCGGGGGAATTGATATAGAGGAAGATATCCTTATCAGGATCCTCAGCTTCGAGAAACAGAAGCTGGGCCACCACGCGGTTCGCGGATTCAGCCGTGACCGGTTCACCAAGAAAAATGATCCGTTCACGCAACAGCCGAGAGTAAATATCAAAGGCCCGTTCGCCACGCCCCGACTCTTCAATCACAATCGGGATCATGCTCGTCAACACCGGTTGGCGTGATTCTACCGAGCCGCTGCCTCAGCCGCCTGCGGCGCTAGGGTCGCTTTCCCCGTCCGCCCTGCCGCGTGAGCGCCCCCCAGACCGTTTCCGACAGTAAGCGTGCCTTCCACGCCGCTTTCCCCCATGTGATCGGACCGCTCTACCGGCGGATGGTGGACGAGCTGCTGGTGGAACTACATCTGCTCAGTCACCAGCGGGGCTTCCAGGCCGATCCCCTCTTCGCGGTGGGAGTCGTGCAGGTGTTCCAAGCCTTCGCCAGGGGCTACAGGCCCGAAGCGCACCGCGAGCCGCTGTTTGAAGCCCTCTGCAAGGCCACGGGTTTTGATGCCGCCGAACTACGCGGCTGGAGTGATGCCGCTCTCTCCGCCATGGGGGACCAGCATGTGGAAACGGTGAAGGGCTGGATCGATGCCGGTGGCAACGGCGCACCCGAGCCCCTGGCCCATGCCCTTCATCAGATCCGTCGCAGCGATTTTCACTACTCACGCCTGATGGCTGTGGGTCTGCTCACCCTGCTGGAGAAGGCCCAGGGCGCCAAGGCTATTGATGCGCCCACCCTCCGCTCCTATGCCCACGACCTAGGCGAAGCCATGGGTCTGATCAAAGATCGGCTTGATAAGGATCTCAGCCTCTACGCCGGCAATCTTGAGAAAATGGCTCAGGCCGTGGAACTGATGGAGGAAACCCTCGCCGCCGAGAAGCGCCGCCGGGAGCGGCAAGATGAGGCAGCGGTCAGCGCTGAAGCTGAAGTCGCCCCGTCAGCAGGCTGATCCCATCCCCCGAAGCGGCTGGATCGTCCGGGTGGCTGTTGATCCAGACCTGAGACGCCCGGCGCGCCAGGGACGGCATCTCCTCCGGCAACAAGCCAAGGGCATCAAGGGCAGCGGGCCTGACCCTCAGGGCGAGCTCGGAGGGTTCAACCCGCTGGCCCGCGGGCACCATCGCCATGGGCAGGACAGAAGGGGGTGGGGGGCCCAAAAACAGCAGGAGCTGGGGTTGGCCATCACGGCCCTGCAGCCAGCGCCAACCCCCAACCGCCGTACCGTCCGGTCGCTTCCACACTGTTGCAGCTGTGCCATCCGCAGGCGGCGGCGAAGGGAGCGAACGATCGGGTTTCGGCTTGGAGGCTGGAGCCTCGGGGAGGGGGAGCGAGGCATCGACGGCGGTCACAAAACCCTGGGCCAACAGGCTGGACCTCACCCGCTCCAGCAGGGTGTTCCAGGCGCTGCGAGCACCATCCACGCGCACCAGCAGATCGAGGGAAGCCTGGAAGGGGCCCTCTGGAAGGGGATGGAGTCTCAGCCGGAACGGTGCCTGCCTGGTGAGGGCCAACCTCGGCCCCTCCAGGCCATAGCGACTCGCCAGTGGATCCCGGATGATCTGGCGGGCCAGCAGGCCCTGCAACAGCTGGTCGAGGGAGGATCCCTCTAGCTCGAGCAGAAGATCCTCCGGCAGGGCTGGCTGCTCAGGCAGGGAGGAGACCTCCGTGAGGGCAGGAGCGCTAAGGATCCCGGCAGCCGCTCCCTCAGGAGGCCTGCCGGGCGCCTCGCGCGGCAAACGGCTGATCGATGGGAAACCACTGGATTCGGCCGCCGCGTCCCCCTGCCAGCGAAGGCCCCGGGGCTCCAGGGCAAAACTCAGGCATCCCACCTGGTAGCGCTCCAGAAGGGGAGCCACCGGGCCAAGCAGGCTGCCGAGGGCATCGGCTTGCCAGAACACCGCCTGACCGGTCTGGAGTCGTTGGCGGCAGCGCAAGGTGAGCCCGCGGCTGCGGCGCTGGAGGGGCCGCAGGGATGTGAGCAACTGCTGCCGCGCCGTTGGGTTTTCCGCGAAGACCAGCAGATCGCCCACCCTCATGGCATTCGGCGGAAGGGAGGCGGCGCCGCTCCGGGAGGAATTCGCCGGGAAGGCAAGGAAAGGAGCCGACTCCGATTGGGTGGCCCAGAACTGCCACCACACCTTGTGCTGGGATCGCCATCGATCACGGGCGATTTCAGGACCGAGCCTTTCGATCCAGAGGGCGGGGATGGGCCGATCGGGGGTGGCGGGAAAGCTCTGCAGCAGGCTGGCCGCTCCCATGAGCTGCTCCACGCCCTCGGCCCGCGGTCGGCTCCAGCGGCTCAGCAGAAGGGCGGGCAGCCCCAGCAGCACCACCACGGTGGCGAGGGTGATGGGCAAGGGAAAGGACCGCCGCGAAGGGCCACGATCAGTGGGCCCCTTCAGCGGCAAGCGCAGGTGGGCCCATCGGAATGGAACCTGCAGGCGTTGGATCGGAGGAAGGCTCAGATTCGGCGGACTGGGAAAACGCAGGGCTGCCAGGGCATTGGGAATTGGCACGGATGCGGCTGCTCAGGAGCGAGCTGCTGGGCGGCCCCGGCGGCGACGGTCCCGCCACTCGACCGTTGAGAGGTAGATCACTCCCACACTCACAAACACCAACAGGGCCGTGGCCATCACGGCGAGCACGGTGCCCTGGGTGAGCGGTGGGAGTGCAGGGGCGCCAGCCGCAGCGGAGGCGGTATCGGCGAGAAGGGAAGCCACCATGGCCTTCTGCCCAGCCGGTCAGGGGGTTGTCAAAGACCGACGCTGTTGTCGCCGTTGCGGCCCCACACCACCATGGCGATCGAGAAGCTGAAGATGGCGGCGAGAGAGGCCCAACCCAGGGTGATCAGCATCGGCTTAGAAGGGTGCGTTTCGGTGCATGGTACCTAGGCTGGGGGCGTTGTTGTCCTCTGGAGCCATGCGCGCTGGGTCCGGTTCCTCCCCTTCACCGGGAGCCGCATCACCCTCGGCCGTTCAGGAGCGCAGCCAGGTGCGGCTCCCCTATCCCCATTGCCGGGTGATCGTGCTCGACGACGAGGTGAACACCTTTCAACACGTGGTGGAATGCCTGGTGCGTCACATCCCCGGCATGCTTCCCGACCGGGCCTGGGAACTGGCCCGCAGGATTGATGGGGACGGTGCCGCAGTGGTTTGGTCGGGTCCGCAAGAGCAGGCGGAGCTTTACCACCATCTCCTGCGAAGCGAAGGCCTCACCATGGCTCCATTAGAACCGATCTGAAGGGGCTGCATGGGCCGCCTGGTGATCACTCATAGCACCTATCTCGAAGGGCTGATCCCGCTGCTCAAAAGGCTGGCCGAGGAGGTGGGGATCGAAACGGTGACCCCTGCGGTGATCTGCCGGGTGAGGGGCCGATGCGTGGGTCTGCGCCTGAGGATTTCCACCCCGATCACCGGTGGCTTCAAGCTGCTGGCCCGCAGGGGAACGTCGGCCCAGGAGGTCTTCGTGGTCACCGGCTGGGAGCGCCAGAAGCTCCAGGACCACCTGGATCGCCTGTTGAACTGACCAGGGTGGTGGGCGTGGCCCGCTCGTAGACCGCCGGCTCGCTGAACCGGGCCCAGGGCCCCCCATCCCGGAACCAGGAGCCCGCCGTGATCACCGTGAGGTCGTCGGGATGGAGCTGCCACTGGCGGGCCAGATAGGCCCCATAGACCTGGCGCTCGAGCTGGGGACCCTGCCAATGCACCACAGCGAAGCTGATGGCCCGGATTCGCACCGCGCCGCCGGCACTCTCCTGGATCTCCTCCTCCAGCAGGAAGGTGCGAAATGGTGTGGCCGGATCAGCCTCCAGGCTGTATTTGCGCAGATAGAGCTGGCGGGCCCGCGGAAACAAGGGGCCGGGGGCACGGCTGAGCAGCCGTTCGAAGGCCTGCAGAAAGGGGGTGGGCACAGCAGCGGCTCAGCGCTCTTCCAGCATGGCTTCTAACTCTCCCAGCATGGCCTCTAAAAGGGGTGGACCACCGTGCCGTCTTGCCCCGGTTTTCGACCTGGATGAACCAGAAGAGGGGTCAGGGGCGGGGCGTCGTTTCCGGCTACGAGGCCGGCTTACGTTGCCGTCGCTGAAGACCCCCCATGTCGAAGAGGGAGTCAGATCAGAAAACAGTGAAAGGCAGTCACCAACACGGCAGTCCAAATTCACTCTAAGGGGTTTTTCGGGGGCTCGATCGCCTCCGGCAGTGGCCAGATCCGTCGGACCTCCGCCAACAGGCGATCCCGCTCGCCCTGGTGATCGGCGGAGTTGCTTCCCTCCAGCACCAGGGTGAGATGGCCGAGCTTGCGACCCGGCGCCGTCTGGCCCTTGCCATACCAATGGAGATGGGCCCCGGGCAGGGCCGCCAGAGCCACCAGGCGCTCGTGCTGCTCCTGCTCCGAGAGCTCCTGCTCCAGGCCGAGGAGGTTCACCATCAGGGCACCTGGTACCCGAGAATCGGTGCTGCCCATCGGCAGGCCCGCCACAATCCGCACCTGCTGGGCGAACTGGCTGCAGCGGCAGGCTTCGATGGTGACGTGGCCGGAATTGTGGGTGCGGGGGGCGATTTCATTCACCTGCAGACCGCCTGGTCCATAGAAGAACTCGATCGCCAGCACGCCCACATAGTCGAGACCGGTCAGCAGGGAAGCCGCCACATTGCGAGCGAAAGCCTCCACCGCATGGTTCACCGGGGCCGGCATGACAACCCAGTCGCAGATCTGCTGATGCTGGTGGGTCTGCACCAGGGGCCAGCAGGCCACGTTGCCCTGCCGATCACGGCAGGCCACCAGGGCGAGCTCCTGCTCAAAGGGCACCATCTCCTCCAGGATCCAGTCGGAGGGAAACACATGGTCGAGCAGGGCCTCCAGGGCCTGGTGATCGGCCACGGGCACGGTGCCCTTGCCGTCGTAGCCGCCGCGGCTGGCCTTGGCCATCAGGGGAAAGCTGAATCCGGGTGGCAGGGTGGGGCGCTGCTCCACTTCGGGCGGGCGATACGGACTCGCGCCACGCCAGAGCGGGGAGCCAGGCGCCTCCTGACCCTGAAGAAGTCCCACCGGGCTTGGCTCCGGAGGGGCAAACACCTGCTCGAGACCAAACCAACGCGGACAGGGCAGGTGGAACTGATCGAGCAATTGGCGCTGTCCCCGCTTGGAGATCAGCGGTGCCAGGGCATCGAGCCCTGGAATGAAGCTCACCCCTTCCTCGGCTAGGGGATAGAGGCGCTCCAGCGGCATCCACTCGTTCTCGAAACTGATCGCCCCGCAGCGATCGGCCAGCAGGCGGGTGGCCCGGTCGTCGTCGAGGGCGCCCTGCACGACCGTGGCTGCCCTTGGAACCGCCGGATCCCCGGCCCCCGGCGTTTGAACATGAACGCTGATGCCGAGCTCGGCTGCCGCCTCCGTGAGCATCAGGGCCAGCTGGCCGCCGCCCACGATGCCGATCGAGGAGAGAGGCTGAAAAGGCACGGGCAACGGCCGCCAGATCCCCCAGATTGGCATTGGATCGGAGGTTGGCGGAGGGCTGCGGCTGTTTCCGTTTCCCTCGTGGGGCGCCAGGAAGACCTCAGGCGCTGCCGACCTCTGCTGGCTCTCAGGCCAGGGGCTGATCGGCGGCGAAGAGGAAGCGAATCAAGCTGAGCAGCAACACAATCAGAAACAGGGCCAAGCCCACGGTGCAGGCGTAGCTGATCTCCAGCTCGGAAAAGGCCTGGTCGTAGACGTAATACACCAGGGTGCGGGTGGAATCGGCGGGGCCGCCCTGGGTCATCAGGAACACCTCCTCGAACACCTTGGTGGCGCCGATCGCCGAAATCACCGCCACCAGCGTGATGTAGGGGCGGAGCAGGGGCAGGGTGATGTCGAGGTGGCGGCGCAGGCCGGTGCTGCCATCGAGCGCCGCCGCTTCATAGAGCTCCGGGGAGATGCCCTGCAGGCCCCCCAGGAAGATCACCATGTAATAGCCGAGCCCCTTCCAGAGGGTCACGAGCATCACCGCGGGCAGGGCGAGCACCGGGTTGGTGAGAAAGCCGATCGGGCGGAAGCCAGTGGCGGCGAACAGGGCGGCCAGCCAGCCATTGATCAGACCATTCTCGGCGTAGAGCCAGCGGAAGGCGATCGCCGCCACCACCAGCGACACCAGCACGGGGGTATAGAAGGCGGCCCGAAACCAGGCGATCGCCGGCAGCTGGCGGTTCACCAGCACGGCTAGGGCCAGCGACCCCAGCAGGATCGGAGGCACCACACCGATGAGATAGAGAAAGGTGGTGCCGCTCACCTTGAGCAGCATCGGATCGACCAGCAGGCGGCGGAAATTGGCCAGGCCGATGAACTGCAAGGGCTCGCCCACATCCAGCCCCGTGCGGCTGAAGCTGATCACCAGGGCCATGGCCGCTGGAATGAGCACCGAGAGCGCCAGCAGCGCCAACGCCGGTGCCAGAAAAGCCCAGGCGCTGCCGCTGCCGGCACCGGAGCCGGCTGGGGATCGGGTGGGCTGGGATTCGGGCATCGAACCATTGTGGGCGGTGGGTAACGGGGTGGTAAGAGTGCCGCTCCCACCGCAGGCCCGCGCTACGGCTGGGACATCGCACCACCGCACCCCCCTGGATTGGCTTGTTCCGATGCTTGATGGCTGCCAGGTGGGCAAAACCACCCTGGCCCTGCAGCTGGCCACCACCAACCCCAGCCGACATTCTGGAAGCCAGCGCCGACCTGGCACGCCTGAGCGAGCCCAGCTTGTTTCTGCAGCGCCATGCCGACAAGCTGGTGATCATCGATGAGGTGCAGCGTTTGCCGGGCCTGTTCGCAGAGCTACGCGGCCTGATCGATGCGGGCCAACGCAAGGGCAGGCCAATGGCCGCTTGCTGTTGCTCGGCTCCGCCTCGGTGGGCAAATTCGGCAGAGCAGCGAATCCCTCGCCGGCCGGATCGTTTTCTGGAGTTGTGCCGCCTTCATGCCGTGAAACTGGGAGCCGACGTCCTCGACACACTTTGGAACCGCGGCGACTTCCTCGGCAGTGTGCCCGCCGCCACCGATGGCGACAGCGGTGAGTGGCGGCGGCAATTCATCCGCATCGATCTGGAGCACGTCATCCCTAGCTGGTGCCTCGCGTGCCTGCCAAAACCCTGCGCCGCATCTGGACCATGCTCGCCCATGGCCAGGGTTCGCTGCTCAATGCCGCCGAACTGGGCCGGTCGCTGGGCGTGGACGGCGCGTTGACTCATGCGAACTGTTACCCATCGAATTGACACCTAGGCCTGGGCCCTCGGGTTTTCCGCGGGACAAAAACCAGAGCGCTCAGGGCGGCGAGCATCGAGAACAGCACGGAGACTTCAGTGGCTACGATGAAGCCTCCAGTTGGTGGAGAGTCAAGTGACTGAGGCCCCGGCCCTGAAGATTGGCAAGGTGGCCAGCAGCTTCGGCCTCTCCGTGAAGACCATCCGCTTCTACGGCGATCAGGGCCTGATCCGGCCCAGCGGCCGCAGCGAGGGGGCTACCGCCTCTTCGCTGCGGAGGTGTTCACCGAGCTGCAATGGATCTGCACCCTCAAGGGGATGGAGATCCCCCTGCTCGACGTGCGCTAGATCCTGGAGTTGCGGCGCTCGGGGCTATGTATCTGCACCGCCCTGCAGAGCAGGATTCGGGCAAAGGCCGGAGAGATCCGCCAGAAGATCGAAGCGTTGCACACCCTGCAGAGCGAGCTGCTCACCATGCTGAACAGCTAGGAGGACTGTGGCGGGCGCCGGGGCGGCGGGAGCGCCCCAGCCCGTTTCCGCAGCAAATCAGCCGCAGGAGCGCTTCTTGCGCGGCATCGAGGCCAGCGAATGCCGTTGTTAACCTGGGAATAAAACGCTCCCAAGGCACCATCGCCCTGCAACAGAGAATCGCCACTCACCGGAGGATCGAGCGATGAACGAAAGTTTGCACGTACTGCAGCGTCATCCGAGGCGCATCTCCATCAGCCTGAGCCATGCCGTATACGAGGCACTGCTGAGTCGCTCCGCAAACGAAGGCCGCTCCGTTTCGAATCTCTGTGCCTATCTCCTGGAGCACGCCCTTGAAGCCGAGCGGCACGGGGAGGTTGCCGCCGTCGATCCCCCTCGCCGCTCCGATGCGCCGAGGCTCACCCGCTAGGTGGCAATGAGGCGCCGCTGAGCCCAGCGGCCGATCTCACCAGCTCAACACCACGCCGCTGGATTTCGCGGGCGTACTCGGTCCAGGTGCCCTGGCCCCAGTAGCGGAAGCAACTGGTTTCGATCAGCAGCAGATGAAGCAGGGCCTGCTGGTAAGGCTCGGTGCTGGTCACCGCAGGTTCGGCCGCCACCAGGGGATCGAAGAGCTGGTGGAAGTGCGCGCTGAGCTGGTTCATCGGCTCGAGCACATTGGCGTAGCCCTCCACCCAGCTGAGGTTGTTGGTCCAGGAGGCGCCGGCCATCGAGAAGCAGGGTTCGGCGGCCTGGAGTGCGGCGATCGCCGCCTCCACCGCTTCCGGGCTGCTCTCACCGCTCAACTGCTGCCATAACTTGTGCTGTCCCACCGCTTGAATCGGGGCAAAATGACCGCCGGAAACACCACTGGCCTCCAGCAACTCGAGGTACTCGGTGCCGTTGATGGCCACCGTGCCACCGCGGGAGCCTCCGGCTACAGCCCCTTCGCCAGCGATGCGCTGGTTGGCTTGAAGGAAGGCGGAGGGGAATTCATTCATCATCACGCCGCCGTTCTCGCCATCAGCAATCTGGGCCACAATCGCCGGCACGGTGGTGTTGCCCAGCGCCTGCCGGTCCAGCCCCAGGGCCTCGTAGTAGGGCTGCATCTGACCCACCAGCTTTGTATCCGAGCCCTGGGTCTTGATCAGGACGGTGATGCTCAGCTCCTCGCCGCGGCAGTTGCGCGCCACCAGCTGATTGGGCACGAATTTCTGTTCCTGGCGCAGGCCGGAGCCATCGGGGTTCTCCACGCTGTGCTCCTGCACCAGCAGCCAGCGGTAGCCGCACTCCCTCAGGGCCTTCACCAGCTCGAAGAGCGTGTCGGGATGGTTAGGCAGGGCCATCTCCGGCGGTGAAAAGCCCTTGACACGCTGCAGGGCTGCATCGCCGAACAGGGCGGCGAAATGGTGCTGCCAGGCCAGGATCTGCAGCTTCAGATCGGGGATCGGCGTGGAGGGCGCCACGGCGTGGCTCCAGAAGGTGCCGAGCCACTCCACATGGGGTTGAACCGCGGGATCGGTGGCGAGGAATCTCAGGGCATCAAGAATGTCGCTGCGGCCCATCTGCTCGAAACCCCAGAGCAGATTGCCGGAGTAATCCAGCATGATGCGCGGTTCGCAGCCCTCAGCGATCAGCTGGGGAATGAGATCGGCGAGGCGCCGGTAGCACTGGGCGAAGGGTTCGGCGTTGTGGTTATCGCCCTCGCCGGGGTGCTCCAGCATGTATTGGAGGTGGGAGATCAGCTCTCCTTGGGCACCGGCCGGAATCGTGGGCTGGTGCATGTGGAGTGCGCAGGCAAAGCTCGAGTGCAGCTGCTCCGGCTTCAAGGTGGTGCGCGGCGGAACCCACGGCCGCTGCTGCTGCTGTACCAGCTCCAGGATCGCGGCTTCGCGGCCGGCGATCGGCGGCAGGGAGTGGGGGGGCATCTGTGGATCTCCAGGGAGGCCAGCACCGGCGATGCCTGCCCGGCGTCTTCCTCACCGGTCTAACCGCGCAAGGGCGCCCCGGCAGCCGTGGCCCCGGGCTTCAGGAGGCGGCGGCGTGGCGCCGACAGCGCTTCTCGGGCGAATGGGCGTCGACGGTCTCCTGCTCAAGCCGCTTGAGGCTGTAGGACATCTCCGCATCAGCGCCGGTATCCAGGAGTAGGCGATGGCATCGGCCTCCAGCGCCGTCAGGGCTGCGGTGAGACCTGCGGGCAGGGACACGATGCCGATCGATCTCACTCCACTCGGCTTCGGAGAGCTCGGCCGGATCGCCGGGGCAAGGCCTCGCCACACGCCCGAAAGGTCCGCCTGGATCAGAGCGCCCACGCTCATGGGCGGGCTGGAGATCGGCCGACGGGTCAGGCACCTGTCACGTCACATCGTGATGCCGATCTGAAGCTGCGCCATACCAGAGGGTAATGGTTGGGCACGAAAAACTGATATCCGTTCAGATGGCGGCTGCAGTTCAGGCGCGCCCGGCGCTTGTCGTTGGCCTCACCGAGAACCATGGCGCTTGAAGGATTCTCCACATAGCGCTGGAAGTACCGCTGAGTCTTCTGCTGATCGGAAGGGGTACCGAGGGCAACCTCGTTGCAGCCCCGGGGATTGAGGGGGCTCGGTGATGCGCTTGCTGGGGCCCCCTTGACCGGCCGCAACTTGCCCCTCGAAAAGAAGGATCAGCCGATAGCCCACATGCTTGATCCCATACTGCCACGCCTGACAGCATTCAGGCTGCAGCAGCACATGCAGCATCTAAGCCATCCGATTCATCGTCACCGGGGCATCATCCACAGGCTCCGATCAGGGCTCATCCCAGAGGGATTGAAGGGTCCAGGGGCCGCCCTCCAACAGCCAGAAGGATCCATTCACCAGACGGGTGCCCTGATCAAGGGCGGCGATCCGCACGAGATCGGCTTGGGGGAGTTCAATCTCCGCTGCCACCAGGTTCTCACGCAGCCGTGCAGGGGTCACCGACTTGGGAATGGTGGAGATGCCGTGCTGCAGATGCCAGGCCAGCAGCACCTGAGCGGGGGTGCAGCCGCGCTCGGCGGCAATCGCGCCGATCACCGGATTCTCCAAGAGCACCGGCTCATCGGCTGCCTTGATGGCGGCCGGTCGGTCGAGAGATCCGAGCGGCGAATAGGCGGTGATGTGGATGCCCTCGGCCGTGCAGTCCGCCACCAGGGATGATTGCTGCAAGAGCGGATGTAGTTCCACCTGATTCACCTCCGGCCTGATCCGGCAGTGGTCCAGCAGATCATGCAGCTTGCGGCTGGAAAAGTTGCTTACCCCGATGTGGCGCGTCAGACCCGCCTCCAGGACAGCCTCCATCCCTTCCCAAGTAGAGCGGATCAGCGCGTCGTTCGGTGGCAGGAGATCCTGGGCGGAGCTAGGAAAGGCCACGCCGGGCCGGATCGGCACCGGCCAGTGGATCAGGTACAAGTCCAGCCAATCAAGCTGCAGATCCGCGAGGGTGCGGCGCAGCGCCGGCTCCACGAGGTCGACCCCGAGGGCATTGCACCAGAGCTTGGAGGTGATCCAGAGCTCCTCGCGGCTCACCTCGCCATCGTCGATAGCGGCGCGGATCGCCTGACCCACCTCCAACTCGTTGCCATAAACGCTGGCACAATCGATGTGGCGGTAGCCCAGGCGGATCGATTCGCGCACGGCAGCATGCACCTGGCCTGGGTCCGATTTCCACGTGCCCAGGCCGAGCAGAGGCATCGGGTCGCCATTGGCGAAGGAAACGGTTCGCATCGGTGGTGGTCGGCCGGGGTGTTCGCCGGAACATTAGTCAGCACTGCGTGCATGGGGATATCCGCAACCGGACCGTGGGCATGGTGGCCAGGAGCGATCGATGCACTCCTCTGATCCCCTGCAACCGAGCGCCGGCGCGCAGCCGCTTGCGGAGATCCCCGTGCCGAAGGGAGTCGATCCTCTTACGGTTGATCTGCGAGCTGCCTACGACGCGGCCGGTATCCAGGCGGTGCTCGACCAACTGGATGAGGACCTGGTGGGTCTGCGGCCGGTGAAGGCCAGGATCCGTGAAATCGCGGCTCTGTTGGTGGTGAACCGGGCCCGGCGGGAGCTGGGGCTGGAATCGGGGCCGCCGAGCCTCCATATGTCGTTTACCGGCAGGCCGGGCACCGGTAAGACCACGGTGGCGGAAAGGATGTCGAAGATCCTGCATGGCCTCGGCTATGTGCGCAAGGGACACGTGGTGACCGCCACCCGCGATGATTTGGTGGGTCAGTACATCGGCCATACGGCCCCCAAGACCCGGGAGATTCTGAAGAAGGCGATGGGTGGGGTGCTGTTTATCGATGAAGCCTATTATCTTTACCGGCCCGAGAATGAGCGTGACTACGGTGCCGAAGCGATTGAGATCCTGCTGCAGGTGATGGAGAATAATCGTGATGATCTGGTGGTGATCTTCGC
>CALRXC020000005.1:0-114160 GCA_943372025.1 Synechococcus sp. UW140 | reverse complement strand
GTGGAGCACGTCTTCGGGTGCATGACCATGTCCATGGGTGGAAAGCTGACAAGAAAGATTGGACTGGAGAGAACCGAGGTTTGGTGGGGACTCAAGAATCTGACGTTTAACTTCCTTCGTTATCTCCAGCGCTCTTCCAGTATTAAACTAGCTGCATAAATCTCTCGAACAAGCACTCATGGATTTAGCGAGCGCTGGACTGCGGCCCGGATCAGCGAGGTCCTCGCCCTCACCTGGGCCGACTTGAACGGCTGCCTCACCTACCGGGCTGCCAACACCAAAACCAAGCGGACCCGGCAGGTGCCGATCGTTCCCGCCCTGCGGCAGGCCCTGACTGCCTACCGGGCCGCCTGGGAAGCGGAGCAGGCCACCCCCCCGCCGCGACTGATGCCCTGTTCCCTGCTGCTGGCAGCACCACCAGCCCCCAGACCCGGAAGGCTGCAGATAAGGTCCCGCGCGCCACTTGTGCCCGGATCGGGCTGGAGGGTGTGAGCTCCCACAGCTTCCGCCGGTCAGTGGCTCAGAGCGCCGTGGGCCGTGGGGTGCCCCTCCACGTGGTGCAGAAGCTCACGGGTCACAAGTCCCTGGGATCCCTGGGCGAGTACCTGGCCGCCACTGATGCCGAAGTGCTGGCCGCGATTGGGGGGTGAGCCCCACCCTGGTGGCGCGTATCCCTGCGGGCCGCGTCGGAAAGCTCTACGAGCACTCTTCCCAGCCTTGAGTGTTCGCCCATATCACCATGACCCCCGCTTTTGCCGTCTTGGATCTTCGCCGCCCCGGCCAGCCAATGGCAGCCCTGCCGCTGAAGATTCCCACCGAATCACTGACCGCCCTGCAGGCCCAGGCTGACCGCCTGCGCTGCAACCGCAGGGCCCTGGCCCGGACCCTGAACGTTAGGGATCTGGAGCGGCTGCAGGCTGAGCCCCGCCCCGGGGGCAACTCCAGAACCGCTGGTGGCGCTGCCCCTTGAAGGGGTCGGTAACTTGTGGGTGAGCCGTCTTTACAAGCAATGCCGGCACCGTCAACCGATCAAGGGCCCCGCCAGACCCTGATGAACTTCCGGGCAACCCCGGGTGAGCGTCAGCAGCTGCAGGCCCTGGCCGTCGCCCATAGAACCACCGTGAGCGATCTGATCCGACGGGGCCTGCAGCTACAGGGCTTCGAGCCCCAGCGTTAAACCGTTCGCCCCATAAAGGCGAAACGGGCCCCCGGCGCCAACCGGGAACCCTTTCCAGCTGGCGGCCGTGCCCCTGGCTGGGCCCTTGATCGGTGCTGTTCGATCACAGCGACAACGAGCGGGCCCGCCGGGACGTGGCCGCCGCATCCCGCCGCCTGGGCCGCCTGCTCAAGCGAGCCGGCGCTGGGCCTGTGCTGCTGGGGGTCTGCCCTGGCCCGCACAAAGGGGCCGACGATGCCCTAGCTGCTTGGGTGAGCTTCGAGCAGCTGGCGGCCCAGCTGGAGCAGCTGGCGGCCGCGCCGCCTGGGGCCACTCCCTTGCGGCCCGCGCCCTTGCCGCCACTGCCCCCATCCCGTTGCAGCAGCTTGCTGCCCCAGCAAGAGTTGCGGGCCGGCTTCGCCCTTGGCCGGTAGCGCCGGCAGTACTGGGCATAGCGCCTGGCACATCCCTCCCAGCGTCGGCGCCAGCTGCAGGAAGGACGGATGCCATTCGCTCAACCCATCCCCCACCAGCCGCTCGTAATGCCCGTAGTTGCGGTAGGGGTCTTGGAATCCCTTGCGAACACCGGCCGCCTTCTGGTTGGCGTGGATGGTGCGCAACGTGGGCAGCACCCGCCGCGTATCGCCGGGATCGATCGGCGTGGAGAAGTAGCGCGCCTCCCAGAAGTGGCCGCAGCGCCTCGTCAGCCGATTCAGAGCCATCGCCGAATACCAGCCGATCCACTGCATGATTCGTGGCAGATCTCTCCCCTGCGGCGGCTGCAGCAGCAGATGCAGGTGGTTGGCCATGAGGCACAGATCCCATGCAGCCGAAAGCCGAACTTCTCCCGTGCCTTCCGCAGCACCGCCAGCAGCAGATCACGCCGCACCCCACGGGCGATCACAAAGGCCCGGCTGTTGCAGCGCAGGGTGATGTGGGAACTGCAGCCATCGGCAAGCTGCCTCGGTGCCCGGCCCATCTGTTGGTTTCCAACCCCAAACTATCTGTTCAGCGGCTCGCGAAGCTGCGGCATGGCTGGTCAGCGGCCCCTCGCCGATCCGTGCTCTGTGGCAGGTTCTTCGCCAACCACTCTTCCCCTCACTGTGACGCGGTGACCGGCTGTTGCCGGTGGAGGCAGCCCGCGAGATTGTGCCTCAGGTGGCCCTGCTGCCGATCGCCACCCGCGAAGGCGCACTCGCTGAAGCTGCCTGGGCTGCTGGGTGAGTGTGATCACCACCTGATCACCCGTAATCATCGCCCCCCCGAGCGGCCCCACACCCCCCAACCCCAACCCCCAGCAGCCGGCGCCCTGCCGCGCGGCGGCGTCAGCGACCAACCCGAGCGTTGCCCCCCCAACCCGACCCCAACCCCCAGCAGCCGGCGCCCTGCCGCGGGGCGCCGTCAGCGACCAACCCGAGCGTTGCCCCCCCAACTCGACCCCACCACCCCCAGCAGCCGGCGCCCTGCCGCGGGGCGGCGTCATCGACCAACCCGAGCGTTGCCCCCCAACCTGACCCCCAGCCCCCCGCTGCCGTCGCCCTGCGGTGGGGCGGCGTGAGCGACCAACGCGAGCGTTGCCGCCCCACCGCAGGGCGACGGCAGCCCCCCAAGACTGTGTGACAACCCCCATCGGCTCCCGGCCAAACCGGTGGCCATTTCTACACTCCGGCCAGATGGTGCGAGTGGTTGGTGCCTTTCCCCTGGCTGAGCGCCGCGATCCTGTTCCCGATCGCAGCTTCGCTCCTGATCCCTTTGGTGCCCGATAAGGGCGACGGCAAGAGCGTGCGGTGGTACGCCCTCGGCGTCGCCCTGCTCACCTTCCTGATCACGGTGGGGGCCTACCTGAACGGCTATGACCCGGCCGTGGAGGGGCTGCAGCTGGCCGAGCGCTACACCTGGCTGCCCGACCTGGGCCTGGCCTGGTCCGTGGGAGCGGACGGCATCTCAATGCCACTGATCCTGCTCACCAGCTTCATCACGGCCCTGGCAGCCCTGGCGGCCTGGCCGGTGACCTTCAAGCCAAAGCTCTTCTTTTTTCTGCTGCTGGCGATGGATGGCGGCCAGATCGCCGTGTTCGCCGTGCAAGACATGCTGCTTTTCTTCCTGGCCTGGGAGCTGGAGCTGTTGCCGGTTTACCTGCTGCTGGCGATCTGGGGAGGGAAAAAGCGTCAATATGCCGCCACCAAATTCATTCTCTACACCGCTGGCAGCTCCCTGTTCATCCTGCTGGCGGCCCTCGCGATGGCGTTTTACGGCGGGGGCAGCCCGAGCTTTGAGTACACCGTGCTGGCCGCCAAGGGCTTCCCTGTGGGGTTCCAAGTGCTCTGCTATGCGGCGCTGCTGATCGCCTTCGGCGTGAAGTTGCCGATCGTGCCGCTGCACACCTGGCTGCCCGATGCCCACGGTGAGGCAACCGCCCCTGTGCACATGCTGCTGGCCGGAATCCTGCTCAAAATGGGCGGCTACGCCCTGCTGCGCTTCAACGTGCAGTTACTGCCGGCGGCCCACGTGCAGTTCGCGCCGCTGCTGGTGGTGCTCGGGGTGGTGAATATCATCTATGCAGCCCTCACTTCGTTTGCCCAGCGCAATCTCAAACGCAAGATCGCCTACAGCTCGATCAGCCACATGGGCTTCGTGCTGATCGGCGTCGGCAGCTTCAGCGCCCTAGGCACCAGCGGCGCCATGCTGCAGATGGTGAGCCATGGGTTGATTGGGGCCAGCCTTTTCTTCCTGGTGGGCGCCACCTACGACCGCACCCACACCCTCCAACTGGATGAGATGGGCGGCGTGGGCCAGAAGATGCGCAAGATGTTCGCCCTCTGGACCGTGTGCTCCCTGGCCTCCCTGGCCCTGCCGGGCATGAGCGGTTTCGTGAGCGAGCTCATGGTGTTCGTGGGCTTTGCCACGAGCGATGCCTACACCTTGGCCTTCCGCGTGGTGATCTGCGTGCTGGCGGCCATCGGGGTGATCCTCACCCCCATCTACCTGCTTTCGATGCTGCGGGAGATCTTCTTCGGCAAGGAGAACGCCGAACTGGTGTCCCACACCCATCTGGTGGACGCCGAACCCCGCGAGATCTATGTGATCAGTTGCCTGCTGGTACCGATCATCGGCATCGGTCTTTACCCCCGCCTGCTCACCGATACCTACAGGGCCTCGATCGAGGCCCTAGTCAAACGGGAGTCCACCGCCATGGCCCTGGTGCAGCACCCGCCCGGAGCCGCCGTGATGCGCCAAAACTCCCTGGCCGTGGCTCTACCGGGAGCCCTCCAGGCTCCAGGCCTTACGGTCGGGCAGGGCTGAGGCCTGGGCCATACTGATTGCCGTGGCGGGGTAACAAAGTTCTGCGCCCTTGTGGCCCAATCACTGGGGGAGCGATCGCCTCGATACCCTCAGATCATTCCGACCGAATCCAGCAATGCGGCAGCTGAATTTCCTCCTGATCTTCAGTTTCGGCCTGGCGGCGGTGACGTTCACCCTTGAGAACACGGAGCCGACCACGGTCCATTTCCTGCCGGGGATGGCCACCACCCTCCCCCTGGCCGTTCTGTTGCTGCTGGTGGGTGGCATCGGGGCTACCGCCGCCTGGATTTTCGCAGTGTGGAGCGGGGTGGTGAAGAAGGTGGAAACCCTCCAAGAGAGCGGCGAGCTGGAGGCCCAGCAGGTGCGCATTCAGGAACTCGAAAACGATCTGCAGCGCTACCGGGCCACCGTGGATGCCCAGCTGGGCCTGCTGCCGGCCGCTGGTGGCAGTAGCGCTCCCGCCGGGACGGAACCGGTGGATTGAGCCCCACGATCTGAGTCTCCGGGGGATCCCGAGCGTGACGGTGCCGGCCATAGCCGATAGCGTGAGACGCATCTGGGCTTCGGAGCGCGGCTGAGCGAGTGGCAGAAGCAGGCGCCAGACTGGCTATCCGGTTGCTCCAGGACGCCGCCGAGCGGGGCGAGATCGACCCCTGGGATGTGGATGTCATTGGGGTGATCGATGGCTTCCTTGATCAGCTTCGCCAAAGAATCGCCCTGCCACGCCTGGCGGCCGCCAAGGGTGGCAGCTTTGAGCGCGATCTGGCGGAAAGCAGTGAGGCCTTTCTGGCGGCTTCGATGCTTGTGGGCCTGAAGGCGGAGGTGCTGGAGGCCGCCACCTTCGCGCCGGAACCCGTATGCGAAGTTCCGTTCGGTTTTGATGATCCGCAAGACGACCTGAGCGCCCTCTCCATGGCGCTTCCCCGCCGGCCGGAGACCCACCTGCGGCGTCGCCCGGTGGCTCCTCCGCCCCTGCAGCGGCCGGTGACCCTCGGCGAACTGATCCGCCAGCTGGAGGAGATCGCCGAACGGCTGGAGCAGGAGGGACCTCGCCTCCGCCACCGCCCCCGCGGACGGGCCTTCAGCGAATCGGCAGCCATCGCCCAAGTGAGCGCCCTGGCCCACCGGGAGAAACTGCCAGAAACAACGGCAGCCCTAAGCCTGTTCCTGCTCGAGTGGAACGCTGCCCGCGACGAGCGCTGGGTGGGTTTTGATGAATTGGTGGAGGCCTGGAGCACGGTAGGACTCCTCTCGGAGGACGACCTGGATCGGGACCGGGTGGGCGTGTTCTGGGCCCTTCTCTTTCTCTCGGCCCAGGGCAAGCTGGAACTGCAGCAGGATGGTGGCTTATTCGGCAGCCTGCGGCTGCGGCGCCTCGGCGAGATCGAAACAGCAGCAACGCTCCCGGTTCTCAGTGACCAAGGGTCAGATAGGGGGCCGGCTCTGGAAGCACGGGCAGCCTGAAAGGGGTCCGTAGGCTGATCCAACCAATCTGAGAAAGTCAACGCCGATGAAGGCGATGATCCTGGCGGCCGGCAAAGGCACAAGGGTGCGACCGATCACCCACACCACGCCCAAGCCGATGATCCCGATCCTGCAGAAACCGGTGATGGAGTTCTTGCTCGAACTTCTACGCCAGCACGGCTTCGACCAGATCATGGTGAACGTTTCCCACCTTGCTGAGGAAATTGAAAACTATTTTCGCGATGGCCAGCGCTTCGGTGTCCAAATCGCCTATAGCTTCGAAGGCAGGATTGAGGATGGCGAACTGATCGGCGATGCTGTCGGCTCCGCCGGTGGCCTCAAGCGCATTCAGGATTTCCAAGCCTTCTTCGATGACACCTTCGTGGTGCTCTGCGGAGATGCACTGATCGATCTCGACCTGAGTGAGGCTGTGCGCCGTCACCGTGCCAAGGGCGCCATGGCGAGCCTGATCACCAAGCGCGTTCCCCACGACCAAGTAAGCAGCTATGGGGTTGTGGTGACCGACCCCGAAGGTCGTGTGCTCTCCTTTCAGGAGAAACCGGCGGTGGAGGAAGCCGCCAGCGACATGATCAACACGGGCATCTACATCTTCGAGCCGGAAGTTCTCGACTACATCCCCAGTGGTGAATCTTTCGACATCGGCTCAGACCTTTTCCCCAAACTGGTTGAAGCGGGAGCCCCGTTCTACGCGCTTCCCATGGAATTCGAATGGGTGGATATTGGCAAAGTTCCCGACTACTGGCAGGCGATCCGCAGCGTTCTTCAGGGCCATGTGCGCCAGGTTCAGATCCCAGGGGTCGAGGTGAGGCCAGGCATCTATACCGGCCTGAATGTAGCGGCCAATTGGGACAAGATCAACGTTGAGGGCCCCATCTACGTGGGTGGCATGACCCGCATTGAGGATGGTGCCACCATAATCGGACCAGCGATGATCGGCCCCAGCTGCCATATTTGCGAAGGTGCCACAATCGATAATTCGATCATCTTCGATTATTCAAGGATAGGAGCCGGTGTGCGTCTCGTCGAAAAACTCGTATACGGCCGCTACTGCGTTGATCGCAACGGTGACCACTTTGATCTCCAGGAAGCCTCCCTCGACTGGCTGATCACTGATGTCCGCCGCCAGGACGTGCTATCTCCCTCTCCGCAGCAGAAGGCAATGGCCGAACTCCTCGGCAGCGATCTCGCCCTGAAGGCCAGCTGAAGGCTGGGGCCCCGAATCCCGGCGAGGCACCGATCGCGATAGCCCTGTTCAGACACCATCAGGCTTCAACAAGAACTCTTGCTGAACGGGGGTGCTGGCCAACCCCTGTGCTCTGCTACTGGAGGGGCTGGATCTTTGCCTTATCCAGGATGCTGGGGATCCGCTCCTCGGCCTTGACCGCCATCAGATGCACCCCCTGAGCAATGGAGCGGTAAGCCTGCACCTGCTCCGCGGCGATCGCCACCCCCTCCCCCGCCGGGTCCTTCGCCGCCTCCAGGCGGGTGATCACCACTTCAGGAATGCAGGCCCCCGGCACCACGCGGTTGATGAAGCGGGCATTGCGGGCCGACTTGAGCAGAAACACCCCGGCCAGCACCGGAAGCCCAAGCGGAGCGGTGATCTCCTCCACGAAACGCCTCAGAGCGGCCTCCTCCATGACCATCTGGGTCTGAATGAACCGGGCACCGGCGGCCTTCTTGCGACGCACCCGTGAAGCCAGGCCACTCCAGCTGGAGGATTGGGGATCGGCTGCGGCCCCGGCAAACAGAGCCGTGGGACCATCGGGGAGATCACCCGCCACAGGATCAAGGCCCGCATTGCAACGCTCTACCAGCTGGAGAAGACGCACCGCCTCGAGCTCATTCACCGGACGGGTCACCGGCTGATCGCCGACCCGCACTGGATCCCCGGTGAGACAGAGAAGGTTGCGGATGCCGAGGGCATGGGCCCCCAGCAGATCGGCCTGCAGGGCAATACGGTTACGGTCGCGGCAGGTCATCTGGAGCACCGGTTCGATGCCGGCCTCCAGCAGCAGGCGACAGAGGGCCAGGCTGCTCATCCGCATCACCGCCCGGCTTCCATCGGTCACGTTCACGGCGTGGACCCGGCCCTGTAGCAGGGAGGCCACCTCTAGGGCCCTGGAGGGGTCACCGCCGCGGGGTGGGGTAACTTCCGCGGTTAGCGCGAAATGGCCAGCCTGCAGTGCGTCCTGGAGCAACACACGCCCCTCCCCCCTCTGGTTTCCCATCATGCAGCACAGGCCTGCCTAGAGTGGACAATCAAGGCGGAGCAGGGCATGCCCGAGCGCGGGACACCGGAGCGCACCAGGCAGGAACCTGGGCCTGACGAGCATTCTCCGGCGGCCCGATTCAGCGCCTCAGCCCGGAACGATCTCTCCGATCGGGAGGTGGAGATTGTGGAACTAGTGGCCACCGGCCTCACCAACCAGGAGATCGCGGCCCAATTGATGATTAGCAAGCGCACCGTGGACAACCACGTCAGCAATATCTTCACCAAGACCGGGGCTAAGAACCGGGTGGCGCTGCTCAACTGGGCCATGGATAACGGCAAGATCTGTCGCGATGGCTTCAACTGCTGTGTTCTGCCTCCCGCAGGATCTGCCGGTCCAGGCAGCGGTGGCGGCACCGGGCGGTCATCCCTGACCTGATCCAGGATCCGGTTCAACCCTGACCCTGCGCTAGGGACTGGTCTGCATGGCTGCCGCAGGAGGCCTGCTGGGACTGAAGCGGGCGGGGCGCCTCCAAGGCCTCGAGGCTGTAGCGATCAGCGGCAAGCCCGAAAAGCTCGGCGTAGGCGAGGCAGTCGTCGGCATCCCTGCCGGCGCAGCGGAGCACTCCCTGGTTGTCATAGAGGCCGGTCATCAGATTCCCCCCGCCGCTTCGGGCGCTGCAATGTGCATCGCGTCCACCCTAACGATGCAGTAGTTCGCGCTGCTCGGCCTCGCTCCAGCGGGCGAAGGGATGGTGCGCCAGGGCGGCATTGCTCAGGTCCCAGCGATCGGTGACCTCCCGACCGCACCAGGACGGAATCATCACGGCCTGATCGGCGCTGGCGATCTCAACCTCCGCCAGCACCAGCGGTGCATTGTCGCCCTCAAACACATCCAAAACCCAGTCACCACCGCTCAGGTCGAGGCCATGGCGCCGCTTGCGCAGCGAAGCCGCTGCCAAGGCCAACAGCTCCTCCCCATCAGCCACCGGAATCGGATACTCGAATTCCAGCCGACACAGGGCAGGACCGCTGAAGCCGGCGGGGGAAGGGGCCTTGAGGGTCAGGAAGGCCTCCAAAGCGGGCTCCGCCCAGCCCTCAATTCCGGCAGTTTCTGGCGTCCCCGGTGCCCCCAGGGGCGAGCTGGTGCGCACCCGCAGGGTGAGGCCCTCGGCGGCTGCCACCAGATAGCCCTGGCGCAGGCAGCGAACCCAGAGGCTGTGGGAGCGCCAACCCTCACCCTCCACCAGAAAGCGTCGTTCGATCTCCTGCGCCAAGTCCTGCCGCGACCAGAGGTCGCCTGGAAAGGAGCATTGTGAACCAATCCATGCCTGGAGCCCCGTCCCGAGCACGGCGGTCTGGCGCGAAAACCCTCCATCCACCGTAGGGAAGCCGCACTCCAGGCATCGGCTGACGTCCTAGTTCGAGGAGGCCTCGCCGTTGGTGAGGCTGCCGGCCCAGTGCAGCTTGTGGGTGAGGGTGCGGTAGTAGGAGGGGCTCTGGTCCAGCTGGAGCAGCAGGGCCGGATGGGGCCCCTGCTGAACCACACAGCGATCGCCAGGATCGAGCAGGCTGGCGTGAGCGCCATCCTTCCAGAGCTTCACCCTTCTGCTGCTCTCCCCGAGGGGCCACACGGTGAGCCTCGAGCGGGGAGGCACCACTACGGCCCGGCTGGAGAGACTCATCGGACAGATCGGATTCACCACGATCGCCTCGATGCCGGGGTGGAGGATCGGCCCTCCCGCCGCCATCGAATAACCGGTGGAACCGGTGGGGGTGGCGATGATCAGGCCATCACCGCGGTACTGATCCACCACCTCGCCATCAATCTCGAGCTCGAGCAGGCAGGTGGGCGACACCTCATCGAGGCAGGGCCGGAAGTAAAAGTCGTTGAGGGCGCCGTGGGGCCCATCGGCATCCACATCGGCAGCGGCGATGGGTGCACGGGTGCGGGCGGCAGCGGGGGCGCCCTCACCATCGCCCCGCTCGATGCGGGCTTCGAGCATCATGCGGCGTTCCAAGGCGAAGCGATCGGCCAACAAACGCTGCCAGAGGCAGGGTTCAGCGGAGCCCTCGTCGGCGAGCCGCAGCAGGCTGCGCTCATGGGTGAGAAAGCCAAGGTGGCCCCCCACGTTGAAGCTGAGGATCGGCACGCCAAGGGGGGCCAGGTGACGGGCCGCTCCGAGCACGGTGCCATCGCCGCCGAGCACCAAGGCGAGATCGGGCGGACCCGGTTCGGTGGCCAGCAGAGCAGGGAAGGGGTTCTGGGCCAGGCCACTGGCCGCCACAATCACGCCGATGTCCCTGGATCGGAGATCCTCGGCGCAGCGACGAGCTTGTAGCTGGGCGGCGCGACTGCCGCTGCGCACGATCAACCAGACCTTCTCGAGCCGCATGGGGCGAAACGCCGCAGATCAGGTGGGATCAGCCTCGCCTACCAACGCAGGAGATTGAAACGCTCCATATCAACCGTTTCGCGGTTTCGATACAGGGAGAGCAGGATCGCCAGACCCACCGCCGCCTCGGCCGCAGCCACGGTGATCACGAAGATGGCGAACACCTGGCCGCGAATCAGCTGGCCATCGAGGTAATTCGAGAAGGCCATCAGATTGAGGTTCACGGCGTTGAGCATCAGTTCGATGCTCATCAGCACCCGCACGGCGTTGCGGCTGTTGATCAGCCCCCACACCCCCGTGCAGAACAGCACGGCGGCCAGGGCGAGGTAGGCCTGCAGGGGAATCCCGTTGCTGAAACCGGGAAGAACCAGGGCGAGAGTCATGGGATTTTCTCCAGGGCGGGCTTCTCAAGCAGGAGAGGTGTGCGGGCCTTCTCAATCAGACCCTGGTCCACCGGTTCCCCGGTGATCACGTCACTGCTGAACACATCACGGCGAGCCAGCACGATCGCACCGATCATCGCCATCAGCAGCAACACCGAAGCCAGTTCAAAGGGCAGTAGGTAATCGCTGAACAGGTGCTCTCCGATCCTGATGGTGGCCTCTTCACCCACCGGGGTGGGTCCGGGCAGGGCCCAGTCGGTGGTGAAGGAAACCCGGAGCAGGAGCGCGAAAAGACCGGCGCACACCGCCCCGGAAAACACCCGCCGCAGCAGCAGACCAGGGATGGCTGACAGGGTTTCTTTCTTGTTCACGAGCATGATCGCAAACAGGATCAGCACGTTCACAGCCCCCACGTAGACCAGCACCTGGGCAGCAGCCACAAAGCTGGCATTGAGGAGCAGGTAGAGGCCGGCCACGGAGAGGAACACGCCGCCCAGCAGGAAGGCGGAATACACAATGTTGGGGAGCAGCACCACCCCGATGGACCCGGCCACCAGGGTGACCGAGAGCACCAGGAAGCAGATGAGCTCTGTGGTGGAGGCGATGGTCATGGCTGGGGGGTGGCGCCTTGGTCGGCGCTGGTGGCGGCGGGGTCAGGGGCGGCCGTCGCCGCCTTGGGCAGGGTTTCGAGCACCTGCTCGGGGAGTCTGCCGACCCGCGGCATGCTGGCGGGCACATCGTGGGGATCCATCACACCCTTGGGCAGGTAAACCAGCTCCCGTAGCGGAACCACGGCCGGATCGCTGGTCACGCTGGTGGGAAGGCGCCCCAGGGCGACGTTGTCGTAGTTGAGGCTGTGGCGATCGAAGGCTGCAAGCTCGTACTCCTCGGTCATCGAGAGGCAGTTGGTAGGGCAGTACTCGACGCAGTTGCCACAAAAGATGCAAACGCCAAAATCGATCGAGTAGTTGCGCAGCTCTTTCTTCTTGGTGGCCTTGTTCATCACCCAATCCACCACCGGCAGGTTGATCGGGCAGACCCGCACGCACACCTCGCAGGCGATGCATTTATCAAACTCGTAATGGATGCGGCCGCGGTAGCGCTCCGAGGGGATCAGCTTTTCGTAGGGGTACTGCACCGTGATCGGCCGGCGGCGCAGGTGGTCGAAGGTGACCCCCAGACCCTGGGTGATGTATCTGGCCGCGCCCACCGCATCCTGGGTGTAGTCGCCGACTTTCTTGAGGAACCCGAACATGGGGGGAGGGAAGCTCAGGGGAACAGGGGTGGCCCCCATGATGGCGGCCGGGAAGGGGATGTGTCGCAGCCACTGAAGCAAGGCACCAAGGACCTGGCAGGAGGGCGGTCTGGGGCAGGATCAGCCGCCAAAGGCTGCCGGGAAGGCCAGTTTCAGGGCGGCGGTGACCAGAAGGTTGACCAGGGCCACCGGTAGGAGAAACTTCCAACCCAAATCGAGAAGTTGGTCGATCCGCACCCGTGGCACGGTCCAGCGCAGCAAGATGGCGAAGAACACCAGCAGGTAGGCCTTGAGCACGGTCATCACAATGCCGAGGCTGCCAGTGATCACCTGCACCAACGGCGCATCTACCGACTGACCCAGCAGGCCAGCGAACCATTCGACCGGGATTGGGAAGCCCCACCCGCCGAGGTAAAGCACCGAAACCAGCAGGGCCGAGAGCACAAGGTTGATGTAGCTACCCAAATAAAAGAGGGCAAACTTCATGCCGGAGTACTCGGTCTGGTAGCCCGCCACCAGCTCCTCCTCGGCCTCGGGGAGGTCGAAGGGTAGGCGCTCGCACTCGGCCAGAGCACAGATCCAGAAGACCAGAAAGCCCACGGGCTGGCGCCAAATGTTCCAGCTCAAGATGCCGGCGCCGTTCTGCTGGTTGACAATATCCACGGTGCTGAGCGAGTTGCTCATCATCACGATCGCAAGCACGCTGAGGGCCAAGGGGATCTCGTAACTGATCGACTGGGCCGCGGCCCGCAGGCCGCCGAGCAGGGAATACTTGTTGTTGCTGGAGTAGCCGCTCATCAGCAGGCCGATCGGCTGAATGCTGCTCAGGGCGATCCAGAGGAACACCCCCAAACCCACGTTGCTGATCAGCAGGTTCTGGCCGAAGGGCACCACCAGCCAGCTGAGAATCACCGGCACCAGGACCAGCACCGGGCCGAGGGTGAAGAGGAGGCCGTCGGCCTTGGCGGGGATGATGTCCTCCTTGAAGAGCAGCTTGAGGCCATCGGCCATGGGCTGCAGCACCCCGAGGGCTCCGGCGTATTCCGGACCGATCCGCTGCTGCACGGCCGCAGAGATCTTGCGCTCCAGCCAAACGTTCACCAAAACGCCGACCACGGCCGACACCAGGACGGTGAGCATGGGAAGCGGCAGCCAGAGCAGGTGGGCAAGCCCCTGGCTGAGGCCGAAATCATCGAGCAGATCAAGGAAGCTGGCCTGCAGGTCGAGGCCCGGAGTCACGACCGCAAAGGTCTGCATGGCTGATGGGGCAGGTTGGGGGACGTTAGGCCCCCCCCAGCAGGGCTGGGGGAAACCCGATCAGGTAGCGGCTGGCCGACTCTCCAAGGGCAGCCAGGAGCGCTCAGCCGATCCGGTGTAAATCTGGGTTGGACGATAGATGCGGTTGGCACCCAGTTGCTCACGCCAGTGGGCAAGCCAGCCTGCGGTGCGGGCGATGGCGAAGATCGGCGTGAACAGATCCCGGGGGATGCCGAGCTTGCGGTACACCAGGCCGGAATAGAAATCCACGTTGGGGTAGATGCCCTTGGGGCCGAGCCTGTCGGCCGCCACCTCCTCAAGCCTGCGGGCCACGTCATACATGGTGTCGTGGCCGAAACGCACGAACAGCTCCTCGGCCAAGCCCTGCAGGATCACGGCACGGGGATCTTTCACCCTGTATTCACGGTGGCCGAAGCCCATGATCTTCTGCTTTGAGGCAATCGCCTGGTCGAGCCAGGACTCCACCCGGTCCACCGTGCCGATTTGATCGAGCATGTCGAGCACGTCCTCGTTGGCGCCGCCGTGCAGCGGACCGGCCAGGGTGCCGACCGCCGAGGCCACCACCGCATAGGGGTCGGTGAGGGTGCTGGCGGTGACGCGGGCGCTGAAGGTGCTGGCGTTGAGGCTGTGCTCGGCGTGGAGGATCAGGCAGGAATCGAAGATGCGGGCCGCCAGAGAATCGGGCTCCCGCTCGGTGAGCATATAGAGGAAGTTGGCCGAATAGGCGAGATCGTCGCGGGGCTGGATTGGATCCTGACCTTTGCGGATCAGCTGGAAGGCCGCCACCATCGTGGGGATCTTGGCGATCAGCCGCACCACCGCCTCGGTGACGTATTGCGGGTCGTAGAGGGCCCGGCGAGAATAGAAGAGCCCCAGCGAGGCAGCGCTGGCCTGCAGGGCATCCATCGGGTGCCCGCTGGCCGGGAAGCACTTCATCATGTCGCGGATGCGGAAGCTCACCCGCCGGTGCATCTGAACCTCCTGCTGGAAGTCGTTGAGCTGAAAAATGGTGGGCAGTTCGCCCCAGATCAGCAAGTAAGCCGTTTCCAGAAAGCTGCTGTTGCGGGCGAGCTGGTCGACCGGCACGCCCCGGTAGGTGAGCACCCCCCGCTGGCCGTCGATGTCGCAGATGGCCGACTGGGTGGCCGGAACGCCCTCAAGGCCAGGCCGGAAGATCGGTGGGGCAGGTGGAGTCGCCGGTGAGGCAGCGGCGGGGGCAGACGTGATAGTGGCTTCCTCAGGGGTGGTTTTCGCCGCCATGCCAGGTGCCATGAAGATCCAGAGTCCAGAACTTAGGCGTGGGGACCGCCTCGGCGCCGTAGCGCAGGCTGCCAGTGGGGTGGGCGCCACCGCTAAGCCAGCAGGGTCCGGGGGGTGAGCAGCAGCTGCAGGCACCAGGCGCCAGCCGCCGCCTGATCCGCTAAACGGCCCTGGGCGGAACGGGGTAATTCGAGCAAGGCAAGGCCGGCCTTGCGTAGGGCGATCGATCCTGAGGGAGCCCCGAGAAGCTTGGCGGCGAGATTTCCCAGGTCGGGTTCATGGCCCACCAGGGCCAGACGCATGGGCCGGGCCGCTGCCGTCGTGGAGGGGTCGGCCCTGGGGGCTGAACCCGCGCCAGGTGGCTGAGACCCGGGCGATTGGGGCGCCACAGCGATGGAGGTGGAGGCCAACCAGCGGGCCAGCAGCGGCAAGGGATCGGCGCCGGGCTCCAAGGCCGTGGCGAGCTCCAGGCAGGGAGCCAGGCCGGCGCCAAGGGCGATCTCGGCAGTCTGACGGGCGCGCACCAGGGGAGAGGACACCAACCGGTCCGCCGTCAGCCCCAAGGCCACGGCCCGTTCCAGCACCGCCGTGGTGCGGCGGCGTCCGGCGGGGGTGAGGGCCCGCAGGCCATCGGGTCGATCGTGGCTGCGGTCTTCGGCGATGCCGTGGCGCACCAGCAGGAGTCGGGGGCCGAAGGGTGCCATGGAACTGCCGTGTCAAGTGTCTCTGGAGCGGGTATCGGGCCGATCGCGCTCATCGGCCCGATCCGAATTCGAGCCGGGCTCGCAGCCTCAGACCTTCGGCCCCGGGTTCTACGGCCAGGGCCAGGCCCCGCACGGGAGCATCCAGAGGACCTCCGGCCAGGGTCGTGAGGCGTCGCCAGGGCAACCAGTCACGCAGCAAGGAGCCGGCCGGCTCGGCCGCGAGGGCCCACTGCAGCGGTGCAGCAGGACGATCCAGGGCCTCGAGCTGCCGCTCGCGCCTCTTGGCACCCCGCCCGTCTCCGGCCGCCTCCAGCAGGGCCAGGCTGCGCCCCCAGAGGGCCTGGCCGTCCTGCTCGCCGCGCCAGCCCTCAAGGGGAGCCTGGAGGCGATCCACACCCTCCCGGTCGGGTCGGGCGCCGCGGCCGGCCACCAGCCGGGTCCAGACGGTGACGGGGCGCCCTTCCAGTTCCAACGGCGCCGGGATCAGGCCTGCGGCGGCCAGGGGAGCCTCGAGGGCAGCGGTGGCCGGCCGATCCGGCGGCGAGGCCATCAGCCAGCCGGCGGGCGCTTCGGCCACCACCAGGGGACCATCCGCGGCAGCCACCAGCAGGGGGGGCAAGGGGCCCGCCCCGGGAGCCAGGGCCGCCACCCGCTCCACCAGGGGGCGAAGCAGCGGGTCGGAGAGCAGGGCCGCCGGGTTCTGGAGCAGGCCCAGCCGCTCGGTGGCAGCGGGGGCCGCTGCCACAAGGGCGCGCCGCACGTCCAGGGAGGTGGCATCCAGAGCCCCGGCATCCACCGGCCCAGCGCCGGGCCGGTCGACAAGAGCCTCCAACCACAAGGCAGCTCCATCGGGACGGAGGCTGGCCAGAACCTGGGCAGCGGGACGAGGATCGGCCGGAATTCCAAGCCCCTCGGGCAGTCCGGCGGCCCGCGCCACCAGCAGGGCCGCCCCCTCGCCGAGGTCGGCAATCCGCTGGCGCAGCGCAGGATCGGCGCCCTGGTTGAGCTCATCGATCTGGGAAACATCGAGGGCCTGCTCCAGCACGCCCCGGCCGGAGGCGATGAGCAGCAGGTCGTCGTCGACCAGGGCGGTGGCGAGGGGCAGCGGTTGGCGGCCGAGCAGGGCACCCCGGCCGCTGATCAGGCCCATCCCCCGATAGCGGCTGACCTGCAGGTCGGTGCCGGCCAGGCTGCGGGTCTGCCAGAAGCGCTGCACGAATTGGCGGGCGCCGTCAGCGTCACGGCTGCGCAGGGCCAGCAGCCAGTTTCCAAACCCCGGGGCGGCGCCGGGATCCCCATCCGGAAGATCGAAGAAGGCGAGACCGATCTCAGGGGCGAGCCAGGCGGCCAGCTCCGTGGGGTAGTCGAGGCCCGCCGCGGCGAAGGCGCCATCGCGCAGGCGCTCGATCGCGACGGCGGCCTGTCGGCGGTTCCGGGCCGGCGCCACCGCCCTGGCATAGGCGACAGGTTCCTCCCCATCGCTGAGCAGGTAGAGGCTGAGGGGGGCCTGGCGCGGCACGAAGCGCGCGGCCCGCGGCAGGCTGGCCGCACGGTGCTGGAGAGCCAGGGGGCCCCGCTGCCCCACCAGCCACCAGCCAGCGCCGCCCAGGGTGAGGGCCAGCAGGCCCAGGGCCAGCAGCACCGCCAGGAAAGGCCTGGCCTTCATTCCCCTCTTGCAGGATGGGTCCATCCTGACGCCCGCCCGACCCGGCGCCCACCATGAGCACCCCCGCCCCCCGGCTGCCCGGCAGTCTCAGCGCGCCTGACCTGGCCGAACAACTGCGCGACGGGGGCCCGCTGCAGCTGGTGGATGTGCGGGAAGACCGGGAACTGGAGCTCGCGCGACTACCTCACCCGGTGCTGCATCTGCCCTTGAGTCGCTCCGCCGACTGGATGGAGCGGATCGGCGACCTGCTCGATCCGGCCAAGCCCGTGGCGGTGCTCTGCCATTCCGGCATGCGGAGCTGGCAGTTCGGCTGCTGGCTGGCCCAGGAGCGGGGCTACCCGGAGGTGTGGAACGTGGAGGGGGGGATTGAGGCCTGGAGCCGCGAAGTGGATTCCTCGGTGCCGCGCTACTGATGCAAGTGGCGCGCTACTGATGCAAGCGCGCGCTACAGGCTCAGTTTCAGCGCTGGTGAACAAGTCAGGGGACCGGCCGATCGACCCGCCGCGGGCTTCCCGCCCATGCATCCCAGCCCATGACTTCTAGTCCAGGACCCATGACTTCTGGCCAATGACAAAGCATCACCCACGGGCCCGGGCTGCCTACGATCAAGGGCGTGCCTTTAGTCGAAGTCCCGTTGGAGAGCCTGCCCCGCCGGCAACAGGAGGTGCTGCAGGCCACCGTGCGGCACTACGTGGACACGGTCGAACCCGTGGGCAGTCACATTCTGGTGCGGCGCTTCGGGCTGCCCGCCAGCCCGGCCACAGTGCGCTCCGCCATGGGAGCCCTGGAGCAGCGGGGCCTGCTCACCCAGCCCCACACCTCCGCCGGCCGCATCCCCAGCCAGCTGGGCTACCGCCTCTACGTGGACCAGCTCCTCCCCTCCCCAGGTGCGGCTGCCCTCCAGCTGGAGCGTGAGCTGGCGGGCATCAGTCTCCAGTGGGCAGCCCTGGATGATCTGCTGCAGCACCTGGCCCGGCGCCTGGCCGATCTCACCGGCCTGCTGAGCCTGATCAGCCGGCCCCGCCGGCCCCGCCCCCACCTCCAGGAGGTGCGTCTGGTGGTGAGCAGTGACCGGCTGCTGGTGTTCTTGGTGCAGGGAGCGGCCCTCACCACCAGCCTCAACCTGCGCCTACCGGGAGGCAGCTCCAACCAGATGCCCTTGCTGGAGCGCTGGACCAACGAGCAGCTGCGCAACCGCCCCGCCGGCCGCATCGCCTGGGAGCGGCTGCCGGCCCAGCTGGGGGCCAGCGGGGGGCTCCTGCGTCAGGCCCTGGAAAGCCATGCCCAGCTCGGCAGGGCGGGCGACTTCGACGGGGTGGTGGCGGCCGGCCTGGGCGGCCTGCTGGGCCAGCCCGAGTTCAGCCGCACCTCAAGCCTGCTGCCCCTGGTGCAGCTGGTGGAGAGCGGCCCCCAGCAGGTGTTGGCGGCCCCGGGTAGCTGGCAGGCGGCCGAAGGTGCCGGCAGCATCTGGATCGGTACGGAACACCCCCACACCGCCCTGGGCCAGTGCTCCGTGGTGCAGGCCCCCTACCGCACAGCCGATGGCTCCCGGGGACAGGTGGCCTTGGTGGGTCCGATGCGGATGGCCTACGCCACGGCCCGCTCGGCGGTGGATTCAGTGGCCTCAATCCTGCAGCGTCTTCTCAGTTAAACGTAAACGGGAACAACGATCAGACCATGAAACGAAAGCGAATCCGACCATGACCTATTGCGTTGGCTTCCTGCTCGAGAGCGGGCTGGTGTTCGTGTCCGACTCCCGCACCAATGCGGGGGTGGATTACATCTCCAGCTACAGCAAGATGCATGTGTTCCAGCCCGCGCCGGATCGGCTGTTCGTGCTCATGGCAGCCGGGAATCTTGGCACCACCCAGGCGGTGCTCAACCGAATCCGCCGGGATCTCGCCCTCGACGAAGCCGCCGCGGCCGCCGCGATCGTGAGCGCGGTGAACGACGGCCCTGGCGCTCCTCCACCTTTGGCGGGACCCAGGCCCCCCGGCACCGCGGACGAGAGCCACGATCTGCTTACAGCCCGCTACCTCTTTGAAGCTGCTGATTACGTGGGTCGGCTCAGTGTGGCGGTGCAGCGGGCCTTCTCCACGCCCCTGCAGCAGGCCGGCGCCAGCGGTGAAGCCAGCTTCATTCTTGGGGGCCAGATCGCCGGCCAGCCCCACGGGCTCTACCTGATCTATCCCCAAGGCAACGCGATCATGGCCACGCCGGAAACCCCCTTCCTGCAGATCGGTGAGAGCAAATACGGCAAATCCCCGCTCGATTACGTGGGGCACACCCGCCTCTCGCTCGAGGATGCAGCCCGCCTCTGCCTGGTGTCGCAGATCGTGACGCGCCGCTCCAATCTCACCGTGGGCCCTCCGTTCGAGATCGCCCTGGTGCCGGCCGATGAACTGCGGGTCTCCCGCCGCCTCAAGCTCGAAAAGGACAACCGCCAGGTGACCCGCTCCATGGAGATCTGGGGCCGCGGCATGCAGGAAACCCTCAGCAAGCTGCCGCGCTTCCAGTGGGAGGAGGATCCGCTCTGAACACAGGCAGTTCCTCAGGAGCGGGGCGGAGCCATCGAAACGAAGAGAGAGAAAAGACCTCTTCTATTAATACGTCTTGCGAACAATGAAGATAGTTAAACCGCAAAACTTGTCGCTTTCTCTTGCATGCTAAGAAAGAATCAGCAATTGCAAGCACAATGCCGCTGGCGACCAGAATAAGCATGATCTTGCCATTTCTATCGGCAGGGTTCGTGTTTATTTATCGCAACTGGCTGAACAGCCAGGTTTGCATTCAAAATATCCTTCATCATCGCTGGAGCCTCACGCCGCTGGCTGCCTCGAAAGAGTGGGCGGAACCATACACGATGTGTCTGGACCCTTACTGGGTCAATCAATGGCTCAAGAACTATGGAGCCGGCTTTGCAAAGCGAGGCCTGCTGGGCACCCTGTCGGCCAGCGTCTTTGATGGCCGCATCAATCTCCTGCTGCTGAATCTCATCACCTTTCTGATCGTTCTGATGATCGTGTACGGGGTTGTCACATGCCTGTACCAGCTCGGCGGGAGCGGCTCACTGGCCGAAGCATGCGTGTTCACCGCCCTTCTCTGGCTCACCCCAGTGGGCAAGTCGATCAGCGAAACAGCTGGCGACCCACTTCAGGTGGTTCTGATTCTAATGCTCTCAGCGATGCTTGCTATCCATCGTCTGCAGAAGAGAGAGCTTGCCTGCGATGCCGTATTGGCCAGCTTCTACAGCATCGCGATTCTGATTCACGAGGGCACTTTTCTACTCTTTCTGCCCGCGTATCTCATCATCGGTCGCCGCCGTTGGCCGTGGTGGCTGGGCCTGGGCTTGGCGATCACCATTACGGTGGCCTTCTCAAGAGCTGAAAATCCTGCCCTGCAAGAGATGATCAGCAGCAGACTCACCGGCTTCAATCCACTCACAGGGATGGAACTTCAGTACCGAGCCGGAGAAGGCCTTGCGCCACAGGTCAGCTTTGCTTACAATGTAAAAATGGAGTTCGGCCGATACTTACAGGATCCCCGCATGATATTTGGCCAGGTTCAACGCAGCTTCACACTAGCCCTTTTCCTGGCCCTCTGCGTAGCTATCTGGATCCAAGGCTTTTCGAAAATCAATGCTCAACGCTACATGATGCTTTGGCTTCTGTACATACCGCTCACGCTGCCCTTCTTTCTGATCACTCACGATTGGGTGCGCTACGCGATGATCAACCTTCTTTCTTGTCTCTTCTGCCTGGCAGCCACCAGACGACAAATTCCCGTTGCGCCGGATAGCAGCGGAACAGCGAGCGAAACAATACGGAGTATGAATAGTCCTCTCAAGCGCATCCTCCCCTGGGCAACGCTTCTGGCAGCAACATTGTTGCTCGGCCCCCATGCCAACCAACAGGACATCCGCACCTTCCCGCCGGCGAGACTGGGGCTCAAATCCACGCTGCTGGCCGTCGCTGCAATCACCCTGTTCACAGTCAACAAACGCGGAATCATTCCGTCGCAGCCCTTCGCCAGGCGCTGAATCCTGCAACGGCTGCCCTCACCCCCCCATCCGGTCCCCCAGTTTCTCGGCCACGGTGTTCACGTCCTTGTCGCCGCGGCCGGAGAGGTTGAGCACCACTTCGGTGCCGGGCGCGAGAGTGGGGCAGAGCTTCTCGAGCCAGGCAAAGGCGTGGGCGGTTTCAAGGGCGGGGATGATGCCCTCGAGGCGGCAGAGCATCTGCAGAGCGTCGAGGGCTTCGGCGTCGGTGACGGCGGCGTATTCGGCCCGGCCGATGCCCTTGAGGTAGCTGTGCTCGGGACCCACACCGGGGTAATCGAGGCCGGCGCTGATCGAGTGGGCTTCCTGCACCTGGCCCTCCTCATCTTGGAGCAACAAGCTCATGGCGCCGTGCAGCACCCCCACCCGGCCCTCGGTGATCGTGGCGGCATGGCGGCCGCTGGCCACCCCCTCGCCGGCAGCCTCGACGCCGATCAGGCGGACGGAGGTGTCCTCCACGAAGGCATGGAACAGGCCCATGGCGTTGGAGCCACCACCCACGCAGGCCACCAGCACATCGGGCAGGCGGCCGAAGGACTCAAGGCACTGCTGTTTGGCCTCGTTACCGATGACGGCGTGGAAATCGCGCACCAGCATCGGGTAGGGGTGGGGGCCGGCCACCGAGCCCAGGATGTAGTGGGTGGTTTCCACATTGGTTACCCAGTCGCGAATCGCCTCGCTAGTGGCGTCCTTAAGGGTGGCGGTGCCAGCGGTGACCGGCTGCACCGTGGCCCCGAGCAGGCGCATGCGGAACACGTTCAGGGCCTGGCGGCGCATGTCCTCAGCGCCCATGAAGATCACGCACTCCAAGCCGAAGCGGGCGCACACCGTGGCGGTGGCCACGCCGTGCTGACCGGCGCCGGGTTCGGCGATCACCCGCTTCTTGCCCATGCGCAGGGCCAAAAGGCCCTGGCCTAGGGCGTTATTGATCTTGTGGGCGCCGGTGTGGTTGAGGTCTTCGCGCTTCAGCCAGATGCGCGGGCCGCCCTCGGCGCGGCGGTAGTGCTCGCTGAGGCGCTCGGCCTCATAGAGCGGACTGGGCCGGCCCACGTAGGTGCGCAGCAGGTGGTTGAGCCGCTGAGTGAAGGCCGGATCGGCCCAGGCCTCGGCGGCGGCCGCCTCCAACTCCGCCAGGGCCGGCATCAGGGTCTCCGGCACGTACTGGCCCCCGTAGGGCCCAAAGCGGCCGAGGGGATCGGGCCGCACCGCGGGCACCAAGCTGGCGGGATCGGCGGCGGAGCCAATGACAGGGGAAACGGTGCTGGTCACCGGCAGCGGCATGCAGTGGGGGAAGCCTAGGGAGGCGAACCTCCTGGCAGGACCAGCCGCAAGCCAGGGAAGGCCTGGCGGTAGCGGCGCCCATCACGCGTGAGCAGTGCCTTGGCCTCGAGGCGGGCATGGGCACCGATCAAAAATCCGGAAAGATCATCGAGCGCTGGCCACCGAGCGCTGGCGATAGGCCGCATGGGCCCTGGCGGCCAGGAAGGAGGCCTCCCGGGGAATCGGCCGATAGGCGTAGAGGTGCTGCAGCAGCAGGGCATCCAGCTCCTCAATGCGCCCACAGGCGAAAGCGATCTCGGCGTAGACGATGGCATTGATCAGCACCGGCCCGGCATCAAGGGCCCGGAACAGCTGGGCAGCGCTCCAGGCGTCCCAGCGGGAATCGTCGGTGATCACATCAAGGATCACGTTCGAATCCACGAACATCATCAATCCTTCTCACCCCGGCAAAGGGCCAGAAGCTGATCGGTGCTGAGTCGGCTGCGCAGCCGGGCCTGACGCAAGCGTTGCACCCCCTCCTCACCCCGTTCGCCGGGATGATCCTGTTTCACCAGCAACACCCGGCCCTCCTCCACCTCGAAACGCACCTCGGTGTGGGGCAACAGCCCGCATTGCTCCCTGATCGCCTGGGGGATCTTGACCTGACTCTTGCTGGTGATGCGCATGGCGGCGGTGGCCGACCCCACCGGAATGAGGGCCGCCACCATCCCCATGCCGTCAGTTCACTTGGTTCGTGGATCTCGATGAGCAGGGTGGAGCCACCGCTGTGGCGAGTCGGACCACCACGAGCAGACGGGCGAGACCCGCAAGGTACACAATGGAAGCAAGTGCTTCATCAAGGCCCGGCCATGACGGCATCCCCCGCAGTTCCCCTCGCCCCTTCGGCCGCGCCGAGCCTGGACTGGCTGGATCACGACCTGCGGCAGCGGCTGACCCAGGCGGCCGGCATCACCGGGATGGATGCCATGGAGGCTTGCGCCCAGTGGGTGCGGGAAGGCCTGGAACGCTTCGAAGCGGAGCAGGCCGCCGGCCGCTGCTCCCTGCGCATCGGCTCCTGGACCACCGGCCCCGTGCCGCTGCCGGTGCAGCAGTAGGGCCCCGGCGCGGCCCCGATCAGAATCCATTGCAGCGGCGCAAGGGCTCGGCATGGCGAAGAAAGGGGGCTGGCAGGAGTTCAGCGGCAGCGCTGCGAGCACGGCCCGGCCCAGCGCCGGCTCGGCGGCTGCCGGGGGGGCCACAACTCCCAAGGCCCAGCAGAAGGTGCGGGTCCAGCGCACCAAGGCCGGCAAGGGCGGCAAGCTCGTGACCGCGATCACTGGTCTGGAGATCCCCGAAACTGAGGCCCGCACCCTGCTCAAGACCCTCAAGGCCTCCTCCGGAACTGGCGGCACCCTCAAGGACGGCGTGATCGAACTGCAGGGCGATCAGGTGGCGCCGGCCCTGGCGGCGTTGGAGAAGAAAGGCTTCCGGCCGAAGCAGGCGGGGGGGTGAAGGGGGGCGCCAGCGTTCCAGCAAGTGCCAGGCCTGTTGCGTGGCCCCTGAATCAGCGTCGTCCCGCGGCAACCAGAGGTGCGCAGCCTCCGCCCGTCGATGACGACAACCCCCTCGGCCTCCCAGGCCCGACCCCCCGTGAAGACTCCGCCCTCCCTGAGAGGGGAAATCGCAGGCCTTGGCTTCGGTTGTTTGGGTTCCCTTCTATGCCTCAGCGGCAGCATTCACCTAGCCTCGCTGGTGATGACTGAGCTGGAGCTACTACGCGAGGGCAAGATCGCTGAAGGCGTGATTCTGAACCGGCACAAGGAAAGTGGTGAAGAGGTTGAAACCTATAGGGTTGAGTATCAATTCGGGCCGCTCCTCAAAGACAAAGCCAGCCCCGCCCTGCACCGAAACCAGGCCGCTGTAGACAGAGATACCTATTCATCGTCGCGCCGCAGAAGCAAGGTACTGATTCGCTACTTGCCGGCCGCCCCCGAAATCAATCGGCTGGATGGGCAACAACCCCTCATTGACTATCTAGTCGCACTGCCCTTCTTAGGTTTATTTTCTGCTCTATCTTTCGTCATCGTGGTGACATCGCTGCAGAAGTTACATGATGTCATTCTCCTGGCATGCCGTGGCCGCCAAGTCATGGCCCAGGTTATCGCTCGCTGGGAAGAAGATGACGGAGTCAACGCAACACGCCGTTGCTTATCCTATCGCTTTGAGGCCAACCAATCGCGGCGCTTCTTTCACTACGCGGCTGAAGACAATGACACAGCTTATCACAAGCTAAGCGTGAATGACCATGTCATGGTGCGCTTCGTGCCAGACCGGCCCGAGATCTGCAGGCTCAAGCTCTGAATCCATGGAAAACATTGAAGATCGAAACCCTTCTGGAACACAAGCCCTCAGCCGGGCGCGGCGATGCTCCAGCGCGTCCACAGAAACTTGTGATGGTCTTCAATGTTTCAAAGGGGGCAGGGGCGAGGCCCAGCGTGTGACAAGCCGGGGTTCCGGCGCTACACGGAATCAGCGCCGCCTCCGCCAACCCCATGGCCTCCGCCCCTTCCACCCCCCCTCCCCTGAGCCTCTACGACCAGCTGATGCAGCTGGCCAGCGGCGCCTGGCTGACCCAGATGATCCACGTGGCCGCCGAGCTCGGCGTGGCCGACCAGCTGGCAGCCGGAGAGCGGCCTGTGGAGGAGCTGGCGGAGGCCTGCGGCGCCGAGGCCGATGGCCTGTTCCGGCTGCTGCGGGGGCCTGGCCAGCCTGGGCATCTTCGAGGAAACGGCGCCGCGTTATTTCGCGCTCACGCCGCTGGCGGATCTGCTGCGCAGCGATCATCCCCACTCGATGCGAATGGTGGGCCGATTGATGGGCGATGAGCACTACCTCGGCTGGGCCGACCTGCTGCACAGCGTGCGCACCGGCGAAAGCGCCTTCCGCCACCGCTACGGGATGTCGGTGTTTGAGTGGTACCAGCAAAATCCGCGCCGCGGCGTCATCTTCGATGCGGCCATGGGCGACCACTCTCGCGCCCAGATCGACGCCCTGCTCGCCGCCTACGACTTCAGCGGCATCTCCCACCTGGTGGATGTGGGTGGCGGCGCCGGTGGCGGTGCCGCCGGAGCTGGCGGGAAGGCTGAGCATTCAGGGCGGTGACTTCTTCGCCGCCGTGCCCGCCGGCGCCGATGCCTACCTGCTCAAGCACATCCTCCACGACTGGGGCGATGAGGCCTGCCTGCGGATCCTGGGCCAGATCCGCGCCGTCATGGCCCCCGGCGCCCGGGTGCTGCTGGTGGAGCAGGTGATTCCGCCAGGCAACGCGCCGTTCCCCGGCAAGTTGCTCGACCTCAACATGATGGTGATGACAGAGGGAGGCCGGGAACGGACGCCCTCGGAGTACGCCAGACCGCTCGGCAAAGAGGGGCTGAGCCTGCAGAGGAGATCGTGCCCACCCCCTCGCCGGTGAGCGTGGTGGAGGCTGTGGCGGCCTGAAGGAGAGCCTGGCCGATGCCGCAGGCTCGGCAACAGCGAAGGCGCCTGCGAGCCATCTGGGAGCCGCCCTCAACGCCGAGGGTGACCTGATCAAAAGCGGGACCCTGGTCTGCCGTTGCTGAGCCATGGTCTGCCGTTGCTGAGAATGGTGTGGACGCGGCCAAGTGCCGCTCCGGCTGTTCAGCCCCCCACCCCCTCCGTTCCTGCCGCCATGACCGCCGCCCCCTCCAACACTGACGACGGCACGATGGCCAGCCCTGGAGGCGCCACGCAGCCTGGGATCGCCACCAACATCGTGTGGCACCACTCCACCGTGACCCGGGCGGCCCGGGCCCACCAGCGGGGCCACCGCAGCGCCATCCTCTGGTTCACGGGCCTGAGCGGCGCCGGCAAGAGCACCCTCGCCAATGCGGTGAACTCGGCCCTGTTTGAGCAGGGGATGGCCTGCTACGTGCTCGATGGTGACAACGTGCGCCACGGCCTCTGCGCCGACCTTGGCTTTTCCGATGCCGACCGGGAAGAGAACATCCGCCGCATCGGCGAGGTGGCCAAGCTCTTCCTCGATGCCGGCGTGGTGGTGCTCACCGCCTTCGTGTCCCCGTTCCGCGCCGACCGCCGCCGGGCCCGCGACCTGGTGGAGGGCGGCGATTTCTTCGAGATCCACTGCGCCGCCGATCTGGGGGTGTGCGAACAGCGCGACACCAAAGGCCTCTATGCGAAGGCCCGCGCCGGCCAAATCCAGGACTTCACCGGCATCTCCAGCCCCTACGAGGAGCCCGAAGCCCCCGAGCTGCGCATCGACACCGGCAGCCAGAGCCTGGAGGAGTCGGTGGCCCAGGTGCTGACCTACCTGGAGAGCCAGGGGGTGGTGCCGGCAGCGGGAGAAGACTGAGCCAGCAGACCCGCCAAGAGGAAACCGGTCTGCCATGGCTGGGTGCGCTTTCAGCTCTGAGTTGCACACGGCGACTGCGCCGATGCTGGGTCGCTGAGCGGGCCTGCCAAGATCAGGGCATGGCCCTGCTGAACCGGCTCCCCGTTCCGCCCCTGCCCTGGCTGGCCGCCCTTGCCCTGACCTTGGCGGCTCCCCACCAAGCTTCGGCGCTCGGCGATCCGGTTTCAGCCCCCGTCGGGGCCGGTGGGCCCGAACTCACCCCGCCGGCCTCAACCCGGCCGGCGGGGGTCCAGCCGGCGGTGATCCCGGTGCCCTCGGTGGAACTGAACCGCTATGTCGGCGGCTGGTATGAGATTGCCAGGATCCCCAACCGCTTCCAGCGGCAATGCGCCCGCCACACCGTGGCGCTGTACAGCCTTCGGCCGGATGGACGACTGAGCGTGCTGAATCAGTGCATCAAACGCAGCGGCAACGTTGATCAGGCCACCGGCGTGGCGAAGGTGATGGATCCGGTGTCCCGCGCCAGGCTCAAGGTGAGCTTGGTGAGCTTCCTGGGCTGGCGACCGTTCTGGGGGGACTACTGGGTGATCGGGCTCGATCACGACTACCGCTGGGCGGTGGTGGGCTCGCCGGACCGCCGCTACGGCTGGGTGCTGTCCCGCACACCCCGACTGGATGAAGCCAGCATGGCCAGCATCCGGGAGTTGCTGAAGCGCCAGGGCTATGCCTGGTCGAGGTTTGAGCTAAGCAATCCATCCCTAACACCGGAACGGCCAGGGCCTTGAGCCAGCCTAGGGAAGACGCCTGGAGAGTTGTTCGGAGCGAGCTTCCGGGGGCGCTGAAGTCGACGGCCACCTCGGGGTTGACCCGCCCTTCATTCCCGAACCCTTTCCGCCGCCGCCAGCGCCACCTCCCCTGCCCGCAGCCTCAACGCCCAGGCATCCAGGAACGTTTTGCCGCAACTCGCCAGCGGCACCGCCAGCAACAGGCCCAGGAGTTCGCCCAGTCCGAGCAGGCTGCCCAGGCGGGCGCCGATCGGCAGGCTGATCAGCAGCCAGGCGGGCTGCAATCCCACGATGCTGCCCATCAGGCGCGGCTGGATCACCTGGTCCACCACCTGGCCCACCGTGATCGCCGCCGCCAGCACCTCAAAACCCTGGCGGGGGTTCTGCAGCGCCAGCAGCAAACTCACCAACACAATCGTGAGGGCACTGGCATAGGGAATCAGGGTGGTGAAGCCGATCGCCACCGCGAACAGCACGCCGTAGGGAATGCCCAGCAGGGTGAACACCACCATCTGCAGGGCGCTGAGGATCAGGGCCAGCACCACCTGGCCGCCGAAGTAGCCCCTGAAGGTGCGGAACAGCGTGCCGGTGACCAGAGCACGCACCCCCTGAGGCAGCCATTCGGCCAGGCCTTCGGCGATCCGCTCGCCGCCGATCAGCAGAAACACGGTGAGCACCAGCACGATCACCGTGTTCACCGTGAGGCCCACCGTGGCCCCCAGCAGGCTCAGCAGTTCCTGGCTGAGCTGGCTGGCGAGCTTGCTGGTGCGGGTGATCACCTCGCTGCTCAGGTTCCCGAAGTCGGTAGGCAGGCCCTTGGCCACGGCCCAGTCCTGCAGGCGGCTGAGCAGGGTTTCCCCCTGGGCCAGCCAGCCCGGCAGGGCCGTGATCAGCTCATCGAGCTGGGTGACCAGCCGCGGCAGCAACCAAAGCGCCGCCAGCACCACCCCCCCCAGGGCCAGGCCCAGCACCAGCAGCAGGGCCAGGGGGCGGGGGATCCGTTGCTCCACCAGCCAGCGGGTGGGGAGATCGAGCAGAAAGGCCAGCAGGGCGGCAGCCAAAAACAAGGCCGGGAACGGCGCCAGGGGCACCAGCAGCTGGCGCAGCACCCACAGGTTCAACACCAGCAGTGGCAGGGCCAGGCCGAACCGCAGCCAGGGGGGCAGCACCAGCCGCTCAAGCATGGGGTTGGGGGCCGCGGATTCCAACCGCGCCGAGGATCGTGGGGCCAGCTTGACGGATCCGGGGGCCTGCCAGCACCCCGTTAGCTCCGGCGCACCGATCGACCCGAGCCCAGGCTCCGCCATCCCTCAATCGGCGCTGGACCACCCACGCAACCAGGCCGCCCAGCGTCTGGGTGCTGGCTGATGGGAGCCCCCCGTTCACCCCCCCATTCCCTCCAGGTAGGCGGCGCTGCCCAACTCCTGCAGCCGCCCATCCTTGGCCACCACCTGATCGTGCAGCTCGCTGGCGTAGGCCGCCAGGCGATCGGCCAGGGCCGAATCGGCCGTGGCCAGGATGCGGACCGCCAGCAGGCCGGCATTGAGGCCACCGCCGATTGCCACCGTGGCCACCGGGATGCCGCCGGGCATCTGCACAATCGAATGGAGCGAATCCACCCCCGAAAGGGCCCGGCTCTGCACCGGCACGCCGATCACCGGCAGGGTGGTGAGCGAGGCCACCATGCCCGGCAGGTGGGCCGCCCCACCGGCCCCGGCGATGATCACCTTCAGGCCGCGGCCGGCGGCGGCGCTGGCGAAGTCCACCATCTCCAGGGGGGTGCGGTGGGCCGAGAGCACCCGCACCTCCGCCTTCACCCCAAAGCGCTCCAGCAGGGCCACGGCCGGCTGCATCGTGGGCAGATCGGAGTCGCTGCCCATGATCACGGCCACGGCAGGGGCCGCCGGATCGCCGACCGCGCCGCTCGGCTGCTGGGGGGCGGGATCGGGGGCAACCACGGCACGAAGGCGGCGAGGATGGCATTCTCCCGCCCGAGCCGCCGCCATGGAGCCCTCCCGCCACGGTCCGACGCCACCGGATCGGCCGGGCCTCACCTGGCTCACTCAAGTGCGGCTGCCGGAGAGCGGCGCCTGTGGCCTGCCGGAGGGCAAGGACCGGGGCGGCGAGGGGGCTGATCACCAGGATCGGCACGATCGGCTCTGGCGGGTGGCGATCGATGGGCAGGGCCGCATCGCCGCCCTCCAGCCGATCGCCCCCGGCAGCTGCGCCGCCGGCAGCGACTGGCGGGGCGACTGGCTCAGCCCCGCCGGCGTGGACCTGCAGATCAACGGCGGCCTGGGCCTGGCCTTCCCCGAGCTCACCGCCGCCGACCTGCCCCGGCTGGAGGAGTTGCTGGAGCTGCTCTGGCGCGATGGGGTGGAGGCGATCTGCCCCACCCTGGTGACCTGCGCCGTGGAGCCCCTGCGGGAGGCCTTGGCGGTGCTGCGCCAGGCCCGGGCCGCCCATCGCCCCGGCCGCTGCCGCCTGCTGGGGGCCCACCTGGAGGGTCCCTTCCTGGCGGCGGCGCGGCGGGGGGCCCACCCGCTGCAACACCTCTGCCCTCCCTCCCCGGCGGCGCTGCAGAAGCGGATCGGCGGCTTCTTCGGCCCGGATGCAGGGGCGCCCACCGCCGGGTGGAGCGAGGAGGCGGCCGGCAGCCGCCACGACGACAGCCCAGGCAGCGCCGAGCCGGACTGGCCGGCTGGCGCCGCCGCCGCCGACATCGCCCTGGTGACCCTGGCCCCGGAACTGGAGGGAGCCAGCGCAGTAATCGAGGCTCTGCGCAGCCAGGGCGTGGTGGTGAGCCTGGGCCACAGCGAAGCCACCGAAAGCGAAGCAACAGCGGCCTTCGACGCCGGCGTGGCGATGGTGACCCATGCCTACAACGCCGTTCCCGCCATGCACCACCGCGCCCCTGGGCCCGTGGCGGCGGCGGCCCTGCGGGGCGATGTGGCCCTGGGGCTGATCGCCGATGGCGTGCACGTGGCGCCCACCATGGCGGTACTGCTGCAGCGTCTGGCGCCCCAGCAGGTGGTGCTGGTGAGCGACGCCCTAGCCCCCTACGGCCTGGCCGACGGCCTGCACCGCTGGGATGAGCGCACCCTGGTGGTGGAGAACGGCAGCTGCCGGCTGGAGGATGGCACCTTGGCCGGCGTGACCCTGCCGCTGCTGGAGGGGGCGCTCCGGTTGGCCCTCTGGAGCGGCAGGCCGGAGCGGGCGATCGCGGCGGCCACCGTGTTGCCGCGAAGGGTGCTGGGGCAGAGGAGGCCTCTCAGCGAACTGCTGCTGGGCCGGCCGCTTGCCGAGTGCCTTCGCTGGAGCCTGGGCACTGGAGGGCTCCGCTGGCAGCGGGCCGCCTGAGCCCGAGGGGCGGACGGGGGCGGTGGCAGGCCTGCTCACCAGGTTCTGGCGACAGGGGTGCTCCGCCCCAGCCGCGGGCTGTTCTGGCGCTGCCTGCGCGACACCCCGCGCCATCGCCCCCAGCTGCTCGATCAGGTGCTGTGGATGGGCCTGCTCAACGAGCACTTGCTCCGGTATCGCGCCCTGGTGCGCGAGCAGGTGCAGGGCCAGCTGCGCTGGAGCCAGGCCCATCCCCAGGCCCTCGTGGCGGCTTGAGGCAGCCCCTAGGATCGGCGCCCCGTCCCGGCTCCAACCATGCCCGCCGAACTGCACGACGCCACATCGGGGCAGACCGCGGCCAGCAACCAGGTGGCCCCTCCAGCCCAGCCGGCCGACGCCAAGCAGGTTGATGCCAAGCAGGTAGATGCCAAGCAGGCCGAGAAGGCGGAAGTGCAGACCTACTTCGAGAGCACCGGCTTCGAGCGCTGGAACCGCATTTACAGCGATAGCGAGGAGGTCAACAAGGTTCAACGCAACATCCGCATCGGCCACCAAAAGACGGTGGATGAGGTGCTGGCCTGGCTGCAGGAGCAGGGCAACCTGCCCCAGCGAAGTTTCTGCGATGCCGGCTGTGGGGTGGGCAGCCTCTGCCTGCCCCTGGCCCAGCTGGGGGCAGGATCGGTTGCCGCCAGCGACCTCTCGGCGGCGATGGTGGCGGAGGCCGAACGGCGCGCCCGCTCCGCCGGCATCGGTGCCGAGCAGCTCAGCTTCACCGCCTCCGACCTTGAGAGCCTGCAGGGCCGCTACGACACGGTGATTTGCCTGGATGTGTTCATCCACTACCCCCAGGAGGCCGCCGAGGAGATGGTGGGCCACCTGGCCAGCATGGCCGAACATCACCTGCTGGTGAGCTTTGCCCCCTACACCCCCCTGCTGGCGCTGCTGAAGGGCATCGGCCAGCTGTTCCCCGGCCCCAGCAAGACCACCCGCGCCTACCAGCTGCGCGAGAACGGCATCGTGGCCGCCGCCGAAGCCGCCGGCTTCAAGCCGGTGCGCCGCAGCCTCAACCAGGCCCCCTTCTACTTCTCACGGCTGATCGCCTTCGAGCGGATCTGAGGGCGGACCTCTCGTCAAGGGCGGATCGCTGGCAGCTCAGGGGAGCCCCATCGCGGCACGGATCGATCCCGAAGGGGCGACCCTCGTGATCCTCCGCCTCGCTGAGTCCATCGGGGTAAGCGATCAGCAGATCGCTGCGGTTTAGTTGCACAGTTTCAGTCTGATAGCTGGCCTGAGGGATGATTCCGGCCAGCGGCCCGCGGGGCAGCAGCAGCTCCGTGCACCCCCGGTACATGGCTGGCCCCAAGTTCAAGCTGGATAGCGAGGCTTGCCATGGCGTCGCCTCCGTGTTCGACAACGTTGGCCAGCACCTCGTTGAGGCACAGCTCCAGCCGGTCGATCTGCTCCTCGGGCACCCCCAAGGCCGCCCCGCCCGCTCGCAGCCAGCTGGAGGCTAAACGAAACTCCTGGGGATCGGGATCGATCTCCAGGCAGAGAGCGCAGGGCCGGGGGGCGATGGGCATCAAGGATGAGAGACTCTGGAGGCCCCAGAGCTGCGTTCTGATCAGAACACGTCCGCATGATCGCCGCGATGCTCACGGCCTCCGGGGTGCGGCGAACGAGGGGGTGATCGCCGACCAGCGGGGCCATACTTGCTCTGTTGAGATCCAGCGCCATAGCGCTCTGCATGATGAAGCGCAGACCAACCGATGCCAGGAACGAGACATCGATGAAATCCACAACCACCGCAATCAGTCGCGTTGCGGCAACGCCGTTCAGAGCAATTCAATCTCGCCGATTCTGACGATATCCAGTCGGCCACCCCGCCAGATCCTGCGCAGCTCTTCGCTCAGATCCTCATGCTAAACAAAACCCTTGGCTTCAACAGGCGATTTCAACAGGCGATTTCAACAGGCGATTTCAACAGGCGATTTCAACAGGCGATTTCAGCAGGCGATTTCAACAGGCGATTTCAGCAGGCGATTTCAGCAGGCGATTTCAGCAGGCGATTTCAGCAGGCGATTTCAGCAGGCGATTTCAGCAGGCGATTTCAGTAAGCAATTTCAGTAAGCAATTTCAGTAAGCAATTTCAGTAAGCAATTTCAGTAAGCAATTTCAGTAAGCAATTTCAGTAAGCAATTTCAGTAAGCAATTTTAGCAGGCAATGGATCGAAAATAGTCTTTCTAAAGAGTTAGAATAACAGCACAATCACGGCCCGTAATGGTATAGGGCAATACACCGGCATAGCCCTGTTCGCCCTGATGTGCAGGTTGGTCCTGATGACAGGCTCAGCTCCGATGGGATTCTGGTGTTCACCGTCCAGCGCCATGAATTCCGCACCGCCATCGCCATCCGGACCGGCCGCTGGCCACCGGGTGCCCGTGGTCGTCGCCGCGCCCGCAGCGAGGCCTGATCTCCCCCGCGAAACGGTGGCCTTCCTCGGCCTGGGGGCCCTCGGCACCCCCATGGCCGCCAACCTGCTGGCGGCGGACTTCCCGCTCACGGTGCACAACCGCAACCGGCAGCGGGAAGAACCCCTCGCCGCCCTCGGAGCGCGGCGGGCCGCCACCCCATGGGAAGCCGCCACGGGCAGCACCCTGCTCTGCCTGTGCCTCAGCGACGATGCCGCCGTGCGCGCCGTGCTCCTGGAAGGCCCCGACGCCGCCAGCGGCGGCCTGGCCCCGGGCAACCTGGTGATCGATTTCTCCACCATCGCCCCGGCCACCAGCGAAAAGCTGGCGGCGCGGCTCCGGGAGCGGGGGGTGGCCTATCTCGATGCCCCGGTCACCGGCGGCACCGAGGGCGCCAAGGCCGGCACCCTCTCAGTGCTGGTGGGGGGAAACGAGCGAGATCTGGAGCGGGCTCGACCCCTGTTGGAGGTGGTGGGGGCACGCGTGAGCCACGTTGGGCCGGTGGGGGCGGGCCAGCGGGCCAAGGCGGTGAACCAGGTGCTGGTGGCCGGCAGCTACGGGGCGGTGGCCGAGGCCCTCGCCCTGGGAGAGCGGCTGGGGCTGCCGATGGAGCAGGTGTGTGAGGCCCTGATGGACGGGGCGGCGGGCTCCTGGGCCCTGCGGCACCGCTCCGCCAACATGCTCAACGGCCTCTTCCCGCTGGGTTTCCGGCTGGCGCTGCACCAAAAGGATCTCCAGATCGCCCTGGAGGCCGCTGCCGCCGCTGGGTTGGAGCTGCCGCTGAGCGCGCGGGTTGCGGCGATCGAGGCGGAGCTGATGGCGGCCGGCCACGGCGATGAGGATGTGTCGGCCCTGGCGCGCTGGTTTGCGCCCCATCCGGAGCCTCTGCCCTTGGCTATGCCCTCCGCAATGCAATCCACGATGCACGCCGCCTTGCCCTCCGCCGAGGCGGCCGCCTGGGACCAGCGCTACCGCGAAGGCCGCGATGGCTGGGAGCTGGGCGCTCCGGCGCCGCCCCTCGACGCCTTCCTGCGCGAGGACCCCCGTCGGCCGCTGCCGCCCGGCGAGGTGTTGGTGCCCGGCTGCGGCCGTGGCCACGAGGCGGCCCTGCTGGCGGAGCTGGGTTTCGAGGCGATCGGCCTCGACCTCAGCGGCGAGGCCCTGCAGGAGGCCCGGCGGCTGCATGGGGCAGACCGGCCCGGGCTGCGCTGGCTGCAGGCGGATCTGCTCGATGCCGCCGCCCTGCGGTCGGCCGGACTGGCCGATGGCAGCCTGCAGGGGGTGATGGAGCACACCTGCTTCTGCGCCATCGATCCCTCCCGCCGGTCCGACTACCTGGCCGCCGTGACCAGGCTCCTGGCCCCCGGAGGCTGGTTACTGGGGCTGTTCTGGTGCCACACCCTTCCGGGCGGGCCGCCCTTCGGAAGCGATCCCCAGCAGCTCGCCGATCAGCTGCGGGGGGCGGGGCTGGTGCCGCTGCTGTGGGAACCGGCCCGGGGCTCACGGGCGGAGCGTAGTGGGGAATGGCTGGGGCTTTGGCAGCTTCCCGCCGGGCGGGACTGAAGCGGCGGGGCCGAGGTTCAATCACCCCAGATCCGCTGCACCCGAACGCCAGAGCGCCCGATCCGATCCCACCGGTCATCGGCTCATCGGCTTAGAAGCCTGCCGAGAATCCCGTTCATCCACTCGATCCAGCAGGCCATTCAGCTGGTGGTGCTCGGAGATCCAGTCACCCGGGCATGGAGGTCTCAGGGACGTCTGCTCAGGCTGCCAGCGTCGGAAGCCCCTCTGCTTCCGCCAGCCGAAGTCACTTGGCAGAATCCATTGCCGCCGAAGGATCTGGGCCGATTCAGGGGCCGATGGGTGGATCCTGTAATGAATCACCTTTCCACAGCTTGCTAGCCCCCCGATCCGGCTACCCCTCCAGCTGCAGGGAGTGGGGCACTTCCAACGCCCACCTTTCGCCGCTTGGAAGCTCCAGCTCCAGCCGCCAGGCCTGCAGCCGGTAGCCCCCGTCGCCCGGCCTGGCCGCCGCCGCCGCCTGACCGCCGGGGCCGTAGAGGGGATCACCGAGCAGGGGTGCCCCGAGGGCGGCGCAGTGGATGCGGATCTGATGGGGGCGGCCGCTGGCGATCACCACCTGCACCAGCTCGGCCCTGGAACTGCGCTCCAGCAGGGTGAGGGTGCTGCGGGCGCTCAGGTCGCCCTGCTCGCGGCCATCGGCGGCGCACCAGATGCGGCCCAGCTGGGGATGGGGGCGGCGGCCGATCGGCACCGTGATCGGCAGCGACTCCCCCGGCTCCAGCGCCAGAACCCCGGGCACGAGCAGGGCCCGGTAGAGCTTGCGGCAACCGGCTGCCGCGGAGGCCGGCGCTGACCGCAAGGGTCGATCGGCGCCATGCGGCGTTCCTGGCGTCGGCCTAAGGCCATGATCCAGCCCAGGATCGGGGGAAGGATCGGGGCCCAGCCCGGCCACCGTGCTCTCCCGCAGGCAGGCGCTCAGCCAGGCCCGCGTTTGCGGCCGCCGCGCGCAGACCAGCAGGCCACTGGTGAAGCGACCCAGCCGGTGCACCGGCAGCGGAATGCCGCCAGGATCGCCACCGTGGCGCCGCTCCAGCAGCCGCAGCGCCGTGTGCTCCAGCCAGCCGCCGGCTGGCAGCACCGGCAGCCCGGCGGGTTTGTCGATCACATGCAGGTCGCCGTCGTCGAACACCACCGCCCAGGAGGCCGGGACAGCGCCCTCGATCCAGGGGGGGCGGTGCCAGGCCAGGCGATCTCCTACCGCCAGAGGCTGGTCCGCACGCATCACCGCTCCGTTGCGATGAATCTCTCCGGCAGCCAGACGATCCCGCCAGACGCTCCGATCGGAATGGCGATGGCGTGCGGCGTAGAAAGCGCTGACCTGCAGACCGGCCAGGGCCGGCGACACCCGCTCGCGGTAGATCCAACCCCGGTTGGGAGCGCTCAAGAGCCAGCCTTCCGGACCATGAAGGGGGCGTTCCTGTCCCCAGAGGCCATGGGAGGCCTGACAGGGCTTGGCACTCAAGATTTACGCCCGACGACACAAACCGTAGGGCTGTGGGAGCGGTCCAACGGGCAATCAGCGGCGTCCCTATCGCTACTGGGCTCGCCAGCACAAGCGCTGGTTTGGTCTGGCGCCATCTCACCTACTCCACCAGCCCGTGCTCCAGGGAGTAGCGCACCAATTCGGTGCGGCTGGCTGTGCCGGTCTTGATGAACAGGCGGCTCACATACTTCTCCACGTTGCGGATCGAGGTTTCCAGCCGACGGGCAATCTCCTTGTTCATCATTCCCTCCGCCACCAACTGCAGCACGCTGGCCTCGCGGGGGGTGAAGTCGAGCTTCACATCGGGGGCGGCCTTCTTGATACCGCCGGTGCCGAGCATGGACCGGATCTCGGTGATCTGCTTGGCCATGGCGCCGATGTCGGCATCGGCGAAGCGGGCCGCCTCGACCAGCAGCCGCTCCTGGCGACGCACCACATTGCGCACCCGCGCCACCAGCTCGTCGGGGTCGAAGGGCTTGGGGATGTAGTCGTCGGCGCCGGCCTGGAAGCCGGCGATGCGATCGGCCGTCATCCCCTTGGCGGTGAGGAAGATCACCGGCGTTCCCCCCAGTCGCTCATCGCCCCGCAGGCGCTTCAGCAGGCCATAGCCATCGCAGCGAGGCATCATCACATCGGTGATCACCACATCGGGCAGCAGGGTCTGGGCTGTGGTCCAACCCTCCTCGCCGTCGTTGGCGGTGGTCACCAGGAAGCCCTCGTCTTCGAGGTAGGCCTTCACGGCGGCGCGCAGGCCCGGTTCGTCGTCCACCAGGAGCAGGCGCACCGGTGGGGCGGGCACGGCCTCGGCGGGAAGGCTGACTTCGCCCTCGGGATCGGGCAGACCGGCGGCGCCGGTGGGAAGGGGGTTCACCATCGCCAAAATCTATCGGGGGCGCGGGATTCGGGCAGCCACTTCCCCAAGGCCGTCCGGGCCGGCCCAAGGCTGCCGGCTCCTGCCCCAGCAGAACGGCAGCACCCCCTATCCGAGCCTCATGGGTGGGGCAAGGGCGGCACCGACAGCACCTCGAACTGTTCCCGCTGGTGGCCATCAAAGCCGAGGCTGCGGGCCAGGGGGGCCAGCTTGGCCGGATCGCGCCCCGCCTGCTCAGGGAAGCAGGTGGCCCACCAGATCAGGTGATCCAGCCGGTTGGCAGGATTGATCGGTCCGCCGGGATTGAGGGTCTGCACCACCACCTTGGAGGCTGTCACCCCGGCACGGGTGGCCCTGCCGGGCCGGCAATCGATCGATTCGGTGGTGATCTCCACCCGATCGCTCCATTCACGCCAGAGCTTCACCCGCCAGAGACCCGGCTGGTCCAGCTCCGCCACCCGCCCGTAGACCCCCAGCCAGTGAGTGCCCTCCCGCATGTTGGTTGTTTCCACCAGGATCTTCAGATCAACAGGCCGTGGCGCCGGCTCGGCCTGCAGGGGGTTGGCCCAACCAGGGCATAGACCGGCCGCCAGAACGATGCCCAGGCCCGTGGCCAGGCCGGCGCTCAGATGCTCTGCCCAAGGAGCCGCTTGAGGAGGTTTCAAAAGCCATCTGTTGCAGCCCTGCCAGGTCCTGCAGGAAGGCCCTGGACCTGTGGCCCGAGCGCTGCGCTGTGGCGGACTGCAGGGCAACCGCTGCCGGGATGCTGCCCGATCCGATCGGCTGGCTCGCCCTACCTGCCGGATTCGGTGCCGTCGCTCAGCCCACAGGGCTGGCCGGGTGGCCGGCCCCGGTGGGAGCAGAACTCCGATCCCCTCTCGGCAGGAGTGATGGTGGCGTCGCTTGATCAAGGGCACGATCGCCATTCCCTTCACCGTTCCGTTCAGCACTCCGCTCAGCACGGCGTTCTCCCCAGTGTTCTGCGCTGGCTTGTTTTGTCCGTCCTTGTTTCGGCCGTCCTCGTTATGGCCGTCCTTGGGTTGGCCTTTCTTCCCTGATCCGTCCTGGGCGCCCTGGTGCGGCACAGCCGTGAACCCGCGAAGTGTTGCCAGCATGGCTCCATGCTTCCCTATCTCGACCACCACGCCACCACGCCCTGCGATCCGGCGGTGGTGGCGGCGATGGCGCCCTGGTGGAGCGAGCGGTTCGCCAATCCCTCCAACCGGCTGCACCGGCCCGCCCTTGAGGCCGCCGCCGCCGTGGAGCTAGCCCGCCGCCGGCTGGCCGAAGCCGTGGGGGGACAATCCGAAGGGGTGATCTTCACCAGCGGCGCCACCGAGGCCGCCAACCTGGCCCTCAAGGGGGTGGCCGAGGCCGCCGAGGAGCGGGGCGAGCGCCGCCGGGGCCTGGTGACCCTCGCCACCGAACACCGGGCCGTGCTCGATCCCCTGTCCTGGCTGGCGCGGCGCGGCTTCCCCGTCACCGTGCTGCCGGTGGGGCCCGATGGCCTGGTGGATCTCGACCTGCTCGCCGGCGCCGTGGGCCCCGACACCCTGCTGGTGTCGGTGATGGCCGCCAACAATGAAATCGGCGTGCTCCAGCCCCTGGCCGCCATCGGTGCCCTCTGCCGCGAGCGGGGGGCCGTGTTCCACTGCGATGGCGCCCAGGCGGTGGGCCATATCCCCCTGGTTATGGAGGAGCTGGGCATCGACCTGCTGGGTCTGAGCGGCCACAAGCTCTACGGCCCCAAGGGAGTGGGGGCCCTGGTGCGCCGCCCCGGAGTGGCCCTGGCCGCCCAGCAGCACGGTGGCGGCCAGGAGGGGGGCCTGCGGGCCGGCACCGCGGCGGTGCCGCTGATCGTGGGCCTGCAGAGCGCCCTGGAGCTGGCCCTGGCCGACCGGGAGGCCCGGGCCGAACGGCTCAAGGCCCTGCGGGAGCGGCTCTGGGAGGCTCTGGAAGCGCTGGGCGGCATGACCCTCAACGGCCATCCCTGCGCGAGGCTTGCCCACAACCTGAATCTGAGCGTGGGGGGGGTGGATGGAAGCCGCCTGCACCAGTTGCTGCGTCGGTCGATCGCCGTGAGCAGCGGTTCGGCCTGCAGCCAGGGCAGTCCCTCCCACGTGCTGGCCGCCCTGGGCCGCAGCCGCCAGGAAGCGGCCGCCTCGATCCGCTTCGGCCTGGGCCGCGCCACCCAGCCCGCGGAGATCACGGCCGCCATCACCGCCGTGACCGGGGCGGTGGCCGAGCTTCGCCGCCCCCCCTAGCCTTGGATTCCCAGGCGTTCTGATCATGGCCCCCAGCAGCGGCGGCTTCGGCGGTCAGTCCTTGAAGCGCCTCAATATTGGGGATGCCGTTCACGACGGCTGGACCGCCTTCTGCAGGGCACCCTGGAGTTTCGTGTTCTTCGCCCTGCTGCTCACCGGGGTGCAGATCCTGCTGCAACCCCTGCAGGAGCAGGTGCTGCGGGGAGCCCGAGGCGAGACCCTGGGGGTGGTGGACTGGTTGATCTTCGTGGCGGCCTTCACCGCCAGCCTGGCGGTGAGCTGCTGGGGCAACGTGGGCATGGTCCGCGGCGCCTGGCGGGCCCTGGCGGGGGAACGTCCCACCCTGGGCAGCTTGCTCCGCTGGGATGGACCGGGGTTCCGCCGGGTGTTCATGGCCTGGATCGCCTTGAGCGCCCTGCTGTCGATCCCGCTGCTGGTGGTGCTGGCTGTACTCGCCGGGGCCCTCGGGGTGGCCTGGCTGCTGGAACGGGGCGGTCTCCAGCTCACGGATGCCAGCCTCGGACTGCCGCTGCTGCTCGTGGGCCTGCTGGTGATCCTCCTGCTGGGCCTGATGCTCGTGGCCCTGCTGTACTACGGGGTGAACCAGCAGTTCCTCGCCCAGATCGCGCTGCTCGAGAACCGCGGCGCGATGGCCACCGTGCAACGGGGTCGCCACCTGGTGGATCCCCAGTGGCTGCTGCTGTTGCTACTCGCGGTGATCAAGCTCCTGCTGCTCGCCGTGGGCCTGGTGACCTTCGGAATGGGGCTGATGGTGGCCTGGCCCGTGACCAGCTGCATCTCCACGGCCGCCTATCGCCATCTGGTGAAGACGGAATCAGCCTGAAGGCCCGAGGCGAGCCGGAGCGAATCAACCAAGCAGGCCGATCAGCCGAGCACCCCGGTGCTCAGCAGCACGAATCCAAGGACGCCCACGAGGGAGAGCAGGAACTGGGCGAAGCGGCTCACCAACATGCCGGCCACTACCGCGAGGCCCACCAGCAGGGAGCGCTTCAAGCGCAGCAAGCCGTAGGACCCCAGGGAGGTGGGGGCACTCAGCAGTTCGCCGATCGCCGCACCCAGCAACGGCCCCACCAGGGCCCCAAGCAAAGGTCCTCCCACCGGCAGGGCCGGCAGAAGACCGAACAGACCCACCAGCAGGCCGATCCCTGAGCCGATGTAGGCCCAGCGGGTGGCCTGCATCCGGGCCGCGCCCAACACCAGGCCCAGGGCATCGGCGCCCCAGCCCAGCAACAGCAGCACCCCGGCAAACACGAGCGTGGGCCAGCCCGCGGCAAAGCCGACCGTGAGACACCAGACCAGGGCGCCCAGGGGCAGCAGGGCCAGGCCCGGCAGCACCGGCAGCAGGGTTCCCGGAATGGCGAGAACCTGGATCAGCAGCGCCCCCCACCAGGCCAGATCGGCCCGGTGCACCGGTGGCAGGGCCGGATGCCAGGGCAGGGGCGGCAACGAGGGCAGGGCCAGGGCCGCCGGGTGGATCAGAAACGGCGGCCCGACCAGGTGAGGCCCAGGCGGAAGCCCATGCAGCAGAGGGGGAAGGAATTCGGGAAGGGTCATGGCAGGCGGCGGGCCACCCGCAGCTTGGCGGAACGGCTGCGGGGATTGGCCTCCGCTTCGGCCGCCTCGGCCACCAGGGGCTTGCGGGTGACCCGCTCCAGGCGCTCGTCGGCCAGGAAGGCGGTCTTCACGCGGCGATCCTCGAGCGAATGAAAACTGATGATCGCCAGCAGGCCACCGGGCACCAGCCAGTCGGGGGCCCGCTGCAGCAGCCGCTCCAGGGCGCCCAGCTCGTCGTTCACGGCGATGCGCAACGCCTGGAAACTGCGGGTGGCTGGATGGATACGGCCGTGGCGGGCTTTCGGTGGATAGCAACCGGCCACGGCATAGGCAAGCTCGCTGGTGCGGCGCTCCCGCCAGGGTTTCGCCTCCCGCTCGGCCACCAGCCGCCGGGCGATCCGCCGCGACAGGCGCTCATCGCCGTATAGAAACAGCAGGTCCGCCAGCGCCCCTTCTTCCAGCCGATCAAGCAGCTCGGCGGCGCTCTCGCCCGCCTCGGGATTCATGCGCATGTCGATCGGCCCCTCAGCGCGGAAGCTGAAGCCCCGCTCGGCCCGATCCAGCTGGGGACTGCTCACGCCCAGATCCGCCAGCACCGCCACGGCGCGCTGGTCCGCCGGCGGCGCCCAGGCGCCGAAGTTGGCGGCCTCGATCCACACGCGGTCGCCATGGGGCGCCAGCTGCGCCGCCGCCGCCAGCCGGGCGGTGGGGTCCTGGTCGAGGCCGATCAACTGCCAGTCGGGATGGGCCTCCAGCAGCAGGGCGCTGTGGCCGCCGCCGCCGAGGGTGCAGTCGATCAGCAGGGGCGGGCCCCCATCCGGCGACGGCGGCAACGAGGCGAAGGCCTCCAGCACCTCGGCAGCCAGCACGCTCTGGTGGAGGAAATGCGTGGTCATACCGTCAGTCCTAGGGGAGCTGCGCTGGGCACGGCGGCTTGCCCAAGGTGGATGGCATCAGGGTCTCACCGCCTGGTTCCTCGCGCTGGACATTCAGCAACTGGAGGACTCCTTTAACGTTTTCCCATGGCTGCCGTCAATCTCCATCACCAGCATTTGCAGAGGCGCTGGGCCCAGGAGCAGGGGCTTTTGGAGGAACGGCGGCAACTGCTACTGCTGGCAGCGGGCCGGGCGGCGAAGGCCCTGCGGGAACGTTGGCCGATAGTGCAAGGGGTGTGGTTGTTTGGTTCGGCGCTGGAGGCCAGCTCCTTTCGGCGCCACTCTGATCTGGATGTAGTGGTGGAGGGGCTTCCCTCTGTTGCCCAGCTAGAAGCCTTGGGACTGGTGGAGAGCGTGGTGGATCAATCGCTGGCCAACGCCGGCCAGGAGGGCATCGCCATCGACCTGGCGCGCTGGGAAGATCTGCCGTGCCACTGGCAAGAACGCCTGCGGCGGCAGGCCATGGCCCTCACTTGAAACCATGGCGGCCCCTTCTCCCCAGCAACTGCGTGATCTGGCCCTGGATTTGGCCGTGGAGGAACGCAAGCTCGACGCCCTGGTGGACAGCCTGGCATCGCCGACTCCTTGAGCGCATGGGCCAGCCCACGGAGGAGCGGCCCGCTGTGCTTGCTGAGGCCTCGATCGATTCATTGCAGGAGTTGCTTCGCTTCCGCCACCTGGTGCGGCATCTGTATGCCTACGAACTCCAACCAGAGCCGGTGGAGCGGCTGCGCACCCTTGCCTCGCCCTCTGGCCGGGGGTGCGGGTGAGCTGAATGTGTTTCAGGGCTGGCTCACAGGCCCGTGGGGTTGACCATCAACGATCCACGGGGTCCACAGCCATGGCACGGGAGTTGGTGGCCCGCCGGGGCACCAGTGTCACCGAGGCCCTGCGCTGCCGCAACGGTTCAGCAAGAACGGGGAGATGGGCGAAGGCAGCAAAGCCCCCCCTCAGCGGAATCGACCAGGGAAAGACTGAGGAGACAAGGGGGCCGCCCAACCGCCCAGACCTCAAGCAACCTTGGATGCTCACAATCAATATTCATAGATCCGGCCGCCACCAGCGGCTCATATGTATCCAAAGGAACAATTACTGCACGAATGATGTCGCAATTATTGCGATTAACGAAGCACGCTGCATGCTGCATGCTGCATGCTGCATGCTTCAAACTTCAAACTTCAAACTTCAAGCTTCAAGCTTCAAGCTTCAAGCTTCATTAATCATGAATCAAAATTGTGTGTTGACCGTTAACCGCCTGTCCCGCCACCTGGTTCTTCTTGGACTGGGAGTTGCATTCTGGCCTTCAATCGCTGCACATTCCGCCATTGTGCTCACCGTCAGGCAGGATGGAAACGATGTGGTGATCAACGGCAGCGGTTCGGCCAATACCACCGACCTGCCCACTCCCACCCCAAAGGTCGACTATACGAACGTTCTCGCTAACAATCATATCTATGCTGGCCCCGATGCTTTCTCAGGCGACCCAAACACTCCTGACGTTGACGTTAACCAGTGGTTCGGGCTCACCGGTCCCAGTGCCTTCGGCAGTGATCCCAGCTTGTTCGCAAACCCCAACACCGGCTTTGGTGATCTTTTCGGCATCGTTTCTCATAACGGCGTGGGGCAAAGCATTCTGGTGCTGCCTATCAACTATCAGAGCGGCAACAGCCTCGCTGGCACCAGCCGCTTCAATAATTCCACACTTGCCGACCTCGGTCTGAGCCCCGGGGTTTTCTCCTGGACCTGGGGCACGAATGGCAACGCTGACAGCTTCGAGCTCAGGATCGAGGCTGTTCCCGTCCCTGCTCCCCTGCCCCTGGCCGGCGGAGCCGTCGCCTGGAGGCTGGCGAAGCGACTACGCAGAGCCAGCCGTGGGCAGCGACTCCAAAACCGCTTCAACATCCCGACATCGACTTAAAACACCTTCGGAAAGTCCAGTCAGTCAGTCATAAATAAAGTCTTGGTCGGATTTTTTTCAACGCCAATTTTCTTCTGACACAGCTTCCTACCCTTAAAACCCCCAAACGCAATGGCGATCCCAACCCTTGTCGAGATGGCTGTCGATGGCAACGCTCTTGCCCTGCGCTACAGCGAGATTCTCAACAGCACTCTCCCCAGTTTCAACCGCTTTCAGGTGACCGTCAACGGGGTGCGCCGCAGCATCACTGGCCCCGCGAGGCTCCGCGGCGGAGGCACCACCATCCGCCTGACCCTCGCCGCACCGATCCTCGCCACGGACATCGTCGCGGTCACTTATACCAGCGTGAATGGATTTGACAGGGCCGGCTTCGGCGACATTCGCTCTCTCAGCACCAATCAGTCAGCCGCCTTCTTCCGCAACCTCACCGCCACCAATCTCACCGGCATCGCCAATAGCGTCACGATCAGCAGCAGTGATCCTTCGATCCAAAGTGGAGAAACATCCCTGCTTACCTTTGCCTTCGACCGCAATCCCGGCACCTCCTTCAGCAGCGGCGATGTCACCGTCTCCGGCGGCAGCCTCTCCAACTTGAACGGCTCCGGCAACACCTATACCGCCACCTTCACGCCCACGGCAAACAGGGAAGGAACCGCTTCGATCGCCCTAGCCACTGGCGCTTGGAACGACGTGTTCGACAATGCGGGTGCGGGAGCCGCGTCACCCACGCTGCAGGTCGACACCATCAACCCTGCCCTGGCCATCAGCTTCGTCTCCCCCGCCATCAACAAGGATGCCAATAGCTCCCTGCTCAGCTTCTCCTTCAGTGAAAACGTCTTGGGTTTCACTGCTGCAGATGTCAGCATCAGCAACGGCACCCTCAGCGGCTTCACTGGATTCGGGAACTACTATTCCGCCCTCTTCACCGCGCAAGACGGCACCGCCACCACGGGTACGGTTTCGATCGCAGCGGGCTCCTACACCGATAGGGCCGGAAACGCTGGCAGCGCCGGCTTCGATTCGGTCAGCATCGATACCCTTAATCCCGCCCCGCCTCTTGTGCCGCCGGGGTCTGACCCGATCCTCATCTGGACCAACTGCGCCCTGAACGCGATCCAATCCGCGGGCAGCAATGGCAAACCTGGTGTGCCGCCCACCACCGGCAGCCGCCTGATGGCGATGCTCTCCACGGCGATGCTGGACACCCTCGCCGCCTTCGGCGATCCGGTGGATTTCTACCGAATCGACCAGAGCGCCCCGGCGGGGGCCAACATGAACGCTGCCCTGGTGGGTGCGGCTCAGCGGATTCTCTCACTCGAACTACCCGGGGAGAGCAGCTTGATCCAGGCGCAATACGCTCTCAGTCTCCAGTCCCTCACGGGGTCGGCGGAGAGCATTCAGGCGGGCCTGGCCTTCGGTGCCGGCTTGGCCGACCAGATCCGTGCTCTCAGGGCCAACGACGGCTCGGCCAACACCACCCCCTACACGCCCCCCAGCGGCGGCCTGCCGGGATATGTCTGGACTCCGGCCCCGTCCGGACCCACCGCAGGGGCGGCTGTGGGGCCCAATTGGGGATCGTTGACCCCCTGGGTGATCAGCAGTCCCGATGCCTATCGCTCCGACGGTCTGCAGTGCCGGCCCGATGTGGACCTCGACCTCTATGCCCAACAGTTGAACGAAGTGCGCCTCTACGGCGGCTTGGCCAACACCGCCCAAACCACGCTGCAGCGCAGCCCTGATCAGACGGAAATCGCTCTGTTCTGGGCCTACGACAGGCCCGACACTTTCCGGCCCTACGGCCAGCTTCTCGAGATCGCCATGGATGTGGCGCTCGACCAGGGCAGCTCCCTGCTCACCAACGCCAAGCTGATCGCCAGCCTCAGCCTCGCCATGGCCGATGCGGTGATTTGCGCCTGGAAAGAGAAATACGACAACGTTCAGCCCCGACCCTGGGACCTGATCACCGGCAGCTTCTCCGATACGGATGGTTCGGTCCTCACCGTCCGCGACCAAAACTGGCAGTCCTTGCTGTCCTCGATCAATGGCGTCCAGTCGCCACCCTTTCCGGATTTCCTTTCCGGCCACTCGGTGATGGGGGGCACCTTTGCCAGCGTGATGAGCTATTTCTTTGGTGACAATCTCACCTTTGACGCCACATCGCAGGAACTCCCCGGCGTGGTGCGCAGCTTTGACGGTTTTATCGATGGGGGGGGAGTAGTGCGCAACAGCTTCTACGAGGCCGGCCTGGAGGATGCGATCAGCCGCGTCTATGGCGGCGTGCACATCCGCGAGGCCTGTGAGGATTCCTTTGCTGTCGGCCTGAATGTGGGTGCCGCGGTGGTCCAAAACCTCTGGGCCTGAACATCGGGCCCCTGGCCCAGCAGGCCGGCCAGCTGGGCTAGGCACTGCAAGGCCTGGTGGGCCTCCACCGCCGCAGACCCCCAGGTTTCCGCCTCGGGCTCCTTAGAATTGACGCCAGCCCCGGCCTCCGCCTTCCCATGACCCAGCTGGAAACGCGCACCGAGCCGATGGTGGTCAACTTCGGGCCGCACCACCCCTCCATGCACGGGGTGCTGCGGCTGGTGGTGACCCTCGACGGCGAGGACGTGGTCGACTGCGAGCCGGTGATCGGCTACCTGCACCGCGGCATGGAGAAGATCGCGGAAAACCGCACGAACGTGATGTTTGTGCCCTATGTGAGCCGCATGGATTACGCGGCCGGCATGTTCTACGAGGCGATTGTGGTGAACGCCCCTGAGCGCCTGGCCGACATCCCGGTGCCGAAGCGGGCCAGCTACATCCGCGTGATCATGCTGGAGCTCAACCGCATCGCCAACCACCTGCTCTGGCTTGGCCCCTTCCTGGCCGATGTGGGCGCCCAGACCCCCTTCTTCTACATCTTCCGCGAGCGGGAGATGATCTACGACCTCTGGGAAGCGGCCACCGGCCAGCGGCTGATCAACAACAACTACTTCCGCATCGGCGGTGTGGCGGTGGACCTGCCCTGGGGCTGGCTGGAGAAGTGCCTCGATTTCTGCGACTGGTTCGGCCCCAAGATCGATGAATACGAGAAGCTAATCACCAACAACCCCATCTTCCGCAAGCGCATCGAGGGCCTCGGCGCGATCACACGGGAGCAGGCGATCAACTGGAGCCTCTCCGGTCCGATGCTGCGCGCCTCCGGCGTGCCCTGGGACCTGCGCAAGGTGGATCATTACGAGTGCTATGACGACTTCGACTGGGATGTGGCCTGGGAAAAGGAGGGCGACTGCTTCGCCCGCTACCGGGTGCGGATCCAGGAGATGCGCCAGTCGCTGAAGATCCTGCGGCAGGCCTGCAAGATGATTCCCGGCGGCCCCACCGAAAATCTGGAAGCCCGCCGCCTCGCCGAAGGCAAGGGCGGTGAATCGTTTGGCTTCGATTATCAATACGTGGCCAAAAAAGTTGCCCCCACCTTCAAGATCCCCACTGGCGAGCTCTACACGCGCCTCGAGTCGGGCAAGGGCGAAATTGGCATCTTCATCCAGGGTAACGACGATGTCACCCCCTGGCGCTTCAAGATCCGCGCCGCCGATCTCAACAATCTTCAGATCCTGCCCCACATCCTCAAGGGGGCCAAGGTGGCCGACATCATGGCGATCCTGGGCTCGATCGATGTGATCATGGGCTCGGTGGATCGCTGAGCCAACTCCGCAGGATCATGGGGCCTCCAGCCAGCTGGCCACCCTTCCTGCCTTGCCCCCAGCCATGGCACCACCGTCTGTCCCCCCCCAGCCCTGGCTCGGCCTGAAGCGCACCGTGCGCTTCGGTGACACCGACGCCGCCGGCGTGATGCACTTCCATCAACTGCTTCGCTGGTGCCATGAGGCGTATGAGGAGAGTCTCGAAACCTTCGGTATCGGCGCCGCCAGCGTGTTCCCAGGAGCAGCCAGCGGGGAGGGTTCCCCACCGGCTCCACTGCCGGCGGGCCTGCCGATCGTGCACTGCAGCGCCGATTACCGCCGCCCCCTCCACACCGGCGAGCGGCTGGCCATCCGGCTCGATCCGCAGCGCCTTGATCCAGGCAGTTTTGAAGTGCGCTATCGCTTCGAGCGCCAGGGTGAGGAGGTGGCCCACGGTCTCACCCGCCACCTGGCCATCGACAGCGCCAGCCGGCAGCGCTGCCCGCTGCCCCAAGCGATCCAACGTTGGCTGGAGGCCTCTGCCCTGACGGGCACGGTGCGGCCGCTCTAGGAGCCCGCCGATCCCTTGCACAGCCAAAACCACTGGACAGAGTAGATCAGTCGTAGGGCCTGAATCGTTGAATCAAGACGGCCGCCATACAAATTGGCCGGGTTTAATAAAGCAATTCTGCCGATTAGTCGATGGCGATGCCCGCCAGCTCACCCCTGAAGAACAGAGCCTATCCCAGCCAGCGCATATGGCCGTGAGCCTCTTGATTTTGATCGTCTGGTAGGCCTGCTCAATGGGACAATCGATACCCTGTAAACGGCAACAGCCTCCCAGAAAATACGCTTCTGGCGGTCACCACGGCCACAGCCGCGATAGAGCCAGCCTCTACGGACTTCAGGGGTCCCAATCCCCTCAACGTGCCCTGGTTCGACCAGCTGGCCATGAACGACTACAACAGCCTGCGCCAGTGCTACGGCGATTCCACCAGCGCCGTAGCCGAGCTGGCGGCCCTGCGCCACCTGGGTCTCCAGGCTGAATTCCACCCGACGGCACCCTCCAGACGCTCCGGGATGAGATCGCCGCCGGCCGGCCCGTGGCGGTCGGGTAGCGGCACCATGGGCCACCTTCGGATCCCAGTGGCGGCGGCCACTGGACCTTGGTGATCGGCTACGACGACAGCGGCGTGATGATGAACGACTCCTACGGCAGCTGCGACCTGGTGAATGGCGGCTACCCGCAGAACCACAACGGCGCCCGTCAGCATTACTCCTACAACAACTGGGAGCCGCGCTGGCGACCCCAGGGCAGCGGCTCCGGTATCTCACCTGACGGCCGTGAGGGCCCGCAGGGCCTGCAGGATCAGAGCCCCAGAAGCCGGAACAGGGAGCCGGCGTTGATCACCGGCCCGATCGGCGCCAGGGCATCGGAGAGTCCGTCGGTGGTCTTGGCCCAGCCATGCCGGTCGACCACGATCACATCACCCTGCTGCAGGGGTGGGTTCTGAACCGAACCGAGTGGGGCGGCCGGATTGAAGCGGATGGTCGCCTGCTTGATCGTGCCCGAGGGAGTCAGCCTGAGCAGACGCACGGTCTGATCATTGGCCCGGCGGGTCAGCCCCCCGGCCGTGAGCAGGGCGCCGGAGAGCGGGCTGTTGGCCTTCACGTTCTGGGTGCCGGGCTTCAGCACTTCCCCCACCACATTCACCGCGATTGTGTCGGGAGCGAAGGTGGAGGAGGCGATGGCGAGCAACTCCGATTCGCTGAGGTTCTCGGCGCGGGGGATCGTGATGCTGTCGCCGTCGTAGAGGAGTGGGTTGGTCACCGGCCCGCTGCCGGAGAGCACCTTGAGAAAGTCGAACTGATACGTGCGCATGGGGGACCCTGGGCCTCGACTCGGCCGCTGCACGGTGAGGCGGCGAAGATCGCCGTAGGCCGTGAGACCCCCAGCCCTCTGGATCGCATCCAGGAGGGTCGGGGCGCCGCTCGTTTGAATCACGGTGCTGGGGGAGCCTCCTGGGCCGCTGCTGCTGAGCTGGTTCGATCCCCCTTTGCCGATGCTGTACAGGCCAGGCCGCTGCACCTCGCCGCTCACGGCCACCCGTACCGGGCGCGCCTCGACCAGATCGAGATACACGATCGGACGCCGCAGAATCGTGGCGTACCCAGCGGTGATGCGCCGGCGGGCCTCATCGAGGCTCAACCCCCAGACCGGCACGCTGCCCAGGCGGGGCAGATTGAGGGTGCCATCGCTGAGGACCTCGGCGACGGTCTCGTACCCCTCCATCCGGAACACGGCCACCTTTAGTTTGTCGCCCGGACCCAACCGGTAGCGGAGGTTGGCCGCCAGGCCAGGGTCGATCGAAGTCGCCTGCGGCGGCTTGCTCGCGGCGGGCCGCGATGGGGCCTGGGGCTTCGGGGCTGACTGAGCCACGGCGCGGTCGCTGGGCAGCACCACCAAGACCATCAGAGCGACCGAACCCCAGCGGATCCCTGCCGCCAGCAGGCCTTGACCGCAGCGTGTTGTGAATGCCGCGCAGGGTGACATGCAGGCATGGGCTGAAAACGTGAGAGGAGTGTCCCACGGCTACAAAGCTCTCCCACCCCCCGGGGATCAGGGAGACCCACTCAGCTGCAGGGCGCGACATCGACCCTCCGTGGCCAGTCGATGCCTGGCGCCTGTATCGCGGATCAGCCACTCGATCGCCTCCAGCCACTCCTGCTGGCGATCCCCGAGCAGCAGACCATCGATGCCTGGGCGGATAAAGCCTCGGTAGGGCGATCGATCGGAATAAAGGCCGGCGGCCCCGCAACGGGCGGCGTCGATGAACTTGACCGGGGCCCTCGCCGCGTTGAGCGGGCTTTCCAGCAAGGGAGTCAGCAGCAGGTCACAGCGGCCCTGGCCGGTCTCGGCCAGATAGCTGGGCCAGCGCATCGGGTGGAGGATCCGCACACGGGGAAGGTCGCGGAATTGACGATTGATGTTGAGGTCACCAAAGACATCCACATGGGTGTGGTGCTGACGACTCTGCAGCAGCAGGAGCAGCTCCCGCAGCCAGGCGAACTCCAGCTGGTGAACACTGCTGCCGAGATAGGCCAGCTGCAGGCGGGGACGCTCTGCCAGTAAACCGGGATGGGGGCTGAGCGGAAGAGGCAGGGCACCGAGGTGGGCATACTTACGCTCCAGAAACTCACTGGTGACCCAGATGGGGTCGCACAACTCCGGTATCCGCGAACGCTGGCGGGTGATTCGCTGCCGCAGCCGCTGCCGGTAGGCGGCGGGCAGCTGCGGCAGCAGGGCCGGGTCGAGAAGGTCGTCGTCCATCAAATACACCAGCCGGATCCCTGCCCTGCGGACATGCCTGAGGGCCCGGAGCCAGGGGCGCGGCAAATAGCGCACAACCACCACAAGATGGGCGGCCATCATCACATTTTGGAGATGAAAAGTCGGAGCTTCAGCAGAATCAACCTCGATGATCTTGGCCTTCCACACCTCCAGTGGGCCCCGCAAGAAATGGTCAATGGTCGAGCCAGAGCCTTGATGGAGCAGAACCACACTTTGCCCCTGCTGCGGAGACTCGATGCCGGGCAGTTGGGGAAGAGGCATTTTGCAGTTGACTAGTGATCACCCAAGCGGGAGACTAGGAGGATGAAGACGGGAAAAGCTAGGGGATCCGGAGTGGAGGACATTGCCTTCAACCATATCCGCTCGCAACTTCCCGATCAACGATATTTTGATCAGAATCAATTTTCCGCATATTTTCTTTCAGCCGACCAGTTCCGTCCCATCGCCTCCTGGGTCGGGGCCTTGCGCGCCAGCACCTATCGGCAGATCTCCCCTCTCGGCCCAGAACAGGTGGACCTTGACGGCCGGGATTCCCACTACTGGCACCTGCTGATCCTGGATCGGGAGCGTCGTTGTCTGGCAGGGTCGCTGCGCATGAGCCTCTCCCGCTGGCATGGCTTGGAGTGGGACGGCAGCTATTCCTATTTGGAGCACTGTTATCCGGGTCTGGATCAGTTCTTGCGCAGGCAAGACATGAGCTACGCCGAAATCGGCCGCACCTTGGTCGCCAGGCCTTACCAGCGCACCAGCCCGGTCCTGCGCATGCTGTTGCGGACGATGGTGAGCATTCCCCTGGCCACGGGCCATTCCAATCTGCTGGGCATGGTTTCGTTCAACCACCTTCAGTACAGCGAACGCCTGACCCGCAGCTTCCTGATGGCGCTGTTGGAGCCACCCTTCGGTGAACATCATGGTATTCCCCCTGCGCGGTATCCCTTCCCATTAAGAGCTGAGGGGAGCACGGAGGCAGGCGTGGCGCCGGTTGCCGATACAATTGGTCAATTGGAACGCATTCTTGAGCAGAAGTTTGAGGAGCCGTTTCGAGCGCCTCTGCTGCTCCAGAAGTATAGGAGTTTCGGCAATGCCAAGGCAATCGGCTTGTCCCTGGCCCGCGATTTCAATCAGATCTGCGAAATCCTGATGCGCTGTGACCTCAAAGCGCTGAAGCCAAAGCAACAGAAAGAATTGATAGTCAGTGATCTAATTCCTGTCTGGGAGAATGCGATGCGGAATTGATCGAGCCAAGTCTGTCAGCATAGAGCTCACGGATATGCCGTGAAAGGGAGTTCTGATCGACAAACTCGTTCGGATCAATCGTGGCACCCTGCTCGCAGAGAATCGTGGCCTGGGGCCCGAACAACCGCCGCACGATCAGCCTGAAGGGGCGATAGCGGCAAGCCTCCTCGGAGCGCGGAAAACCCCTGTAGCGGATCGTCCAAGGAATGATCACCGCCCCACTCCGACGGCCAAGCACATAGAGACTCCCAGAGACCCGCTGGGTGATGGGGGTGATCAAGGAACCACTTGGAAACAGAAACAGACGGCCCTGATTATCCAGAACGCGCAGCAGGTGGCGCAGGCCAGCGAGGCGGGAGTGGCTGGAGAGATGGTCGAGGTTGGTATGGCCATAATTGCGGGCACTGGCGGCGAAGAAGGGCAGGATCCAACGCAGGTGGCGGGCGGCTGTAGTCATGCTGGATTCCCTGAAAAAACCCTGCACTAGCAGCACATCCAGGGGGTGGCCATGGTTGGCGATGTGAATCTGGGGCCGATCAATCAGCTCAAGGCGGCGCTCCATCAGCACCTCCACCCCCAGGCCGCCCAGGCCGAGCTGGGAGGCCCGCTCCAGCAGGCGGCGGGCCGACTGGCGGGCTCCGACCGCGAGGGCCAACAGCTGAAGGTAGTAGGTGGCGAAGCCCCTACCAAGGGTGAACACCCGCTGGAAAAGCTGAAGGCCGCGCGGACGGGAGCCGATGGCATGAACGCCAAGCGATGGGGAGACGGTGAAGGTGCAGGAGAAAGGAAAGCGACCATCAAAATTGCCATTGATCTGGGTGGTTTCGATCATGTGGCGATAGAAACGCCTGAACAGATCCCGGTCTGAGGGTTGTGGGGAGCTCCAGAAGACACGCAGCGGCTGCTGATCGGTGAGGCCGGCCATGTTGTAGAAGGTGCGGCCCAGCACCTTGGTGGGTACGCCGTGATAGAGGGCCTGCAACCCCACCGTGCTGTTGATGGTGAGCACGGCCTTGGCTCGCTTGAGGATCGGCCCGAGGGCGCCATCGTGGAAATAGAGAACGCGTTCCGCCACGTCGTGCTGGCGCGCCAGATTCTTGATCAGGGCTCCGTAATGGTTGTAGCCGCGATCGCGGGGATGGTGCTTGAAGGCCAAGCGCTGATCCGATGGAGCGTAACGGGCAAAGGAAGCGATCAGCTGGGCAATAAACGGTTCCATGCCAGCATAATCCGATCCAAGACTTACCTGGGAATCGCTTGAAACCTGGAGGGGCACGAGGGTGTAGGGGGTGCCATCCAGCAAGCGCTTGTGAACCGACCGCTCACTGAACTGATAGAGGTGCTTGCGCAGCAAGCCAGCCACCTGGGCCAGCAGGTAGGAGGGCTTCGGTTGCAGCTTGTGGGGGCCGCTGATGATCGGATAGGGAGTGAAGGCGTGCTGGATGAAGGTGGGTGTCTTCCAGCACTTACGCCAACGCATACCACAATCCCTGGGTGCAATAGCAATCTCGTCAACCGCTGGCAGATCTCGATAGAAATCCACCGGGCGGTTCAGATTGGAGCGGGCATTGACCCGCTCCAGCTCCAGACTCACGTAATTGGGGCGCACATAGCCCAACTCAAACACCCAGGGTTCGATGGTGTGGGGCAACGAATTCTCGGCATTCAGCTCGCGCACCAACTCAATCGCCAGTCGATGGGGATCAATGAAATCGCCATACATGAACAGGTGGCGAATGCCCCGCTCCACAATCAGGGAGCGCAGAAAAGGTTTGTAATCCTCCATGGGGCCGGAATAGGCAACCCTCTGATGGCCAGGGAAGCCAAATTCATGGAGTGGAAAACTCAGCTTAGTAACGGTGACGCCCCTGGTCTCAAGATGGTTGGCGAGCCTCGCGAAAAAGGTACCAAGCGGCCCCATCAGCAGCAGCACTGGGCCCTCGATAGCAAGTTCTCTCACGCGCGTCTCCCGCCACGAGGGCAAGGAACCCTACAGCCGTGCAGAGCGAGTTGTGTGGGGAGCGATACGCTCTCTCCATCGTCCCCAGTGGCGGAAGATCCGGCGCCACCCGCTCGGCGCTCGGAGAGGCTCCTGAGACCAGGCGAGCAGCTCCTCAATCGCCTGCTCCGGCTCGATGAAGAGTCCGCTGCGGCGACTCACGTAGCGGGGGTACGCCACAAGAGCCGCATACACGAGCTCGTCGAGCTGAAGGTGCCGCCCCCGCCGCGGGCAGGTCAGGCGATCGTGGCTGAGACCCCAGCCGGCAAAGAAGGGAAGTCCCCAGGTGTGCACCTCCACCCCGCGCAGCAGAGCCTCGAAGCCGGCCAGGGAGGTGAGCACATGCACCGCATCGACCTCCTGGAGCAACTGATCCATGCAGCCCTCGATGAGCAGGGCATCGCAGCCGCGCTGCAGATCTGCCTGCGGCGACCCTTCCCGCCGCAGGCCGGCCACCACATCGGGATGGGGCTTGTAGACGATCCAGGCCTCGGGTTCGGCAGCACGAACCGCCTGCAGCAGCGCCAGGTTGGTGTGCAGGTTGGGGGCCCCGTAGAGGATGGAAGCATCGCTCTCCACCTGGCCGGGCACCAGGACCACGCGGCGGGCGCCGGGGGGACGGCGCCAGGGGGGGGCCTGGAGGTTGTACTTGGTGAGGGCTGCCGCAACCAGTTGCTGCCTGAGGGCCGCAGCCCGGCTTCGCTCCGCCGCATCGAAGCGATGGGTTCGCAGCAGCGTCTCGAGGTCGGATGGGGCGCCGGAGTCGTAATAGATGCCGCTGCGGTCGACGACCCAGGAGATCGGGGCGATCAGATTGGCGCCGAGCCCCACCGAGCGCAGGAAGCCGTCCTCGATGCGCAGCAGAATCGGCTCGGGCTGCTGCAGAAGGCGGCGGGCCACGCCGCGGCCAGGGTCGCGGCCCCAGATCGCCAGAGCTGAAGCCGCCGGCGGCGAGGCGGCGTTGCGTCGGCGAAAACGCAGCTGGGAGCCCCTCAGGAAGCGGCGCAGGATCGGCTGCTTCCAGGGCTTGAAGCCAAAGGCCTCCACCGCAGCGGGCAGCTCCTGCTGCCGGCTTCGCTGCAGCCCGATCGCCCGGATCAGGGTTTCGGGCCCGCAGGGCTGGCCGCGGTGGGAATCGATGTAGCGGGGATAGGCCACCAGGGCCGCATGAACGAGCTGATCGAGGCTGGGGCGGTGGGGTTGGCGCCGCGGCGGGGGCGGGAGCGCATCGTGGCTAAGCCCCCAGCCGGCGTAGAAGGGCATGCCGAAGCAGTGCACGGGGCGCCCCCAGAGCAGGGCCTCGAAGCCCAACTGGGAGCACACCACATACACCGCCTCGGCCCGCTCCAGCAGGGCGGTGGGGTGGCCCCCGTCGGCGCAGATCCGCAGCCGCGGATGGGTGAGCGGGGCCTCGGCCAGGTAGCCGCGCTTGCGACCCGCCGCCACATCGGGGTGGATCTTGAGCAGCACGGTGCAGTGGGGATGGTTGGCCAGGGCGGCCTGGAGCATGCGCTCAAAGCTCTCCCCATCGCCCATGCCGTAGCGAAGGGAGAGATCACCCCGGGTCTGGTCGACCACCAGCACGAAGGGATCGCTGGGGGGGAGGGTCTCGCGGGCGCCGTTGTACTTGCTCACCCGCTCCGCCCGCCAGAGCGCCCGCAGGGCACCGGCCCGGTGGGTCTCGCTGGCGGAGAGGGATCGGCTGATCAACGCTTCCAAGCGACTGGGGGCGTGGGCGTCGTAATAGATGCCCAGATCGTCGATCACCAACGACCAGGGCGGCCCGTCGGGGCCAAGGCTGAGGGAGCGCAGGAAACCATCCTCACAGCGCCACACGGGCAGGCCACGCTCCCGAGCGATCCGTTCCGCCATACGGCTGGAGGGCTTACGGCCCCAGGCCAGGAGGGCGGTGAGGGGAGCCCGGCGGCAGTCCGCAGCGCCGACAACCAAACGGGCCGGAGCCAGCAGCGAACCGAGGGTGGGGATCCGGGCCAACGCCCGGGAAGGGACGCCCAACAGCTCAGCGGTGGACAGGCCAGCGTTCACGTGGGGAGCGAAGGCGAATCCGTCATAGTCGAGCACAGCCATCTCGTCGCAAGGCCATGGCCGACCAGCCCACTCTGCTGCGGCGACGTGACCTAAGCCTGCCGATTCCCGGGCCGCTCGCCTCCCAGGAGCGCCTGCGAACCTACTTGGCCTTAGTGGATCGTCCCTTGAAGGCTCTGCTGGCCAGAGAGCGGCTCAGGACCATGGCGCCTGGACACTTCACCTATCGCTCCAATCCCTATCTGGTGCTCCATTGGCAGGTGGTGCCCACCCTCAACCTGGAAGCCGGGTGGGACGCTGACCAGTTGGAAGTGCGCAGTAGCAGCTGCCGTCTGGTTGGATTCCCGGAGGGCACGGAATCCCTGGGCTTTTCCCTGAAGGCCGTGCTGTCAGCGGGGGATGAGGCCTTAGGCGGCTGGGCCGAAGTGGGTCTGCGGTCACGGCTGGTTAGAAGCCCCATCGGCAGGCGGGTGGGGACCCTGGCCCTGGAGGCGGTGCTGGATCGGATCGAGCGGCGGGTGGGCCGGGGCCTGCGCAACGACCTAAGGAGCTGGCTGGGGGAGGAAGCGGACGCAACCAAAGCTGGGGTAAATTAAAAATCATTGTCCAAGGTTGGCGTTTGGATCCCACGGCCAACTCCGCTGATGCAACAGGGGGTGCCAGCGGACGACAAGCCCGCGGCGCTGATGGTTTGAGGCGCCTGAGTGGCTGGCAGGTGCAGTGGCGGGTGGTGGATGCGCTGGTGTATCGCGAATTGCGAACCCGCGTCAGCGACGTGAAGGGTGGATTTTTGGGCGTGTTGATTCAACCGCTGGGATTGATTGCCATCTGGGTGGGCTTTTTCGCCGCCATCAATGCTCATCGGGGAGGCAGCCTAAACATTGTTCTTTTTCTTGGATCCGGGACTGTACTTTTCACGATTTTTAGTCAGATCGCCAACAGAAGCACTACAGCCATGGAGGCCAATGAGGCTCTGTTATTCTACAAACCCGTCAAGCCAATTGACACGGTAATCGCCCGCACGATCAGCGAGACCGGGCTTTATACATGCTGCTTGCTTGTGATTTGCATTGGCACCTGGATCGTGCTCGACCAAGTTTACATGAACAACCTGGCGCTTTTCTTTTTCACAATCATCCTGACTGCCTGCATCGGATTTTCCACCGGCCTGATATTCATGACCGCTTCCCACCTAATGCCTGCATTCAAGCAGACAGCCCTGTGGATCCCACGCATCCTTTGGTTTCTCTCTGGCGTGCCTTTCCGATACTGGCTCCTCCCGCCAGCCACGAAGATTTTCTTTGTTTGGAATCCACTGATGCATATAATCGAATTAAACCGCAAATCCATGAGCGATGATTACTTCACACCCGATGCAAACCTTGAGTACGCCATGATCTGGTCTATTGCCCTGCTGACCATATCGCTGTGGTACTACTACACCAACGAACGCAAACTTCTCACCCAATAACAAGCGGAGTATCTGGCGATGATCGAAGTCAAAAACCTAACCAAAAGCTTTAACTACCAAGGCAAAAAAACAACCATTTTCAAGAATTTGAGCTTTAAAATCCATACCGGTGAATCCATAGCTATCCTCGGTGCCAATGGCGTTGGCAAAAGCACCCTCCTGCGCATCCTCGGCGGAATTGATCTCCCAGACAGTGGCACGATTAAGACCGACAGCACCATTTCTTGGCCAGTGGGGTTGGTGGGCGGGTTTCAGGGGAGCCTGACGGGCAGGGAGAATGTGACCTTTGTGAGCCGCATTTATAGTGAAAAGAAAAGAGTTCCAGACAAGGTGCGGTATGTGGAAGAGTTCGCCGAACTCGGTGTTTACTTTGATCGACCCTTTAAAACCTATTCGAGTGGTATGCGCTCAAGGGTAACCTTTGGCCTTTCAATGGCCTTTGACTTTGATGTTTACCTCATTGATGAGGTCACCGCAGCCGGCGATCAACGCTTTCGAGAAAAGAGCAAGCGCCTCCTGATGGAACGTAAGAAAGTTGCCGACTTTTTGATGGTGGATCACAACCTCTGGGGCCTGAAGCTCCATTGCGACCGGGCCTTTATCCTCGATGGTGGTAAAATTGAGGAATTCAATGACCTCGACGAAGCCGTTGCCCTCCACACCGAGCGACTTCTGGCCACTCCTCCCCAGCGGGGGATCGAAGAGTAGCTCTTGAAGTGAAGGCAAACAAATGATTGATGTCGATAACTTTAATCCGCTTAATCGCTTCTTGCTGAAGAAAGATCAGCAAGAGCAGGTTGTCGACGGGGAAGAAGGCATTCTTACAGAGTCGAAGGTTGTACCGATCAAACCGCCGCGGCTTCGCTCTTCGCCGCTGCGTCATCTGTCGGTTACCCAACTGCTGCTGATACCGGTCGTGTTATCAGGCATTTATTTCTATGCCATTGCCCGCGATCGCTATGTCACACGATCAGATTTTGTCATTCGCAAAGCTGAAGAGAGCGATTCCAACATGGCTGGTGCTGGTTTGGCCTCTCTCTTAGGCAGGGGTAATCAGGTCTCCCTCGAAGATGCTCGATACCTGAAAACCTACTTGCAATCGCCGCAGGTCTTGGCCGATCTTGACCGCACCTACGATCTCGATCAAGCCTATGCGCAAGCAGGGCTAGATCGCTTTGCCGGCATGAAGCCTGGATTAACAAAGGAGAAAAGACTGAACTTTTTCAAAAAACAAGTGGCCGTGAGCCTGGATGAGCTTTCAGGTGCAATTGTGCTACGCACGATTGGCCTCGATCCGAAAGCCTCATTAAATTTAAATCGCTTCATGCTTGCCAAGAGCGAACAATTTGTGAATCGCCTCAATCAAGACATCAGCCAGAAGCAACTGGGCTTTGCCGAATCAGAGCTGATCCGGGCTCGCACCAAACTCAATCAAGCGAAGAATAGTCTGTTAGCCTATCAAGAATCCAACACGGTAATTGACCCAAAAGGTGAAGCCGAGTTGGCCAGCCAAACGATCAGTAAACTCCAAGAAAAATTGGTTGAGTTGCGCGTTGAATTGGCTACCTTAAAGCGGCAATTCAAAGATCCTGCCGAGCCTGAGGTAGCGGTCGTTGCCGACCAGGTTCGAGAACTTGAACAGCAAATTCAAAAGGAACGCCGCTCCTTGGTTTCAAGCAAGGGCCGAAATCTAAACCGCAAAGCGGCGGATGTGCTCAAATTAGAGTCTGATGTGAGCTTCGCATCCGATTCCTATAAACTGGCTCTGACCTCAGTTGAGAAGGCTCGCATTGAGAGCAAGCGCCAACAGAAATTCATGGCGCTGCTCTCGGCACCGCAAATTCCAGAAGATCCACAAAATGACTGGAGAAGTAAGGGTTTCTTCACCGTCTTGGCCAGCTGCGCAGTTGGCTTTAGTTTGACCAAGTTTGTCTTCGGCATGCAGGCCAGTCATCGCCAGTGAATCTCCTTAAACGCTGGACTGGCTTGCGCTTCCGGGAAGACTGGGTCTGGGAAATGGGCTGCCAACGTCCAACCCTGACGCTTCGCGTTCCGGCTCGGCCCGGTTGGTATTTGTTTACGGTGCGGTTCCAAAGCGAAACATTGCGCAGTTACGGACTAATCAATCGCCATCAGGGAAGAATTATGGTTAGCGGCAAACGACGCCGTCGCCTAGTGCACATTGGCAGACGATCGCAGACGACACGCTTTGAAATCCAGGGAGTCGATGATGATCCACTGATTTCGGAGTTAAGACTGGTGCCACAGCCATTGTGGCGGGTGCGAAAGTTGTTGGCAACCAAGTTACTGAGGCTTCACCCCGCCTACAGGAAAGAATCCCTAAAAGAACGCACATTTTTACAACAATGGCAGGATTACAACCGCCTCCTTTCGCGCCTAAACTTTACGCTGGTGGGATACGATGAATGGATTGAACGGGTTGAGTTGCCGGCTCTGGAACAGCAGGCTCAACAAGGTCAACTCGCCACATCAGAAGCTGTCGCCAATTCGGCATCGGTGAACTTTGCCATCTGGCTTTGGGGGGAACGGAATAATGAACAACAGTGTCAACGTTCGATCGATAGTCTCAGCAACCAAACTCCCGGACTGTTTCGGATGCTGCCGCAAGAACAACAACTGCTCGAAGAAGAACAACACACCTGGGTTGTTTTTTTGCAGGCAGGCGATCAACTGGCTCCCCAAGCACTGTCTCGCTGCAGCGAAGTGATTCAAGCCCAAAGCGATGCTGGCATCCTGTATGCGGATGAGGACAAAATCAACTTGAAAGGAAGACGGCATTCACCACAATTCAAACCAGCATGGAATCCTGATCTTCTCTACAGTGACCCCCACTATTCCCACTGTTGGCTGATCCGCGCTGATCTTTGCATCAAGGCCTGTGAAGCTCTGAGTACCGATGGAGAATCTCCTGAACTATATGGCATCGCGCTAGAAGCAACGGCCCTTTGCGAGGGCGATCAAATCTTCCATCTACCCGAAGTTCTATATCACCGCCTCGATCAACCTGGAGAAACTCGATCATCGAGCCAGACAGCCCATCGTCTACAACGGTTTCTTGCCCGCCGCGGCCGCGAAGTGGAGGTTTTTCATCATCTCAAGGGTGGCCATCTGATTCATTGGCCCCTACCGGACCCACCGCCATTGGTGAGTGTGATCATTGCCACGCGGGACCGCGGCGATCTGCTTCGCTGCTGCCTCACGTCGCTGGCGGAACATGCCCATGGCAATCCGCCCACGGAGCTCATTCTGATCGACAATGGCAGTAGCGAACCTGAAACGCTGAGCTATCTCGCTCATCTGGAGTTACAGGAGAATGTGCGTGTTCTGCGGCGACCGGGGAAATTCAACTATGCCGCGCTCAATAATGAGGCCGTGTCTCTTGCCCGGGGTGAGCTGATTGCGCTGATGAACAACGATGTGGAGGCCACCCACGCAGGCTGGCTGGCCGCCATGGCCGCGCAGGCCCTGCGCCCAGAGATTGGTGCGGTTGGGGCGAAGCTGTTATTCCCCGATGGCACCATCCAACATGCCGGAGTCTTGCTAGGCATTGGAGGCATTGCCGGCCACGCCCACAAATATCTGGCCGCCGAGAACGAGGGCTACCAGTTACGGCTCCATTTGGCCCATAACCTGAGCGCCGTAACGGCGGCAACGCTCGTCGTACGCAAAGCCGTTTTCGAACAAGTTGGCGGCCTTGATGCTATAAACTTTGCAGTGAACTACAATGATGTAGATTTTTGCCTGCGTCTTTTAAAGGCGGGCTATCGTAATTTGTTTTGTCCGGATGCGGTGCTGATCCACCACGAATCAAAAAGCCGTGGGGCGCCTACTTCAGTGGATGCGAATGCTGAATGGCAGAGAGAACGACAGGCCATGCTCAACCGCTGGGGTGCCGTCCTACAAGCCGATCCCTGTTACAGCCCACACCTCAGCCTGCTGGAAGAGAATCTAACTCTAACGCTTAAAGCCTCCACCACTACAGCGAGAACATCTTTCCTCCCCCAGGCTGATTAATGCCCCTCGATCTTACTGGAAAACCTCTGGTCGACCGCAGCGATTTTCAACAGCTGATTGAGCACGGCATCTTCGGCCGCTGGTCTGAGGAAGCCACCTCGTTGCACAACAAGGGATACTGCGTGGTTGATCTAAGCAATAGCGAGTGGTTGACAAAAATTGATGGAGTTGTTGCAGATTTACAGCCCCGTCTTGAAGCCGATCTCAAGCTGTGGGACTGCGGTGAAAGCGGCCCGCCTCGCCTGCAGGATGGCTGGATTGACCATGCCTCCATTAAAACTCTCGCCCTAGAACCGATGGTGTTGGATCTGCTACGTCATCTCTATGGAAGAGAACCCTTCGCCTTTCAAACACTCAACTTTGCCGTTGGCAGCGAGCAGCATTTTCACAGTGATGCCGTTCATTTCCACAGCTACCCCCATGGCTTTATGTGCGGCGTTTGGATCGCTCTCCAGGACGTGAAAGCGGAGAGCGGCCCCCTGATCTATTTTCCGGGCAGCCATCGTTTGCCCTATCTCAGTGCACGATCGCTAGGACTGGATCGCAATGCGGTGATGGACGAACCGCATCCGCAGCGTTTTTTTGAACCCTCCTGGCAACAGGCTGTGAACGATCATGCATTTGAGAAGCAGCAGTTTCTGCCGAAGCGGGGTGAGCTATTGATCTGGCATGCCAATCTTCTGCATGGAGGTGAGCCAGTTCAAGATAAGAGCAGCAGGCGCTGGAGCCAGGTAAATCATTATTTTTTCGCCAACTGTCTCTACACCACACCGATGCGCAGTTTTGGCTCCGGTGGGGGTGGCACCTGCCTCCGCAATCCCTTTGACCTTGCCAAGGGCACTGCGCGCTACAGCGCAGCGGATTGGCGAGATGTGAACCTCATGCAGAGCCGGGTATAATTGACAACATCATCCGGAATCGTTGAAACTTAGCTCCTGAATGATTGGAAACCATGAACAGAAAGGGTCGTCACCTCAAGCGTTATTTGGGCCTGCGTCGAGAGGCCGGCATCGCCTGGAGTGGTGGGATTGAACATCTTCTGCCCGGCCAGATTTCCGGCTGGGTTGTGGCCAAGGGCTTGGCCCTCCAGGAGGTGTGCCTGCTCGTGGGCCCCCATCTGATTGCCAGGGCAGAGATCAACCAGGAGCGCCCCGATGTTTGCCAGAGCCTCGGCTGGCAGGGAACCCCAGGATTTTCACTCGTGCTGCCTGCGGAACTGCCGCCAGTGGACTGGCAGCCAGCGCCACAGTTGCTGGCCCTCTGCGCCGACGGCAGCCAGCAGGTGGAGCTGACGCTGATGAGCCAGCCGGAGCAGACCTCCGTGCTCCTTAGATCCTTACTGCAGAGCGAACTGCTTGGGCTGGAGGGCCATGTTGATGGCCTGCTGCAGGGCACGCTGAGGGGCTGGGCCGGCCGGCGGGGACAGTGGCAACCAGCCCAGATCTGGCTCCAGGCTCCTGGACAGGAGCCGTGGCCCATGATCTGCGATCGATGGAGGGATGGCCTGCAGGCGATTGGTCTGCCGGAACGGAGCGGTTTCCATCTCGATCCGAAGGCCTTGCCCCCAGGCTGGGGCGGACTGGAGGTGTGGTGCAGTTTTGATCAGCAGGGGCAATTCCGCTTGCCACAGCATGAGCGGGTGGTGTTGCCAGCCGGAACCGCAGGGAACGTCGGAGTCATGCACTCAATCGAGGCCAATACTTCGCTCACGGTGGGGAACAACCAGCCCATGCCGGAATGGCTGTCAGCCATTCCGGAGGATCTGCGGCATCATTGGCAAGCCTTGGAACACTTCCGGCTCTATCTCGACAAGATCGAACAGGAGCTCGAGGCGCGAGACAAGAGACAGCAAACGATGCTGGCACCGGCCCCAAAAGTGTCCGGCTTTCCCGGATGGTGGTCACGCCTGTTAAGGGGCGGACGGCGCTAGAACCGCCTGGCACGCTCCAGAAGGGCGCTCGCCCTTTCCAAGCTGGCTGCATAGGTGCGGAGCAACGCCTGGGTTTGCAAGATGGATTCTGGCATCGCACCAGAGGACAACTTTGGCAACACCTCCACCGCCAGCGTCGGGGGGAAGGAAGCAGTGGGATGCACCTCGGGGTGAAGGCGAACCATGAGACGTTGGGCCCGTTGTAACTGCTCCAACTGAGCCTGGGCGAGTTGATCGCTGGCGCAGGCCTTGAGAAAGTACTCCTCCAGCTCCTCCTGCACTTGGTGAAGCTGCTGCTGGGTCAATTCCGCCTCCTCGCGAACAGCCCGCAGCTCCGTGTCCCTCGTGGCCAGGCGTTGCTCCAGCTCCGCCAGGCGCGGTTCTAGCTGCTGACGCAAGGCCTGCAGTTCCTGTTCGTGGGCGCTCTCCTGATCGGCCTTGCTGCGCCGCAGCTCCTCCAGATCGCGCACCCCTGCCTCCAGCTGACGCTGCTTTTCGCCATCGGCCAGCAAATAATGCTCCAGCTCCTCCTGCACCATGTGGAGCTGCAACATGGACAGTTCAGCTTCCTTCTTCGTCTCCCGAAGCTCCGTGTCCCTCGTGGCCAGGCGTTGCTCCAGCTCAGCCAGGGGCGGTTCTAGCTGCTGACGCAAGGCCTGCAGTTCCTGTTCGTGGGCGCTCTTTTGATCGGCCTTGCTGCGCCGCAGCTCCTCCAAATCGCGCACACAAGCCTCAAGCTGACGCTGTGTCTCGCCACCAGCCAGCAAAGAATGCTCCAGTTCCTCCTGCACCTGGTGGAGCTGCAACATGGACAGTTCAGCCTCCTTCTTCGTCTCCCGAAGCTCCGTGTCCCTCGTGGCCAGGCGTTGCTCCTGCTCCGCCAGGCGTGGTTCTAGCTGATGACGCAGGGCCTGCAGTTCCTGTTGATAGGAGCTCTCCAGATCGACCTTGCTGCGCCGTAGCTCCTCCAGATCACGCACCCCTGCCTCCAGCTGACGCTGCTTCTCGCCACCAGCCAGCAAAGAATGCTCCAGTTCCTCCTGCACCTGGTGGAGCTGCAACATGGACAGTTCAGCCTCCTCGCGAGCCTCCCGCAGCTCCGTGTCCCTACTGGACAGGCGTTGCTCCAGTTCAAAATGCGCATGATGGCCCCTCTGGCTCTCATGGAAGGCTTGCAGCAAACTGTCTCCCTCTTGACCAGCCTGGAGCAAGCGCTCGCGGTAGCGCAAATCAGGATCACAGCCCAGTAGCACGGCGCGTAGCTCAAGATCGTAATAATGGTCCAGCAATGCGGGTTCCGCCACGAGCAGGCTCAGCGACACCAATGCCAAAAGCGGCGGAATTGGCTGAGGGGGGGGCGGAGCGGGGAAGGGGGCAGCGGCGTCCGAAATCCAAGTGCGCAAACCCTGCGGACCCAAGCGTTGCAACTGGGAGATCGACAGAAGTGGTTGGCCTGTCTGCTCCGACCAGCCCAGCAGACGGCGATAGCCCTGCAAAAGACTCATTGGGGTCAGAACCTCGCTTTCGGGCACTGTCCTCACCACGGTGATCAGTTGATCAGGGCTGTCGTAGAGCAACAGAGAATCGGCTTCAGGGGGGGAAGAGCAGCCCTCCGGCCAAGGTTGCAGTCCCGCTTCGATCAGCGTGCTCCAAGCCTTTGTTGACAACGAGAATGGCGTAAGCCAGTAACGCATGGTGAGATCATCCAAGCCCTCTGATGAAGATCTTATTGGGCAAAGACCGGTGGCGAAATAAAAATGCATATTCTAGGATCCACGATGAGCTCATGATCCGAGCAACGACCCTGGAAGCAGGAATGTGGGATGGCCGAAGCAAATGCCATACTCTCGTCGAAGAGGTAGCCTGTGCGATGTGGCCAACCCCTGCTTATAGTCCACATAACCCTGCCGGAAAGGTCTCAGTACCTCTTGACACAAACCACGCAAAGATGCTCGATCGATTAATTTAAGCCACATGACCTCAAGAGAGACAACCTCAACAGCGTCCGACCGCAGCACCGGGGAGGATATCACGGTCTGGGTGGGAGTTCCGACCCTGGCAAAAGGGTCGCTCAGCTCGGGGAGTCTTTTAGTGGTGGAGGCCGAGCCGCAAAGAGCTCGAGAGCTCAAGCAGGTGCTGCTGGAACAACAAGAGGCTCTAGTCTGCGAGGAGGTGCTAGCAGCTGAACATGAGGCAACTGTCTCTTGGCACCTCTTCAACGACGCCCGGTTGAATGGGCCAATTGATCTCATGATTTGGCAGCAGCTTTTCCCAAACCTGCGGCAGATTGATCAGGAACAGCGCTGTGGAAGACGCCTTGGCGACCTGCTTGAGAATTGGATCCCACGCCAGGGGGAACGGGCTTTGGCACATCTGCACCTAGTACTTCGACAAGGAGATCCACTGGCGGCCTTGACTGGTCTCGGGCCGTGGCTCAGCCAACTGGAAACGGTGCAGTTGATGTTGCCCTGGCCAAGCGAAACGATGCGGCAAGTCAAGACATGGCTCGCGAAACAGGGGTTTCGCCAAGATCCTCAGTCTGAAGCGTTATGGACAATTGATCAGGTTGCAAAAAGAGACTGGCTACTGAATGAGAAAGAAAAAGAAAAACAAAGCCTGCTTGCTATCAATCAACAGCTCAACAGAAATTATGAATCGCTGCGAACTGATAAAGACTTGCTCGCAGAAGAACTCAAAATACTCTCCACAGAATTAAAGAAACTCAAAGAGATCCATGATCTCGCGCAAGCAGACATCCACCAATCGCGAACCGAAAACGAGAAAATCAAAATACAACAAGACAATCTACAACAAGCATGCCTGCAGCTTAACAAGGAAAAAGCCGAGCTTTTACAACAACTTGAAACAGCAGAAGCAGCCGTTGTCAACAGCATAAAAGCCTGCAAAACCCTCTTCCCCATGCAGCTCTACAGGGAGGGAGATTCTATCCTAGGCGGTTATGACGATGACAGCCTACTGATCCATTACATCCAGCATGGCCAATTCGAAGGCCGCCTACAGACTTATCAAGAGCTAGATATTGAGTGGAAGGCCAGCATCAAGAGCCACGAAGAAGCCGTGTCCAAACTACAGCGCCTCGAGGCACAATTCACACTGGCTCAGCAACAGCTTGAAACGCTGAAAGAATTGTTTGCGAGATTAGCCGACAGGCGAGAATCGCGCTAAGGGCATAGCCAAAGAGAAATGACCGATATTTTGTTCTTGACAACCTCCGCCGCCTGGCGAAAGCTCAACCGCCTGGGTGCTGTTGCCTCTCAATGGCAAAATCCAGGGCAGAAGAGCGTACAACTGCATGCGATCAACTACCTCAGCCTGGCTCCTTACTCAACAGCAGATGCCAGCCACCATCTTGCAGAAGTAGCCAATGAAGATGGCTTCGCAGCCTGCAATCTATCTCTCTATAGATGCAGCTTACTGTTTGCCTACAAGCATATCATCAACAAAGAATATCAACAGGCACACGAAGATTGCAGCATTTCGATCACTTACTTGCAGGAAGCGCTAAGCCAACTGAGCCTAGCAACTGGATTAAGTCGGAATGACCTAAAAGCAAGGGCACGCTGCTTCGTTAACAGTCTCGCCAGCCAGGCCGAGCTTCAGGAGGCAAGAACAAGAAAAAAGATAGCTTCTCACTTGGTTTTTATCCTTGGCATGCATCGAAGCGGCACATCTGCGCTTACAGGGATGCTGGCACAAGCGGGATTTTCGGTTCCCTCAGATTTGATGCCTGCAACTGATGCAAATCCCAAGGGCTACTGGGAGTCAGTGAGTATCATGCATCTCAATAATAACTTCCTGGCGGGGATGGAAAGTGAATGGGCTTCATCCCTACCCCTGGCTACGGGATGGAGCCAAAGCATCAATTGCCGTGAATGGCGAACTAGTCTGATCAACATTATCTCCAAATCCTTCGCAGGGGCAGAACTAGCGACAATCAAAGACCCAAGATTTTGCACACTGATTTCAGGACTCGAACCATGGCTTGAATCAACATTGATTGACACTAGCTTTATCATCCCAATCAGGCATCCACTGGAAGTCGCTAACTCCCTGCGGCAAGCGGAAGGAATCGAACTGAACAAGGCCTTGCGACTATGGCTCAAATCGATAGTCACGAGTGAAATGACTACACGAGGCTACAAACGGAAGTTCATCAGTTTCGACGAGCTTATTGAGAATTCAGCCGATGTCCTGGAGACATGCTTGCACCTCGTAGAGGCCACTACAAGTTCAATGATCGCTGCAAGCACGAGAAACTGCCAAGAAATAAACAAACTAGAAACCCTTGGTCACGCTACGTCTTTTATTGAAAAGAGACTGAGACGCCAACAGGCAGTGATCACCGAGAAAGATATCTTTGAAGCGGCCAACACTTGCAATGCAAGGCTAATTAGCGTAACGGAGACAGTCTTTCTGGCAATCATAAACAATATAAAGGACGACGAAAGAATCTCCAAAGCACTTGATGAGTTGCAGCCAAGCATTTCCCGGGCTTCAGCATAAGGCCCGGCACCAAGCTGTTACCGATCTGAAAACCCCTGCGTCATCAAAGGCCAGTTCACGTTACAAGACGCACTAGCGTGGCGTGACGCCCGCTTTGGGGTAGTTGACACAGCCGAATATCACGTTCCTATTGCCTAAAGATCCAATAGGGGTGAGTTTGCCAGCGATTCTTCAAGGATTGCAATCATGGGCGTCACGATTGACTGGCAAGCAAAGGCATCCCCTTGCTCATGATTAAAGTCAATGTAAAAATGATGGTCAACAGGGTAGCGTCCGTTGTACAATAAGTTGGCAGATCTGTGAGACCTTCAAAATCGTTGGCAATTAAATGCGATACGGTATTAACTGAAAGGGCCATCAAATCAAAAGGCATAGACAGCTCTCCCTGTGAACGAGTCTGCTTAAATCTTAGACGGCTGAGAACAGTCCTAGGGAAAAAATCCTCTCCGAGAGGTACAAACGCAATGCGGCTTGCAAACTTTTTTAGACTTCTCTACTTTCAAGAAAGCCATCCCACTCTCTTAAAGTAATCCGCACAATTCAACCTCTCTGCTAAACATGGCTGGGTCAAATTGGGAATTAACGCCTTCACTTCCTCCGCTCTAAAGCGATGTTAGGAATAACGATGCCAATAAATCATCTAGAATTATGTGCTGCATTCAACAGAACCTATTGAGCTCATGGACGTGGCCAAGACATCCAGAGCATTGTGAATGCTAACATTATTGTAAATCTTTAACAACTCTTGGTCTTAGAGAGTGCTAGATGCCAACATAAAAGGTGGCCTCCTCGGTCGTCGCTTATCACCTCCAGGAGCCTAATTTGGCCATTTTCCATATCAACTAATTCTGATCGCACGAAAAAGCTTAAACAAATACAGAACCAAAAGCAGACAGAACTTGAGACGTCAATAAACCTTGCCAAGCACAAATCTATTGACACTAAGGACATGAGAACTCCAGTATTGATCCAAGAATCCATACATGCTCCAGTTAAGATTTGACAGCATATTAGATGATAGTTCATCCAAAGAAATCCTATCAGAAGACAAGTCAATCAGAAAGTTTTTGGCGGACTCAACCGCAACCCTGATTCGATCTGAGTAACACTCAATGGAGTCATAACGACTGTCAATAATGCCATCATAAACCCGAAAGCCAAACGATCTAGCGATGCTAAGAGAACCAGGATGTCCGACTACGACAAGAGGGTGTCCCATCGCAAGAGCCTTGACAGTCTTCTCTGTGATTCGCATGTTTTCATTATCAACACCAGTCTCTGTTACAACGGAAAGACGACTGTTAGTGTAATGAGTCTGTTCAATCTTGTTGGACAGAGAATTTCCAGTTTCGCAGAAGCTGTCAGCACTTAATGGGAGACTAGTCATAAGCCAGTCTAAATGCGGAAGTAGTCTTACCAAAGAGAGTCCATGCAGATAATTCGATATTTGCAATGGGGTAAGTGCTTCGTTCTCTTTAGTAGTAGCAAGAGCTCTCATTGAAACATACGGAATTAACACGCCTGCCTCACAGGGAGATACATTTGACGAAACAAGACCTTGATCGATCAACTCTAGAATCGTATGAACTCTGTGAATGCGAGGAGTTGCATTGAGGCATGTTATATCGGCTTTTTTTGAGCGCCAATTGATCAGCTCCGTGTAATACTGAGTGATTCCCAAGCGAGATATTAAGGAATTTACGGTATGGATTGCCTCAAGAATAAAAAAATCAAAATGCAGAATACTGAGGCTATTAGACGTCGTTGAGCTTAGTAAACGATTTTGGCAGAGTAGAAGACAGTCTGAAGGATTTATGACTGAAATTGATAGAAGCCATCTGCTAATATTATCAATTAAATCCTGATTGCCGGACTCATTGCAGTAGTCAAAAATCAAGACGCACCTTTTTTCGTTGATCGCCCGAACAATAGATGGCCTTAGCCCAAGCTGCTGCAGCTCACCAGACATTACACGTGATTCATGAAGTATCGGCATAAAAACTATAAATCGTTCACACGACTCTAGTGCATCATCATTTTGAAGTGAAAGCGGTTCTGGATATCCAGTTGAGAAAAGAGCCTCAGCGCCTTGGCGATTGGCAAAAAAACTATAAAGTGCTTGAATAAAAAATCCTGCATCTGTATGAGCTTCAAAGAATATCTTGTTCATCGTAGCTGTTCACGGGCGGTTGCTGCTGGACTTGATGTCATCACATTGTACCTACAAATGCTTGTACCTGCTCTTCATGGCTAGTTCGAAACTCCAAGCCAAGGAGCTACTATTAGCGAACGATTTGAGGGCACACAATCTTGATCAAGAGGGTGAAAAAATTCGGTTTTAGCTATTGGTACGTCAATCTTTCTTCTGTCTTTCCTGTGAAATGTAATTTCAGCAAGGCCGGGGATCTGAAGACCGTCATAATATTCAAACTTTCCACAACAATTGTTTGGGTGAACATGAACCACGTCATGAGTCAGCAAGAGTTTATGAAATATCCTATGCATCCATACAAACTCTCGCGCGTGAGTCATGTACTGGAGATGCCCAAACTCGCATACGATTATGCGCATTCGTTCCTGTAGATTTAAGTCTAACGCCAACAACGCCTCCCACTCAGCATCTTCTATATCAATCTGTAGCAGTATGTCGCCATCGGTGGTTCGGATATGCTCTAAAATCCATGAGTTTAATGAGTAGTATGGAATAGAGGAAGGGTGCGTTCCAGTATTAAATGCCCCAATCCACCCTTTGGTGAAGGATATCATCGACGAGATTTCACTTGGAACGCTGGGCTTCTCAATGCTGCCATCAATTAAAATGGATCTAATTCCATATTTATTGGCAAGTTCAGTCTCAAAGTCTGATATATGCTGAACTCCTGGCGAAAAGCACACCGCTACTGAATCAAGGTCGTCCGGAATGAGGTATCCACCATCAGACGAGCCTCCTATTCGTATGAGCTGGTGCCCATTATCGACTGGCTGCAGCAGAGCAAGAAGTTCAGCCACCTTTTCTTTAGGTGTTCGGAATTCATTTAATAAGGAATGGTACCTAAACAACAAGGCATTTTCCTTGTCGTGAGTGCTTCCTGTGCTTGCTATATTGTAACGGTCACTATCTGGACTTAGCCAGCAGTCGCCTGACCACATCATTCTTCATGCGTCTGATCAGTGGTGATCTTAGCACCCAATGAGCCGACCTTGAAGCCTGCAGGATAGATGCATGAGTTCGCTTCCACTCTCTATGGATACAATTAACATACTGAAGTCTTTGAAACCAAATCCGTGAACTGTTGAAACGATCATGCCAATAAAATTTATCAATGGTTGGTGAAAAATCAAACCCTTACCGCCAGATTGTGTCTGAGATCTACTGGTTGTACTGAACAGCCCGATTCGTTAACCTATAAGAAGGGGCATTGCTCCTAAAAGGGGCTATCAACCAAGGCTAAGTTAAATTACTTCCCTCCATTTCATCCCAAAGAATGAGCACGGCCAGCTTGATCCAGCGCTTGTCATCTGAAAATTTACCACCAAATGGCCGAATGGCCGAATGCAATCTGCAAATAAGTTCAGATAGCGATGCTGGCCCCCAGTAAGTGCTACTAGGTTGAACAGCCTGATAGATAGAGTTAAGAAATACCTGAAACCCTTCACCATTCCGTACCCTCTTTATATACTGTTACATACTCATATCCATTTTTTATGGCTAAGCCAGGGGTAAGTCTTTCAAGTGCGTGTAAATATGAGCCATCATACGGGATAGGCTCAGGCTGAAGAATATCCGACGAACTGAGATGGAACAAGTCTTGAATGGCTCTGATTCGTGCCCAAAACATATTTCCCAATGGGAATATATGTGTGTTGTCAACTTTGGCCAAGCCCAGCAGAGAAGAAAGGTCCAACACGAATTCTCGATTAGTTCCGATATCTACAATATGCTTGTCCTCGGCAAAAACCAATCCTACTTTGTCTTCATGGAATAATGAAAGCACGCTATTCGCAATTTCACGGCTGCCGCAAAGATTTTGCATTAGATATTTGCGCCAACGATCTCCCATATCATTGTCTGTAGAAAGTGATTTCTTTCCGTGGAAATGGCCAACAACCTCATACTCTCCTCCCAAAAGTTGATTGTGCAGGTCAAAAATCATTGGTCCCATGTCTCTTCCGATATTCTTGGTCAAAAGAACCTCGACTTTAGATGCGCCACATTTATTGAAGGCACTGCCTAAAAGGTGAAGATGCTCTTGTTTTGTAGTCGTTATATACAGGTCGTAGACCCCAGGCAAATTGCTTAAGTACTCATTGAACTCATCGGCAAGATCTGGATAAAAGAGATGCAAGTGGACCGCATATTTAAAGCTAATAACGGATAAGTCTGTAGACTTTGTTGGTGTAAACATGCAGCAATGTGTTTGTGTTTTATTCTGTTGAATGGCGTGCTCTAATGGAGCAAGATTTTCGAAATAACCGTTTTCTAAAATCCATTCTAATTGAGAAAAACCAGGCTTCGGATTATTCAACATTAACCTGTGCAGGCCTTTGATATGAAGAGACATATACCAATAAGCAGCTGTCTCATTATCCAAACCTAAGCCTGAATAATTAGCATCAATCATATTATGAAGAGCTATGGCCCTAGCGGATGCGAGGCAGTGCCGATTTTTTTCTTGGGCATCTATGACTACATTTTCAATGGCTTGTATATAATTTCCGAAGTTAAGTTCATTTTCAACAATTGTAGAGTTTGTCTCTGTTTTGGAATCATAATTGGCTAGATAAGCCACTATTTTTATGGCCATATCGTGAGCATCAAGATATTTGGCTGACAGGTAGTCACCTTTATGAATCGCTAGGAACTCTTCGGTGCCGGATGCATCCTCAAAGCATGCAATAGGAAGATTATATTCCATTGCATCGATGGCAACATTAGGAAAGGGATCCATCCTGGACGTAAGGCAAAAGATATCTGCAATATCAAATATAGTTTCAAGACTTTTCTGATGCTCTAAGAAGATAAAATCGTTAACAAGCTCATATATCTTTAATTCTCTTTGCAACCAAATAGAGCAGGAATAGTCGTTAACCGGATTGTAGCCATCACCGACCCAAATGAACTTGACATCTCCATCATACATTTCCTTGACGTATCTAGCCACTGACAGAAACACATCTACTCCCTTACGAATCTGAACAAAACCTGCCCCAACCAATATCTTAACATTAGAATCATTCTCAATTCCAAGCCTCTTGTAGATTTCTTGGCGACTTGATATGCAACCATGTAAATCGGGCAAGAATGGTAGTTTACCTTGAGGAATTTGCGAGATATGTTTTACTGGTGTATCTATAGATGCGTGCGTTCTTAATTCGTCAAGGATTGAATTGGTAATAATCGATGCTGGAGTAATAACGTTTGTTGCATGATAAAGTGTTTCAACCATCTTGCCGACAGGTCGTGTATAATCCGAGAACTCATGAATAAGTGAGACGGTAGGAATTTTGAGTTTTGCAGCAGACCGCAAGACCGGTAGCGTTTCAACAGAATTTAATATCAGGGCTTTAATCTCGAACTGTCTTACTAAATGACTTAGGATCGCATACGATTTATGCTCAGGGCAATCGTGAATATCAGGAGCGTATAGATAGCAATTGTTAGGAATTATTGCACCAATACTTGATTCCTTGATCACGATATGAACTACATTAAACTTAACTGACATCTCATTTATAATATTGTAACCCAATAAAGGGGCCCCAGTTGCGGAGGATTCGTGGCTAGTAAAAATAACTGTTTCCTTTGTACTCGAATAAACTTGACTTCCCGATCTAATCAATTGCATCGGATGTCCAATGCGTCCTTCCGTCTTACCGTGCTTGACATAATGAGTCAAAGGTGATCCTGAATAGTGAGCGATATCGGGATACATAAACCTATACAGCCTGCAATCAAATAAATCGGGTATGATTAAATCAGACGTATTCCAGTTTGATAGATAGTGAATAAGAGGCGGAATCTCGATGGCCTTAAGATTATTAGCTGCGCAATAAGCACTGGGGCTTGGCTCGTGATTTGCAAGAAGCCTCAATAGCTCATCGTCGGCACTTGAAAACGAGCGGAATGATTGTCCATTTAGGTGCGTCTTTTCTTGATCTTCAAGCTCTGAAACCAATAACGAAGTATCGCCTAAAAGACCGAGATTGGCTTTGCATCGAGCCAGGTTAAAACTAACATGCTTTTCTAGTGATGGATGTTTAAAAATAAATTTACTATACAAATGATAGGCGAGTGTAAACTCTTTGTCCCTGTAAGCCTTGTTGGCCAAGGAAAGCAGCGATTTATTTGGTTTCATTGTCATGGCAAATCTGTCAATGATTTTTCGCTTAAAATAAGACAGTAGTCTAAAGTGTCGACGGAGCAAGGTTGGCACATTTTCAAGGCAAGACTCGGTTAATCAGTGGTAGTCTCAGTGAAAAAAAAGTGACATTATATCGCATGTTTTGATGCGATGATTTAGTGTTGGTATTGGATGTTTGAACAAGCGGGGCGTCATAGGCAACTTGGAGCAACACATGAACGCGTTCGGCGAGGATGGCGAAAATCCAAGGAAGGATGGTTTTAAGCCTAGTCTTCAATCTTTGGATCATACACCAGCCGAACGCAGTAGTGATCCCGCAGCCATCAAGATTAACGGTGCTCCGGAAGCCATAGGCAAATCCGACCGGCTCATACATGTGCTGGTGATTCTCGGGCCTCAGCCTTGCTTCCAGCAACCGGTCAAAGCCGAGGGAGCTGAGGTGCAAATCCAGCACCACATCATAGATCTCCCCCACCAAGCAGCGCCGAAGCTTGCCATGGGGGTCGGGCGGCAGTTGTTCTGGCAGGCCGCACATCACGCCGTGACTTGATCTGGAGTGGCTATCCTGCACCAAGGCAACCGGCTCCTGACCATGATTGGTGAGCAGTTGAGTCCAGTGTCGCTGATTCCAGCACTCAAAGAAGAGCGCGCGCGCATCGTCAAAGATTCGCGTGACGAGCTGCGGCGGCCCCTGGAGCTCGCAGGTGGAGACAGTCGGGCTCATTGCTGCATGGGCTTAAAGGACAGCTCATTAACCACATCCTGGTCGGCTTTGCGTAGCAGATCAAGCATGTAGTCCCTACAGCCGAACTTGCGGAGAGGCTGGGCCAGGCGCAAAGGCTGGCATATGTAGAGGCCAGTGAGGATGATTCCCTTGAACTTTGAATGAGGCTCGTCAGAAATCATATGCAACCAAGAGTTGTGGAATCTTCTGATCACCCGCTGATGTTAACCCATACAAGGCCCAGGGACGCCTAAGGTGTGTTCGGGTAATTCTTGGTAGGATGCCAAGTCTCGCTTTGGGCGACGGGTCTCATCGCTCCCGACGTCCTGGAACTACGCCGAGACTGGCGATCTGGCTGCGACGGAAGATCTGATCAACATCCTCAAGGCCATACTTGATGGGCGTTAGCCCGCGGGGTGCGTTGCCCTCAGTGGTCCGTTCTGCTACGGAGGACGACAACCATCGCTTTGGTGACCAGTTGAAGACTTACGCCCGTGGCCACGACGTCTTGGCCCATAGGGGCAAGGCACCGCCGAATCCAGCGAGAAGGCATCCGTGAAGGAGCTGTTAAGCAGGTTGGATCTGGGCATCGTGCCGATCTAGGCGGATGCTGCGTGACAGCCATGAACCCTGCCCACATTTTCCATCAAGAAGATCGTTGCCCAGAAGGCCACAATGCACGGAGACGAAGTGAGCCACTGGCGTTTCAAAATCCGCGCAGCCGACCTCAACAACCTCCAGATCCCGCCTCACATCCTCAAGGAGTCCAAAAATGGCCGATATCATGGCCATCCGCGGCTGAATCAATGTGATCATAGGCTCGTTGGGTTGTTGACTCAATTGCTGCCGTTCCGATTTGCCGCAGTAAACTGAAAAAATTGCCCAGGGCATCGCGGGGAATCAGGAAAATTGGCAACAGCCAGCGCTACCAAACAGGGAGCAACTGCCACCACATCCTGGTGATAAATCCTTGAAGCCCCAGGACAATTGGCCGATAGGGCAGAGGAATCGGGATGGATCTCTGATGGTCTAATGATATCTTAATTGCCCAGGTGGCTCCGCCCAGATCAAGCCGGGTGCATAGACTGGTACACAAATACCAGTTGGATCATGTCACGCAGTGCCATCCAGTTCCAGAAAGGCCTTTCCCTGCTTTAGTTCCAGCGGCTCTACGGCAGCGAGGAGCAATGTGAGGCTGCTCTGGAGAAGACTCGCTGGCCTGATGGGTTCCGTTGCCCACGTTGCGATGGCCATGATCATGGCCTCGTCTACGGCCGGTGGCTCAAGCGTTATCAGTGCCGCAACTGCGGTCATCAGGCCACCCTCACAGCCGGAACGATCATGCAGGCGACCAAGCTGCCGCTGACCACCTGGTTCCTGGCTTTCTACATGATTGGCCAGGCTAAATACAGGATCTCCTCGCTGGAGCTCAGCCGCCGCCTCGGCGTCAAGTACGACACGGCCTGGCTGGTGCACAACGAAATCCTGCGGGCGATGGCCGAGCGGGAGGAGGGCTGCTGCTGCGAGGAAAGATCCAGATAGATGAATCCTATCTTGGCGGAGAGTGACCGGGCGGCAAGGCAGGTCGCGGATCTGAGAACAAGTTCCCGATCGTCGCAGCTGTCTCCTTGAATGAGGCCGGCCATCCGATTCACGCCAAGATCACAGCCGTGAGTGGCTTCAATTCACAGGCGATCGCTGACTAGGCCGAGCGACACCTTGCACCTGGCAGCCATGTGCTCTCCGATGGCCTGGCCTGCTTCCGCGCCGTGACCACAACCAACTGCCACCACAAGGCGGTCTTCACCGGTGGCAAGCACCCCAAGGACCTGCCGCTGTTCAGCTGGATTAACTCCCTGCTGGGCAACCTCAAGACCAGCTTTAGCGATACCTTCCACGCCTTCAACGTTGACAAGTACGCAAGGCGCTACCTGGGCGGCTACTGCTTCCGCTTCAACAGGCGCTTTGCAATGGCTGAGATGACTGCACGGATCGCCAATGCGGTCTGCTGCTGCATGCCCTGAACGGAGCGGGCTTTCAGGGTTGCGGAAGCTTTTGGGTCATTAAGAAGGATATTGGATCGAACGTTTCAAGCTCAACTCAGCCAGTCAATCAATCAATCAATCAATCAATCAATCAACCCAGTGCTGATAGGCGATATCCTAGCCGTATTTCTCGGCAATCAAGCGGCGTGAAGCCTGGGAACACCTATGCCAGGGACCGGGATCATCCAAAAGCCGGATCAAAGCGGAAGCCGCCTTTTCAGGACTGGCATCCACGAGGAGCCCTGTTTCACCTTCCAGTACCAACTCAGGAATGCCCGACGGGATCTTTCGTGCCACAGGGACCACCCCACAGGCCATGGCCTCCAGAAGAGAGATCGGCAGTCCTTCGTAGTCCGACATCAACAACGTGGCCGAGCGCTTCGGGCTGCCGGCCGCCTCGGTCTTTCCCAGGTCCGAATGGGCCGGCGATTCACCGGGGGTGACCCTGCCGATCGTCTACTGATCGGTCGAGTACCGCCGTCTGCTGCTGGTGGGCGACCAGCTGCGGATCAGCCTGAGGCCCGAAGCCCTGGGGCCTGAGAGCTTTGAGGGGAGCTACGGCTTCGCGCGTGATGGTCAGCCGGTGGACCAGGCCTGAAGCGCCATCTGGCCATCGCCGCCGCCGAACAGCAACGGTGCCCCTGCAGGAGGGCATCCGCCGCTGCTTGGAAGCCTCGGGCCTGGTCGAAGAGGTCCGACCCCTCTCAAGGCATCGCCGTAAACCGGGCGACCGCCCGAACCAGGCACCCCCATGAGCTGCCCAGGCCTCCAGCAGGTCAAGACCCGGGGCAGCTGCGCCCGGAAGTTCAGCTGCCGGCTCTGATCGCCTCCTGGAGCCAGCGCCGCCAACGACCACGCTCCCACTTGCCTGCGGCGGTGGGAGCCAGAGATGGACACAGATGCCAGCGGCGGGGGCGCTCCGCCGGCCACCAACGGGCGGTGATCTGCTCGAGGGCACGGATCAGGGCGGCAGCGTCGGCCTCGGGGCCGGGCCGGACCAGGGCGACCAGCCGCTCGCCCCACTCAGCATCGGGGAGCCCCAGCAGCAGCACCGCCTCCAGCGGCAGAGCGGCGGCGGCCGCCGCGGCCAGCAGCCGCCCCTCCAGGGGCTCGGGGAACACCGTTTCGCCGCCGCACTGCAGGGCCCCATCCCATCGGCCCAACACGGTGAGTCGCCCCCCCTCCAGCCGGGCGGCGTCGCCGCTGCGCCACCAGCCCTCGCCATCGCGGGGCAAGGGCCAGAGCCGGCCGGCTTCCAGCCAGCCGGGGCTGAGCCGGGCGGTGCGCACCTCCAGGGCCGCCGGAGCCGCCGGCTTCAGGCTCAGCTCCAGAGCCGCCTTCGCGGGCGGATCCAGGCGCCGCTCAGGGGCCGCCGCCGCACCGGCCGAAACCTGCCTGTGCTCCAAGCCCGCCAGAGCGGCGGGAGCAAGGCGCAACTCACCATCCGCAAGGGCGAACCCACAGCCCGCCTCCCCCGCCAGAAACCGCTCCGGCGCCATGGCCGCGACCATGGCCGCGGTTTCGGTGGCGCCGTAACAGGGGGCCAGCCGCAGGCCCTGCCGCCGCGCCTGCACCGCCAGGGAAGCCGGCAGGGCGGCGCCTCCCACCCAGATCACCTGGCAGCCCCGCAGCCAGGCCAGTCCCTGCGGGCTTGCCATCAAGCGGCCCAGCTGGGTGGGCACCAGCGACAGCAGCACCGGCTGCTCCGCCGGCAGGGGACAGGCCGCCGCCAGCAGGGAAGGATCCCGCAGCCACTCAGGCGGCAGACAACGCAGTTCAGCACCCCAGCGGCGGCAGCGCACCAGGGGCAGCAGGCCGCTCACGTGGTGCAGGGGCAGGGGATCGAGATGCAGGCAGGCGGCCGGATCAAGGCCCTGGGCCCGCAGCCAGGTCGCCGTGGCGTCGGCGGAGGCCTGCAGGTGGGTCAGGGGCTGCACGCACCAGCGCCTGCCGCCGCTGCTGCCGCCACTGCCCAGCACCACGGCGGCTCCCCAGGGGGCCAGGGCGGCACCGGAACCGAACGCCGCCGCCAGCGCCTCGCGATCGGCCGGGTGGGCCAACCCCACAGCCCGGCCGGCGCTCCAGGCCTCTTCCAGGGCCAACGCCAGCGTCTGAGGCGAGGCTCCATCGGCAAGCAGCAGCGGCTCCGCAAGGCTCACGCCGCGGCCTCCCACACCACCAGCGGATCGGGGGCGAACAAGGGGCCTTCCGGCGTCCAACCCGGGGCAAGGCCCGGTGCGGTCGGGGTCGGACCGGCCGTCTGCAGGGCCGCCAGGTGATCCACCCAGCGCCGGCCGATGCCGGTTTCGAGGGCCGTGCTCACCATCAGCCGGGGCCGGCCGGCCCGCAGCTCCGCCAGCAGGGGTCGGGGATCCCCCTCCAGTGCCGGCCGCCGCACCTGCCAACCCGGCCAGCGCTGCCGCAGGCTGGGATCGACGCGCAAGGATTCATCGAGAGCCACCGAAATACGCTGCGCCAGAGCGTCCAGACCCTCCTGATCGCCGGGGGGCAGGGGCTGCTCTAACCACTCCAACCGCGGCTCCCCGGCCAGCCGGTCGGCCCAGGCGGTGGCGGTGGGCCGATCCCAGCCGCCATTCGCATCCAGGCGCAGGCGGGCGGTGGGGGGCAGCAGCGCCAGCAACTCCTCCAGCACCCGCCGCTCCAGCGGGTCGGGGTGAGCCGCCACCTTCCACTTCACCGTGAGCGATGCGCTGTGGACGGGGGCGGGTCCCGTCGCTGCCGCCGGTTGGGTGGGCCACGCCTCCGGGGAAAGGTCGTGGCTCGCCAACAAAGAGCGCAGCCCCTCAAGGGCCGTCTCTCCGGCTGGCAGCAACCAGGCCGATGGCGGAGCCGGTCGCCAGGGGTCGGGCTCCGCCCCCACCAGGCCATCCAGCTCGGCCAGGGCCGCCCCGAGGGCAAAGGCCAGGGGTGCCGGCAGCTGGGGCAAGCAGGCCTCGAGGTCGGCCCGGGACGCTTCTGGGGCCAGGGCAGCAAGCCCGTCTGCCCAGGGACCGGGATGCTCCGGGAAGGCGCTCGCCACAGGCTGGGGCGAAGCCACAACCTCAGCCGCAACCGAAGCCGCCCGCATTGCCGCCTCGCTGCGCACCTCATGCCTGCCGGTGCCAGCCCTGCTGTGCCCGATCATTTCGGCTTCGGTTCTGCCGGCCGCGGTCCTGTCGGCTCGGCTCACTCCGCTTCCGGGCCTGTCGAGCCCAGCGATGCCGGCAGCGATCATTTCGCCTTGGCTCCTGCCGCCTCCGGTGATGCCGCCTCCGGCCATAAGGGCCGCGCCCACGCCATCCGCTGCAGCCGGCGCCGCCTCCCCCCAACCCAGGCATCCGTCGGGGGCCTCCAGGCGCAGCAGCCAGCCCCGCCGCTGCCGCCACGCCCCCTGGGCCGTGACCATCGCCTGGGGCAGGGTGAAGGAGAAGGGCCTCCAACGCAGCCGCAACAAAGGGCTCACCGCAAGGCCCATCCACCCAGCAGCGGGGCCACAGCCAGACCGGCCGCCAGGCCCAGGCCACTGAGGGCCTGGAAGCGCAGAGCCAGGAACTTGCTGCCGCCGATCCGCTCCGGTTCGTCGTGGTGGTCGCGCAGCAGCTGGATCAGGGAGCGGGCCGGCGGCAACCCCACCACTCCGAGCAGGGCCGTGAGGGGCCAGTGGCCGAGCAGCACCGGTGCCCACTGCAGGGCGAAGCTGGCGGCGATGAACCAGGGCACCAGAGCGGCGGCGGTGGCGGTGCCGAGCCGCACCACCGGCGAACGCTTGCCGTGGGCGGCATCCTCCGCCACCTGGTGGAAGTGGGAGCAGAACAGCACCAGGGTGGTGGCCAGGGCCGGGCCGCTGCCCAGGGCGAGGGCCTGGCTCCAGGGCACCGGGGTGCTGCCGGCGGCGGCGGCGGCGGCGGGGGCCAGGGCGAGCAGGGCGGCGGCCGTGGCGCAGGGTCCGAAGGCCAGCCAGCAGAGCGGTTCCCCCAGGCCCCGGTAGCCCAGCCGGAAGGGCGGACCCTGGTACACGTAGCCGAGACCGCAGCAGGCCAGCACCAGGGCCAGCACCACCGGACTGCTGCGCAGTGCCACCAGGGCCATCAGAGCCAGGCCCACCACCAGGGCCCCATTGGCCAGGGCCGCCACCCGATCGCGGCGGCCGGTGAGATTCACCATCGAGTGGGGCTTGCCGGTGGCATCCACGCCGGTGTCGGCATCAAACACATCGTTGGCCAGGTTCTCCCAGGCCAGCAGCAGCACGGCCGCCAGCAGAAACAGCAGCAGCTGGTCGGCCCGCACCGGCAAACCCCGACCCCAGCGCCAGCCGGACGCCAGCAGCACCGGCATCACCGCCACCGCGTACATCGGCCACTTGATCGCCGCCTTCCAAAGGCGCCGCCGGTCCGGGGTCGGGGAACTGGGGGTGGGCAGCGAGGCGTAACGGCTTGCGACGACCTGGGGCTCGGACATGGGGGCGAGGGCCGGCGTGCCTGCAAAGACCCATACATTTGAGCAGCTCTCCGTGCCGGTCCCGAGGTCCTCCCTGGTGCAGGCCCCCCCGTCCTTCACTGACCTGCTGGCGGACGCCACCGCCGCCACCGAGGCCGCCCGGCAGGATCCCGCCCGTCCCGAGGACGACGGGGTGCTGAGCCTGGCCGTGCCCCTGGGCGCCATCGCTGGCCTCGATCCCCTGCGGCTGCTGCCGGAGTTGGCCACCCCCGATGGCTTCCGCTTCCTCTGGGATGGAGCCCCCGGGCTGTGCCTGGCCGCCGCGGGCCGCTGCAACGCCCTGGAGCTGAGCGGCGCTCGCCGCTTCGAGCTGGCCCAGCGCTTCAGCAGCGCCAGCCTGGGCCGCCTGGCAACCCCGCCGTCCCTCGGGCTTCCCCCCTTGGCGCGGCCGCGGGTGCTGCTGTCCTTCGCCTTCTTCGACAGCCCACTGCAGCAGGGCAGCGGTCCGGCTGGGGTGCAGGCGGTGCTGCCCCGCTGGCAGCTGGCCCGCCAAGGGCGCCAGGCCTGGCTGCGGCTGCAGCGCACCCTTGGGGGCGGCATCACCGCCCGCAGCGTGGCCGAGGAGCTGTGGGAGAAGGCTCGCCGACTCGAAACCATCGCCAGCCTGCCCGATCCGGGCAGCGGCTCTGCTGCCGTGGGCATCCGCCACGGCAGCAGCTGGCACGGCGGCTACCGCGCTGCGGTGGAGCGGGCCATCGAGCTGGTGGAGCGGGGCGACCTCACCAAGCTGGTGTTGGCGGTGCGCCAGCAACTGGAGCTGGATGGCCCCCTCGATCCTTTGGCCGTGCTCGCCAACCTGCGCCGCAGCCAGCCCGGCAGCTGCCGCTTCCTGTGGCAGCAACAGGGGGGTGATGCCCTGCTGGGGGCCTCCCCGGAACGCTTGCTCACCCTGCGCCAGGGTCTGCTGCGCAGCGATGCCCTCGCCGGCACGGCCCCGCTGGGGGACACGGCGACTGAGCTGTTGCGCTCCACCAAGGACCGCCACGAACACGAGCTGGTGGTGGAAACGATCACGGCAGTGCTGCAGCGGGCGGGTCTGACGCCGCGGCGCCCCCGCCACCCGCGCCTGGCCCGCCACGGATCCCTGGTGCACCTGCACACCCCGATCACGGCCCGGCTGGATCCGGCGCTCGGCAGGGCCCACCTGCCCCTGGCCCTGGCGGAGGCCCTGCATCCCACCCCGGCGGTGGCTGGCCTGCCCCGCCGGGAGGCCATCGCCTGGCTGCGCAGCCTGGAGCCCTTTGAGCGCGGCCATTACGCGGCCCCGATCGGCTGGATCGACAGCGCGGGTGATGCCGATCTGCGGGTGGCGATCCGCAGCGGCACCCTGCGGGGTCGCCGGCTGGAGCTCACCGCCGGAGCTGGCCTGGTGCGCGGCTCCCGGGCCGAGAAGGAGCTCCAGGAGGTGTCCCTGAAGCTCGGGGTGCTGCTGCATCAGCTGAACCTGCCGCTACCGATGGGTGCCGATCCAGGGGAGCTGCGGCTCTGAGCTTCCTACGAACGCGCTAGCGAATGGCGCGCCCCGCACCGATGATCCCGGCCTTCCCTTACCAGCGGGCCAGCCTGAGATCGCGGCTGCGGTCGTGGAGCAAGGAGGAGCAGCGCCTCGGCAACCCGACATCAACCCTGCGGCGGGGACTGCTGATCGGCTTGCTGCTCAGCCCCATCCTGGCGTTGAATCTGCAACGCCGGTCCGAAGCGATCGGAGAGCTGCTGCAGCAATCGCGGGACGACACCCTGGCGATCATGGAGGCCGCCCTGGCGGTAAACAAGCGGGCCGCCAAGGACTGGGGCTACTGGGATGACGCCTACCGCTACATGCGGGGCGACAACCCGGGCTATCCCACCAACAACCTGGCCACAGCGGCCCTATTCGATGGCGGTGCCGTGATGGTGCTGCTAGAGCCCGACGGGGCCCCCCGCCTTGCGTTTGCCCATCCAAGATTCCGCCAGCCCTCCTACGCCGGGCTTATCCATTGCCTGCAGGACAACCTCTCGAGGCTGTCGACGAACACCAGCACCGTTCGCCTGGCCTGCCGCAACGACGACGGTGGCTTGTACCTGGGCGCGGCCACCCGGATCAGCAACAACGATGCCAGCGCTCCCGCGGCGGGAACGATCGCGATGTTCAATCCCCTGGTGCAAGGGGACTACACAACGCGCATCCGCAAACGAATGGCCATCCTGCAGAAGGATCTGATCTTCGAGGGCCGCAGTGGCAAGACGGCTATCCCGATCGTTCCGATCATCCACGGAGAGCAGGGGCAAGTGCTGGGGCTCCGCCATCCGGCCATCCTGGGCCTGATGGGCCGGTCGATCCTCGACGACCTTCCCCTGCTGGCCGGCGTGGCAGGTGTGGCCACGGCCCTGCGGGCGATCCAGATGCTGGAGCGGCGCCGCCAGGCCCTGCGGGACCTCCTGGTAGAGCGGAAGGCCAACCAGCGCATCCGGCGCACCTGCCATGAGCTCGAAGACCTGATCGAAGGGCTCAGCGGCGACCTAACTCAGCAGAGCAGCACCGATCCGGTGGGTCCGGCAGCGGAGGCCACGGGTACGGCGACAGAACGGCGCCTGGCCCGGGCGACCCGCCGCTTCGATCAGGTGCTGGCCCACACCCGCTCCCTGGCCCTGCAGGATCCCCTCACAGGCCTGCCCAACCGCCGCCACTTCATCGAGCAGCTCGAGGCCCGCTGCCGCCGGCCAGATGGCGGCGGACTCCCCGTGGCGCTGCTGTTCGTGGATGTGGACCGCTTCAAGCAGATCAACGACAGGTACGGCCATGCCATGGGCGATGCCGTGCTCCAGATCGTTACCCAGCGGCTGCGGGTGGTGTTGCGGCCCCAGGACGTGGTGGCCCGCTTCGGGGGTGATGAGCTGGCCTTGATGCTCGATCTCTCCGATCTGGAGAATCCCTCCGAGGCCTGCCTCGAAGCCCAGGCACGGCTGATGGCCGCCAGGCTGGCGAACACGATGCGGGAACCGCTCCAGGTGGGCGGCCAGAGCCTGCCGGTGAGCCTGAGCATCGGCTTCAGCCTGGTGGCTGTCGATGACACCGACATCGATGCGGCCCTGCGCCGCTCCGACGAAGCGATGTATGCCGTGAAACGGCAGCGCCAACACAGCCCGGGCTGCTGAAGGATCCGGATCAGAGCGCAAGCAAGCGCGCGATGGTGAGATCGGCCAGGGGAATGCCGCCGAGCCGTTCCACCTCGCGCACCCCGGTGGGGCTGGTCACATTGATCTCACTGAGGCGCCCATCGATCACATCGATGCCCACAAAGAAGAGGCCCTCGGCGCGCAGCACCGGCGCCAGCTCGGCGCAGATCTCCCGTTCCGCCTCGCTCAGTGCGGCGGCCTCCGGAGCTCCGCCCACCGCCAGGTTGCTGCGGAACTCGCCGCCCGTCGGCACCCGGTTCACCGCTCCGAGCGGCTCGCCATCCACCAACAGAATGCGCTTATCGCCAGCCTTCACGCCGGGCAGGAAGGCCTGCACCATCACCGGCAGCGCCTCCATCTGGGTTACCAGTTCCAACAGGGCCCGCAACCCCGGCGTGCCCGCGGCGGCGAACACCACCCCCTGGCCGGCCCGGCCCCCAAGCGGCTTGAGCACCACCTCGCCGTGCTCGGCCGTGAAGGCCTGCAGCTCATCCACCCGGCTGCTTACCAGGGTGGGGGCCATGTGGTGGCTGAAGCGGAGCGAGCCCAGCTTCTCGTTCCAGGCTCGCAGGGCCGCCGGCCTGTTGATCACCCGCACGCCACGGCGTTCGGCCAGATCCAGCAGGTGGGTGGCATAGAGGTAAGCCTCGTCCACCGGTGGATCCTTACGCATCCACACGGCCTGGAAGTGGTCGAGCGGCAGCAGGGTGGGTTCGCCGAGGCTGTACCAGGGTTGGGGCACCTCCCAGCCGGCCGCGCTGCAGCGGATCGGGGCGAGGCTCACAGGCTGGGTGCGGGCCCAGGCGCGATGGCCACCGCCACCAGAACCGGAGGCGCCGGCGTCGGCCCCCTCCGATAGTGCCGGATCGGCGACCGCCGCGAGATCGGCCGGAGAGCACACCCAGGCTTGCAGACCCGCCCGTTCCGTCGCCTGGATCAGGGCCACGCTGGAATCCTTGGCCGGGTTGAGGCGAGTGATCGGATCGATCACGAAGAGATGGTCCTGCCGGACCACGGAGGCATCACTCACGCCTTGATGCCGAAGAACTGGTCCAGCAAGCCCGAGCGATCGAGCTCCATCAGGTCGTCGCAACCACCGATGGCGTGATTGTTGATGAAGATCTGGGGGAGGGTGCTACGGCCTTCGGCCCGGCGGGTCATGGCCTGTCGGGCCGTTTCATCGCCATCGATCATGTATTCGTCATAGATCACACCCTTGCGATCCAGCAAACCCTTGGCACGGATGCAGAACGGACAAAAGCGCCAGGTGTAGATCTCCACCTTCGCGGGCCCGCCCTCGCCCCCAATCTGTTGATTCCGGCCGGCTTCTGGACCGGGACTGGGTTGTTGTGCCATCCGGTGGTGCCGATCTCCAGGCTCAAAGAGGTTCTTGATCCAGTTTAGTTCGCGATCTCCAGCAGGAGCATTCGCTCTAGTCTGGTTTCCCCCAGCAGGGTGCCACCGCCCGGCCGGGGGCCATCCCGCAGCCCCATCGATCCCGGCTGGTACGGTCAAGCGACGTTGAACCGGCTCCGGTGCTCGACCTCACCGACTTCAAGCGCGACCTCTCGGAACTCACCGACCGCCTGGGCCATGCCCAGGACTGTCTTTGACGTACCGGCCCTGAAAGCCCGCCAGCGGGATCTGGAGCAGCTGGCCTCCCAGAGCGACTTCTGGGACGACCAGAAACAGGCCCAGATAAAAATGCGCCAGCTTGATGAGGTGAAGGCCCAGCTTGAGCAGCTCAGACGGTGGCAGGGCGCCATCGACGACGGCCGCGCCACCCTGGAGCTCTATGAGCTTGAACCCGACACCGACCTGCTTGAGGAAGCCAACACCGCCCTTCAGACCCTGAAGGGTGACCTTGACCGCTGGGAACTTGAGCGCCTGCTCAGCGGCACCTACGACAAGGAAGGGGCGGTGATCTCGATCAATGCCGGCGCCGGCGGCACCGACGCCCAGGACTGGGCGCTGATGCTGATGCGGATGTACACGCGCTGGGCCGAGGATCACGGCATGAAGGTGAGCGTGGACGAGCTGAGCGAGGGCGAGGAGGCGGGGATCAAGAGCTGCACGATCGAGATCGAGGGCCGCTACGCCTACGGCTACCTCCGCAATGAGAAGGGAACCCACCGGCTGGTGCGCATCTCCCCCTTCAACGCCAACGACAAACGCCAGACCAGCTTTGCGGGGGTGGAGGTGATGCCGAAGCTGGATGAGGAGGTGAAGCTCAACATCCCCGACAAGGACCTGGAGATCACCACCTCCCGCTCCGGCGGCGCCGGCGGCCAAAACGTGAACAAGGTGGAGACGGCCGTGCGCATCCTCCACGTCCCCACCGGTCTGGCGGTGCGCTGCACCCAGGAGCGCTCCCAGCTCCAGAACAAGGAGAAGGCGATGGCCCTGCTGATGGCGAAGCTGCTGGTGATTGCCCAAGAGCAGCGGGCCGCCGAGATCTCCGACATCCGCGGCGACATCGTGGAGGCGGCCTGGGGGAACCAGATTCGCAACTACGTGTTCCACCCTTATCAGATGGTGAAGGATCTGCGCACCCAGCAGGAAACCACCGACGTGCAGGGCGTGATGGACGGCGACCTCGATCCCTTCATCCAGGCCCTGTTGCGGCAGGGGGTGGAGGTGGGGGCGGAACCCAACTGAGGGGATCGCGGCGCGCCCTGCCCCTCAGCCCTCCAGCAGGTGGCGCTAGCCGGGCCAGGGCACGGGGGCGAAGCGGGGCTGGCTCTGCAGCGCCTGCTCCCACGGGCTTGGGCGCAACTTGGCGATGCCCTGCCGCACCAAGAACACCCCATCACTCCAGTCGGCCTCCTGCACCACCTGCTGGCCCGCGGCGAGGCTGAGCCCGCGGGAGCCCTCAAGAAAGGCCTGGCGCTCGGGATCGCTGAGGTCCGCGAAGAGGGGAAAGGCGCCCAGGTCTGCGGCCGTCAGGGGGGCGGGAGCCATCGGGGAAGGGGCAGGGTCGGGGGAAGGCAGGCAAGGCCGTCGCAGGGGGCAAACCTAGGGAACTGATGAAGACCAGCCCAGCGGCGAGAGAAGGGCCCAACGGCCCTGAGCCGATGGGCGGCCAACAGGGCCGGCTCAATCCCACCTTGTGCCGGCCCTACCCCGAGGGCGGCAGGCTCTCGATCCTGTCCGATCGGCCGGTCAAGAGCCCCAAATGGCCCCACCACCTCCAGCGGGAGCACGAATCGCAAAAGCAGCCAACCCGCGGCCCCACCCAGCTTGGCATTGTTACAAACAGCAACAACCGACACGGCCAAAGTCGAAAAACATTGGAAATCATAACCTTTGCAAATTTTTAATCCGTTACCCTTAGCCGCCTCAGCCTTGTAGCATCCACTGTTTTTCTGATTGGCGGCACCTCCCTGGTCTTTGCAGGGGTGGCCCATGCAACCGACATCACCTGGCTCACCCCTAGGAGCGTGTTGCGCATAGATCACCGAGCAGAAGATGGTGACGTTTCAGCTGCCGAAGAGATTCAGACCGGAATCAAACTGAGAAAGACGTGAATCGATTGCGGGTCGATGATTCGCTCAGTTCAGCTGTTCTGCAATCGATCTCGGGCTTTTGACTGGCCTGAAGTGAGGACACCGGCAAGACCCAACTGAGACCGAATTTGGCGCTGGCGTGGAGCGAGACGGGTCTTTTCGCCCGAAACGATCTATGTGCAACAGCCTCCTAGGGCATGCACATCAAAGCGGTACGGCAGGGGCGGCTCCTCCAGTTCAGCGGCGATCGCTTCGACACCAAGGGCTCCCAGTGGGCCGGCCAGGGCCAGGTCCACATCGGAGCGATCGCTGTGGGTGCCCTTGGCGCGGGAGCCGAACAGGATGGCGCTCTCGATTTCCTGGTGCTGGCGCAGCACCGAGCGCACCAGCTCCAGTTCGCTGGCCACCAGGGGATCTCGGGTCATGGCGCCACCTGCTGCAGGAAACCGAACAGCTGCTCCATGGCCGGTAGATACCGCTGGTGAATGGCCTCCACCGCCTGCTCAAACACCGCTGGATTGTAGGCAACCAGTGCCTTATCGATCAGTTGACCGATTTCAGGTTGTTTTGCCTTTGCCCGCAAGGATTCCCAGCGAGCATCAGCAGGCACCCAGAACACGTTCTCCTGGGTGTAGTAGTCACGGTCTTCCAGGGATGCCTGGTGATCGGCAGGGTCATCGCCGATGTAGTTGTCAAAGTCAGGGTCGCTGACCAGCAGCAGCACCTTGCTTTGCTGGGCGGCAAAGGTGTCTGAGATGTACTTGAGGAAGATCAGACCCAGAACCAGGTGCTTGTATTCCGCCGCATCCATCTGGGCACGGAGTTTGTCGGCACTCGCCCAGAGCACGGCTTTGAAATCCTTGGCGGGTGCTTCCTTCTTCGCCCTGCCTCGACCCCGCTTCGGCGCTGGTTCCTCTTCTGACCTCAGCGATGCCAGCAGGTCATCGAGACCCCGCCCAGGTCTTCCCCCAGATCCTCTTCGTCGTCCACCTGGGGAGTAGCGGACCCTGCTGAGTCGGTCACTGGGACTGGTCACTTCCGCCCATTCTGCCCTCTGGGACTGGGTTATGCTTAATCGCCACAGATGGCACCAGTCCCTCCCCGCTGCGTCAACTGCCAGAACTTCAGTGGGTGCAAGGGGAGTCCTGGGTCTTGCGGAATGCGGCCTCGCTCAGCGGTTTTGCCAGTTCACGCTTCCTCAGAGTGCTGCTGATCCACCAGACCTGAAGACCGCCAAAGGAAAAGGCGACCAGACCCAGTTGGATTCCCTGGGCAACGCATTGGGTTATGACTGACCTGAGAGGCAAACCAATCAGCGCCTGCCCTAAACAGTTGCTTTTTGATTCTCGGAATTGACGTCCTGAGCTTGGAGTCGATCAATGAGACACTTCAAAATGTCAGAGCAGAGTTCTCCGTTGCCATCCCAGCAAAGGGCCGTTGGCAAAATGTTGATCTGCTCTTGACCCATTTGTTGCTGATGCGTTGAATAAATGATGTCAAGCGAAGCCACCCTCTGTGGTTGCCAGACTTACTTTTTGGTGGAAGAAATCCTAAAGACCTTCAGGGGCGCCTCACTGACCTTCCTGGAGCACTAGCCGTGAGCGGTTCGGCAGCAGGTTCGAGAGGGGGACTCCAGGGCAATCACCAGTGATACGCCCGAAATTTGCTCGCCTAAACCCTTGCCGTAACAAGGTTTTTAATTATGTCGTGTAATCGGCATTGATCCGCACGTACTGATCCGAAAGGTCGCAGCCCCAGGCGGTGCCGGCTCCGGGGCCCGCGCCCACCAGCAGGCGGATCATCACCGTGTCGCCCACGGGGCCGGGGCCGCCCAGGTAGGCGCCGGCGGAGCAGGCCCGGAGGTAGGTGCTGGCGGCCGGGCGATCGAAGGCCAGGGGCTGGCCCCGTTCCATCAGCTGGTGCTCGCCCAGCCAGAGAGCCACCGCCTCCGGATCGAAGGGCACCCCGGCGCGGCCCGCCGCCGCCACGATCCGGCCCCAATTCGGGTCGCGGCCATGCACGGCGCACTTCACCAGCGAGGAACCGCACACCGTGCGCGCGATCGCCCGGGCACCGGCCTCATCAGCGGCCCCCTCCACCCGCACCTCGATCAGACAGGTGGCCCCTTCTCCATCGCGGGCGATGGCGCGCGCCAGGTGCTGGGCCACCGCCGTGACCCCCTGCTCCAGCGCCTGCCAGTGCTCCTCGGCCAAGGGTTCACCGGCGGCGAAGGCCAGGAAGGTGTCGTTGGTGCTGGTGTCGCCGTCCACCGTGATCGCGTTGAAGGAGCGCGCCACCGCCCGGCTCACCATCGCTTGCCACACCTCAGCCGGCACGCCCGCATCACAGCTCAGGTAGCCCAACATCGTGGCCATGTCCGGGTGGATCATCCCGGAGCCCTTGGCCATGCCGCCGATCCGCACCGGCCGGCCGCCCAGGCTGGCCTCCAGGGCAATCTGCTTCGCCACCAGATCCGTGGTGAGGATGCCGCGGGCCGCCGCCTCGCCCCCCTCCGCGCTCAGGGCCGCCACCAGCGGATCGAGGCCCGCCACGAGCGTGTCCATCGGGATCGGTACGCCGATCACGCCGGTGGAGCAGATCAGCACCTGCTCCGGCGTCAGCCCCAGCCGCTCGGCCAGTTCGGCGGTGGCGGTGAGGCTGTCGGCCAGGCCCCGCTCGCCGGTGCAGGCATTGGCCTGGCCGGAATTGGTGAGCACCGCCCGGGCATGGCCGCCGCTGGCCTGAAGCCGTGCGGCGCAGAGGTCCACGCAGGCGGCCCGTACCAGGCTGGTGGTGTAGGTGCCCGCGCAGACCGCTCCTTCAGGGGCCAGGAGCAAGGAGAGATCAGGGTTGCCGGAGGGCTTGAGCCCGGCCGTGATGCCGGCCGCCAGGAAGCCTTGGGGGGCGGTGACGCCGCCGCTGATTGGGGCCCAGGGGTCGCTCACGCTGTCAACAGGGTGCTGAGGCCATTGTCTGTCCTGAGGGTCCCGGCGCGGCGCGCTCGTCGGTTGCGCTGCCGGGGAAAGGCCGGGCGGGCAGGGCTACTCTCACCCTATCGCCTGCAAATGCGAGTGATTTGCAGTTAGCGGCTGATGGATTACGAGCTATAACGATTCCGGCAATAAAGGTCGGTTCGGCGCAGGTTCGGCCTCCCGAAATCCCGCGGGCTACGGATCGCTTCAGGGGCAGGTGCAAGCACCTAGTTGACGGCCGGCAGCACTCATTGGCGTGAGCCACCAACATGCAGAATACACCAACACCACAGCAACAAGGTCATTCATGTCATGGGCTCAAGGATGGCGCAAATTTGCAAAAAACCAAGATGCCGCAATGGTTCTCTCTCGCTTGCGTGGCCTCAGCCCGGTTGGCTTCCGCGCCAGATTTGGCAGTGGCCATGGCCAGAAGCGCTGAGTTTGAGGAAAGCCAACTGCGTGTAGTCTCCAATGATCCTTGAACGCGATATTGCACCTGTCGCTGATCAGGGAAGGCCGCAACCCGTGATCTCCTCTCCCATGACCGCCACGAACACAACCAATGTCTATTCCGCCAATCTAGCTGCGCCGATCGGCAGCACCGGCACCGGGCTCGATCAGCTGATCGCCTGGGATGCCCTCGACGGCGGCCTGGCCGGAGCCAATGAAGCCTCGGCCCTCGACGAGGGCATCCGCGCCGCCGACGGACTCAACCAGCTTCTGATTCAAGGCTTGCAGGCCACTGGAAACCTCGCCAAGGAGGTGCTCAGCGTGGCCGACATCGTGGCCGTCAATGCCTGGGTGCGCAGCGACGCCACGCGCCTAGCTCGCTACATCGAGCTCCACGGTGATGATGAAGGGGGCGTGGCCACCGGCTTTCACCACATTCAAAATAACGGCGGCAATCGCCAGTTCGATGGCCGAGCCCTGATCGACACCGTTCAGGACGGCCTGTATCACTTCGGTTTTCCACTCAGCGCCGACGGCACGCGCTTCACCAATGAGGACGGCGACAACAACGCCTTGCTCAGCGATGTGGCCCGCTGGCTGACCGCCCTCAAAACCGATCTGACCAGCACCAACACCGGCCTGGATCGCATCGTGGACACGATCGTGGCTGATCCGGGGCTGGCCGCCAACAACACCTGGGCCCAGATCAAGGGCGGCGCCCTGGCCGCTGACGGTCTCAACAACCTGATCGTGAGCGGCATCAACGCTCTCAACCAAGCCGGTGCGGCCGACGCGGACGCCAGCCGCCTGAGCGAAGCGGAGGTGCTGTGGATCAATGGTTGGATCCGCAGCGATGCCGATCGATACGCAACGTTTGTCGATCTGCATGGCGATGACGAGAATGGCGTTGAGACCGGTTACCACCTGGTCCAGAATGATGGCGCCAACACCACCCTGTTTGCGCAGAATGCCATCAATACGATCTATGATGGCATCTACCATATCGGCTTTGATATCACGGTTGATGGTCGCTTTGCCAATGAGGATGGCAATGCCAACGCCAGGGTCAGTGATGTTGCCGAATGGATCACCTATTACTACGGTGATCCTTCCACCACCGGCACCGGTTTTGATCGGCTCACCGATTGGATGCGCCTCGATCCCGGCCTCGCCAAATGGACGTCCGCCCTGGACATCAATGATGGCTTGGCTGCTGCCGACCGCTTACTGCACCTTTATGTGGATGCCATCGCTGCTACGGAGGTGAATAGCGATGGCTGGATCACCAAGAACGACCTGCGGTTGATCAATGGCTGGATTCGCGCCAACCGCTATGCCGAGTTTGTGGAGGATCATGGCGATGACGAGGGTGATGGCACCGAAACTGGCTTCCACAAAATCCAGAACGATGGTGGCAGCACCCAGTTTTTCGGTCGCAATCTGATCAACACCGTCGCTGACGGCATGTTCCATGTTGGTTTTGAGATTGAAGGCGAAGTCTTTGTCAACGAAGACGGAGATCGCAACCAGAGCCTCAGTGATCTGTCGTCTTGGGTGAACTACTTCCTCAACACCGCCCGCCTCACGGTTGGTACGGATGCTGGCGAGGTGCTGGTCGGCAATGACGACCGCGATCAACTGCTCGGTAACGGCGGTGAAGATCTGCTCCAGGCTGGAGCGGCGGCTGATCTGCTTGATGGTGGTTGGGGACGGGACACCCTGCAGGGCGGTGCGGGCAGTGATCTGCTGGAGGGCGGCTTTGATGAAGACCGGCTCGATGGTGGTGAGGATGGCGATCTTTATCTGGTCAGCGGTAGCATTCCTGTTGAGTATGACTGGCGCACGTATAGTTTTCAGGGCTATGACACCTATGCCGATTCAGGAACAACTGGTACGGACATCATCCTTGTGCAGGGCACGGGCCCCGTGGATGCAGGCCTCGACAGCTTTGGCCCCGCCAACGGCATCGAGCAGATCGTCAACGCCACCAGCAATGGCAGCGGCGGCACGGCATTGGTGCAACTGCTGGGCGGCTGGTGGAACAACCAGCTGGATTTTTCAGCTGTCAGCCTGATCGGCGGCAACTTCATCATCGATGCCGCCGATGGCAATGACACGGTCACGGGTTCCGCTCTGGCGGACACGATCAAGGGCGGCCGCGGCGAAGACCTCCTCAATGGCGGCCAGGGCGGCGATTCCTATTGGGTGAGTGGCGCTGGCCCGGGCTGGGTCGAGGGCGTGCCTTACACCTTTGAGGGATACGACACCTATGCCGACAGCGGCAGCAGCGGCAGCGACCAAATCGTCGCCCTCGGCGATGGTGCGGTGGACATCGGTTTTGCCGACTTCTCGGCGAGCACCGGCATCGAGCAGATCGTCAACGCCACCAGCAATGGCAGCGGCGGCACGGCGTTGGTGCGGCTGCTGGGCGGCTGGTGGAACAACCAGCTGGATTTCTCGGCCGTCAGCCTGATCGGCGGCAACTTCATCCTCGATGCCGCCGATGGCAATGACACGGTCACGGGTTCCGCTCTGGCGGACACGATCAAGGGCGGCCGCGGCGAAGACCTCCTCGATGGCGGCCAGGGCGGCGATTCCTATTGGGTGAGTGGTCTTATCTCCGGCGGTTGGGAAAGCTTCAGTGGCTATGACACCTATGCTGATACCGGTAGCACTGGCATCGATCGCATCGTGGCCATCGGCACGGATGATGTGGATATTGGTCTGGCGGATGGCAACTTCCTTAACAGCAACGGTATCGAACAACTGGTCAATCAAACCAGCAAAAATGTCGGTGGTGTCGCTGTGGCAGGCCTGGTGCGGCTGCTCGGCAATTGGGCTAACAATGTGCTCGATTTGCGCAACGTGGCGATCGTGGGTGGCAACGTGCGCGTTGAGGCCGGTGATGGCGACGATACGGTTGACGGCAGCAGTAGCGCTGATCTGATTCGGTCCGGCAAGGGCAACGATGTGCTCAATGGCCGCGGCGGCGCCGACACCTATGAGGTGAGCGGCAACCAGGCCAGCAACTTCGAGGGCTTCGATAGCTACGCCGACTCCGGCACAGGCTTTGGCGAGATCGACACCATCCTCGTGATCTCCGCCACTGGCAGCGACGCCGTCGACATCGGCCTGCGCAGCTTCGCAGCGAGCAGCGGTATCGAGCGGATCGATGCCAGCGCCACCACGGGCAAGGTGCAGTTGCTCGGTGATGGCAATGCCAACAGCTTGAACTTCAGCACCACCATAATCGTGGGCACCAATGTGGTGATTGATGCGGCCAATGGTAACGATTCCGTGGTCGGCAGCAGCGGCAACGACCGCATTCTCACCGGTGCTGGCAATGACACCTTCAACGGCGCCGCTGGATCCGACACCTACGAGGTGAGCGGCAGCCAGGCGGGTGGGTTCGGCGGTTTCGATACCTACGCAGACGCCGGCACGGGATCCGGCGAGGTGGATCGCATCGTGGCCGCCGCGGGGACGGCCGCCGTTGATATTGGCCTCAGCGGCTTCTCCTCTACAAGCCGCATCGAGGAGATCGACGCCACAACCACCACCGGCACCGTGCGGCTGCTGGGTGATGGCAACACCAACAACTTCAACTTCAGTGGTGTCAACCTGCAGGGCGCCAATCTGCTGATCGACGTCGGCGGCGGCAACGATACGGTTGTCGGCAGCGCCGGCAACAATCGAATTCTTGGCGGCACCGGCACCGACAGCCTGAACGGCGCTGGCGGTTCCGACACCTACGAGGTGAGCGGCACCCTGGAGAACAACTTCGGCGGCTACGACATTTATGCCGACAGCGGCACTGGAGCCGGCGAGGTGGATCGCATCGTCGCCGCCGCTGGCAGCGCCGCGGTGGACATCGGCCTGACGAGCTTCTCCGCTTCCGCCAGCCGCATCGAGGTGATCGACGCCACGACCACCACCGGCCTCGTTCGCTTGCTGGGCACGACCGCGGCCAACAGCTTCAACTTCAGCGGCGTCAGCCTGGTGGGTACCAACCTTTCGATCGATCTTGGCGCTGGCAACGACACCTTCATCGGCAGCGCCGGCAGCGATCGGGTGCTGGCCGGCACCGGCACCGACAGCCTCAATGGGGCCGGCGGCGCCGACACGTATGTGGTGAGTGGCACCCTGGCGAACAACTTCGGCGGCTACGACATCTACGCCGACAGCGGCAACGGCGCCGGCGAGCTGGATCGCATCGTCGTCGCCGCGGGCAGCGATGCTGTGGACATCGGCCTGACGGGCTTCTCCGCGACCACCGGCATCGAAGTGATCGATGGCGCGGCCACCACCGGCACGGTGCGCCTGGTGGGCAACAGCGGGGCCAACAACTTCAACTTCAGCACCACCATCATCAATGGCGCCAACGTGCTGATTGACGCGGCCGAAGGTAACGACACCGTGACCGGCAGCAACGGCAGCGACCGCATCCTCGGCGGCCTCGGCAACGACAGCCTCAACGGCGGCGGCGGCAACGACACCTTGCAGAGCGGCAGCGGCCTCGACACCCTCACCGGCGGCGGCGGCGCCGATCGCTTCGACTACAGCACCCTCAGCGATGGGCTGATGGTGGTGAGCGCCACCTCGGTGCTGCAGTTCGAGCGCATCAGCGACTTCGTGATCGGCCAGGACCTGATCGACGTGGCCACTTCACCTCCGACCAACGGCTTCAAGACTCTCGGTGTCCAGTCGTCGCTCACCAGCGGTTCAATCGCCGCCCTGCTGAACAGCAGCAACTTCGTGGCCAACGGAGCCGCCACCTTCGGCTTCGGCAGCCGCACCTTCCTGGCGCTCAACAACGCGGATGCTGGTTTCTCCAGCGCCAGCGATGCCGTGTTGGAGATCACGGGTTTCACTTACGCCAGCGGCTTCAGCAGCCTCGGCCAGATCAGCTTCGTCTGAAGCGGATCAGCGCCAGCTTGCAGCCGGCGCGCCGGCACCAGCGCTTCGCCAGAATTCCCCCACCCTGGCCGCTGGTGCCGTGATCAACGGAGCCGCCCACCCCACGGAGCCCGAATCCCAACCCCCCTCCCCCGAGGCCCCTGACCGGGGCCTGGATCCGGCGGATCGCGAGGCGATCCGCCTTTGCCACGACTTGGCGGGGCGTCTGTTCCCCTGGGACATCACCCGTGCCCTGGAGCTGGCCCTGCTCAAGACCTTCTGCGTGCCTTCGATCTCCGGCCTGCTGAGCCGCAGCGGCGAATTCGAGCAACGCCCCCGCAAGCGCTACGACGACACCGGCCTGATGGTGGCCGAGCTGTTGCGCCACGGCCCCACCAGCCCGGCCGGCGCCGCCGTGATTGCCCGCATGAACCGCATCCACGGGGCCTTCGCGATCAGCGACCGCGACTACCTCTACGTGCTCTCCACCTTCGTGTGCGAACCGATCCGCTGGCTAGCCCGCTACGGCTGGCGGGCCCTCAGCGCCGAGGAGGAGGAAGCCCTGTTCCGCTTCTGGGCTATGGTGGGGGATCACATGGGCATCCCAGCCATCCCCGCCACCCTGGCGGAGCTGGTGGCGTTCAACAAGGCCGTTGAGACCGAGGCCTTTGCGAGCGCCGCCAGCAACCGCCGGGTGGCCGACGCCACCCTCGCCATGCTCCTGGGCGATTGGCCGGCGCCACTACGACCGGGGCTGGCCCGGGTGCTGGGATCGCTGCTGAGCGCTCCCGAGGCCGCGGCCCTGGGCTGGCCGGAGCCACCCACGGCGCTGCAGAACACAGTGCTGGTGGGTCTGAAGCTGCGCAGCCGCCTGGCGGGCCTCGCCCAATGGCTGCGGCCGCCCCGGGACAGCCGCTTCTATTCGGAGCGGCCCACCCCCAGCTATGGCAATAGCTTCCAGCTGGAGCAGCTGGGGCCGCCGGCGCGGCTGGAGGAGCTCAACCGGCCCCGCTGGGCCGGCCGGCAACGGCGGATCGGGCTCACCGGCGGCATTGCCAGCGGCAAGAGCTCGGTGGCCCGCCTGCTGGCCGAACGCCATGGCCTGCCGGTGCTCGATGCGGATGGTTTCGCCCGCGAGGCCCTGGCTCCTGGAAGCCCAGGTGCCCGTGCGGTGCTGGAGCGGTATGGGGACAAGGTGAGCCCAGGCGCTGACTGGCAACCGCCAGGGGAGGAGCCCGGAATCCACAGCATGCCCCACGACGCGATCGACCGGGCCGCCCTGGGCAGGATTGTCTTCGCGGATCCTGCCGAACGCCGCTGGCTGGAGGAGCTGGTGCATCCACTGGTGCGGCAGCGCTTCTCGGCGGAACTGGAGCGGCTGGCGGCTGCGCCCACGGTGGTGCTGATGGTGCCGCTGCTGTTCGAGGCCGGGCTCGAATCCCTCTGCAGTGAGGTGTGGCTGGTGGACTGCGATGAGCACCAGCAGCTGGAGCGACTGATCGAGCGCGATCGGCTCAGCGAGGCCGAGGCCCGGGCCCGCATCGACGCCCAGTGGCCCTTGGCCCGCAAGCGCAAGCTGGTGGAGCGGCGCATTGAGAACCGCGGCATTCCCGAGGCCCTAGAGGATGCGGTGCGGGCGGCTCTGCAGGGCCCGCCAGAAGCCTGAACCCACTCGCCTGGCGATCAGCGCCGCTAGGCCATGACAGACATCCATCCCTTCCTCGCTGCCCAGCGGGTTGGCGCCGGAAGCGCCGGAAGGGAACGACTCCATCCCGGAGCAAGGTGAGGCGGGCGGCTGGGGCCGCGACGCTCTAACCAAGCCCCCCCCCGCTGCTGACAGCTCACAAGCCGCAACCGCCCCCCCGGCATCTGCTCGACCAGTCCCTGGCGCCTCAGTGGCACCAGGGTGCGGGAGGCGGTTTCGCGAGCGAGGCCCGACAGGGCCGCCAGTTCCCGCTGGGGCAGGGGCGGGATCGGCGCCGTGGGTGGCGCTTCCGGCGCGGTACGGGTGGCCAGATCCTCCAGCTCCTGCAGGAGCCGGGCCGCCGCACTCGATTCCCGCCGCACAAAGCGGCGGTTAAGCCACCGCCGGATGGAGCAGGATCCGAAGCCATGGCCCAATCGCGATGCGGCGGTCCAGGACCGGTTGTGACTTGCATCACAGCCGAGAGACGGTCGATCGCTTCTAATCCATAGATGCCAATCACTCTGAGCAAACCGAGGCCCTCCAGCCGGGTTCTTCCCACGCTGTTGTCTCCTTGATCCCTGGCTGAATCAATGGACCCTGGCTGCGTGCTGGACCCATGGCTCCCTCCGCCCGACCCCACGCCATACCCCCTCCGCACCTTGGTCGGCGGTTGTTCGCCCTGCTGCTCACCGGTCTCGCCGCCCCAGCTTCTGCCCAGGTGGCAGGCGGAGGCCTGAACACGCGGGTCAACGGCAGCGATGGAGGCAGCTGCCAGGCGGGCACCTGCCGGGTGGATGGAGGCATCGGCGCCGGCCCCAACGGCTTCTATCGCTTCCGCCAGTTCGACACCCGCCACGGGGTGGAGGGTGTGACCATCGACAACCGGGGCCGCACCAACGTGGTGGTGGGCGTGACCGATCGCCTGGGCACCTTTCTCAACAAGCCCCTCGCCCTCAGCGAAGCGGCGAACCTCTTCTGGGTGTCGCCCGGGGGGATCTGGCTCGGCCGAGGCGCCAGCTTTTCGCCCGTGAACACGCTGCTGCTGAGCACGGCCACCAGCCTCAACCTGGGAGAGGGCAAGGGATTTGATGTGCTCCGCACCACCGCGGAGCAAGCCGCTGCCTTGAAGGGCGTTCCTGATCCGAGCCAGCCGTCGACCGTCTCCCTGGGCACCCTGCAGGAGCTGGGTCTGGCGGTGATCGGCCCGGTGGTGCTGGAGGGGGGCCGGATTCAGGTGGAGCGCTCCCTGCTGATTCAGGCTCCTGAAACGGAGGTGCGGGCGATGGCGGGGGCCGGCAGCACGCTCCATGCCGGCGAGGAGGTGAGCCTCCGGGCTCAGCGAATGGATCTCAACGACCTCCAGCTGGGCGCGGGCGTGCCGGGGCAGCGGGGCCGGGTGACCCTCCAGACCTTCGCCCCGGGCGACCAGCCAGCCGGAGCGATCCATCTGGGCGGCAGCTCCCTGCAGGGCCGCATGGTGCAGGTGTTCGGGGGGGCGGTGGACCTGGAGGACACCACGATCGAGGCCCCGAAGGGACTGATCCGGCTGGAGAGCACGGCGGCCCATGGCACCATCAGCCTGAAGGCCAGCCGCCTCGACCTGGAGGTGCACAGCCTGGCCGACCTGCTGGCACCGGTCTCCCAGGAGATAGTCCCGGGTGTGTTGTTGGGTCAGACCCCGCTGATCCATCTCCGTTCCAAGGCCGATCTGAGCCTCAGCGAAGGCAGCGAGATCGTGGCCAGCCAAAAACTGGCATCCCTACGCCAGGCCCTGGCCAGCCGGGGAGAGCCCTGGCCAGACCCCACGACGATCGCCCTGTCTGACACCAGCGGCAACGTGCTGCTCGAGAGCGACCGGGCCATCCGGATCTCGAACTCCCGGCTCCGCGCCGATGCCAGCGTCTACCTCGCCGGCAACATCGGCGTGGTGGCGCGGGGCTCCGCAGCCACCGACGGCATCCACATCGACACCAGCACAGTCTCGGCCCAGGGTGGCGCCGGTTCCGGCGACATCCGCATCTCCAGTGCCGGGGGGGGGATCAACCTGAGAAACAGCCAGCTGCTCGTGGAGAGCGGCCATGCCCCCAGCATCGACGGCCTCACTGGTATCCCGTTCGATTGGGACAACCTCGACCCCTTCACCGGCGGCGAGATCACCCTGCTGAACACCGCCCTGGATAGGCCGATCAGCGTGGAGAACAGCCGCCTCGAAGCGCTGACCCACACCGGCCAGGGGCCCCTATTCCCCTTCTACCTTCCTCAAAGTGGCGGTGAGACCCGCGTCATCAACGACGCCCATGACAAAGGCGATAGCGGCGTCAGCAACGAGTTCAACGCCAACCGCGAATCGATCGGCAAGTTCCCCCAGGGACGCCTCACCCTGGTGAGCGAGGGGGGGATTGAGGTGCGGAACCAATCCCTGCTGGATGCCGGAAGCCACCCTCCCGACCGCCCGGACGCACTCGAGGCCTTCGGGGGCCGGATCAACCTGGTGAACCGCTCCGGCAGCAAACCCCTGCTGGTGGAAGCTTCCACCCTGCTCAACCAAAGCGATCCAGCCGCCCCCCGATACCAGAATCCCGATTTCCCCGATGACACCTCGGCAACATTGCCGGTTGGCCGGCCAGGGCAGACGGCACTCTGGAGCGCGGCGGACTTGATCATCCGGGGCAGCCAGGTGAATGGCGGCCAGGGAGGCGCGATCCAGCTCACCTCGCTCACGCCGGCCGCCCTGGAGGGCAGCAACCTGGTGCGGGGCTCCGATACCCAGCTGACGGGCATCAGCCAGAGCAGCGGCCCCGGGGCGCTCGCAGCGACGCCGGCCACCGGAGGACCAGAAGGGCCGATCGCGGCCCAGGATCCCGTGCTGGCGCGCCTCACCACGGACAGTCGAGCGGCGGGAGTGGTGACCAAGATGATTGTTGTGGTGACCAACGACCGCAGAGAAATCGTGACGGTCACCCCCGGTGGCCCCGTAACGACCCAGGCCAATCCGACCCAGGAGCAACTGGTCGCCGTTTTGGGCCAGGAACGGGCCGCCTCCCTGCCGCAATCCCGCTCAGGACGCAAAGTTGCGCCGGATCAGCCGGTGGCGGACCCGGTTGGGGCGGTGGCCCTGGCCCGCACCGGCAGCCCCCTGCCTGCCAGCGAGGGCTTCAGCGGCAGCGGCCGCCTGCAGCAGCCGCAGGCCACCCGCAGCGACCCGACCACCACGGTTACCACCCTCAACCAGGCCACCCTCGATGGCGCGGCGGCGAGCCGGGAATTCACCCAATCGGAGCAGCGGGGCCAACGGGAAACCCTGGCCGGCCTGGGGCTAACGGCAACGGCCAACGCAGAGGCTCCAACCACGGCGTGGCTTCAACAGCAACTGCAAACCCAGAGCGGGGCCTTGGGGCGGCAGCAGAGCCAGCCCTACCGACCCGCCATCGTGCGCCTGAGCCTGACCCCCGGCAGCAAGGGAACCGCCGCGCTTGATCTGCTCTATCTGCCCCCGCAAGGCGCCATGGAGGGTTGGCGGGTGGACGTGCCCGAAGCCCGGCTGCGCGGGCTGATCGCCCGCTTCCAGCGGCAACTGAGCCGCATGGAGGAACCGGACCTCGAGACGGCCGATTCGGCGGCCTCCCAGCTCTCGGGGCTCCTGCTGCAGCCCCTGCTCCCCACCCTCCAGCGGGACGGCATCAATGCCTTGCTCTTGAGCGTGGACCGGGGATTGCAGGCGGTTCCCTACGCGGCCCTGCCGGTGGCCCCCGGGGTGCTCCTGGGGGATGCCTATGCCCTCACCCTCACCCCCTCCCTGGGCCTCACGGGCCTGGCGGCGAGCCGCGCCGAGCCCGCCACCGGCAAGATACTGCTGGGAGGCAGCAGCCGCTTTGCCAACGGCCTGGCTGAACTGCCCCTGGTGCGCCAGGAACTGCAGACCCTGGCAGCGGAGAACAGTTCCGATCTGCTGCTCGATAGTGCCTTCAGCGACCGGAGCCTGTTGCGCGCCGCCGGCACCAACCTGTACCGCCGCGTGCACCTGGCCACCCACGCCGAATTCCGGGGGGGTCAGCCGACCGTGGCCCGCCTCTACACCGCCTCCGGTGAGCTCAATCTCTCCGATCTGGCCAAGACCCTCCGGGAGGGGCCGAACCGGGGCGGCCTTGATCTGCTGAGCCTCAGCGCCTGTCGCACGGCCCTCGGTGATGAACAGAGCGAACTCGGGCTGGTGGGACTGGCCCTGCGCACCGGCAGCCGCAGCGCCCTGGGCACCCTCTGGTTCGTGGATGACGCGGCCAGCGCCGCCTTTTTCGTGGAGTTCTACCGGCAGCTGGCCCGGGGTCTGCCAAAAGACGAGGCCCTGCGGCAAACCCGACTGGCCTTCCGCCGGGGAACGATCCGGGTCGACGGCGACCGGCTGGTCGGCGCCGATGCCAAGCCCCTGGTGGCCGGACTCTCCCCCGGCGATCGCCAGCGGCTCGCGAACGGCCTCGCCCATCCGTACTTCTGGGCGGGCATGACCCTCTCCGGCAGTCCCTGGTGAGGAGCTCCCCCGAAGCTCTGATCTCGTCCTTTGCCCATCCCCTCATCGACCCCCGCCTCTCCCCACATCTCCCAACATTTCCGCATTTCGCCATGACTTCACTCCAGATCCCGCACCAGACCTCTGAACGGCATCCGAGTCCGGCCAGGCTCTATCAGCCCCTGCTGCTGGCCGGCGCACTGGGAGCCGCCACCCTGATCGCCACGCCGGCGCAGGCCAGCAATCAATTCTGCAACTTCGCCGATGCCCGCTCGTGTCGCAGCGGTGCAGTTGCCAGCGGAGAGACCTACTTCTGGGCGCCCAGAACCCAGCCGAGCACGATCTTTGCCAACCAAAGAACCATCGACATGGGGGTGCTCGATATGGGGGTGCCGCGATTCCCCGCGAGAACCAACATCACACTCCGCAGCCCGAGCGGCTGGACGCTGAATGCGAAGGGCACAAACACAGCCGAGATACTCATCGGCAGCCTCGGCAAAAACAACCTGCTGGGCAACGGCGGCGGCGACACCTATGTGATCGGCAATACGTATGCCGCCATCAGCAACCTGAGCGCGTGCGACCCGACAATCACGACGGATTGCTTGAAGAGCAACAACGTGGCCGCCTTCGAAAATGACACCGTGGAACTGGTTGATGCAAGCACGGAAGTGATCTACATCGATCGCTGCCTTCAGGTCACCGCCAACGGCACCCCCGGCCTCGGGGGCAATCTGATCAGCTCTGCCTCGCCTCCACCGAACTCCTTCCCCAACTACAGCGGCAGCGATCTCACCTTCGTGAACAGTTGCCCGCCTCTGGTCGCGTCGCTTCGGCATGAGGGGCTGTGGTCCGTGGCCCAGCGCGGCCGCGAAACCCTCCTGGCGCCATGGCAGAACTGGTGGCCCGCCAGCGCTGCCTGGAACCGGGCGATGGGCTGGCTGCAGCAGGCGATCGCGGCCCTGATCCAGGGCCCCGATGCCATGGCCCAGCCCTGGCCAACGGGGCCGGAGCCTGTCATGAAAGATCGGGTTCCTTCTGATCTGTACGGAGTGATTCCTTCCCATCCGGGCGTGGCTCGCCTCATCCAGAGCGGCAAGGGCACCTTCCTGAGAACCGCCGGTAATCGCGGCGACACAATCGTGGTGGATGGCAGCACCACAACCTTCAACGGTCAACCCCTCAGCTCCCTTAGCGACATCAGCCGGGTCTATGGCCAGCTCCTCAACCGCGACAAGATCCCCCTGAACCGGGGCATTGTTTTCGTATACCACCAGCAGATCGGGATCCTCGCCTCCTATGGCACGGACCGTTACCCTTATGGCACGAAAAAAAATCCCGGCACCGTGATCGCCCAGCTGGTTCTTCGCAATGGGCGTGCGCTACCCGCCACATCCATTGATTCCGTGTCCACGGTGAACCTGAGTCGGTCCGCCAAAACAGCTCCAGCCAGGAGAACCGGAGAACCCGCCAACCTCCTCCGGCCGCCGTACTGAGTGCTGCCGCTCCTGCTCGCCCAGCTCGTCGCTCCGCCGCTGCAACCGGGGCCTGTCCGTCTGCCGGCCCCGCCCCCGGATCGGATCGCCCCCGCCGGCCCGCCGCGACGGGGGATTCTCTCCCCAGACCAACGGCCTGAAGGCGCTTCCCCCCGGCCCTCGATCCCTCCGGCACAGGGGCCGGCACCCCTTCCCCAGGTGCAGGGCCTAACCCTCTACAACGCCGCCACCCTGCGCGCCATCTTGGCCCCTTGCGCAGACATCCATGATCTGGCGGCCCGGCTGCAGGCCTGTGCGGCGGCCCTCAGCAGCCGGCTCTACGCCGATGGCTACACCAACACGCGCGTCTACACACGGCAGGACCCACCGGCCGGCCTGCTGGAGGTGGTGGAAGGCCGGATCGCGGAGGTGCGGGTGGAGGGTCCCGATGGGCGGCTGAACCGGCGCCTGCGGAACCTGCTGCTCCCCCTGCAGGGCAAGGTGCTGCGCCTACCCGAGCTGGAGGCCCGTGTAGCCCGGCTGGAGCGCCTGAGCGGGGTAGCGGGACTCCAGGCCAGCCTGAACCGGCTCGGCAGTGACCCCACCCGCGCCGTGCTGGTGATCACGGCCGACGCCCGGCGACGCTCCTTGCAAGGGGACTTCTCCCTGCGCAACGACGGCAGTACAGGCAGCGGCCAGTTCCGGGGTCTAGCCACCCTGCTGCAGGGCGATCTGGTGCGCAGCGGTGATGCCCTGCTGCTTTATGGGGAGGTGAACAGCGACAGCCAGCCTGACCTGGGCTACAGCCTGGCCTCGATCAGCTACACCCTGCCCCTGGGGGACCGACTCCAGATCAGCGGAGCCTTCGGCGCCAGCCGCCGCAACCTGATCGAATTCGACGGCCCCGACCCGGACCTCTCCTTCCGCCAGCTGCAGGTGCTGGGCCAGGCCGACTACAACCTCGGCGAAACCCTCAACAGCCGCTGGTTCGGCTTCGCGGGACTGAGCGTGAATCGCACCGACGGCTACCTCGGAGCCCGCGCCTTCCCCCTGCTGCTCGGAGCCGGGAGCGACGGCTGGCTGCGCACGGGCTTCCTGCGCTTCGGCCTGGCGGCCGAGGGACAAGGTGAACGGATCAGCTGGAGTGGGAGCGCTTACGGCCTTCAGGGTGTGGCGGGTTTGAGCACGACCGACCAGCTGAAGATCCTTGGTTTCTACGGCATCGAACCCGGCAGGTCCCGGGCCCTGGGCCTGCAGCTCAGTGGCGTCTGGCGCCCGGCCCGGCGCTGGCAGCTCACCCTGCAGGCGGCAGCCCAACAGGCCCTGAACCCTCTCACCGGCGCGATGGGGATCGGCCTCGGCAGCGACTACGGCCTGCGGGGCCTGCCTGGCCAGGTGATCAGCGGCGACAGCGGCCTGCTCGGCGAAACCGAACTCAGCTGGAGCGCCTGGCAGCACGGACGGGCCGAGATCCAGCTGGTGCCGTTTCTCGGGGCCGGCCGGGTCAGCACCAAGCTCCAAGAGGGAACAATCTCCGGGGATATCGGGGCCGGGGGGGTGCTGGTGCGCTGGCTGCAAGGCCAGCACTGGCTGCTGGAGCTGGGCTGGGTGAACCAGTTCGGCGGCTCCACCGCCAACCTTCTCGAGGGTTGGCTGCTCAACAACGGTCTCTACAGCCGGATCAGCTACCGCTTCTGAGTGGCCGCCCCGACCCCTCCACCGCAACTGCCTTCGGCCCTCCCTGCCCGGGCTGGGAGGGGGTGGCCCTGGCGACGGGTCGCCACCCAGCTGGGGCCCTACGCGGCAGCCGCGTTGGTGCTCCTGGTGCTGCAGAGCAGCCGGCTGATGCAGACCGCCAACCTGCTCCTCTACGACCTCACCGTTCGTCTCCGCCCTGCGCCGAATGGGGCCGCCACCCCAGTGCGGCTGATCGGCATCGATGAACAGGATCTCCAGCAACTGGGCTGGCCCCTCGACGATGCCCTGCTGATTCGGGCGATCCAGCGGCTGGATCAAGCCGGAGCCGCCGCGATCGGCCTCGACCTCTACCGGGACATCGGGGTGGGCGATGCCCATAGCGCCCTGAGGCAACTGAGCAGGAGCAACCCGCGGCTGGTCTCAGTGTTCAGCCATGTGGATGGGATCAGGGCGATCCAGGGCACCCCGGCCAGCCGCCAGGCCTACAACGATCTGGTGGTCGATCCCGATGACGTGGTGCGTCGGGATCTGCTGTTCGTTCGGGGCATGGGATCAGCGATGGTGCCGCTGCCGTTGCGGATGCTTGAGGTGGGCTACGGGGGCCGGCCCCTCCGGGAGGCCCTGGAGCGGGATCCGGCCTGGATCCAGCCATTGCAGGCGAACAGCGGCGGCTACCACGGCCTCGACCATGGCGGTGTGCAGCGGATGCTGGCCTTCCATCGCCTCGGCAGCTTCCCCAGCTGGTCGTTGCGGGAGCTGCTGGCGGGACAGGTTCCGGAGGCGAGCCTGCGGGGATCCCTGGTGCTGATCGGCAGCACGGCGCCGTCCCTGCGGGACGGCTTCCGGGTGCCCTTCGCGGGCCCCCAACCTGGCCGATCCCTGCGCATTGCGGGGGTGGAACTCCATGCCCACCGCCTGGCGGCCCTGATCGACCTCCAGAGAGATCGGCTCCTGGGCCTGAGGGCGGCGCCGCCCTGGCTGAACACCGCTCTGCTGGTGTCGGCCGTGCTGGCGGGGGTGGCCCTGGGGGAAGGGATCGGGGCTCTGCGCCGCAGCCAGATCACCGTGCTGGCCGTGGCCATCGCCGTGGTGGTGGCCACGGCAGTGAGCCTGGCCAGCGGCTGGTGGTTTGATGCGGCCTCGCCGCTGGCGGCCTTGGCGGCCCTGGCCGCCGCGGCCTGGACCCGGCGGGCCCAGGAGCAGCAGCAGCAGCGCCAGGACCTGCAGAGTTTGCTGCAGCAGACCACCTCCACCTCGGTGGCTGGTGAGCTGTGGCGGCAACGGGAACTGCTGCTCGAAGGCGGCCGTTTCCCCGGCCGCAGGCTCGAACTCACCGTGCTGTTCACCGACATCGTGCACTTCACCGGGGTGGCCGAACAACTCGATCCCGAAGCGCTGCTGGCCTGGCTGAACCGGGGCATGGCCGCCATGGTGGGACCCGTGCACGGGGAGGGGGGGCTGGTGAACAAGTTCACCGGCGACGGGCTGCTGGCGGTCTTCGGAGCTCCCCTCGACCGGGGCACCCAGCTGGAGGCCCTGGCGGCGGTGCAGGCGGCGGCGGGCATTCGCCGGGCCCTGGTGGTCCTGAATGCCTTGCTCAAAGCGGAGGGGCTGCCGGAGATGCGGGTGCGCGTGGGCGTGCATACCGGGCCGGTGCTGGCGGGATCGGTGGGCACCGCTGAGCGGTGGGAATTCGGCGTGGTGGGAGACACCGTGAACTGCGCGGCCCGCATCGAAGGACTGCAGCGAGACCGGGGCCCATCGCCGATCTGCCGGGTGCTGCTCTCAGGAACCAGCCGCGCCCTGGTGCGGGAAACGATTCAGGGACCCTGGGATCTCTGGGGAACGCTGCCGCTGAGCGGCCGCTCCACGGCGCTGGAAGTTTGGGAGCTGCTGGAGGAGGAATCCGCCGAGGGCGCCCGGGGGGACAGTGGAGCGAGCGGGTCGCAGCGAACGGAGAGCTGAGCAGGCAGCACCGGCGCGAGGTGCTCCAGGGCGAAGGCCCGGAGCAGGGGTGCGGCCTCCACCGTGGAGCCACAGCGCCGAGAGAGCTCCTGGAGCTGCTGTCGCACCAACTGGTCGGCCTCCTGGTCGGCCAGGGCGGTACGGCGGGGCAGCAGCCAGGAGCGGGCGGGAGGCGCACCGATCGGATCCTGGGCCGACGTGCAGAGCGGCGATGTCTCCCAGAGAAGTTCCGTGGCGACAGGAGGGATGCTGAGCAGGCGGATGCCGGCCGATTCGGCCGGCAGAGTCCAGACCCCGAGGGAGCCGATCCGCACCTGCAGGGGTGCGGGCCGCGGTGCGGAACCCTCAAGTACGGCGATCAAGCGGGGCTCTCCGGGCACGAAGCGATCGGTGATCGGAACCAGATGAACCAGCCGACGGGCCTGGCAGGCATCGCGGCTCCCGCCTCCCTCCCGGTTGGCGGGCATGGAGCGGGTGCTGTCGCCGGCGATGGCAGACCCCATGCTGGCGGGGACCGTGATCGCCAGGGGTGCCAGGGCCAGCATGGTGCCCGGAATCAGAACCTGTCCCCAGCGCTTCCATGCCGACCGTGCCTGGAATCTGCTGGCCGGTCGGGGTGAAGCCTGGAACGAGGGGTGCTGGGCCATGGCCTTTACGGCTCAATGCAGATCCCATCTCTACTTTGCCCAGCGGGAACCCCCTGGACTGTGATCCGAATCACAATCCGCCCATCACAATCCGCCCATCGCGTTCCGCCTGTTCTCCTGGCGGGCTTGCCAACCCTCGCGCCCAAGTCATTCGACCAGCCGCCATGCCGTGCCCAGCCAGCCGGCGCCCTCGGGCACGCAGCGGGTTGTCGGCATCACCGCACCGGGATGTCCACGGACCTGGAGATCCAGCGGCAGGGCCGGGATGCGGAGATGATCGGGGCGAAACGGCTTGACCATGCCGACAGGCACCAGCGCTGAACCCGGCCCCGATCCCGGCAACGATCCGGTGCTGATCTTGGGCGGCGGCCTGATCGGCCTGGCCCTTGCCCATGAACTGGCCCGCCAGGGTCGGGCGGCCACCGTGCTCAGCCGGCAGCGCAGCGAAGCGGCGGGCTTCGTGGCAGCAGGCATGCTGGCCCCCCATGCCGAGGGACTGGACGGCCCCCTGCTCGAACTGGGACAGCTCAGCCTGGAGCGGATCCCCGCCTGGGTGGCGCGGATCGAATCCGACAGCGGCCTGGCCTGCGGCCTGCGGATCTGCGGGATTGTGGTGCCCTTCGTCAGCACCGCCGAACGGGATGCCTACCCCACCGCCGCCCACGGCGAGTGGCTGGATCGCTCCGGCCTTGAGCGGGAGGTCCCGGGGATCGGGCCGCTCTGGCAGGCGGGCCTGCTATTCCCCCAGGACGGCCAGATCGACAACCGTCGCCGCCTGATGCGGGCCCTGGAGCGGGCCTGCGTGCACCGGGGTGTGCGGTTCGAGGAGGGCTCCGAAGTGCTGGGGCTGGTCACGGAACCGCAAGGGCAGCATCCGCGTGAAGCGCCTGGCAAGCAGCTGGCGGCGGTGCGGCTGCGGCGGGCCGATGGCCAGGAGCTCACCCTTCCCTGCCGCGAGGCGGTGCTCTGCGGCGGCGCCTGGAGCGCCCAGCTGCTGCCGGGGCTTCCGGTGTTTCCGGTGAAGGGGCAGATGCTCTCGCTGCAGGGACCGATCGGCGCCCTGATCCGGGTGGTGTTTGGTCCCGGCACCTATCTGGTACCCCGCGAGGACGGACTGTTGGTGGTGGGAGCCACGAGCGAACCGGAGGCGGGTTTCGGTGAAGGGCTCACCCCGGCGGGCCAGCGCCAGCTCCAGGCGGGCATCGATGCCCTGCTGCCCACCGCCACGAACTGGCCGCCGATGGAGCGCTGGTGGGGCTTCCGCCCCTGCACACCGGATCAGGCGCCGCTGCTGGGGAAAGGGCCGATCGGGGGTTTGTGGTTGGCCACCGGCCACCACCGCAACGGTGTGCTGCTGGCGGCGATCAGCGCCGAGCTGGTGGCGAGCGCAATGCTTAATCAGCGAAGCGACGATGGACTGCTGGAGGCCTTCCACTGGAGCCGCTTCGCCTGAGCTCCATGGATCAGCACTGCCACCACTTGCCCGTCGCGAGCCGTTGATCCCCACGACCTGAACAGATGATCGCCACGTTCAGAGCACAGCTGCCTGATCGCCACGGATCGCACCCGGCGAGATCCTCCTGGCCCAGGCACGCCTGATCAGCAGAGGGTTCCTTCAGAGGAAGACTCAAGGGCTCGGGCGACTGAGACGCGATCGTTCGCTGAACCTCAGCCCTTCAGCTTGGTGTTGAGGATCTGGTTGGCGAGCTTGGGATCAGCCTTGCCGCCGGTCTTCTTCATCAGCTGACCCACGAAGAAGCCCTGCAGCTTGGTCTTGCCGCCCCGGAAGGCCTCCACCTCTTCGGGGTGGGCCGCCAGCAGCTCCTCCACCATCGCCGTGATCGCCGCCGGATCGCTGATCATTCCGAGGCCCCGGGCCTCCACGATCGCCTTGGCGGAGCCGCCCTGCTTCAGCAGTTCCGGCAGGATCTCCTTGGCGATCTTGCCGCTGATCGCGCCGGCCTCGATCAGGCCCACCATCTCAGCCAGCTGCGCCGGTCGGAGGGGCAGGGTGGTGTAAGAGAGGCGCTCGGCATTCACATGGGCGGCGATGTCGCCGGTGATCCAGTTGGCCACCGCCTTGGCATCGGCACCGGTGGCCACAGCAGCTTCGAAGTATTCGGCCATCGGGCGCTCATCGGTGAGCACGCGGGCGTCGTAAATCGAGAGACCAAGCTGATCGGCATAGCGGTGGCGCTTGGCGGCGGGCAGCTCCGGCAACTCAGCGCGCCAGGCCTCGCGCTGCTCGGTGCTCACTTCAATCGGTCCCAGATCCGGATCGGGGAAATAGCGGTAGTCGCTGGCGCCCTCCTTACTGCGCATGCTCTTGGTGAGCTGCTTGCTCTCGTCCCAGAGGCGGGTTTCCTGCACCACCGGTTCACCGGCCTCATAGGCCTTGATCTGGCGCTGGATTTCATACTCACAGGCCCGCTGAATCGCAGAGAAGGAATTCATGTTCTTGATCTCCACCTTCGTGCCAAAAGGTGCAGCCGGACCCCGCCGCACGGAGATGTTCACATCGCAGCGCAGCGAACCCTCCTGCATGTTGCCGTCGCTCACCCCCAGATAGCGCATGATCCGGCGGATCTCAGAGGCGTACTCCGCCGCCTCACGGCCGGTGCGCAGATCCGGCTTGCTCACGATCTCGGCCAGGGCCACGCCAGCGCGGTTGTAATCCACCAGCGAATGGGTGGAACCGGCCAGGCGATCGCTGCCGGCATGCACAAGCTTGCCGGCATCCTCCTCCATGTGGAGCCGTTCGATGCCGATGGTTTTGAGATAGGTTTCCTTGCCCTTTTCGGCCACCTCCACCTCAATCCAGCCTTCTTCGGCAATGGGTTCGTCGTATTGGGAAATCTGGTAGTTCTTGGGGAGATCAGGATAAAAATATTGCTTGCGATCGAATTTGCTGTGCGCGGCGATCTTGAGGTTCAGCGCTAGCGCCGCCTTGACGGCGTATTCGAGCACCTTGGCATTGAGCACCGGCAACGTGCCAGGCAGGCCGAACACCACCGGATCCACATGGGTGTTGGGGTCGTCGCCGAAGGCGGTGGAGGCAGCGGTGAAGATCTTGCTGGCGGTGCCGAGCTGCACGTGGGTCTCCAGGCCGATCACGGCCTCCCAGGCAGCCTGATCGTCCGTAGCGGCAGAGAAAGGGAAGGCGGTGGCGGCCACTGACATCGGGATTCCACAGATTCCAGGCTGGGGACAATCCTATGGAACAGTCCCAGCCGGCCGGCCGCGATGACCAGCCTTCACCACCATGGACGCAGCGGCACAGGCGCGGCAGTGCTGGGCTGAGTGCCTGATGGCCTTCCTGGTCGCACCGGCGGGATGCGAGCCGATCGGATCACGTCCAGGCCGTCTGGCAGGAGCTCCTACAGGGCCCCGCGCCTCCCTTCACCGTGGCCACCCGGGTGCGGATCCGGAGCCGGAAGCCCCGCTTCGATCCCCGATTCACCCAAACGATGATCTCCCCCCGCTCCAGATCCACACCATCGGCGCCGAGGCACGCCACGGCATCACCACCGAGCCGGAAGCTTCGCTCCTTGGCCAGCAGCACCTGGATGCGGTCGGGAAGCTGGGTGCGCAACAGGGTTCGGGCCCGCCAGCAGCTGAATCGAACGGGCCGGATGCTCCGAACCACCGGGGGGCTTGATGAAGGTGGGCCGGGAGGGAATCTCCACCACCTGCGGCACGGCGAGGGCGGCGCTGCCCCCCGGATGGGGGCCTCGGGTGACCCCAGGGTGACGGGGCAGGCTGAAACCTCCAGAAGCCAGAGGCCGCCGAGCGGTTTTCGGAGTGCGGCACGGCCCTGGCCCGACCCTCAGGCCAGCAATCCCCGCTTGCGCAGACACTGCAGATCGACGATCCGCATCCCCTGCGGGTTGCCGATCACCATGCCGCGCTCCCTCAGCTGGGTGAAGGTGCGGGAGGTGGTCTCCCGCGACAGGCCCGCCATGGCCGCGAGCTCCCGCTGGGGCAAAGGAGGGATCAGGGCAAGGGGATCCTGACCGCGGGAGCAGGAGAGGGCCAGATCTAGCAACACGGCCAGCAGGCGGGTGGTGGCATCGCCACCCCGCAGCAGGAAGCGGCTGTTGAGGGCCGTGAGGCGTGTCGCCAGCAGGCGGGCCAAGGCCAGGGAGATCGAGCCATCGTTGAGCAGCAGCTCCCGGTAGGCGCCTGCCCGAAGTTTCACCACCTTCAGAGGGGTGAGGGCCACCACGTCGGCATTGCGCACCCCGGCCGTGAGCACCGCCATCTCACCCATCAGATCGCCGGGACCCAGCACGGCCATCACCGCCTCCTCCCCGTTCGCCGTGTAGGCCCGCACCTTGGCGAGCCCGGTCTGGATCACCACCAGGCTTTCGCCCTCATCCTGCTGCAGAAGCAGCACCTGCTCGGCCACCACATCCAGGCCGATCTGGCCGGCTAGCAAGCGATCAGCTTGGGGTTCCGTGAGCTGGGCGAACAGGGGCAACCCCTTCAATTCGGCCGCCGTGAGCAGAGGGGGCACGGAGCAATCAGGCCTCCGTACGCCACATCTGGTCTGCGGGGGTCCAGTCGCTCAGCTCAGCTGGAGTAAACCAGAGACCGATCTCAAATTCGGCGGTTTCCGGGGCGTCGGAACCATGAATCACATTGCGGCCAATATTGATGGCCAGATCACCACGGATCGTGCCGGGCTCGGCCTCGAGGGGCTTGGTGGCACCGATCAGCTTGCGGGCGCTGGCGATCACGCCGTCGCCCTCCCACACCATCGCCACCACCGGACCGCTGGTGATGAAATCCACCAGGCCGGCGAAGAAGGGGCGCTCGCGATGCACGCCGTAGTGGCTCTCGGCCAACTCGCGGCTGGGGGTGAGCTGCTTCAGGCCCACCAGCTTGAAACCCTTGCGCTCAAAACGGCCAAGGATCTCCCCCACCAGCCCCCGCTGCACCCCGTCGGGCTTGATGGCGATGAAGGAGCGTTCGGCGGCCATGCTGCAGAAAGACAAGGACAAGACCACCATGCTCGGCGGCGGCCGGGCCCTTTGGCAAGCAAGGAGCGCAGACCAAGCGCCGGGATCCCATGGCCCTACAGCGCCAACGCAGCCAGCTCCTGGTCTCGGAGCAGGGGAGCCCCACCAATCTCGCCCCCCCGAGGCCTAGGAGGCTGTTGCACATAGATCGTTTCGGGCGAAAAGACCCGTCTCGCTCCACACCAGCGCCAAATTCGGTCTCAGTTGGGTCTTGCCGGTGCCCTCACTTCAGGCCAGTCAAAAGCCCGAGATCGATTGCAGAACAGCTGAAC
>CALRXC020000004.1:0-143690 GCA_943372025.1 Synechococcus sp. UW140 | reverse complement strand
CATCTTCTCTGGGCCAGAGGATCGGTCAATAATGCCCACTCTGGCCTCTTCCTCGCACATGGAGTGATGGCCTGATGCTCAACCAGCTACAACGAGGCGATGAGCCAGCGTTGCGGCCCTGCCGTCGTAGCGGCTTTCTCAGGAGGCCCAACGTAGACCGTGCAAGAGGATCAAGGAGACTCTGCGCATTGTAATCTCAGTTTTAATTAGAATGCAACTCTTTAGATCCATATCTTTCACTCTCCACAAGCTTGATCTAGGAAAAATCTGATACATCAGATATGCGTTGCCTGGTGGTTGCAGCAATGATCATAATTGTGAGCCCTCCAGCCAATAATGGAAGGGCAATTACTTCTATCAGCAGAAGTCCGACAAGCCAAGCGTTTTGATAATTTTTTAAGGCGAGAACATATGCAATTGGAAAATAAATAACGTATATAGCCAGGCCGAATCCGAATAGCGCTACTTTGGCCTGGGCAGGGTTGAATTTCTTTTTTGACTCAAGCATGGCGCCCAAGGCAACAATGCTTGGCAGCATAAATACTTGCCTATGATTATAGGAAATAGTTGCTATGTAGCCGCCAATCCAGGAAAGAGTCATGATAGTAACGTAAGCAAAGGAAAATCTTTTAAAAAATACATTTTTAATTGACAAGAAAAGCTTCTGGAGGGCGAGGTCAAGTTGCACTCTATAAGATATATACGCTCCAAAAATGAGAGCAGCAGATTTTATGATGATAAGGAATCGGATCATCAAGCGAGCCGTGGCTAGGCCAAATTTATCAATCAAATCATTATTGACGTAGCCTATGGATTGCAGCCCAAAGCTTTTGACCCCTCCTTCAGCATACATTGATCCAACCGATAACCAAGAAAACGACAAGGCTGAGCCTATCCCAATACCTAGTAAGACCGCAAATATAGAAAATTTATTAAGTTTCCATCCAATCCGACGAGCAGCCAATGGCGCAACAGCTAGCCAACCAACAAATCCAGCAATTGGAAAAATCTTTAATGCAATACTAGATAAAGACAAAAAGAAAGTCATGAATGATGAAAATCTTGTCTGCGCAGAAATACATACCGCCGCTGCAACGATGATTAAATACACGAAAATATCGACATTGGCTTTTTCAAGAATGTGCTGAAAAGGAAAGCTTAAAATCATCACTGACATCACAAGTGCCCATACAGACCCCCTAAGAAACATCCCTCGAGAGGAGATGATTATGACGGCAATCAGGCAAAATCCGCTGACAAGGGCGACATTATCAGTAAATTCGACTGGAAACTGCAACGATCGAAGCAACCAGTTGGTCATCGGCGGATAGCCAGTATCAACGTAGCCTCCACCACTGACTCCATAGCCATAAGGAATACATTTCTCGGCCACTAACTTGAAAAACTCCTCATACTTAGTGCCGCATTGTGCAACAACAGTGACCCATTTAAGGTCCGAGAAGGGTGAATGCCGCATCTCGCCGATTAGACCAAATGCCGTGCTTACATGAATGCCTTGCGCATAAATCCATAGCGAACGTCCAAGATAGACAATGCTGGCAGCAAGCGCTCCATAGGCGGCAAGAGCTGAGGCTCGGACAAAGGTCATAATCGTTTATCTGAGGTTTCAGAAAAATGATTCAGCATCATAAGAATGTGCTGCGTGGCCAGCTCGGGAGCCATGGGCCGTGAAGCTACAGGTAAATTTTCCGCAACAAAAACGCATGGAATCGGAGCAATAGATTAAGTTAATAGTTAATGAACTAACGTTGATAGTCATAAAGCTTGAAGGGACTTGGAATCTGTTTGCAGCAATGGCCAACCTCTGGTCGCCTCCCTCGGTACCGATGGTTAGCGCCAAAGCCAAAGGCAGACGTTGGTGGCGGTTTGGCATCTTCATGGACTCCAATCCCAACAATGACTCGGAGGTGACTGCAAAAGCCACAGTGCCGATTCAGCAAAGCAAGCCTATTAAAGCATAACATAGCTTGAGATGAATTAATTTCTAAACCACTAGGAACTTGGTTATGGGAAATTCTGAGCGATATCGGTCGGTTATTTTTTCACTATAGACCACATGGGGAGAAATGCCCCCCCACTGATTGATGGGGCCGTACGTGGCAGTACCTCCAAATGAAGCATTCAAATCCATACTAGCTTATAATTCATCCTCTTAGGCCCTGATGTGCATCTATTCGTACTGGACCATCCTCTAAAGGCGGGTGAACCGCGTAGTCAGCAGCGACCTCATGGAGGGTCTTGCGGCCGCTAATGGCCTCCATGGCTACACGGGCCTTGAATTCGGGACTGTGGGCTCGGTGTTGGTCAACTCCTTCGGAGAAGGCTTCGCCTACGCTGGCAACTCCGTGTTGGGGCGGTGCGCTGTCCCTTAGGTTAACGATGTCCCTGGTCCAAAAACCCCCGACCCCCTCAGCCACTTAAAGGCTTTGGCGATAGGCTTATTCCCATTCAACGGAAGTGAGCTCCAGTGCGCGGGGTGCCCGGATGGAGGGATCATCGCTACTGAACTACGTCATCAAGTAACCTGCAGTGGCGAGCCTGATGGTAAATTCCTCGGCATAATCTCTTCGCAACGACATCCAGATTCAGCGACTCTATTGCCGGGGGAAGACACCCACCGCTGCTTGGCGACTCCATGGCCACTCTCAGCCAATCAGGTCGGGATCTCGGCAGAGCAGCCCAAGTCAAGCCCTCATGCAACCCGTACGGGTAAGACCAACGGCCGCAGCCCCCGAGAGACTCATTTCCGATTTCCTCACTTCCTTTATAAGGATCGAGAACTTCAGCGTGACAGAATAGGCTCAGTATGCACACCCGCGACTCCCCATGGCCAAGCTGATCCGGTTCTCCGATGCCTCTCGCGATTCGTTGGAGCGGGGCGTCAACGCCCTGGCGGATGCGGTGAAGGTCACCATCGGTCCGAAGGGACGCAACGTGGTGCTGGAGAAGAAATTCGGAGCTCCAGACATCGTGAACGACGGTGTGACCATCGCCAAGGAGATCGAACTGGAGGATCCTTTCGAGAACCTTGGCGCCAAGCTGATCCAGCAGGTGGCCTCGAAAACGAAGGACACCGCGGGCGATGGCACCACCACCGCCACGGTTCTGGCCCAGGCGATGGTGAAGGGCGGTCTGCGCAACGTGGCCGCCGGCGCCAACCCCGTGCAGTTGCGCCGCGGCATGGAACGGGCCGTAGCCCAGGTGGTGGCAGGAATCGCCCAGCGCTCCAGCCCCGTGGCCGGTGATGCCATCCGCCAGGTGGCCACGGTGAGTTCAGGGAATGACGAGGAGATCGGCCGGATGATCGCTGAGGCGATGGACACGGTGAGCGCCGATGGGGTGATCACGGTGGAGGAATCCAAATCCCTGGCCACCGAACTGGAGATCACCGAGGGGATGGCGTTCGATCGCGGCTATTCCTCCCCCTACTTCGTGACCGACAACGAGCGGCGTGAATGTGTGTTCAGCGATCCGCTCCTGCTGATCACCGACCGCAAGATCGGTGCCGTGGCCGATCTGGTTCCCGTGCTGGAAGCCGTCTCCCGCAGCGGTCGCCCCCTGGTGATCCTGGCCGAGGAGGTGGAAGGCGAAGCGCTGGCCACCCTGGTGGTGAACAAGACCAGAGGCGTGCTCCAGGTGGCGGCCGTGCGCGCCCCCGGCTTCGGCGATCGCCGCAAGGCCATGCTCGAAGACATCGCCATCCTCACCGGCGCCACGGTGATCAGTGAAGACAGGGCGATGACCCTTGAGAAGGCCACCCTGGCGGATCTGGGCAAGGCCGAACGGATCACCATCCGCAAGGACGAGACCACCATCCTCGCCAGCGACGACCGGAAAGCCGCCGTGGCCGACCGGGTGGCGTCAATCAAGCGTGAACTGGAGGCCACCGATTCCGACTACGACCGCGAGAAGCTCTCCGAACGGATCGCCAAGCTGGCCGGAGGAGTGGCCGTGATCAAGGTGGGGGCCCCCACCGAAACCGAACTGCGCAACCGCAAACTGCGCATCGAGGATGCCCTTAACGCCACCCGAGCCGCTGTTGAAGAGGGCATCATCGCCGGAGGCGGCAGCACCCTGCTGCAGCTGGCAGACGGACTCAATAGTCTCATCGCCGCCAGCAGCGGCGATGAGCGCACCGGCATCAGCATCGTGCAGCGGGCCTTGGAGGCCCCGATGAAGCAGATCGCCTTCAATGCCGGCAGCGATGGTGATGTGGTGGTGGAAGAGATCCGACGGAGTGGCCTGGGCTTCAACGCCCTCACCGGCACCTATGAGGATCTGCTGGCCGCCGGCATCCTCGATGCCGCCAAGGTGGTGAGACTCGGCCTGCAGGATGCCGTGTCGATCGCATCGCTGCTCATCACCACCGAAGCGGTGATCGCCGACAAACCGGAACCCCCGGCTCCTCCCTCTGGTGATGGCGGCATGGGCGGCATGGGCGGCGGTATGGGCGGCATGGGCATGCCCGGCATGATGTGATCCCCCCGATGAAGCCCCGGCTCCAGATCGGCCTCAAAGGCTGCTCAACAGCCGGGCGTGCAGCCGGCAGACGTTGTGCGCCTGAGGAGGCGGCTGGGAACACAGCTTGCCCAGCTCCCGGTTGAGGGCTTCGAACTGGGAGAGATGATTGGCGCTGAAGGGAAGGCCCAGCAGAGCCACGCCGAATAGCATCACACCCCCGAAACCGGGATTCAGTCTTGCCGTGAAGAGTGGAAGCCATCGCTTCGCAGTCCACGATTTCCATGTCCCACCCTTGCGGCCCTGGGTCGCCATGGGTCCCTCCTGTCCCTTTCTCGTTCTGCTTCCATCGTGTCCAAACCACACCCCTTAGACCGCCCGAGCTACAAAAAAAGTTGAGTCCGCTCGGATTTCTGGCAGCCCACCGCTCCCAGGCGCCGCAGTTCAGGCGATTCAACGGCTGCGCGGGACCCCAAGGGCCCGGCGGTAGCCGGCCACTTGGAGGTCAATCCCGGTGATCGCGGTCCCCACCACCACGGCATCGGCCCCCTCCGCCACCGCTCGCACCGCCTGCTCGGCAGAGGCGATGCCGCCCTCACAGATCAGGGGCACCGCCCCCGGTAACGACCGCCTCAGAACGGGCACCAACTCCCAGCCGGGCGGACGAAGGGTTGCGGTGGCTTCGGTGTAGCCATAGAGCGTGGTTCCCACCCAGGCGCAACCCAACTCGGCGGCCCGGAGCCCGTTGGCTACACCATCAACATCCGCCATCAACGGAGCGCCCAGTTCGTCGCGGCAGCGGCTGATCAGCCCCTCGAGATCCTGACCGCCGGGGCGGTGCCGTTCCGTGGCATCAAGGGCCACCAGATCCGCCCCTGCCGCCCAGACCGCCCGGATCTCCTCCCATCCCGGGGTGAGGTACACCGGACTATCGGGGTAGGAACGCTTCCATAGGCCCACGATCAGGGCATCGGGACAGCGCCGCCGCACCGCGCCGATGTGCTCAGGGCTCTCAAGCCGGACACCGAGGGCACCCTGCCGCAGGCTGGCCTCCGCCATCGCCGCGATCACCAGAGGATCCCGCAGGGGAGACCCGTCAGGAGCCTGCACCGAAACGATCAGACCTCCCGCCAGGGCAGCGCGATCGGGAAACGATGGGGCAGCAGAACCCATGGGGAACAACAACGAGGGCAGGACGACGGGGGAAGCGGGACTCGATGGCGTAGCCCCGTCTCAGCTGGCCCGGGGCAGAGAGGAATCCGGGAGCCAGGCCCGCAGATCCGCCAAGGCCGCCAAAGCGGGGGCGGCATCCTGTTGAAGATTCTGGTCACTCCGGCGCTTGGCCAGTCGGCCCACGACGGCCAGATGATCGGGGGGGTGCGCGAGGCTCCCTTGGCCGCTGGCGTGATCCTGGGGAAGAGCCGGGGCGGGGCCAGCGGAGATCGGTGATAGCACCGGCCCTTGGTTCTCCTTCGGAACGGAAGGCTGCAGTTCCGGAGCAACGGGCGGCTCGATTGCCTGCGGGGCTCCAGCCCGATCCAGACGGATGCGGGCAAGGCTCCTCCAGTTGGTTCGGGAGAGCCGGCGCAGCAGGCGGGACCCCAAAGAGGCACCGATCTCCGCCGCACTCCGCTGCCATGGCGCAGCGGAATCGGCCGGCAGCCCATCGAACAGGGCAGGATCGTTCGTGAATTCTGCCGAACCGGACGGCTCGAGATGGGTGAAACCCTCCCTGCCACTCGCATCAGTGACGTCCCCTGGCAGGGACTCGAGCTGCAGGCCGGCTGTCTCCAGAGGAGCGACGGCAGGGGCAGCAGCGAAGGAGAACACCGGTGGCGGCGTTCTTGTCGGCAGCACCTCCGGCACGGCCGGGGCCGGAGGTGCTGCTGTGAGGGGCAGGACGAAGCCCAGGGGAGGAGCCGGCGCAACCAGTTCGGGGAATTCCGCCAGCATCGAAGCGATCGCCCCATCGACCGCTGCGGTGGCCCATTGTTCGATCCTGGCCTGTTCCTCTCCGCCCCCAGGCGGAACGGCGGGTGTCACCAGAGCGTGCAAATTCCTGGTGCCGGACTCAACAAGGGAGTTTTGTACCGGGTCGACTTCCCCCTGAGCTGCCTGCGCCGACCCATCTCCCAGCAGGGCCTCGAACCAGAACGCAGCCTCTTCACCCTCCAAGGCCGGGAGCGTGAGGGTCTGGAACTGCTCAAGCCAATCCAGGCCCCTGCGGTGCACGCAGCTCTGAAGCCTCACCAGGCTCTCGTGGCCACGGCGATGTCGCACCGCCTCGAGCAGCAGTGCCTCGGCATCCGGGCCGGAACGAGGGACCTTTGCTCCTGAGGGCTGGCGGGGCGGATTCAGGGACACGGCAGGGGAGGCTCAGGTGAGTTTTCGATCCAGCAGCGGACGGATGGCCAGGAACAAGCCCAAGGCGAGGGTTGCCAGGATGGCGAGGCAGCCCACGGCGGTGAGAGAGCCATAGGGAGCCTGGAGAACCACATCAGTGGCGATGTGATTGAGCTGGAAGCTGCCGGCGTAGGCGGCGCGGATCGGTTCAATCGCGAAGGTAAGCGGATTCAAGGCCGCTAGCCACCCCAGCCAGGCCGGCATGAAGGAGAGAGGGGCCAAGGCGGTGCTGGCAAAAAGGAGCGGCAGGTTGGCAACGAAGATCACGGCGATCAGCTCAATGTGTCCAGGCAAGGCAAAGGCCAGGCCCAGGCTCAGGGCGGTGACCGCAAACACCAGCAGCAGCAGGGTGAACAGCACCAACACCAGGCCGGCCCCACCCGGCCAGCCGTAGCCCAGCAAGGCAGCGGTGGCCACGATCGCCAGGCTTTGTACCAAGCTGAGGCTGGTGATGTAGAGCACCGAAGCCAGCACGATCGAACTGCGGGAACGCAAGGGCGCCACCAACAGACGGTTGAGAAAGCCGAACTCCCGGTCGAACATCACGGGTAAACCGGCATTGAGGGCGGCGCTGAAGGCGGTGAACACGATGACCCCGGCCCCCAGGAATCGGCCATAGCTGCCGCCGCCCGGCAGGAGGCCCTCCGGTGCCTTGGCGAACAGTGCCCCGAACAGCACGAGCCAGATCAGGGGTTGCAGTACCCCGGCCACCAACGTGGAAGGACGACGGAACAGCTGCAGGAAGAGTCGCCGCGTGAGAGCCAGGGTTTCCTGGCCGATCTCGGCAAGGGCCGAGGGTTCGGCAGCCTGCTCGGGCAGGGGGGCAAGGCTGGGGGAGGCGCTGGTCATGGCACAGGCTGCGGTTCTTGGAAGGGCTGTAACCCGGTGACTGGAGAGATCAGCGATCAACGCATGGCCAGCTTGCGCTCCGCCTTGGGATCCCGCTGACCCGCCACAGCCAGCTCGGCGTCCATGAGCGTGCGGCCGGTGGCCTGCAGATACACATCATCCAGACTGGCGCGGCTCTGGGCGAGGGCAAAAACCGGCACCTGGGCCGCCTCCAATTGGTTCCGCAGCCGCTCCACCACGGCGGCGTTCTCAACCACAAGATTCAGGGAGTGCCCCTGGGCCCGGTTGATCACCACCTGCCGCACACCTTCACAGCGCTCCAGCAGGTCCCTAACCCGCCTGGCCTCCTCCTCATCGCTGAACTCGCGCACTCTCAGCGTCACTCGGTCACCACCGAGGGCTCCCTTCAGTTCGGAGGGGCTGCCCTCGGCAATCACACGACCTGCATCTAAAATGGCAAGTCTGTCGGCAAGGGCATCCACCTCCTCGAGATAGTGGCTGCTCAACAGCACGGTGGTTCCCTGATCACGGAGTTGGCGAAGCACCTGCCAGATGGCGCTGCGGCTCTCGATGTCGAGGCCCACCGTAGGTTCATCAAGCACCAGCACCCGGGGGCGATGCAGCAGCCCGGCGGCCAAGTCGAGTCGGCGTCTCATGCCGCCGGAATAACCACCGCAGCGCCGGTCAATCCAGTCGGCCATGCCTAGCAGAGCGATCAGTTCGGCAATGCGGCCATCCCGCTCAGAGCGATTGAGGTGATAAAGGTCGCCCTGAAGGGCCAGGAGTTCACGGCCGGTGAGGATTTTGTCGATCGCCACCTCTTGGGCCACATAACCCAACAGCCGCCTCACCCCGCGGGAATTACCTAGGGCATCAAGGCCCGCCACCCGCACGCTGCCCGCATCGGGAGCCAACAAGGTGGCCACGATGCGTAGGGCCGTGGTCTTGCCAGCCCCGTTCGGACCGAGAAGCCCGTAGAGGCAGCCGGCAGGAACCGACAAGGAGAAGTGATCAAGAGCCTGGACAGGCGCAGACCTGCGACCGGTTTCATAGCTCTTGCTGAGATGCTGCAGCTCAATCAAGCCAGGCTCTCTCCCGATGGACTCTGACCTGGAATCTAGGCAGGGCCCCCCAACCTCCGCTGGGTGAGAACCGTCCTGAAGCAGAGGGGCGGCAGGACTGGCCTGGTTCTGAACGCCGGTACTGGGCCGAGCAGGGGAGGGAACCGTGCCCACTCTGAGGTCTCAGGCGAGCTGCGTGAGAACCCGCACGAAGGGGTCCGAGGCGATGGCCTGCGGGGTGCGGGCCAGAACCAGGAGCAAGCAGATGCCGAAGAGATAAAGAATCGACCACCGGAACAGGCTGCGAGCCCCCTGCGGATCGTCGGGGTTGTCACGCAGGGCGGCACTCAGCTGCAGAAGCCGGCCGTTGAAGGGCAGCAGCAGCAGTCCATAGAGCCAGCCGCCAGTGGGAAGGGCGAGCACCCCGAGGCCACTGAGCAGCACGGTGAGCCAGCTATAGCGAGCGATCGCCCGGCCGGTGACCGCCGTTCCCCGGACGACGGGAAGCATGGGAATGCCAACGGAGCGGTAATCCTCCCGCAGCAGCAGAGCCAGGGACCAGAAGTGGGCCGGGGTCCAAACCATCACCAGAGCGAACAGCCACCATCCGGCCCAGCCGAGGTGACCGCTGGCAGCCGCTGCACCCACCAGGGGTGGGATGGCCCCGGCCACCCCACCGATCACGATGTTGAGGGAGGTGCGGGGCTTGAGCAGGGCGGTGTAGAGCAGCACGTAGCTGCACAGGCCCATCAGGCTCAGGGAGGCGGCAAGGGGATTCACCCCCACCACAAGCACGAAAGTGGCCGCCGAGGTGAGCAGCACAGCCATCGCGAAGGCCTGGCGCCTGGCGAGGCGTCCGGATGGCAGGGCACGGCGGCTGGTGCGCTGCATACGCCCATCGAGCTCCTCCTCCCAGAGGCAATTGAGCACCCCGGCGGCGGCCGAAGCCATGGCCCCACCGGTGAGGGTGGCCGCCATGGTGACCCCATCAAGGGGCCAACCCGCCGTAAGGGCCATACCCCCAATGGTGGTGGCTAGCAGCAGAGGGATGAGCCTGGGCTTGGCCACCTCCAGCCAGGCCGGAAGTCTCACCGAAGGTCGCACTGAGGGGGGAGCCGCATCGATCGGGTGCTCGTTGCTCCCCTTCGCTAGGGGGTGAAGAGACAGGGTTGGAACGCTAACCATGGGCCATCTCCAGAGCGGATGAAAAAGAAACGACCTGGACCGGTGAACGGGCCGCCAAAGTGATGCCCCAGAGAGAGCCGAACAGGGCAACCAGCAGCGCCGCCATCAACTGGTGCGCCACAGTGACGAGGGGCTGCTGGAGCTGGAGCCGCAGGGTGAAGACCCCTAGAGCCACCTGGAGGGGGACTAGAAGGGCTGGCCCGAGGGAAAAGCGCCGCAGGACGGGCGGAATGCCGGGCAGCAAATGGGCCAACACAGCCGGCAGCAGCAGGGCGGCGAGGGCCGGCCAAGCTCCGAGGCGGTGAGTCAGCAGCCAGCGGCATCCCTCTCCAGCCTGCAGGCAGAGCGAGGAAGCCCAGCGGCTGGCCATCGCACCTCCTAGGGCGCACTGGCCCAACAACACCAAGCTGCTGAAGGCCAGGAGAAGGGTCCACCAGAGTGGCAGCGCAACGCCGGAGGCAGAGGGGAGACATCCGGTGGAGGAGCGCAGCAGGGCCTGATGCATAGCGCTGACGAGCAACACCAACAGCAAGGCCGTGACCAGATGGGCGGTCACAGTGGAAGACTCCAGCAGGCCCAGCACGGTGAGGGCACCGAGACCTGCCTGCACGGCCACCAGAAGCAGGGCGACACCGGCCGCCCAAGGCAGCCAGCGGGGCAGAAGGGCTCGACGCAACAGGGAAAAGGACGCCAGCACTAGCAAGGCGATGCCCACCAAGAAGGCATCGAGGCGGTGAAACCATTCCAAGAACACTTGGAGGTTCATCTGGCGACCGGGAAGGAGAGAGCCGTAGCAGAGAGGCCAATCAGGACACGCCAGTCCGGCCTGCATGACGCGGGTGGCTCCGCCGATGCCGACGAGAGCTACCAAAGCCACAACAAGGTGGGCGAGCAGCCAGTCCAAGGCTCCGGTAAGCCAGGAACCGCCGGGGAAGGACAGATCTGGGCCAAGCGACGGATCGGAGATGGCGGGAGCTTCAGAAGTCCCGGAAGCGAAGGGCCTGCCGACCATGGCCCACATGCAGTTGGGGATACAAGTTAGCGAGTTCACGGAGATGAGCGATCCCGCACATCTCAGGGGTAAATGCGAACCAAATCTGAATTTTCAGCCAGAAGAGGCTTTCGAATCCGTTGTCACTTCCAGCCCAGCTTTGTTCTCCATAGCCTGGAAAGGCCTTGACCTGTGACCAGCAGCGCCCCGTGCCGATCCCTTCAACCCTGATCACCCTCCTGCTGGGCATGGCACTTGTGCTTGCAGGACTTTGGGTGGGTTATAACGTTCCCCTGCTGCCCATCGATGCCAGCAGCAACGCCCCAGTTTACGACGCCCTGTTCAAGGTGTTGTTCAGCATCGGAACGATTCTTTTCATCGGAATCGTAGGTCTGCTGATCTTTAGTTTAGTGCGCTTCCGCCGTCGCACAGACGACATCTCAGACGGAGCGGCCATCGAGGGCAATCTCCCCCTAGAGATCGTGTGGACCGCCATTCCCGCGGTGGTGGTGTTATTTGTGGGTATTTACAGCTACGACATCTACGAACGGATGGGAGGCATGACACCGTTGAATGATCACAGTGCTATGCATAGCCCCCAGCCTGTCGGTGAGCATCAGCACCATGATGACGCCCCTGGCCAGAAGCAGGCGATTATGGCCTCCTCAACCTCAGCGCCGGCGATACCAGCGGATCAGGAACCTGGAAGGGTTTGGGGTGGCATCGGAGTGAACTCACCTGAGGCCAAAACTCTGACAGTGGATGTCACCGCGATGCAGTTTGCCTTCATTTTTCATTACCCAGAAGGCAATATCATCACCGGCGAGTTGCATATTCCTGCCGATCGCCCAGTGTCCTTGCACATGGAAGCACGGGATGTGATCCATGCCTTCTGGGTTCCCCAGTTTCGCCTTAAGCAAGATGTGATTCCTGGGCAACCAACCCAGCTGAGCTTCACCGCCACTCGCCCCGGTACCTATCCGATCATCTGCGCCGAGCTCTGTGGTCCATACCACGGCGGCATGCGCTCCAGCGTGGTCGTTCATGAATCCGCTGACTTCGATGCCTGGCTCAGCAAGAACATCCCACCAGCGCCGGCCACCGTGGCCAGCTCCAGATCCAACCCAACGGCCTGATCCACGATGACCCTTGCCTCTCCGAGTGATTTCCAGACTTCCCTGCAGAGTTCACCGGATCAGGGAGGACCCCGGGGACTGCAGCCGCAAGGCTGGCTGCGTTACCTGAGCTTCAGCCTCGACCACAAGGTGATCGGCCTGCAGTACATGGTGTGCGGATTTCTATTTTATTTCCTCGGCGGTGCCTTGGCCGGTGTGATCCGCACCGAGCTGGCAAGCCCGATCAGTGACTTCGTGAGCCGTGAAACCTACAACGAAGTTCTGACTCTCCACGGCACGGTGATGATCTTTCTCTGGATCGTTCCAGTGGTTAACGGAGCCTTCGGCAACTATCTCATCCCCTTCTACGTGGGAGCCAGGGATATGGCTTTCCCAAGGTTGAATGCGGTGGCCTTCTGGTTGATCCCTCCCGCCGGCATTCTCCTGATCAGCAGTTATTTCATCAAAGGCGGTTCGGCGCAGTCAGGATGGACTGCCTATCCACCCCTTAGCCTCACCACGCCAGCACTGGGCCAAGTGATCTGGATCCTCAGCGTCTTACTCCTGGGCGGAAGCTCAATCTTCGGTGGTATCAATTTCATCGCCACCATCTTGAAGCTGCGCAGGCCTGGGCTAAAGATGATGCAACTACCCATGTATTGCTGGGCCATGCTGGGCACCAGCATCCTGGTGGTGCTCTCAACGCCGGTTCTGGCTGGAACCTTGATTCTGCTGAGCTTCGACATCATTGCCCACACCGGCTTCTTCAATCCGGCACTGGGGGGCAATGTGGTTGTTTATCAGCACCTTTTCTGGTTTTACTCCCATCCGGCCGTTTACATCATGGTATTGCCCGCCTTTGGGCTAGTGAGTGAAATTATTCCCATTCATGCACGCAAACCGTTGTTCGGCTACACCACAATGGTGTATTCCATTATAGCCATTGTCGTGCTGGGCCTGGTCGTGTGGGCTCACCACATGTTCACCAGCGGCACACCTCCCTGGATGCGTTTGTTCTTTACGATCGCGACCTCGTTCATCGCCGTGCCCACCGGGATTAAATTTTTCAACTGGTTGGCCACCCTCTGGCAAGGCAAGATCGCCCTTAATAGCGCCATGTTGTTTGCCTGCGCCTTCATCGTGAACTTCGTGTTCGGCGGCATCACCGGCGTGGCGCTGGCTCAGGTTCCCTTTGACATCCACGTGCACGACACCTACTTCGTGGTGGGCCACTTCCACTACATCGTCTATGGCGGAACAGTGTTCATTATCTTCAGCGCTGTCTACCATTGGTATCCAAAATTCACCGGTCGCATGCTCGATGAACATTTAGGGCGTCTGCATTTCGTGCTCACCTTCATCGGCTTCAACCTCTGCTTCGCTCCCCAGCACTGGCTCGGACTGAACGGCATGCCCCGCCGGGTCGCGGAGTATGACCCCTCCTTCACCACCCTCAATCAAGTCAGCAGCGTGGGAGCCCTGCTGATGGCGGTAAGCACCTTGCCATTCCTGATCAATGTTGTGGTGAGTGCTTTTCGGGGTGAGGTGGCCGGCGACAACCCTTGGAAGGCCCTGACGCCGGAATGGCTCACCTCCTCGCCGCCGCCGGTGGAGAACTGGATCGGCGAGGCACCCCTAGTGACTCACCCCTACGGCTATGGGACACCGGCCGATCGTCTCGATCTGCAGGTGGTGACCGCCGAACAGATCTGGAACGACCCCAAACCTTGATCCATCCTTCTCGCCTGAACCAACCTGCCTGAACCAAATCGAGCACGTGCCGCCATGACCAACCTCACCTCAGCAACCGGTGACATCGCCCAAATCTCAGGCGAAGTCGATATCGCTGGCCAGGGCCATGGGGAAGCTGAGCACGGCAGCCACGCCGATGCACGCCTCTTCGGGCTGGCCACCTTTTTGGTGGCCGACGGCATGACCTTTGCGGGCTTCTTCGCTGCTTACCTCACCTTCCGGGCCGTGAACCCGCTGCCGGAAAACTCCAACTACCAACTAGAACTCCTCCTGCCGAGCATCAACACCCTCCTGCTGGTGTTGAGCAGTTTCACGTTCCACCGGGCGGGCCGGGGTCTGCTGCGGGGAGAGGGCCAGTCCTGTCGCCGCTGGCTGGTGATCACAGCAGCTCTCGGCCTGGCCTTCCTGGCTGGTCAGATGGTGGAGTATTTCCACCTCCCCTTCGGCCTCACCGACAACCTCTTCGCCAGCACCTTCTACGCCCTCACCGGTTTCCACGGGCTCCACGTGACCCTGGGCGTGATCTGCATCCTGATCGTCTGGTGGCAGACACGCACGGCGGGCCGGATCAAAGCCTCCAACCCCTTCGGGCTTGAGGCTGCTGAGCTCTATTGGCACTTTGTCGATGGCATCTGGCTGGTTCTCTACGGAATCCTGTATCTGCTCTGATGGCTTTTTCCGTTGAAGCACTTGCCGAAGCCTGATCGGATTGGCCACAATCGAGATCAGGACGAGGCTCCTTCAAGCCGATCTCATTTCGCCTAGCTCAATTCGATGGCTGCCAACAGGTTTTCGACTGGCTCCGAAGGTGGACATGGTCACGGGGAAGCGCCCCTTGAAGGCAAGGCACTGCTGGATCGGGCCCGCTCCCTGAGCAACCGCCCCGAAGACCAGATCGCGAGGGCCTGCGGCTACGTCGGTCCGAGTGGCCGGATCCTCAAGAAGAGCTTCTACCGGGCCCTTGTGGCCGCTAAGGGCTACGTGCTCCCTTCTGCTCTCCATGGGGGAGCTGCGGCGGCCAAGGGGCGACAGGCGGTGTTCCGCACCCGGGTTCACGGCAACGGCAACCTTTTGATCGGTCAGGCCTACACCCGCCGGATGGGATTGGAACCTGGCCAGGAATTTCGGATCGAGCTCCATAAGGAGACAGGCTCCATCTGGCTGCTGCCAATGGGCACCACCGGCAACGAGGAGAGCATCGACTGAAGAACCCACATAAGCCAGAGAGCCGGGAGCGGGGCTGAAGCACCCGGCCCGCCTCCTGTTTCTGTTCGTTCAGGTGTTTCTTTCCATTCAGGCAGGGTCGGCTCGATCCTGGGAACCTGATGAGGCCGATCTGTCGTTACTGATCGAGTGGAAGCTGGCGCTGAAGGTGAGCAGGTCGAGGCCGCTGAACAGAAAGCTGATCCCCACCAAGGTGCCCAATACCCAGAGCAAGCTCAGGGACTTCATCGTGAGGATCATCAGACCCAGCACCAGGGTCACCACTCCGTTGGTGAGGCCCCAGCCCCAACCCTTGATCTGGCGATGGGTGAGGGCCACGACCGTGGCCACCGCCCCCTCGATCAGAAACACCACGCCGATGGCGAGGGCCAGAGAGGCCACCTGGGAGGCCACCCGCTCCGGTCCCGAGGCCAGCTGCCTCACCATCCAGAGTCCGGCCACCAGGAACAGGGTGGACACGGTGAAGCGCCAGAAACTGATGGCGGTGCTTAGGCGGGCGGCCCGGGCGAGGGTGTTGACCCAGCCGACGATCCCACTCACGAGAAAACCGATAGCCACCATGGCGGTGACCCAAACGGAGGCGAGCACGGGGAAGATCAGGGCCAGAACACCAAGCACCAGCATCACCACCCCCTCCGCGAAGGTGAAGGTGCGCAGGGCGCTGCTGTCACGGGCGAGGCGTCCCGCAGCCGGAGCGCCGGAAACCAGATCTCTGAGTTCTGGGGCCATGGCTACGGCGGGTCCGACGAGACACCAGGACGCTAGACAGAGACCCTGCGGAAGGCCACGGTCTGGGAGCTGCAAGCGGTTTGAGGAGCGGCAGGCTCACTCCCAGCCATGTTGCACCAGCCAGTCATGGTTCAGGGCCGCTCTGGAAGGAGCACGAGGAGCAAGGCCCTCGGGAAGACCGGCACCCTGCAGCAAGCGTTCCGTGTATTTAGCCAGCAGATCCGCCTCGAGGTTCACCGCATCGCCCACCCGGCGGTGGGCCAGGGTGGTGGCCGACCAGGTGTGGGGGATCACGGCCACCCAGAACTGGCCCTCGCTGTGACAGCCCGCCACAGTGAGGCTGATGCCATCGACGGCGACGCTGGCCTTCTCACAGACATACCGGCCATAGGCGGGGTCGTTCCAACGCAGCACCAGGCGCCAGGAGGCCTGCTCCCGCTGGATCGCCACCACGGTGCCCAGCCCATCGACATGGCCACTCACCAGGTGGCCGCCGAGCCGGTCGCTGAGCCGCAGGGCCGGCTCCAGGTTCACGGCCGCCCCGGAGGCGGCCCTGGCGGCCAGGGTGGTGCGAACCAGGGTCTCCTCGCTGACGTCGGCCCGGAATCCATCGGGGAGACAGTCCGCCACGGTGAGGCACACGCCATCCACTGCGACGCTGTCCCCCAGGGCGAGGGGCCCCAGGCCCCCCGCGGCGGCAGCGTGCGCCGCCGGCTCGAGGCGCAGCCGCACCCCCGCTGGACATCGCTCCAGCCTGCCCACGGCCCGCACCAGTCCGGTGAACATGCCTGCCTACCCTGCCACTGTGGCCATAATCGCTTCAGGCGCAACGGCTAACGCCGGGGGCACGGTGTCATGGTGGAAATGCGGGTGGCGGGAATCGGCCTGGACGCGGCCAGCCGCAGCCCGCTCGTGCTGTTAAGGGACCCTTCTGGACGTCGCCAGGTGCCGATCTGGATCGACCAGGCCCAGGCCCACAACATCCTTGCGGGCCTGAACGGCGACCGCCCTCCCCGTCCCCTCAGCCACGACCTGATGGCGAAGCTGCTGGAGGCCGGCGGGCTGCAGCTGGAGCGGGTGGTGATCCATGCGATCGAGGACAGCACCTTCCGGGCTGTGCTGAAACTCCGCCGGGGCGAGGAGGCGGCGATCGAGCTGGATGCCCGGCCCAGCGACGCCATCGCCCTAGCGCTGCGGACGGGAAGCGGCATCTGGATGCTGGAGGAAGTGGTGGTCGATGCCTCCATCCCGGTGGATGCCGAAGCCGACGCCGAGGACCAGGAGGATTTCCGGCGCTTCCTCGACCGCACCAGCCCGGCGGATTTGGTCCGCCATCTGCGGCGGGGCCTTGAAGAAGCCGGACCAGCCGAGAAGGAGAGCGGAGACCAGCCGCCCGGGGGGGCCGACGATCCCGGAGCCGATGACCCTGCCTCGCCAGGGCCCTGAGGCCGGCATGGGCAGACCGGCAACGGCCCACAACGGTTCCCCATCACCGGAATCCAGCACCGCAGAAAGCCAGACGGCGGAGTGTGCCGCCGGGGCCACGGCCAGCGGCGATGGGCCCGTAGGGCCACCCCACGCCACAGCCGGCCCAGCCCGAGAGGGGCTCAATCGCCGAATGGTCAGGCGTCCCTTCGGCAGGGGCAAGCCGGTCTCCTTGTTCACCCTGGGCACGATGCGAGCCCTGGAGAGCAGCCGGATCCTGGGGAGGGTGGTTGATGCCGCCCTGGCGATTGGCATCAACCACATCGAGACAGCACCGGCCTACGGCCCGGCGGAAGCCTTCCTCGGCGAGGTTCTCGCTGGCCTGGCGGAGCGCGATCCGATCGGTCGCTCCGAGCTGGTGCTCACCAGCAAGCTGCTGCCGGGTTCCGGCGAAGGGGTGGGGTTGGCCGAGGGGCTAGAGCAACTGCGCTCCAGCCTGCGGCGCCTACGCATCCAGCGGCTGGACAACCTGGCGGTGCACGGCCTCAACACCGAGGTCCACCTGGCCTGGGCCCTGAGGGGGGCCGGTGCCGAGCTGCTCAAGGCCGCTGTGGCCGAAGGTCTGGTGGGCCAGGTGGGCTTCTCCAGCCATGGCGCCTACGGCCTCATCGAAACTGCCCTGGCCAGTGGTCGGTTCAGCTTCTGCAGCCTGCACCTGCACCTGTTCGATCCCGAACGGCTGCCCCTGGCACGCTGGGCCCTGGCCGAGGGGATGGGGGTGATGGCCATCTCGCCTGCCGATAAGGGCGGACGCCTCTATGACCCACCACTCCAGCTCGTGGAGGACTGCGCACCCTTTGCGCCCTTAGAGCTGGGGTATCGATATCTGCTCACTGCGGGGATCAGCACCCTCACGCTCGGCGCGTCCCGGCCGGAGGACCTGGCCTGGGCAGGACGGTTGGCGAACGCCTCCGGGCCCCTCACGCCGGCCGAACGGGAGGCGATGGCGCAGCTGGCCGCCGCCAGCGCCCAGAGGCTCGGGATCGAGCACTGCGGCCAGTGCCGAGCCTGCTTGCCCTGCCCCTCGGAGGTTCCAATCCCCGCCCTGCTGCGGCTGCGCAACCTGGCGGTGGGCCACGGCATGGAGGCCTATGCGGGAGAGCGCTACAACCTGATCGGTCGAGCGGGCCACTGGTGGGAGGCGGTGGATGCCTCCGCCTGCCTTAGCTGTGGCGCCTGCCTGCCCCGCTGCCCCCACGACTTGGCCATCCCCGAGCTGCTGGCCGACACCCACCGCCGGCTGGCGGCACCGCCGCGGCGGCGCCTGTGGGGATGATCTGCCATCGCTCGCCGCGCTGAAAAGCGGCAGCCCCACCAAAGGGTGAGGCGGAGGTCAGGATCGATCGGGGGCGGCCCTATCCCAGAGGGCCTGGAGGCGGAGGCGCTCCGCCGGCGGCAGCGGCGGCAGGCTGCGCCAACGGGCCAGCACGGCAGCGGGGGGATGGAGGAGCTGCCGCAGCTCCGAAGGGAATGGCGCCACGGCCCTCTCCAACTCGGCGGCTGGGAGGGGGGGCACCCAGCCGGTAGCAAGGAGGCGGGGCAATAGGGGGGGCTGCAACGCTTCCGCCAGCCAGTCGATCGGCGCGGTCGGCGCCCCCGCCGGACTGACCAGCAGGTTCCAGCTCAGGGGGCCCCCCTGCTCGGGCAGCACCACAGCGAGACGGGGATCGCGACGCAGGAGCGGCACGACCCGCTGGCGGGGCACCACGGCGGCCTCGGCCTGGCCATTCAGCAGCAGACTCAGCCCATTGTGATCGTCGAAGGCGACGGCCTGGCGACGAAGGCGCCGCAGACGCTCTGCATCGCCATCCACCAGATCCAGCACCACCCGCGGCGAGGAGGGAAGCACCACCGCCCCGGCCAGGCTGGGGTCGAGCAGCAACTCCCAGCCCTCGGCACGGCGCCGGACCAGGTCGGGGCGATTGCGCAGCAGCAGCACCCAGGGGTTAAGGGCCCAGGGGAAGGCCAGCTGCGGCGCCGGATCGGCGGCGAAGAGGCGGGCCACCTGGGCAGCAGCCAGGTCGAGCCGGGCCAGAAGGGCCGGCGTGCCGATCGGCTGGAGCTCGGCACGGGGCAGGGTCGCCGCCCAGCCGTCGCTGAGCTGCCCCAGAGCCGGCCGGCGCGGGCCAGAGGCCAGCACCGCGGTGCGCACCTGATCGGGGCCCTCCAGAAACTGGGACTGCCAGGTGCGGGGCAGGCGGGCGATCCAGGCGGCAGGCAGGTCGGCCCGGCTAGCCAGGAGCCGGAAGGGGGTGGCGGCCGCACACCCCGTGAGGCCCCAGGTGGCCAGGGCGAGGGAGCCACCGGCACCGGAGCGGAGCACCTGACGGCGCGACCAGAGACGATCAGCCATCGCCGGACCGTAGGGGGTCGCCGCTCCCCGGAGCGACCAGGGGGCAGGCAGGCGGTGCCCAGGGCGGACCCATCAACTCATGGCAGGCAGCATCACAGGCCCGGGCAAGGTGCTCGGGAGATCGACCGGCCAGCTCCCAGAGGATCGCCAGGCCCCCTGCCCCCACCCCCTCCTTCACGTAGCCCCGTTCGTAATCCAGCAGGGCCGGGTGGAGAGCCCCTCGAAAGCGGAGGGAAGCGGCGAAAGCGAGGGGAGGATTGATCCCCCAGTGACGGCCGATCCGACGCAGCAGCAGGGAGAGATCGCTGTCCGACTCAAAGGCCACCCAGGCCGTAGTGCCGATGGCCGCCAGAGCCGCCAGCCGGGGTCGAAGCTCCGGGGTGAGCAAGGCCAGGGCCAGGGCGAGCACGGCCGCCATCTGACTGCCGCCGGCCAAAAGCACGGACTGGCCCGTTTCGGCGGCGGCGAGCAGCAGACCTGCCGCCAGGGCCTGCATGGGATCACCCAGGGCAGCCAGCACCGCCACAGGGTCGGGCGGCATGCCCCGGGCTTCGGACGGAGCCGGAGCGCGCGCGGCGGCGACCGCCGCCAGGCCCCGTGCCACAAGATCAGCCTTGAGGGCATGGGCCGGGCGGTGGAGGCTGCCGCTCACGATGCCGCCCGCTTCGATGCCGAGGCCCATGAGCAGCGCCTGGGCCGTGGTGGTACCACCCGGAACGCACTCCGCCAGCACTAGGGGCAGGGGACCAGAGGACGGAGCGGAGCGCGCCGCGGCCCGCCCCCAGCGCCGGCCCTGCTCCAGCAGGGCCTCCACCCGGGGGCGGTCCATGGCGGACCCGCTGCTCAAGCATCGGGCCGGACCCGCACCGGCCGGAAGCGGAAGGCGCAGGTGGGGCACTGCGGGCGCCACCGCGCAGCCCAGGTCAACGACAATGGGATCGAGACCCAGACCCTGGAGAACCACCTGGGAGATCAGGGCCGGTGAAACCCCAGCTGGCAGTGGAGGCAGGGCGTGGGGCAGGGCCACCGTGGGCCCCAGAACCAGCAGCTCAGCATCGGCGGCGGCCGTGAAGCGCCGGGATTCGGGACTGGTTCCAGCGGCCGAGATGCCAGGTACCGCCGCCGTGTCGGTGGCAGCGAGCAGCACCAGCACCCGGCAGGTGGGAAGGCTCGCCCGCCAGGAACGGCACCAGGATTCGGCCGTCTCCGGCGCTCCGAGCAGCAACCGGGGCAGCGCGCTCACAGGGGATCGATGGCCACCAAGGCCTTCAGAGCCTCCGGCGGTTCGCCGATCGGAGACTGGAGCCGGGGGAAGATCCAGTAGGCCACCGCATGCAGGCAGAGGGCCATCAGGAGGTTCTGAATCAGCACCAGCGCCAGGGCGGTGGCCTGGACCTGGGCGAGATCGATGCCAGCGCCATTTCCCACCTGGCCCAGCAGACGCTCCAGCAGGCCGGCGGCGGCGGTGGTGATCAGCACCCAGAGGTTCTCCCCCACCAGCACCGAGAGCACAGCCAGCCGCACCAAGAAGCCCAGGCTGCCGATCAGCCCGGCCACCGCCAGGCTGATCCACCAGCTCAGCCGCCGCCGCCAGCTCCAACCCAGCCACAGGGCGAGAAAGCCATAGGGAAAGAGCACCAGCGGTCCGCGGATCGGCCCCATCAGGGCCACCACCAGCAGGCCCAGCACCACCACCCCCTCGAGGGCACAACGCCAGCCGTGGCGCAGCTGCAACAGGGCCAGGGGCAGGGGCAGTGCCAGACGGAACAGGGGGCTCCCCACCGGGAGGTAGTAGAGCGCCACCCACAGCAGGGCGGTAGCGGCGGCTAGGTAGGCGGTGTCCATCAGCTGACGAGCCTGACGGTGGCTGAGCTGCCGCTGGGGGGGGAGGGACATTGGGGGACAGGGGCCTCAGCGGGGGGACGGAGCCGGACGCACCTGAGGAACGGCGGGAACCACCGGCGCCACCGCTGGGGCTGCGGTGGTTCCAGCGCCCATCCTTTCGATCGTCTCCACCTCAAAGGGCACCCCGGCAGCCCGCAGGGCCTCGGTGACCACCTCGGCCGGCGCGGAGGGATCAGCCTGGGGCAAACGGATCGTGACCCGGTAGGGCGCCGGATTGGCCGGAGCCCGGGCGGCGGGACGCGGGGCGATGGCAGGGGTAGCTCCGGCTGCAGACACGGCGGAACCGGCGCCGGGCGTGCTGGAACCGCCGGGCTTCGGCATGGCCACGGATTTGCGCGCAGCTCCAGCTCCAGCTGGTGCGGCGACCGGTCCGGCTCCTGCGCCAGCCACCGGTCCTGACTGGGCGCCGGCGGTTCCAGCTGAGCCTGCCGAAGGGGAGGCGGGGGTGGATAGGGCGTCGCCCTGGCGGGTGGTCTGGACGTCACCAGGGGAAGGGGTGGCGGTAGCGGCAGGAGTTGCGGAGGGGCCGGGAAAACTTCGGGAGAGGGCCTCACCAAAGGGGGTGCCACTGCACCCAACCAGCAGCAGCGGCAGCAGTGCCAGCAGGACCCTTGGCAGTGCTGGCGGGCTGGGACGCTGGGGTGGGACAGTTGCGGGGGCCATCAGCTGCCCGCCGGCTTGATCACCCTCACGGCACTGGCCCGAAGCCGGCCGGTCTTGGTGGTGACCGGGGGCTTGGTGGCCGGCTTGGCCGGTTTCGTGCTGCCGCTGGCCTTGCTGGCGGGCTTAGGGGTCTTGGCACCTGAGGCCTTGGGGGCTGTGGCCCTGGTGGGGCGGGCCCGGCCGGCAACCTTGCCACTGGAGGCCTTCGTGGCCAGGAGCTCGACCGCCTGTTCTAGCGTGATGGTGTCGGCCGTGGTGCCCTCCGGCAGGGAAGCATTCACCTTGCCCTGCTTCACATAAAGGCCGTAGGGCCCATTGAACAGCTGGACCGCCTCCTCGGCCCCTTCCGGGGTGCCGAGGTCCTTGAGGGCGGTGCGGCCGCCGCGGCCCCGCTTGGGTTCGGCCAACAATTCGAGGGCCCGGCTGAGGCCGATCGCCAGCACGTCGTCGTCGCCCTTGAGGGAGCGGTAATCCTTCTCGCCCTTGCCCTTGTCGTGCACCACATAGGGCCCGAAGCGGCCGAGGCCGGCCTGCACCTTGCCGCCCCCGGGATGCTCGCCCAAATGGCGGGGAAGCCGCAGGAGGCCAAGGGCATCCTCCAGAGTCATCTCGTCGGGTTTGCTCCCCTTCGGGAGGGAAGCCCGCTTGGGTTTGGGGGTGGCCTCACTCGCCTGGCCGAGCTGAAGATAAGGGCCGTACTGGCCGAACAGCAGGTAGACCGCTTCGCCGGTCTCGGGATCCACCCCAATCGATTCAGGGCCATCGGCCTTCTGCTTGAGGATCAGCTCGGCCCGATCCGCATCGAGGTCGGCCGGGGTGATCTCCACCGGCAAGGTGGCCTTGAGCAGCTCCTCGCTGCCATCGTCGGCCACCCGCTTCTTCTCGAGATAGGCCCCGAAACGGCCGATCCGCACCACGCAGGGCAGGCCCTCCAGTTCCACGGTGCGGGAGACACCGGGGTCGATGTCGCCCTCGCGCTGCAGCACCTGGGTTTCGAGCCCCTTCTCGCCCTTGTAGAAGCCCTCCAGGTAGGGCAGCCACTCCACCTTGCCGGTGGAGATCTCATCGAGGCTGCTCTCCATCCGGGCTGTGAAGCTGGTATCGACCAGATCCGGGAAATGCTCCTCCAGCAGTGCGGTCACCGCAAAGGCGGTGAAGCTGGGGGTGAGGGAATTGTTCTGGAGCGTGGCGTAACCGCGGTCCACGATCGTGCCGATGATCGAGGCGTAGGTGGAAGGGCGGCCGATGCCCTCCTTCTCAAGCATCTTCACCAGGGCCGCCTCGCTATAGCGGGCGGGGGGCTGGGTCTGGTGACCGAGGGCCTCCACCGCCTCGCCGGCGGGGGCATCACCCACCTTCAGGGCCGGCAGCAGCACCTCCTGTCCCTCCAGGGCGGCATCGGGGTCATCGCTGCCCTCCACGTAGGCGCGGAAGAAGCCGGCGAAGTCGATCCGCTTGCCGCTAGCGCGGAAGCTGGCCGGGCCCTCGGCGCTACCGGCGGCGGCCTCTAGGTCGACCGCCAGCATGGTGAGCTTGGCGTCGGCCATCTGGCTGGCCACGGTGCGCTTCCAGATCAGCTCGTAGAGGGACAGGTCACGGCCGTCGAGACCGGTGTCGGCCGGAGTGCGGAAGGATTCCCCTGCCGGGCGGATCGCCTCGTGAGCCTCCTGGGCGTTGCGGGCCTTTGTGGTGAACTGGCGGGGGGCCGCCGAGAGGAACTCCTTGCCGTAGCGGTCGGCCACGCAGCTGCGGGCCGCATTGATCGCCTGATCGGAGAGGTGCACCGAGTCGGTGCGCATGTAGGTGATGAAGCCCCGCTCGTAGAGGGCCTGGGCGGTGCGCATCGTTTCCCGGGCCGAGAGCCGCAGCTTGCGGTTCGCCTCCTGCTGCAGGGTGCTGGTGGTGAAGGGGGGCACCGGCCTGCGCACGGTGGGCTTCTCCTCCACCGCCGTGACTCGCCAGGGGCCCGCCTCCACCGCCGCCACCAGGGAGCGGGCCTCGTTCTCAGCCAGCAGCCGCACCTTGCTGCCGGTCTTGAGGGCTCCGGTGCTCTCATCGAAATCGCCGCCGCCGGCGATCCGCTCACCCTTCACCTGGCTGAGCTTGGCCTCGAAGCGGAGGCCGCCGTGGCTCAGCCTGGCCTTGAGGTCCCAGTAGCTGCCGCTGCGAAAAGCCCGTCGCGCCCGCTCCCGCTGCACCAGCAGCCGCACCGCCACCGACTGAACCCGGCCGGCCGAGAGGCCCCAGGCCACCTTCTTCCACAGCAGAGGCGAGAGGGTGTAGCCCACCAGCCGGTCGAGGATGCGGCGGGTTTCCTGGGCATGAACCAGCTCCATGTCGAGCTCACGGGTGCTCTCCAAGGCCCGGCCAATCGCCTCCTTGGTGATCTCGTGGAACACCATCCGCTTGACCTCGACCTTGGGGGAGAGGAGCTGGAGCAGGTGCCAACTGATGCTTTCACCCTCCCGGTCTTCGTCCGTGGCCAGCAGCAGCCGCTCGGCGCCCTTGAGGGCGTCCTTGAGCTCCTTGACCACCTTCTTCTTGTCCTTCGGCACCACGTAGAGGGGCTCGAAGTCATTGGCGGTGTTCACGCCGAGGTTGGCCCACTTCTCGCCCTTGTGGGCCGCCGGGATCTCGCTGGCGTTGTTGGGCAGATCCCGGACATGGCCCATGGAGGCCTCCACGCGGAAGTCCTTCGGCAGGTACCCCCGGATGGTTTTGGCCTTGGTAGGGCTCTCGACAATGACCAGGGTGTGCGCCACAGAAACGCAAGAAACCGCTTCCCTCTTTATCGCATCGGCGGGCGGGGCTCCTAATGCGGTGCCTGCAAAGCGAGACAAGCAAGGGCCATCGCCTCCCGAAACGGCCGCTACAGTCCGCAGCACCGGATGCCTTGAACCCAGTGGCCATCACCGTGGAACTTCCAGGTGCGCTCGCTGGCCTGTTGAGTGGCCCCCACCCGCTGGCTCTCGTACCGCTGGCCCTCACCACGGCGTCCTCCGCCGTGACCGACACGATCGCCTCGGGCCTGAGCACGGGGACCCTGAATCTCCAGTTGAATGCCGGCGCGATCGCCCCGGAGGCGGCCGTGCTGATCGCCCTGATCGCCTGCCTGCTGGTGGATCTGGCCGGTGAAAAGGCGGCGACCCGCTGGGTTCCCCCCCTCTGCTACGGAGGCCTCGGCACGGCCCTAGTGCTGCTTGCCTTTCAATGGAACGGGACTCTGGAACCCTCCTTCCTAGGCTCCTTCCTGGCTGACAACCTGGCGATCGCGTTTCGGGGCGTGGTGGCGGCTTCCACTCTGGTGACGCTGCTGCTGAGCTGGCGCTACGTGGAGCGCAGCGGCACTCCGGTGGGGGAATACGCCGCGATCCTGCTGGCCGCCACCCTGGGAGCGATGTTCCTGTGCGGCTCCACCGACCTGATCAGCATTTTCATCTCCTTGGAAACCCTCTCGGTGTCGAGCTATCTGCTCTCGGGGTACATGAAGCGAGATGCCCGCAGTTCTGAGGCGGCTCTGAAATATCTGCTGGTGGGATCGGCTGCGGCCGCAGTGTTCCTTTACGGCGCCTCCCTGTTGTACGGATTGAGTGGCGGCAGCACCAGTCTGGAAGCGATCGCCGTGGCCCTGAAGACAGCCGCTTCCCCAATCACCGCCCTTTCGCTGGTGTTCGTGCTGGCCACGGTGGCCTTCAAGATCGCCGCAGTGCCCTTCCACCAGTGGACTCCTGATGTGTACGAAGGATCGCCCACCCCGGTGGTGGCCTTCCTCTCGGTGGGCTCGAAGGCCGCTGGTTTCGCCCTTGCCCTGCGGCTGCTGGTGGGCTGCTTTGAGAGCTTCGACGCCCAGTGGAAATTCCTTTTCACCGTGCTGGCGGTGCTCAGCATGGTGTTGGGCAACATCGTGGCTCTGGCCCAGACCTCAATGAAGCGGATGCTGGCCTACAGCTCAATCGGGCAGGCTGGATTCGTGATGATCGGCCTGGTGTGTGGCACCGAAGACGGCTTCGCCTCGATGGTTCTCTACATGGCTGCCTATCTGTTCATGAACCTAGGGGCCTTTGCCTGCATCATTCTTTTCTCGCTCCGCACCGGCAGTGACCGGATCGCCGATTATGCGGGCCTCTACCAAAAGGATCCCTTGATCACTCTTGGGCTCAGCCTCTGCCTGCTTTCGCTGGGCGGCATTCCGCCGATGTTGGGCTTCTTCGCCAAGATCTATCTCTTCTTCGCCGGCTGGGCAGACAAACAATACCTGCTGGTTGTGGTGGGTTTGATCACCTCCGTGATTTCGATCTATTACTACATATCGGTGATCAAGATGATGGTGGTTAAAGAGCCTCAGGAAGCCTCCGACGCAGTGAAGGCCTATCCCGAGATCAGCTGGAACCTGGCCGGCATGCAATCGCTGCGCGCCGCCCTGGTGGGTTGCGTGCTCGTGACGGCTGTGGGTGGCATTCTCTCCAGCCCCCTGTTTGAGTGGGCAAGTTCCACGGTGGCGGGTACTCCGATCCTCCAGCAGGCGATTGCGGTGGCCGGGGCCTTGCCCCTGGGCTGAATCGCCCCATGGCCCATCCCGTTCCGTCCCGGCGCTGGTTCGCCTCCAGGAGATCCTCAGGCCCCCTCCCAACCGCTAGCGAGCTTTACAGCCCCGAGCCTAAGCAGATCTCGGTGGAGGGTCCGGTGGCCGAACTCTTGCATGTGAGCAAGGTCTACGGCAGCGGCGACACCTTGGTGCGCGCCCTCGACGACCTCTGTCTCACAGTTGAGCGTGGCGACTACCTGGCGGTGATGGGGACTTCGGGCTCGGGAAAGAGCACGGCGATGAACATCCTGGGCTGCCTGGACCGGCCCAGCAGCGGGAACTATCGGCTCAACGGGGTACCGGTGGAAAGCCTCGATGACGACGCCCTGGCCGACCTGCGCAACCGGGAGCTGGGGTTCGTGTTTCAGCAGTTCCACCTGCTTCCCCAGATCAGCGCCCTCGACAACGTGATGCTGCCGATGATCTACGCCGGGGTGCCCGTCGAGGAGCGGCGAGAGCGGGCCCGGCAGGCCCTGGAGCGGGTGGGCCTCGCCAAGCGGATCGACAACCGTCCCAACCAGCTCTCGGGAGGCCAGCAGCAACGGGTGGCGGTGGCGCGAGCGATCATCAACCGGCCGGCGATGCTGCTGGCGGATGAACCCACCGGCGCCCTCGACTCCCGCACCACCGAGGAGGTGCTGGCTATCTTTGATGACCTCAACGACCAAGGCATCACCATCCTGCTGGTGACCCACGAGCAGGAGGTGGGCGACCGGGCGCGGCGGGTGGTGCACTTCCGAGATGGACGACTCGCCGGCTAGTTGAATCTCGAGTTAGTCGACGTTCCGCTTGGTCAAGTCGCAGGCAGGAAGCGTGCTGCCGAGCCCACACCCCGACCATCCAGCGATGCGGCGCTGATAGGGTTCGGCCACAAGAATGCCGTGCAGATGGTATCGGGATTACTGATCGAAGCCCTGCTGATTCTGGTGCTGATCATCGCCAACGGCATTTTTTCCGGTTCGGAGATCGCCGTTGTCTCGGCTCGCAAGGTGCGGCTGGAGCAGCAGGCTGAGCGCGGCAACCGCAAGGCCGGGGCGGCCCTGAAGCTGGCCAACGCCCCAAATGACTTTCTCTCAACGGTGCAGATCGGCATCACCCTGATCGGCATCCTCAGCGGTGCCGTGGGCGGCGCCACCATCGCCCATAGGCTGGAGCCGACGATGGCGGCGGTGCCGTGGATCGGAAGCTCCGCTCCGGGGGTAAGCGTGGCGCTGGTGGTGGGGGTGATCACCTACCTCTCCCTGGTGATCGGCGAACTGCTGCCCAAACGCATCGCCCTGAACGACCCCGAGGGCATCGCCTGTGCTGTAGCCAGCCCGATGCGCGCCCTCTCCCGGTTCAGCGCTCCGGTGGTGCGCCTGCTGGGCAGCTCCACCGAGGCCCTGCTGCGGCTGATGGGGATCCGTGACAGCGGCGAACCGGACCTCACGGAGGACGAGATCAAGGCGCTGATCCGCCAGGGCGCCGAAGCGGGGGTGTTTGAACAGGCCGAGCACAGCATGGTGCAGCGGGTGTTCCGCCTGGGGGACCGCCCGATCAGGGCCTTCATGACGCCCCGAACCGAGATCAACTGGCTGGATGCCGAAGCGAGCCCCCTGGAGCAGTTGGAGACCGTGATCGGCAGCAACCATTCCCGCCTGCCCGTGGGCCGGGGAAGCCTTGATGCCTGCGAGGGCGTGCTGCGCACGAGCCAGTTCCTGGTGGCTGAGCGCCTCTCCCGGACCGGGCGGGAACCGGCCGAACCACCGCACAGCCACCAGCCCGAGGCGGGGGGGCCCGTGGCCCTGGGGGAGCTGTTGCAGCCACCGCTTTACGTGGCGGAAACGATGCGGGCCCTCGCGGTGATCGAGCGGTTCCGGGAATCGGGCAGCCACATCGCCCTGGTCACCGATGAATTTGGCGGCATCGAGGGCCTAGTGACCGTGACCGATCTGATGGAGGCGATCGTGGGGGATCTCCCCTCCGCCGAAGATGAAGAGGACCCTTCCGTGGTGCAGCGCGAAGACGGCTCCTGGCTGGTGGATGGGTTGCTGGAATTCGAAGCCTTCAAGGAACTGGTGGGGCGCACCAGCCTGGCGGGCGAGGGCAGCGGCGATTTTCACACCCTCGGTGGCTTCGCCATGCACCACCTTGGCCACATCCCCCGCAGTGGCGAACTCTTCAACATCGATGGGCTGAGGGTCGAGATCCTCGACATGGATGGCAACCGGGTCGACAAGGTGCTCGTGACCCTGATACCGGGCGATCAGAAGCTGCCGGAGAGTGGCAAACCCTGATCGGAGAGCAACGGTAGGGAACGCCTGGAGGCTTCAGAGGTAGCGATTGGGCACGAAGAACTGCTCGCCGATCGGGGGGCGTTCCACCGCCCGGGCCGGCAGGCGCGGCGGCAGCTTGATCGCAGCAGGGGTCATGTCCTGATACGGGACCTTGCTGAGCAGGTGATCGATGGTGTTGAGCCGGGCACGGCGCTTGTCGTCCGCTTCCACGGTGAACCAGGGCGCCTCGGGGATGTTGGTGTGGGAGAGCATCGCGTCCTTGGCATGGGAGAACGCCTCCCAGCGGTCGCGGGCCTCCAGATCCATCGGGGAGAGCTTCCAGCGGCGCATCGGATCCTCGATGCGATCGCGGAAGCGGGCCTCCTGCTCGACATCACTCACCGAGAACCAGTACTTGAGCAGCAGGATGCCGCTGTCCACGAGCATCCGTTCGAATTCAGGGCAGGCCCGCATGAACTGCTCCACCTCCTGCTCCGTGCAGAAGCCCATCACCCGCTCCACCCCGGCGCGGTTGTACCAGCTGCGGTCGAAGATCACGATCTCGCTTGCGGAGGGTAAATGCTCCACGTAGCGCTGGAAATACCACTGGGTCTTCTGCTGGTCGGAGGGGGTACCCAGGGCCACCACCCGGCAACCGCGGGGATTGAGCGGCTCGGTGATGCGCTTGATCGTGCCGCCCTTACCGGCGGCGTCGCGCCCCTCGAAGATCACGATCAGACGGAAGCCGGTACCCTTGATCCAGTACTGCATCTTCACCAGCTCCAGCTGGAGCTGGGCTAGTTCCGATTCATAGAAGCGGCGGTCGAGCTTCTCGCCGGGCGCGCCAGGCAGTCGCGAAGTGGATTCACTCTGGGCCGGGCTGGCGGAATGGTCCCGGCTACCACCGGCACAAGCCTGGTGATGACGATCGGTGGGCTGGCTCAGGACCGCTGAAGCGACCAAGGAGGCCATGGGGGCGCCATGGCCTGCGGCGGCTCCACCGCCGTGCAGGTCGGCGGGATCCCCGGAGGTGTGCTTGCCCTTCTTACCTGGTTGCTTCTTGCCCATCGCGGCTGACCTGCGCAGGAGTTACCTGCCTGGTGTAGCTGCTGGGGGGAGATTGCGGGGCAGGGGTGCCGGCGCCGGCAACGCGGCGGAGGGGGGCAGGCTTTGGGGCAGTCGGTCGGTGGGCAGGAGCTTTGGGGCTGTGGACACCTGGGCCGTGGGGCCCGCAGGGGGTGCTCCAAGGGGTGAACGGGGACGCTCCAGGCTCTGGAGAAGCTGGCCCATCAGCAGCGCGATCGCGTCGTTGGGGGGTGCCACGCCGGGATTGAGCAGGCCCGCGAGGCCCGGCTGACCGCCCCCTGCCACCTGAACCCCACCACCGGGATCGAATTCGCCCGGATCCACCGCAACCCAGCCACCCTCCTGGGGCATGCGCAACTCAAAGTGCAGGTGGGGGCCGGTGCTGCGGCCCGTGCTGCCCACCCGGCCAATCACCTCACCTTGGCGCACTCGGTCGCCCTCACGCACGTAGAGCTCGGAGAGGTGGCCGTAGAGGGTGTGACGGCGGGGATTGTCGTGTTCGATTTCGATGGCGAGGCCATAGCCGCCGGCATCGCCACTGCTCACCACCCTGCCGGAGAGGGCGGCCACCACGGGGGTGCCCTCGGGGGCGGCCAGATCGCGGCCGCTATGCATCAACCAGGTGCCGAGGATCGGGTGGAGGCGCCAGCCGAAACCGCTGGTGATTTCAGCGCTGCCGATCAGGGGGAAGATCAGGGCCCGGTTGCCGTTGCCCTGGATCCCGGTGGGCCTTGGGGACACCTGGAGAACATCGCTGAGCCGGAAACGGCCGCCGATCCCGGAGAGCAGTGCCGTGACCGGCACGGCGATCGGCGGCAAGGGAGCGGCGTCGATGCCGTAGCGCTCGCCGCTGCCACCACCGGCACTCCCTCCGGCCCAAGCTTCGCCGTAACCCCTCGTTCCGATCGAGCCATCGCCATCGCTGCGGGAGCGGAACGTCACACCACTGTCGCCACATTCCCGGGCCGAAAAGGCGCCAGAGCTGCAGCCCTCACGCACCACCTCGCTATTGCCTCGTGGAAAGAGGCCTTCGTGGGTTCGCACTTCGCGGGGGCTGACCACGCCATCACGAAGCAGGTCGTCGAGGCTGCGATCAAAGCGCTTGGGGGTCTGAACCTGGCGCTGATCGGGACCCGGCTGCAGGGGCTGCGGGCTGGAGCCAAGAGCACCGGAAGACGGCACCAGCCGCTCGGGGGAGACCGTGACGCGAACCCGCGGCGAGGGTGAGGTTTCCGCTGTCCCAGAGCCTGGGCTCGCCACTGGAGCGACGGGCGCGGCGGGCGGGCCGGCTGCAGGTCGCTCGGCGGGACCGACAGCAGGGGCGGGGGAAAGGGCGGCCGAGCTGGGCGCAGCCGGTAGGGAAGGAGGGGGGGACGGCGGCGCGGGCTGGGAGGTGGGGGATCCACCGCCCGTCTCAAGCGGGGCGGTCTGGGCCATCACCAACGGCACCGCGGCCAGGGGCATGGCGATCAGGGCCGGAATGGCCAGAAGGGTGCGCAAGGGCTGGCGGGGCATGGATCGGTGCCTCGGAAGGAGCGCTGCGAGGAAACCTTTACATTGTGGTGCATGGCAGCCGCACATAATGCGGCAGGTGGGCCGCACCACGTTGCGACCACAACAGCACCACCGCCGCTGCTGGCGTCAGAAGCGACGCAGAATGCGATAACGACCAGCATCGTTCAGGAGCCGCAGCCCCCCGTCGGTGGCCAATCCCAGGGGCCGCCAGAGTTCGCCCTCCAGCTCCAGGGGGCCCAGGGGCAACAGCAGCCCTTCCGCAGCGAAACGCACCGCTTCGGGCCGACTCGCCAGCTCCATCGCTCGATCCAGGGCCAACAGCACCCGGGCCGCAAGGAGATCGCTGCGGCCGGCCCTGACCCGGGGAAAGCCATCCAGGGCGGCAGCTCCTCCTGGCACGGGATTGCAGCCGTTGAGCCCGATGCCGATGCGAGCCCAGCGCACCTTTCCCCCCCGCAGGCGCAGCCCGGGCAGCAGGCCGGCCAACTTGCGGGGCCCCGCCGGGGTGAGCAGCATCAGATCATTGGGCCACTTCAGGCCGATGGGCACCCCCAGCGCGATCAGCTCGGCGGCCAAGGCCACCGCCACCGCAAGGGCGGGTGACGCGACGCCTTCGGGATCCTCGGGCCAGGGCAGGGCCGCACTGAGCCACACCCCCCCGGGCGGCGACACCCACACCCTCCCCTGCTGGCCATGGCCGAAGCGCTGCCGACGGGCCAGCACGGCAAGGGGTTGCCGGAGGAGTGGCCCGGGGCTTGATTCTGCAGCTGGGAGGGCTGCCGCAGGGGGCAGAGGAACGGCCAGGGGCGGCACCTGCCGCAGCCACTGATCGAGCTCACGCTCGGTGCTGGCGCACACCGGCAGGGCCCGCAGCTGCCAGGGAAGTCCCCGGCCGCCCCGGGCCTGGGCCAGGGTGCGGTGGGCCCACGCGATCCGACCGATCATCGGCGCGACCTCAGAGCTGCCGGAGCCAGGTGCCCATGCGGGCCGCAGCGGCCTCCAGCTCCTCGCTGGGATGCACCAGGGCCAACCGTTGCCAGCCCTCGCCGCTGGGCCCGAAGCCGTTGCCCGGGGTGAGGCACACGCCGGTAGCCTCAAGGAGGGCGGCGCAGAAGCGCTCGGAATCCAGACCCTGCTCCCGTGCCGCCGGCGGCACGGGAAGCCAGTGGTAGAGCGCCATCGAGGCATGGGGGACCACCCACCCCTCGGACCGCAGGGCGGCGGCCATCCGATCCCGCCGCTCGCGGTAGACACCGCAGAGCTGTTCGGGCCACTGGGGCGCCTGCTCAAGGGCAGCGATCGCGCCGGCCTGGAGCGCCAGCGACTGATTGAAATCCACGATCCCCTTGAGCTGACGCAGGGCCGTGATCAACCATTCGGCGCCGATGGCGAAGGCGATGCGATAACCACCCAGGCACCAGCCCTTGGAGAAGGAGAAGAACTCAATCCCGCAGCGGCGCCATTCGGGGTGGCGCAGCAGGGCCGGGGCCTCGCCATCGAGGACCAGATCCAGATAAGGATTGTCGTGGGCGAGCACGATGTCGTGGTCGATGGCGCGGGCCATGGCCGCATCGAGCCAGGCCTGCTCGCCCGTGGTGGCGGTTGGGTTGTGGGGGAAGCCGAGCACCATCAGTCGGAGGGCATCCCACTGGGAGTTGGGCAAAAGATTGAAATCAGGCCGCCAGCCCAGCTCCGGATCCAGGGGGAGCAGCACCGTTTCGGCGGAGGCCAGTTGCAGGCCTCCCCTGTGGGAGGGATAGCAAGGATCCAGCAGCAGGGCGGCATCCCCGGGGTTCAGCACCGCCAGGGGCAGGTGGGCCGTGCCCTCCTGAGAGCCCACCAGCAGCAGCACCTCCCGCTCCGGATCCACCACCACCGAGAGGCGTCGCCGGGCCCAGGCCGCCACCGCTTCACGAAAGGGCAAGGTGGCGCCGTGCAGGCAATAGGAGGCGCTGGCCGGTTCGCGCAGGGCGGTCCCGATCGCTTCAAGCGCTACCGGCGGGGGCTGGAGATCGGTGGAGCCGAGCGACAGATCAAGAAGCGGAGGGAGGTCCGGGCTGCTGCTCAGCCGCCGGCGGTAAGCCTCCTTGCGCTGGTCATTGCGGGCGAAGACGCCGCTACCCAGCTGGGCGACCCGGGTGGAGATCCGCTCAGAGAGAGGCATCCAAGAAGACGGTGAGTTGGGCCTGGGTGAGCACACCCTCATGGCGCCTGATCTCGCTGCCATCGCGGAACAGCACCAAGGTGGGCAAACCCTTCACCGCAAGGGATTCCACCAAAACCGGATTGGCGTCACAGTCAGCCTTGCCGACCCGCAGTCGGCCCTCGTACTCAGAAGCCGCCCAGGCGATCACCGGTGCGATCAGGCGGCAGGGGCCGCACCAACTGGCCCAGACATCCAGAAGCATCGGACCGGGATGCTCCGCCACCAGCTCCCGGTAATTGGAATCGGTGATCTCGACGACGGCTTCGGACACGGATGACGGAATGGAGATCAATGATTCTATGGGGGCAGAGAAAGCTGCCGAACAAAGACGAAAACCTGACCAAGCCCGAACTGCTCGGTGAGCAAACGGTGCAGGGCAGCCGTCCTGCTGTGACAGCGGCCGCAACCTCAAAGAAAAAAAAGAGGAAGCGCGAAAAACAGGAAGCGCGATGGAAAATCACGCCCCCCACAGCGAGAGCCCCTCTACCGGAAACAGATGGGGCATCTGGATTAGCCCCGGCTGAGCCGACTGAGGAGATAGAGCTCCGGCAGAGCCGGTGATCGGAATCAGAGCCGGATTCAGAGCTTATCGATCGAGCGCTTCAGCTCCTCGAGCTCCGCATTCACTTCCGCCACCTTCACGGGCTCCAACTGGGGCACGGGGGCATCGGGGGCAGGCAGCTGGATCGGGGTGGATCCGCCGGAGAGGCGCGTCTTGAGGGCTTCGAGCTCCTCCTCCACGTTGCTGCCCTCCAAGGAGGCGAACTGGCTCTCGAGGTCGGCGCCTGCGAGCTCGGCCGCGGCCTGGCTGCGGGCCTCCATTCCCAGCACCTTCTCCTCCATTTGGTCGAAGGCGGCCATGGAGCTGTTGGTGCTCAGGTTGCCGACGGCACTCTGCAACTGCTCTTGGGCCTCGGCGGCCTGGGCCCGGGCCTTGAGCATGTCCTTCTTGGTCTTGGCCTCAGCAATCTTGCCCTCGAGGGCGGTGAGGCTCCGCTTCAGGGTGTCCACCTGGCCGGCCTGGGAGCTGATCTGGCTATTCAGCGCCGTGGCGGTGTCCTGGTAGGTCTTGCGGCGAGAGAGGGAATCGCGGGCAAGCTCCTCTTCACCCTTCTTGAGGGCCAGCTCGGCGCGTTCGTACCAGGTCTTGACCTGGCTCTCGGCCTGTTCCGCCTGATTCTGCAGGCGTTTTTGGCTGGCGATGGCGGTGGCAACGGCCTGGCGGAGTTTCACCAGGTCGGCCTGCATGTCAGCCACAGACTGGTCGAGGATCTTGGCCGGATCCTCCGCCTTGCTGACGAGGTCGTTGAGGTTGGCGCGCAGCAGACGGCTTAGCCGATCAAAAAAGCCCATGGATTGTGGGGGCACTCCATCACACGCTAAGCGCGATCAGGCTGAAGCGCTGCAAGCTGAGGCCGCCGGTTTGCCGCACTGGAGGGGCGACACCAGCGGCGGGAGGACATGCCAAGGCATCCAGCGCTTCAAGACGAGCCCTCCAGCTCACGCTCAAGCAGATACGAGGCAAGATTAGAGATCGATCGACCTTCGCTAGAACTGCGGTCAACCAGCTTTGTATAGAGAGAATGATTCACTGTGATCGTGATTCTTTTGGGCCTCTTCAATTCTTGATTGCGATCGTAATCAGGCAACTGTGAACCCTTAGAGATTTCACTGCTGGCCATGTCCTGACTCGCTTCGCCTCAGCAATTATGGTTGCTGGTCAGCCACTGGCAAGACAGTGGCGAGCAGGGCAAGCGACCAGCATCCTATAATTAAATTATGGTCGATCTTTCCAGCCGCTCCAATCGCCGCAGCTCCGGCGTCGGCTATGGCCTGTGCTCCCAGACGCCGACCTTCCATAGAATGAATGTCTTGGTGCCAGGCATGGCGGCACCTCCGGCGACCTCCCTAAGCGCGTGCCTGGAGGGCCTTCGCCGCCACTGGGAAGACGAGGGTCAGTTGGCAGGCCTCTGGCAGGCCTGGCCGCGCATCGCCGGCAGTCAGCTTGCCCCCCACTGCCATCCCCTGAACCTGCATGGCGGTGTGCTCACGGTTGGGGCGGCCCCCGGGTCCTGGCTCCAGGCCCTGCAGTACAACCGCCACCAGCTGCTGGGGGCCCTGCGGGGCGCGGGCTTCAGCGTGCGGGATCTACGCTTCCGTCAACATTATGGCCAGCCATCCCCGCCCCCCGGATCGGAAGTCGAGGCCGAGGTATGGGCCCGCCACCCCAGCCGGATCGATGTGCACGGCCTGGCCGACTGCCCGGACTGTGGCAGGCCGGCCCCCACCGGCGAGATGGCCCTCTGGGGCCACTGCAGTTTCTGCCGGCGCAGCGCCCTGGCCAATCAGGGGAACGATGGAAGCCCGAATTGCTGAAGTAGCGCTGGCATGGACGTGCTTGATCTTGGCGGAGAAGGCTTGGTGACGGGGGTGGCTTGGAGCGCCGGCTGGGCTGGTTGGGCTGGTTGGGGTGCCGATTGGGGAGGGGTGACCGCTGGGCTAATGGGTTGGCTGCCCGCTGGAGGCTGGGCGATACCGCCGGCCGCCGCTGGCGCGCCACAGGAACTTTCCAGGTGAGACATGTAAAGGGGGATCTGCTGAGCGGCCATGGCACGGGCCTCGGCCTCGCGGTGCCAGCTCTTGGCGCTGTAAAGGGCATCGATGTCGCGCAGGTCAGCCCGGCTTAGGTTGGTGCGCAGGAATTGTTCGGTGAGCAGGGGCTTTCCCTTGCGGCAGCGGGCTTGCACGGCATGCCAGCCCTCATGCATCAGGGTGTCGAGCTGGTTGCCGCGGGGGCAGACCACAATGCGGCGGGTCCCCCGGATGTAGAGGCCAAAGAGATTGGGTTCCTGGACGCAGCGGGGGTGGTTGCCCACCACCTCAAAGCCGTAGTTCTGGAAGGTGATCACCATGGCATTGAAGGTGCCGGCCTGATTGGCTGCCCTTAGGGGCAGAGAAGCCAGCGCCAGGGGCAAGGCCATCAGCAGGGCTCCAACAGCTTGGTACGAGCGAGAGGTTGCGCCCCTGGGCCCTGGGCGTAAGGCGGCGGACATCGGAAGCTCAGGCAATAACAAGAACGCCAATGCTACGAACGGCCCGCGTTCCTGCCTCTAGTTGCCTGCAAGGCGCCGCGACAGGGGGCGCTATGGGGAATGAGGCACCAGGTCGCCCCGAAGACCCGGCCGCAGCTCAGAAATCCCCGGCGCTGAACAGGGCCCGCCAGGTGGCCTCGAGTTCTGCAGCGGCCGCAGTGCCCTCAGGAGGGAAGGGGGCGAGGAAATCCTTATCGGCCGCGGGCACATAGGGCCCCTCCTTGATCTCCAGCAGCACGGAATCCGGCTCCAACGCCACCAGGGTGTGGATGATGCCCTCCGGCAGCTGGATCCCCCGCAGGGGGCCGGCGGCATTAAGGCGCTCACGGCCCCGCAGGGCCCCCTGCTGATCAAGCAGGAGCAGGCCGATGGCCCCCTGGAGCACCACGAAGCACTCGAAGCCCGCCCCGGGGCGGGCCCGAAGATGGCGGTGGGGCCGCACATAGGTGCCGGGCTGCATCACATTGAGGAAGCGCTGCACGGGATCGGCCTCCGCATGGAGGTTGTGGTTGCGCCTCAGCCGGGGCAAGGAGCGGGCCTCGGCCGCCAGCCGGTCAAACAGGCTGTGATCAATCCGCTGGATCTCCTCAGCCATGGCCGATCGGGAAGGGCACGGCCCCGGGGCCGTCGGTGGCCTGCCGGGCCAGGAAGAAAGCGTTGGGCCCATCGGGCATGGGACGCGCCATCAGGTAAACCCTCACCTCATCACATCCCTGCTGGAGCAGAAATAGCCGCTGATGCCCCGTTTCCACCCCTCGGCGATGGTGGTGATGCCAAGGGAACGGGCCAGGCAGATGATGGCGGTCACGATGGCGGCGCCACCGGGATCGGTGAGGCAGGTGACCACGGAGGAGCGGTCGATCTTGAGGCGATCGATCGGAAAGGAACTCAGATAGCTGAGGGAGGAATAGCCGGTGCCGAAGTCGTCGATGGCCATGCGATTGGCCTTGTCCTTCAGCCAGTGCAGCAGATTGATGGCGCGATCGGGATCATCCATCAGCACCGTTTCGGTGATCTCCAGCTCCAGGTGGTTGGGTGACAGACCGCTGCGTTCGAGCACCTGCTCAATCGTTTCCTCCAGCCGGGCCTGGGCGACTGGCGGCAAGAGAGCTTCAGCGAGAGGGGGCAACCGGCGAGACCCTCGCCAGTCGAGGCGGCGGCGGCGCTGAAGGCCTCGATCAACACCCACTGAGCCAGGGGAGTGACCAGGCCGGTGTGCTCTCCCATAAAAATGAAAGTAACGGGGAACACGGCGCGGCTGAGCCTGGTTTTGATGCGGCGCAGGGTGGCATCGAACCCGGCGACCCGATCGAGCATCTTGATCCTTTGGCTCTCCAGCAACTTTGTCCACCAAGTGGCGGGCCAACCTGCCAAGGTTGATGGGGGTCAGGCGGGGCAGGTCACCAGGGGGTAGGGACGGTGCCTGGATAGGGGAAATCGCTTCCAGATCAGGATCGCCAGCCCGGGCTCCTAGAAGATGCTCAGGCGTGGAGTTCAAGAGGTGCAAATTGGCTCTGATTATTATGGCAAGGGCATTGGCGCTTCAGATCCAATGCGGCCCCCAACAACGGCAGGCCGGATCCGGGTGTCATAGCCCGATCCCTAGGCCGTTCAGCGGAGCTCCCGGCAACAGGCCGCGAAGGCCCCGGCGGGATCGGCGGCAGCGCTAATCGGCCGGCCGATCACCAACTGGCTGGCACCGGCTGCGATCCCCTGGGCGGGGGTCATCACCCGCGCCTGGTCGCCGGTGGCGCTGCCGGCCGGTCGGATACCTGGGGTGACCAGGGCGAAGGGCTCCGGATGGGCCTGCCGCAGGGCCGCCACCTCCAGGGGGGAGCAGACGCAGCCACCGATGCCGGCTCTAGCCGCCAATGCCGCGAGTCGGTCCACGTAAGCGGGAATCGGTTCGGCGATAGCCAGTTCGTGGGCGAAACGCTCCGCCGGCCAGCTGGTGAGCACGGTGACCGCCAGCAGGGTGGGAGCCTCCAGGCCCGCGGCGGCGGCCCCCTCGAGGGCGCCAGCCTGGGCGGCGGCCAGGGCCTCAGCGCCAGCACAGCCATGCACGGTGATCAGCCCGCCGCCAAGGCGGGCTGCGTTGCGGCAGGCTCCGGCCATGGTGGCGGGGATGTCGTGAAACTTGAGATCGAGGAACACCTGCAGGCCCCGCTCGCGCAGCTGGGCCACCACGGCGGGGCCGGCGGCACTAAAGAGCTCGAGACCCACCTTGACCCAGCGCAGCGCAGGAATGGAGCCGGCCAGGGCGAGAGCGGCAGCGGCATCGGGCCGATCCAGGGCCAAGATGATCTGCTCGGCCGGGTCTGGGGCTGGGGTGGTGGCGGGCGCTGTAGGCATGGGCGGCAGGCGGCAGAGGTGGCGCTGGGGACCGTAGGAGCAGGCTGCGCGGGAGGTTCGGGGCAGGTCGGCAGGGTGGTCCTGCCTGGATCTGCAGGAGAATCCGGACGATCTGACGGAGGAACCCCGGCTGTCGGCGGATCCAAGCAGGAGCTGTGGGTGGAATCCAGAGCGTTCTGCCAGCGGGTCGAGCCGGGAGCGGCCGGAGGAACCCGTGAGGGCTTGCGCAGGGGGCCAGCCTGAAGCGGCCGGAGGAATCCCGGGGCGGGCTGCCGCCGGGACCGGCCGCGAGCGGTCTATGGAACCCCAGGCGGGCTGCCGGCCGGATCGACGCAGGGCTTGTACGGGACCCTGGGTAACATGTTGGCCAAGCCAAATGCGGAGTGCCGGCGCGATGACCTGCCTGCCGAGGGGCGGCCGGAGCCGGCCCCGGACGAGGGTCCGCCGCGGATGGCGACAGGCGGTTCAGATGGCTGTTGGCCCCGGATGGCTCGCCGGTACCGCCCGCTTGCAGGCCGCTGGCAGCCGCTTTCTGGCTCTTGGCCCCCGATTGTTTGCCATTGGCTCGGCCTATCTGGCCCTAGGGCTGGTGCCCCTGGCCCCAATCCAGGCGGCCCGCTCAGAAACGATCTTGCGGGTGGGAGTGCTCGACGGTTCTCCCCCCTGCTCGGAGCTGCGGGGGCCAGGGCGCTGGGAGGGAAAGGCAGTGGGGCTGTGGCAGTTCGTGGCCGCCCGGGAGCGGCTGGCCTACACCCTCGAGCCCTACCCGAACGCGCAGGCCCTGCTGGAGGCCAGCCGCCGGGGTGCGGTGGATCTGGGGGTGGGGTGTCTCACGATCACGCCGGAGCGGGTGGGCACCTACCGCTTCAGCCTGCCGTTCCAGGAATCGGGCGTGGCCCTGCTGATGGGCACCAACCGCCTGGCCACGCTACGGGCGGTGCTGGGAGGGGTGCTGGATGCACGGCTGCTCGGGCTGCTGGCTGGCTACCTGCTGGCGATCGGGGTGTTGAGTTGGGTGGTGTGGCGCACCGAAGGGGGCTGTCCCCCCGGAAGCGCCATGGGAGCGGGATCAGCAGCGCGATCGGAAGCGGGCAGGGCGGCACTCTGGCCAACCCGCGACGGGTGGCGCCAGCGCGCGCTGGTGTTTCAGGTGCTGGCCACCGGCCCGGGCACCAACACGATCGTGGCCACCACCCGAGGCCAGGGGCTGGTGGTGCTCAGCTACCTGCTGCGGATCGTGTTCGGCTCGCTGATCGTGAGCACGATCACCCTCGACGTGTTGCGTCAGGCGCCGCTGAGCGATGCGCTCCCGGACTCCCTCGACGACCTGGCGGGCCGCCGGGTGGCCGCCCGGCCCGGCAGCGTGAGCGAGAAGCTGCTGCGCTCACCACCGCTGCAGGGGAGGGTCACGGTGGTGCCGCTGCCGCAGCTCAGCGATGCGCCCGCCCTGCTGCTCAACCGGAAGGTGGATGCGGTGCTCGCCGATGAACAGCAACTGCGTTATGTGCGAGAGCAGCTTTCCGTGCGGCAACGCAGCCGCGTCCAGCTGGTGCTGGACGGGCAACGGCCGGAATCCCAGGCGTTTGTGTATTCCCCCCAGCTGCCGAAGGCCACCAGCGAGGGGATCGACCGGGCGATCAGCGAGGCCAAACGGAATGGGCAGGTGCCGTGAACGCCGGCCGGCCGCGACAGCCACGGTGGCGTTACAGAAGTTCATAGACTGAGCACGGTCATCGAGCGGGTCCTGGACGGGTCCGCTTTTTTTGTCTCCGGCTTGCTGAACTGAGTCCTCAGCGATTGATCGCCTTCCAGATCCACCAAGCGGCCAGACCCAGAGCCACCCAGGGCAGCAGGCCCCGGAACACCAGCAACGCCACCAGCACCACGGCGGCGGAAACGGCGCTGCGGCGGGTAAGCGCCTTGGCGTCGTCGGTCATGTAGCGCCAGCGGGGAACCAGGGCCATCGGGCGAAGGCAAGGTGAGTCCAGCCAAGCCCCTAGAGGGGAACGGTGCCAGGGGGGAAGACCGAAGGAAGCAGATTCTCCACTGCGTGGCCACCCCCCTTGCTCCCGCAGCGGAGCCACGGCCTGTCTCGCTCGGCTTACAACGGCTTCAATCAGTCATCCTGCAACCAATTGACTTGATCAACGATGAGATCTAACAGTGCCGAGTAAGTCTTGATAAGGTGCCGATAGTCATCCGATTATTCACCTGTTTTCCGAGACGTGATTCCTCGGGGTTGTCTCAACACGTTCTACAAAGATCGCAAGTATCGCCAAAAAGCCAATCGACTTCTCTTGTAGTATTTTGCCAACGAAGAAAAAACCTGTGGATCCCACCACCCTGCTCAAATTGGTGCTGCTGTTGGGCGTGGTGCTGATGGTGATCGGCATTGGCGCCCGGGTACAGCTCGACGAGCCGCTGTTGCTGCTGCGCCGCCCGACGCTGACCCTGCGCTCCCTGCTGGCGATGTATGTGCTGTTTCCGGCCCTCGTGCTGCTGTTGGTGTGGCTGCTGCCGCTACGGCAGGGAGTGGGAGCGGTGTTGCTGGGCTTTGCGGTCTCGCCGGTGTTGCCGCCGTGGGCCAAGAAGGGAACGGCGCTGGGCGCAAGGGCGGACTACGTCATCGGCCTGGAGCTGCTCTCAACCGCCGTCTCCCTGCTTGTGGTGCCGCTGATGATCGCGATTGCCGAGAGGCTGTTCGGGGTTTCCACCACCTTGGATCCCAGGGCCATGGTGATGGTGCTGCTGGCCACCGTGGTGGTCCCCCTGGGACTCGGCATCGGGCTCGCCCGCCTCTTTCCCCGCAGCTCCCTACGGCTGGGTGCTGTTGCCGATCGCCTCGGCAGTGTGGTGCTGCTCCTCGGTGCGGTGGTGCTGCTCGGGGTCCATGGACCCAAAATGCTGGCGGTTGTCGGCGAGGGCACCGTGCTGATCATCCTGGTTGTGATCGTCTTTGGTCTGTTGTTTGGCGAGTTGCTCGGCGGGTCGGATCGAGGCATCCGCGGCGCCCTCGGATCGGCCACGGTGTCCCGGCATCCCGCTATCGCGCTGCTGCTGGCCTCTGGAGCCTTCCCCCAGCAGCAAGCCACCGTGATCGGTACGGCTCTGATCTACCTGCTTGCATCCATTGTGGTTCCGATTCTCTTGATGCGGTGGCCAAAGTAGGAGGGAACTGCACAGATGGCACACCAGCAAGTAGGCAAGCCAGCCAGAGGCCAGAGGGAGCGCCCTCAAAGACGCTGGGTCGATTCTACGAAACGCCCAAAAATGGCTATACACCTACAATACTTCGAAGCTCATGGTAAGAATGAAAGTCCATTCACAGCCCCGCAATTCCATCCTTGATCAGCTCAGGATCAACTAAAGTGTTAATCCCCACCCCAAGTGTTGGCGAGATGAAGTCATCTAGCATTATTCGCACTGGATTGGCCGTGGCCGCCCTTGTGGCGAACCTGGCCACAACGGCTTCAGCCGAGGCTCAGCCCTTCAAGATGACGACACCGATCGCGCCGGGGGTGGCCACCCCAGACCGGCTCGACACCTCGATCGGCACCCTTAACCTCACGGACGGCTTTCCTAAGCCGGACACCATCGAGAAGATCTACGACAACCTGGACCGCTCCAGGGCCCTGCAGGCCTATTTGCTAGCCATCCCGATTGTGAATCAGGCCGGCATGCGTGAATCCCTGCGCAAGTTCGGGCCAGTCAACACCACCAACGTGATCTGGGAAAACCTGGTGGACCCTAAGACGGTGGAGCTCACCGCTAACGACAACACCATCTACAGCTTCATCTGGGTGGATACCAGGAAAGGCCCTCTGGTGGTTGAAGTTCCCCCCAAGGTGCTGGGGGCGATTGATGACTTCTGGTACCGCTGGGTCTCGGACATTGGCATCACTGGACCGGACAAAGGAAAAGGCGGCAAGTACCTGATCCTGCCGCCCGGCTACACGGGTGAGATCCCCAAGGGCTACTTCGTGGTTCGTCCGAAAACCTACGGCAACTGGATGCCCTTCCGCTCATTCCTTGTCGACGGTTCGCCCAAGCCAGGGGTGGAATCGGTGAAGAAGAATCTGAAGATCTATCAACTCTCCGAGGCTGCCAACCCACCGGCGATGAGGTTTGTCAATGCCTCCGGCGTGCCGGCCAATTTCGTTGCCCCGGGTGATTACTCCTTCTGGACCCTGCTGAACCAGGTGATTCAGGAGGAACCCTCCACCGGCTCCGACCCCACCACCCTGGGCTTGTTCGCCTCAATCGGCATTGTCAAGGGCAAGCCCTTCAACCCCGATGAGCGCATGAAGCAGATTCTCACCGATGCCGCCAACATCGGGGCGGTGACGGCGCGAACCCTCGCCTTCAAGATCCGCGATCGAGATGCCTTCTTCTACCCCAACAGCTCCTGGCGTCTGCCGTTCTTCGGTGGCTACAAATTCGAAGTGTCACCCGGCGTGGCCAATCTCGATGGAGCGGCCTTCTTCTACTACTTCGCCACCGGCGTGACGCCGGCCATGGAGGAGAAGATGGTGGGCCAGGGCTCCCAGTATCCCTGGGCTTCTCTGGATGCCAAGGGCACTCCCTTCGATGGCGCCAAAACCTACCGGCTGCGCCTGCCGCCTAATATCCCGGTGAAGGATTTCTGGTCGGTGATCGTGTATGACAACCAGACCCGCTCCATGCTGCAAACCGACCAGAAAGCCCCAAGCGTCAGCAGCCAGAACAAGGGCATCAAAACCAATGCCGATGGTTCGGTGGACGTGTGGTTCGGTCCCAAGGCCCCGGCTGGTTTCGAGCAGAACTGGGTGCAGACGCTACCGGGCAAGGGCTGGTTCATGATCCTGCGCCTCTACGGGCCGTTGGAGCCGTGGTTCAACAAGACGTGGCGGCCTGGAGAAATCGAACCACAGAATTAAGGTTCCATTCGCCAGTAATGATCCAATGTTTGAGGGTTGGAGCAACTTCTTCATCACAACCGGAGCGGCGGCTGGGACGCTCGTTGGGTTGCTGTTTGTTGTGGTCACGCTGGGCACCAGCTTGCCGACCTCACGAAAACTGGATATTGCCCATGCATCGCTGACGCCTGCGCTTTCCAGCTTCGCCAGCGTCCTGCTGCAGAGCATGGTCGTGCTGGTGCCGTGGCGATCCAATTTGCCAAGTGGCGTGATTTTTATCGTGATTGGGATTGGGGGCTTGATTTATCGCATCAAGGCCGTGCGTGTGCGAAGAACACTCCATCTCAGGGCGATTCAGAGCAAGCTGGATAGAATCATCCACAACCTGATGCCGATCCTGGCCAGCGTCGTTTTGATCTACGGCGGAGCGGCATTGATCGCCGGAGAGTCAGGGGCACCCTTCGCCATCGCGGGCTCAACCACGCTCTTCCTTTTCTCCGGGATCTACCGAACCTGGGGGCAGACGCTTGCCTTGATTGAACTCTCTGATCAGGCTTAACCGCGGCTGCGTGGGATCGCCACGCAGGGCTCAACCGCCACCCCATTCGTGCGGGCCGTCGCACCCAGCACCACCTCCTGGTTAGGTTCCGCCGCCATGGGCCCGCTGCAGATCGTCTGGTTCAAACGCGACCTGCGCACGGCCGACCACCAGCCGCTGCTGCAAGCCAGCCGCCTCGGACCGGTGCTGCCGCTGGTGGTGGTGGAGCCAGCGTTCTGGCGGCAGGACGATGCCTCGGCGCGCCATTGGGCCTTCTGCGCCGAGGGCCTCCAGGAGTTGCGCTCGGAGCTGGCGCGGCTCGGTCAGCCCCTGGTGGTGCGGGTGGGCGCGGTGGAGGAGGTGCTGGAGCGGGCCCGCCGGCAGTTCGGCGTCGCCGCCCTGTGGAGCCATGAGGAAACGGGCAACGGCTGGACCTACGACCGCGACCGGCGCGTCGCCGCCTGGGCTCGCGAGCATGGGATCCCTTGGCATGAAATCCCGCAGTTCGGTGTGTTCCGCCGATTGGCCAGCCGGGATGGCTGGGCCCGCCGCTGGGAGGTGCGCATGGCCGAGCCGCTCGCCCCGCCCCCGGCGGCGCTTCCCCCCCTGGAGGGCCTCGATCCTGGCCCGATTCCCACAGCAGCCGAGCTGGCGCTGGCGCCCGATCCCTGTCCGGGCCGCCAGCGGGGGGGCCGCCGCGAGGGACTAACCCTGCTGGAGAGTTTTCTGCAGGAGCGCGGCGCCCGCTACCACCGCGAGCTCTCCAGTCCCGTCACCGCCTTCGAGAGCTGTTCGCGGCTCTCGGCCCACCTGGCCTGGGGCACCCTTTCCATGCGGGAGGTGGTGAAGGCCAGTCGCCTTCGGGGCGCCGCCCTGCGCTCCCTGCCACCAGATGCGCGGGCCGAATGGCCCCGGGCGCTGCGGGGTTTCGAGGAGCGGCTGCACTGGCACTGTCACTTCATCCAGAAACTTGAGAGCCAGCCCGATCTGGAGTTCTGCGAACTGCACCCGCTTACTGCCGTCGACCCCAGCAACGTCGATCCGCAGCGGCTGGCGGCCTGGTGCCAGGGGCGCACCGGCCTGCCCTTCGTGGATGCCTGCATGCGCGCCCTGATCGCCACCGGCTGGATCAACTTCCGCATGCGGGCGATGCTGCTATCGGTGGCGAGCCACCACCTGGAGCTGCCCTGGCGCTCCACGGGCCTGCACTTGGCCCGCCTCTTCCTCGACTACGAGCCCGGCATCCACTGGAGCCAGTGCCAGATGCAGGCGGGCACCACCGGCATCAACACAATCCGCATCTATAACCCGATCAAGCAGGGTCAGGACCACGATCCCCAGGGGCTGTTCCTGCGCCGCTGGCTGCCGGAACTGGCCGCCGTGCCCTTGCTGCACCTGCATGAACCCTGGGGGCTGCCGGCAACCGCGGCCCAGCAGCTGGAGTTCGCCCCCGGGGTGGACTACCCCCACCCGATCGTGGATCCGGCCTCAGCAGCCCGCGAAGCGCGGGAGCGGCTCTGGGCCCGCCGCCAGGGGCAGGAATTCCGGGAGCTGGCCGATGGGATCCAGCAGAAGCATGGTTCGCGCCGCTCAGGTCTGGCGGCCAGCTCTGGGAAAACCAGTGGTGGTAGGCGCCGGCGCCGCAAGAGCGCATCACCACTGAACAATGATGCGATTCAGCTGGGCCTCGATCTGAACCTCGGCTGATTGATGCTCCGAAGCCCCTGCTTCCGCTGATCGTCCTGATCATTCGGCCAGGCTGGAACGCCGGCTCCTCGCCCACTGCCAGCAATCAATTGGCCTGCTGTTGACATCGATCCGTAGGGTCTAATGCGAACGTTGAGCCTGGCAACGGTGCAAGCGGCCAAGAAAGACTGATCGTTGTCGGGGTCGAGGCTGTCGTCCGGGGGATCAGCCCCGGATCTCGCTGGGCACCATCACAAAGGCCGGGGAGAGGGCCGTGGTGGCCTGATCGTCGTCGGGGGTGTCGCCAGAATCTTCAAGCAGTTCGTGCACGATGGCGCCATCAAAGGAAATGCGGCCGCCGCCCATCAACAGCAAGGTGAGGCTGCCGCCCAAATAGAGCACCACCAGCTCCAGCACATAGATGTTGAAGCCGGCCGTGAGGATGTGCTGGTAAGCCGCCACGCTCATGGTGCCGGTGATCGCCAGGGCCCCCAGCGGGGTGAACAGGCCGAGGATTAGCAGCCAGCTGCCGATCAGTTCCGAGAAGCCGGCGGCGTAGGCGAAAAAGAGGGGGAAAGGCAGGTGCAGCGAGGCCACATAGGTGTCGGCGAACTGCTGGGGGTCGGCGAGCTTCTCCTGACCGTGGTGGATCATCATCACGCCGATCGCCAGGCGCAGCAGCAACAGGGCCGCATTGGCCAGGGGGCCTTCGGGCAGGAAGTAGGCCGAAGCCAGGCGGCGCAGGGCAGGCGAACGATCTGCAGCGCCCCCGAGCGCGAAGGCAGGATCGCGAACCACGACCTCCTCGGGCTTTGCGGAGCGGCTCAGCAACACGAACCAAAGGGCAATACCGGCGGCGAGGAAGCCGGCGAATAGCTCGAGCAACAGGGGGGTGGACATGGAGGAGGGCCTGATGAAGCCAGTCTGACAATCCGCATGAAGAAACGTGAAGCAGCTGAGAGGCTTGAAATCCCGGCATCCCAGGGACAGGGAGCCAGGAACGGCAAAACAACGCACCAAAAACTCCGTACCGCCGAGAAGCAAAGCGCTGAACAGAGGATCCCTGAACAGAAGAGCGCCGAGCAGCGGAGCCCTGAACAGCAGCGCACTGAACAGCATCGCACTGAACATCAGAGCGTCGAGAAGCGAGGCACTGAGACGCCCTGACCAGAGGAGTCCCTAACAGAGAAGCACCAGAAAGCGGAGCGTCGATAATCGGAGCGTCGATCAGCGGACCGCTGAGGCAGCGAGAGGCGACCTGCCGATCAACAGCCCATTGAACGGGAACACTTTGCGGTCAGCCCAGCTCCACCACCAGGCCGGCGTGGTCGGAAAGACCGGCCGCGCGCAGCTCCTGGGCGTAGCGCACCGAGCGGATCCGTGCATCGAGGGGCGGTGAGGCCAGGGCATGGTCGTAGCGGAAGCCATTGCCCCGGCTGGCACTGAACCAGCTGTACTCACGCTCCTGGGGATGGCGGCGACGCCAGGCATCCACCCAGCCCTGGGCGAGCAGACGCTGGAACCAGGCGGTGCAGGGGAAGGTGCGGGTCTGGGAATCGAACAGGGGGATGCCGCAGTTGAAATCACCGATCAGCAGGCTCAATTCCTCTCTCCAGGCCGGCGGCAGGGCCAGCAGCGCCTCAAACGGTGCGATCTGGGCCTGCTTCTGGGGGAAGCGCACCGCCACCAGGTTGAGCAATTGGGCCCCTCCCACCTGCTCGCCCTGGCCCTCTCCACCCCTTTCGCCCTGGACCGGACCCGTTGCCCGCCCAGGCCAGGACAGCCGTGCCTTCATCAGATACACCGGCGCAGCGGGGTCGGCGCCGGGGCCGTCCGGACGCAGCGGTTCGGCGCTGAGGGGCCAGCGGCTGGCGATCAACACCCCATTGGAGCGGGCATCGCCCAAGGGGGAGAGCACCTGCTCCCCCAGGCCCAGGTCGGCCAGGCCCTCCAGCAGGGGGTCGCGCCCCTCGCTGCGGTGCACCTCCTGTAGGGTCACCAGATCGGGATCGATTGCCGCGATGGCCGCCAGGATCGCCTCGCGCCGGCCACCGCCGCCGTGGAGGATGTTCCAGCTCAGCACCCTCATCCCGCCACCTTCCCCACCACCTTCCAGCCCCCCACGAAGGCCTTGGCCTGCCACTCCGCAAAGAACTGCCGGATCTGCTCCTCGGAGCTGCTCACCCGGATCTCGTGGTTGAGTGGGGCTTCGCGGTTAGGGCTGTAGTCGGTGATGTGGAGCACGTAGGCGGGATGATCCGGGCTGAGGGTCTCCTTGTTGGTCTTCCAGAGCAGCAGCTTGCGCACCAGCGTGGCTCCCTTGAGCACCTTGGTGGCCACCGCCCGCTCCAACACGGTGCTGGCCGGCAGGCGGAGCTCGGCGGCATTGCGCTCCAGTTCGGGGATTTCGGTGATGTCGGACAGCTGACTGAGGCGCAGATCCTCCGGCCGTGCCTGTTTGTCGTCGCGTAGCCGCACGAACTGGGGCGAGATCAAGCTGCACAGCGGCAGGCGCCGCACCCCCTCCCAGCAGCGTTCGCTGCCGTGCCAATCGAGCACCATCCGATCGATGGTGCTACCCAGTGACGTGCGCGACACCACATCGAGACAGGAGAGTTCGGCCACCAGGCCCGGCTCCACCATGCGGTAGCCCACCTGGTCGCTGTTCACCTCCACGTAGTCGCTGGCCACCAGACGCTGGTTGAGCAGGGTGAGCAGGGAGGCGCGCAGCTCATCGCTGAAGCCGCTCCCCACCCGGCCGACGATCTGGAAGCTGTCGGCATCGGTGGGGACCGCCACCAGCAGGCTGTGGAGCAGGCCGGTGCGGTCGTCGATGCCCTCGGAGAAGCCCACCACCGCGAGATCGAGGCTGTGGCGCGGCTTGATCTTGAAGATGCCGCTGGAGTCGCTACGGGTCACCACCCCCTCGGCCCCCTCCTGCTCCACCCATTGGCGGTATTGCTGGAACACCCGCTGGCGATCGCCGCGCACGGTTTCCACCACCTGCACCCGATCGCCGCCGGCGAAGAGGCGCTGGGCCGCCTCCAGGGCATCGGCGTAACTCCCCGAGGGATCCTGCCCGTCGAGCTCATACACGTTGAACACGGCAAAGCAGAGGCTGTCGAGCTCCGCCTGGCTGGCCGGGTTGCGGGCCACCCGGGTCACGTCGTGGACCCGGGGCCGCTGGCCATCGCTACGCCGCACATGCAGCTCGCCGCCCAGCAGGGCCGAGCGCACCCCGGCCGCCTTCAGCAGGGCGGCGGCCTCATCGAGGAAGGGAGCTCCGATCCGCACGGTACCGCCGGGGTTGAGCGTGAGGCAGGTGCCTTCGCGGTAGACGAGGCAGGTGAACTCGCCGTCGATCTTGCGGGAGATGAAATAGTCGTCGGCGGGTGGTAGGCGCTGCTGGGCGGCGTCGAAGTCGAAGGCGCGCATCGTTTCGCCGAGATCGCGGCGCCGGCGCCGGGCCTGCCGCAACCACTCCTGATCCACCAGGGTTTCGGCGCCGCCGCTGCGGTAGCGGCCCAACAGGATTTTCAGCGCTGACGCATCCACCAGGGGGTTCTCGCCGCTACTCGGCCGGGACGCCACAAATGGACCAGCAGAAGCATCGGCGGCTTCCGTGACGCTGACGGGTGGGTTGGATGCGATATCCTGTAACGGTGGCGGGGGCTTCAGCGCCGACCGCCGCCCCCGGGCGACCGGCTTGGGCGGTGCGGCATCGGTGGTTGGCGCGGCATCGGCGGCCGGTTTTGCATTGGCGGATGCTGCGATTTCGGTTGAAGCGGCTTGGGATGGCTCCGGCAACGCTGGGCTCGCCTTGTCGGCAGGGTTGGCTGCCTTCCCGGTGGGCTTTTGGGCCGGCTTCTCGGAGGCCTGGTCGGCCTTCCGGGATGGAAAGTCCGCCGCGTCTGATGGGGCGCAGTCTGGTTGGACGGCGGCGGCTCGGTTGCGTGCGGATCGGGAGGCTGCCGGCGCGGGCGTGGAGAGCTGGGTGGGGGGGGTGGAGCGGGACGCCCTCGATCGGGTGGCTTTCGGCATCGCCGGCTGGGGGGCGTCTTGGGCGCTGGCGGGTTGTGCGGCAGCCGCTGCCGAAGCCGCCCGCCTGGAGGCTTTCGGCTTTGCGGTTGCCGGTGTGGCCGCGGCCGCTGGCATCTTGGTGGGATTGGCGGTCTTGGCAGGCACCGCCGCCACTTCGGCCAGAGCAGCCGTAGGCAGCTCCGTGCCAGTCGCCATGGGAACAACGGAGCTGGCCTCAGCGGCACCAGCTCGACGACGGGTCGTCATGACGCCACACCCCCGGATGGCGCCTGCGGCGGAGGATCGGGTCGCTTCAGCTCAGCGTTGGAGAGGTGCAGCAAAAGGGCGTAGCGGTCGCCCTCGACCCGCCCCTCCAGGAAGCCCCGGTAGGGAAGGCTGCCCCGCCGGAACACCAGCGGATCGCGCCCGCCCTTGCCGCCGCCGATCAGCATCAGGCTGTCGCTGGCGGCCAGTTCGCTGGCCATGCCGTGCAGGAAGTCGTAGGTGAGGCCGTTGATGTGGAGGATCTGGAGCAGGTCGCTGAAGATGTAGCGGCGCACCGCCTCGGCCTTGGCGATGCGGCGGCCGGTCCAGGCCAGGGGGATGGCGCCGTTGGTGTTGGCCTCGGCGCGCTGCAGCGGGCGCCGCTCGATCACCTGGCCGCGGGGATCGCGCACCAGTTCGTTCTGCTGTACCTGGTACACCGGCTTCTCTGCAGAGTCGATGAACACCCGCGACAGAAACCAGAGGCTCTGGCCGAACCGTTCGGTATCCACCTCGGGATCGCCCTCCACCAGGGCGCGGGCGATCGCCTCCGGCTCCCCGAAGCGACTCTGCAGCGCGTCAAGGTCGTGGTCGACGGTGGAGCGCAGGATGCGGTGGGTGGTGGGGTATCCGCCATCGGGCCCCAGCCAGCGGATCGGCTCCCGCAGCCGCAGCCCCACCGCCTTCACCACGGCGTCCCGCTGGCGGCTGTCGGCGATGTTGATCTCGGGCATGGATTCGAGGGGAGGGAGTGGGCGAGGGTGGGCCGGGCGGTGCTGGTTGAAGGCGGGGGAGGTGTCCTGGTCGGGAGCCGTGCAGAACGAACGAGGCTGGAGGAGAGCGGAGCGGATCGGCCGCTCAGAGCATGCGGAAGTCGAGGTCGGCTTCGGCCTCACCGGGCAGCGGCTCCTCCTCCACCTCCACGCCGCAGCGGGCGACCTGCTCCAGGCTCACCAGCCGGATGCGGTTGGCATCACCGATCAGCAGCCACACCGTGCCGTCCTCACCCCGCAGCAGGAAGGCCGGATCGCTGGCCACGCCACCGCGCCAGCTGAACGGGAAGCTGAAGATCGCACCCGACTCCAGCGCGGAGGCCAGCTCGGCATCCAGAGGCCCCTCCAGTGGCGTGAGGGCATAGGTAAGGCGGATGCTGTGCTCCAGCAGCCGGTCCACCGCAACGGTCTGCTCCAGGGGGATCAGCCCGTCGAAGCTGGAGGGGATGCGGGGGAGGGGATGGCCCTCGGCGTCCACGGCGGTGAGGGCGTCACCCTCCACCCAGCGGCCATCGGAGCCGAGGTGGCCGATGGCGGTGCCGCCCATGGGGATCAGGGTGTGGCCATCGGCGGCGAGGGTGGCGAGGCCGCAGGGATGGCCGTGGCTGTCGAGGGTTTCGAGGCTGCGGCTGCCATAAAGGCGGCCCCGGTCGACCTTCTCGATGCTGCAGGGCACGCTGCGACCGCCGTAGGTGAACTGGAGGGAGCGGGCCATCGGGGGGAAGTCACGCCCACCGGAAGGGAGGCGCTGGAGGGGATTCAGAACGACACGCATGGCCCCATCGGTGCCACGCGGTAGGGATCAGCCGCCCGGGCCACAGAGGCGCCGCACCGCCGCCAGGGCCTCCTCAAAGGCCCGGGGACCGTCGTCCAGCGGACGGCAGCTCACGCCCCGATCGTCAACGTAGGCCGAGGCGATCGGTTTGCCCACATCGAGGGCGATCTCCTTGTAAACGAAGCCGTGCTGATCGAGCCACGCTCGAATCCGCTCCTCGATGCGTCGCTGTTCGGCCTGGGCCGCCCCGACGCTGGCCCCGGATGGGCGACCGCCGAGCCGGGCGGTGTGGATCACGATGTCGGCCTGCTAGGCTAGGGCCCGCGTGAACTCCACCGCCCCTTCGATCGGGTCGCCCAACTCCTCGCCGCCGCGGGCGTAGGTGCGATCCACCAGCACCCCATCGAGATCGAGGCACACGGTGGGCCGGCCGGCGCCGCTGAAACGCCGTTTGCGGACGGCGGCGCTCCGCTTGGGTGCGGGGGGCGACGGGGCGGCGGAACGGGAGGTGAGAGGCGGCGGAGGCGGCGCCATGGGTGCTGATGATGAATTCACCTCGCCTTGCCGAGAGCCTCCACCCGCGGAAGCGACTCCGTCCGGGTTGCTAAGGCGGAAAGCACCCCCCTGGCGACCCGACGGAGGGGCTGGATTGAAATCCGCCGGGGGCGGCGGCCCCGGAATCACCCGCAGCATGGCGTCGATGGCGGCATGGCCCTCCAGCCAGGGATCACTCAGCCATTCCTCCCCGCTCCACAGCCGCGAATAGTGGGGCTGGGTGTGGTGCATGCCGGGCAGGCGAAACCAGGCGTTGAGGCTGCCGGGGCGCGGCTGCTTGGGAAACACCTCCGGCTCCTCCTCCAGCTCGTTGGCCTCCCAGGTGGTGGCCACCGCCTTCACCAGGTCGAACACCGCCGCCGTGGGGGCCGGTTCGGCGAACAACACCCAGAGGTGGTAGCCGCCACGGCCGCTGGAATCGAACAGCAGGGGGTCGTAGCCCCGCTCCCCGAAGGCCCGCCACCAGGCCAGGGCGCCGGCCAGATTGCGGCGGGCCCTCACGTCGGCGCCCACGGCATCGAGCTCGTGGTTGTCGATGTCGATGCCCAGCCAGCGGCTGGTGCCCTCCTGGCTCTCGGCGTGCAGGCCGATCAGCTGGGGTCGGTGCAGGCGGCGGCTGGCGAAATGACGCGCCAGCTTGTCGAGGGTCACCCGGTCCTCACCGCGCATCTCCGGAACTGGCAGGGTCATGGCCCTGTAGGTGCGGCCGCTCTCACGGGCCTGCTCGGGCGAGAGCAGCGCGTACTGACCCCACACCTCGCGGCGGTTGACCAGGCGCTCCATGGCCCAGTCGGCCAGCTCACGGGAGCGCTCCTTCCACTCCTCGCCGATGATCTCCTCGCTGGCCGCCATCGCTGCGCCATCCGCTGCCCAACCGCCCTCAGTTGCCCGTGGGGACGGACGGCGGCAGGTGCTGCAGTCCGCTGAGGAACATCGGGATGAACTGCTCCACCAGCTTCTCGGGCTTGTCCTGCCACACTCGCTGCACCGCCAGGAAGCGCGATTTCTGCAGATCCGGAGCGAGCAGGGCCTGGGGCAGACGCTCCATCAGGTAGGCGGGCCGCTCCCAGACCGGCAGGGTATTGGTGATCTCCACCAGATTCGCCAGGCGGCGCAGTTCGGCACCGGCGGTGATGTCCATGCCGGCCTCGAAGGCTGCGTGCTCAATCAACGAATACTTGCTCTTGGCCGCGTTGACGCGGGCGCGATGCTCGGCGCTGCGGCTGGCGATTTGGCCGAGCCAGCGGCTGCCCCAGCTCACATGAGCCGCCTCCTCAGGAAGAATCTTCTCGATCGTCTCGCGGATGCGATTGTTCTCCTCCGTGGCGGGGGCGTGGCGCAGGGCATGGATATGGGCCGAGAAGGCCTGGCAGCCGCGCTTCTCGGTGGCGTTGATCGAGGCAAGCACCGCGATCAGGCCATCCTCCTGCTGGATCTGATCGCCGCTCTTGTCGAACAGGCGGTTGAGCTCATCGATGTAGGAGCCGGTGGGTGGATTACCGATCTCCTCACCGAGGTCGCAGAGCAGGTCGGTGAGCCACACGGCGTGGCGGGCCTCGTCGCTGATGTGGTGGGAGAGCTCGCGGCAGAGGTCGCGGGGCTGGCCGTCGAGCGCCTCGATCAGGCCGGTGAGCTCCTGACAGGAGCGCTGCTCATTGAAGCGGTAGCTGTTGAGAAACAGCATCTGCACTTTGCGCTGCTTCACCACCTCAGCCATCACATCCCGAGGACTCAGGTTATTGACGAGCTTGCGGGGATAGATAACGGCCATGGTCAGGGTGTACCCGATTACGGGAAACATAGGTAGGCCGGAGCGGCATCGCGGCCTCCGGGCTGGGCAGAGCCCTTCTTCCCCCGCAGACTGGGCCGTGCCAGCCCTCCCATGTCCTTGCCGCCGCCCAGCAGCCAGCAGCTTCAAGGCCGAAGAGCAGGAGGGTGGAAACAGGCTCCCGTGTTCTCCAACCGCTCTAAGACACCGCCAGGGTGGCTTAGAGCGTTATCCGTCCTCGCAATGGCGGGCGCGGGGCGACCACACCTGCGCGGACGGCTGAGAACCGTGCTGCTCGGGGTGCTCATGCTGGGGGTACTGCTGGCCGGGCTGTTGAGCCAGACCCCCCTAGCGGCCGCCCCGACAACCATGGCCCCCCCTCAAGCCTCGGCACCCCGGCCCCAAGAGGCTGGCGAAGTGCGCGACAGCGGCAGCTTCCACCGCGCCAAGGTTCGCATCCTCGGCATCCCGGTGCTCACCGTGGCCTCGCCGGTGGTGATGGGTTCGGCCGGGCCGGATGCGCGGCAGCGGGCCCAGGTGATTGAGGGCAACCTCGAACTGCTGTACCGCGCCCAGGAGGTGTGCACGGAGGCGGAAAGCCTTGGGGAATTCATCCTCGATCAGTTTTTCCTGCGCAGCGGCAAGCGCGCTTGCGACAGCAACCAGCTGGGTCTGCTGGGGGATCCCGGCGCCCTGAAGGTGGAGGTGGCCACCGGCAGGGGCGGCCCGCCCGTGATGCAGGCGCTAGTGCCGGGAAGGGATCTGCCCCTGCCGCTGCTCAGCGTTACCGATGACGACGCCCGGCTCAACGGCACCACCCCCGAACGCCTGGCGGAACGCTGGCAGCCCCTGCTTGAGCAGCGCCTGCGCTTCGCCCGCCACCTGCTGGAATCGGGGGTGCTGAGGCGCCGCTTTCGCAGCATGGCGGTGCTTGAGCTGGTGCTGGGGGGCCTGCTCTTCGCGGGTCTTGGTCTCTGGAGCCTGGTGAAGCGCCAGCTGGGCCGACTGGAGCTGCAGGAGACCCAGGACCTGGCCGCCTCCCAGCCGGGTTCTCCGCCAACATCAGCCTCGGCGGTGATGGCAGCGAACCCGGCTGGCCTGAGCGATCGCACCGCCCAGGGGCTGGCCGGTGCGGCCGGCGTCCCAACGGTGACCACTGGCGCCGAGGGCCCACCCCTGGCGGCCTTCGGCCCACGGCACGCCCTCGCTATCGCTGACCACCACCGCCGCAACCGCAACCTGCTGATCCCGGCGCTGCACCTGCTGAGCCGCACCCTGCTGGCGGCTGTGCTGCTGCTGTTGCCCCTGATGGTGGGGGTGGCGGTGCTAGCGGTGCCGGGCCAGATCCCCCTGGCGATCGACCTGCTGCTGCAGCCCTTCTCGGTGGTGGGCAAGCTGCTGCTCGGCTGGTTGCTGGCCCGGCTGCTGCAGGCGGTGCTGGCGGCCCTACTGAGCCAGTGGAATGGCAATCCTTCGTTGGCGCCCGAGCGCCGCGCCCGCCGCAACCAGCGCTACCGCAGCCTCCAACGCGTGGCGAAGCGGCTGGTGCATCTCGCCTGCATTGCCCTGGTGGCCCTCTGGGTGGTGGTCGACATCCCTGGCGTGCGCGACCTCTCCAACCACGCCCTGCTGGCCAGCGGCGCCCTGCTCGGTGCCCTGGCCCTGGTGTTCCAGGACCTACTGCGCGATTTCGTGGCCGGCCTGGTGCTGCTCCTGGAGGACCGTTACGCGATCGGCGATCTGATCACGGTGGGCGACCTCAGCGGTGAGGTGATCGACGTGGCCCTGCTCAGCACAGAACTGCGCAGCGCCGACCAGCGGGTGGTGATCATCCCCAACAGTCAATGCAAACAGGTGGTGAATGCCACCAAGTTGCGCTCCGGCCAGGAGGTGCGACTCACCCTCGCCCACGGGAGCGCCGATCCCCGCCGGGCCCTGACGGTGATCGAACAGGCGGCAAGCGCCCTCGCCGCCGATCCAGCCTGGGGAGCCGAGCTTCTGGAGCCGCCCCGACTGCTCGGCCTGCGGCAGGTGAGCCCCGAGGGGCTGGAGGTGGCCCTGGTGGTGGTGACGCGGGCCGGTCGCCAGGGCGGAGTGGAGCGTGAGCTGCTGCTGCGGCTGGTGGAGGCCCTGCAGGCGGCAGAGATCCCCCTGGCGGGCCGGCCCTAAGCGCATCAGTTCACTGCGCCATCCACAGGCTGGCCGTGCGTGCCGGCAGCTGGAAGGTGTAGATCGGGCCCTTGATTTCAGGAAGCATGCGGCCGGTGAGACTTTCGCGGTAGGGGTGATTCCATTTGAAGCGGAAGCGAGTATCCACGCTGACCGAACGTGGTTCGGCACATTTATTGATGCCGACGATTCCATCCTCCAGACGCCGCCATAGCAGGATGCAGGAATCAGCGGCCAACATCTCCATGGGCTTGCCTTGCATGCGGTTGTGGAAGGCGATCATCCTCTTCATGGATTCACGATTCCAGACGTTGCGCCAGCGCCCTTGATTGGAGCGCCCTGCGGAGCGATCGTCAAACACAAGCGGGGTGCCACCATCTCTAGCCAGGATGTAGGCATAGGCAAGGTCTTCGTCCACAGAACTGGAGGCATTCTGATCGAAAATCAAATACCGGAATCCATCGTTGTAAGGAATGTCGTGGGTCACCACAACCGTGACAGCCCGATTGTTTTCCAAAGCGTTACCGGTGGAATAGGGGAAAGCGAGATTGGAAAGCGGACTGCCAAAGGCGAAAGCCTGCTTGATTTGATTCAGAAGCGGGAAGTCATAGGCGGCAAAGGAGGCTGGTAATTCGCGAAGATAGGGTTCAAGAAACGTCTGATAATCAGTTGACCCCACTCCTCCTGAGGTGATGATTTCAGCGAAGACATGGGAATTCTGGGCGACTGCTTCTGGCACAAAAAACTTGATTGCCTGATTGGGCATGTGTTTGGCGGCATCGATGCGAAACCCCCGAACCCCGAGATCATAAAGCGCCAGAATATATTGCTTTCTCTGATTATTCACCCAGCTGCGACCAGGGTCAGTGTCATTCAGGTCGGGAAGGCCGGGATCCGGAGCATTGCCACAGATGCGATCGCGAAGAACTGATGTCTTATTGGTGTAATCAAGGATGCAGGCTGGAGGGTGAAAGTCCTGCGCGCTGAACAGAGCATCGGGTTGACCATCATCAGGCAGAATGCCGTTGTCCAGCACGCCGTTAGCATCGCGATCGCCATAAAGAATCTGACGTTGCCAGTAGCCACGATTGGATCGGTATTGAGCCAGTGTGGCAACGCCCGGGAAACTGGTGGCCGCATTGCGCTCATTGGCCATGTGATTGACCACCACATCCGCGTAGGTCCTGACACCCCTGGATTTGAGTGCCGCTATCGCTGCAACGAAGGATTGCTTGTTACCGTTGCAGTTATCGATAACGCGCCAATCCTGAGGCTGATAGCGAAGCCACCATTCGCAACCGCTCGATTTCGGCGATTTGATCGGTGGTGTCGTCAACACCGCCTTGTAGCCAGCCGCAGCGATGGCATCCGCTTGTTTCGCGATGTCCGCATAGGACCAGTCGAAGGCGTGCAGGATCACATCGGCCCGGCTCGACCCGCCAAAGCCCGGCAGAAGTCCGCTCACACTCAACGCGAGCACACTCACGGGAGCAGCAAGACGCCGCCAGCTCAGCAAGCTCAGCCGGGTCATGGAATAACCAGCGCAAAGGAAAAAACCGACAAAACAGCCTCCCCAGGCAAAAAGATGTATCCGTTGAAACAATCAGCAGACTGGAGCTGTCAGGATTAATGAGACGATCCGATGCAGATTTAGGATCCGATGCAGATTTACGGTCTGATGCAGATTTGTGATCTGAAGCCAGCTGCGGATCATCCGCCTGGGTGTACGCCGCCCAGGCGGAACGAAGGCTTCAAGGCTGGATCAGGGTGATGTCGTTGAGCTGCCAGGTCTTGGCGAAGTAGGCCTCGGTGGGGCCGTAGAAGCGGAAGTAGGCGAACCAGCCCTTGCCGGGGGTGGTTTGGATCCAGTTGGTGGCACCCGCCGGCTTCACCGGGCCAAAGAACACATCCACCGAGCCATCGGCATTGGTCACCAGGTTGGGTTTGCGGGAGCTGAGGTCGGCGGCGCCCTGGGGGGTGATCAGCGGGCCGCGGCTGAGGTTGTCGTAGAGGGTGATCGACCAGAACTGCTTCACCGGCGCGCCGGCCGGCACCCGCATGCGGTAGCTCCTGCCCCCATCAAGCCACTCGCCGCGGGCATCCTTCGAGGCCTCCAGGTACACCTGGCCAAAGCCCACGATGCGGCCCTGCATGCCCACCGACATGGCAATCGCCTCGTAGAACCAGGAACTGCGCTCCTCGAACTGCACCCGCCTTTTGTCGGGGGATTCCTGGTCAAGGTCGAACAGCACCGCATACTCCCAGTGCTTGCCCGGGTACACCGTGGCGCCGGGGGTGCGCTTGTCGTAGGCGATGGTGCGGGCCATCAGATCGCCCAACTGGGCCGCCTCGCCGAGGATCCGAGCCTGGCGGGCATCGGGCTTGAAGGCCTGGCCCGGCGCAATGCCCAGCGGCGAGAGCATCCCGAACATCATGCGGTCGCGGGGGGCAACCGGCTCATTGGCATAGAGCTCACTGAGCAGGCGCCAGTAGTTGAGGTCGGTGGGCTGGGCCGATTGCCAGGGGCGACCACCCACTTCGCTGTAGACGCTGGCCGGCGGATTAGCCCGCTGGTTCCAGCCGTAGAGGCGGTGCTGCCGCACGGTGGCCTCGGCCACGGCCTTATCGGGCGCTAAGCCGCGGGTGCCGAACCACACCTGGTTGCTGGGGGAGCGGAAGATCCGGTAGCCGGGCGCCACCACTTCGGGGCCATCGGGGGGCAGGATCAGGTACTTGCCGCCGGCGCCCTTGTCGGGCCCGGTCTGACCCAGGTCGGTGACCGGCTGCTGCCAGATGTCGAGCACGCCGCCGGCGGTGAGCCCGGCCGGCACCTCCACCACCAGCGGCCCCTGGGCGGCCAGATCCCAGAAGCTGAAGGCGTAGAGGGTGGTGATGTTGGGGGTGAGCATCCCCGCCTTGTCCTGCAGGGTGCGATAGAGCAGCACGTCGCCATTGCGCACGCCCATCGTTTTGGCCTGGGCGTCGTAGAGGGCCTTGAAGCCCACCGCCGGCAGGGCCCAGAGGTAGGCCTGGGTGGCGCGCTGCAGGTCGAGTTCGTCGTAGAGCTTCGCGGCGGTGGCCTTGGTGGGATAGCCGTTCTGCAGCTCCAGGGCGCCCAGGCGGGTGGTCAGGCTGGTGGTGGCCGTGCCGCCGGCGGGAGCTGGGGCCGCCCCGCCAGGAGCGGCGATGCCGCTGATCGGGGCTAGGGCGAGACCCAGCCCCATCACCAAGGGCAAGGAAGGAAGGTGACGCAGCATCGAGGGTGCGAAAGTTGCAGGCTCAAAACCAACCCTAAACAGGGCAATCGCCGCGCACAAGGGCCGCTTCCCACCCTGAAAGCAGCGCCAGAACGAGGAAAGAAGAAGCGAGAGGAACCGTTGCTGCAGGAGGACTCTTTAACTTCTTTTCCAAATCCGACGCCCGCCTCAGCCCGGAACAGAAGATCAGCGCAAACCAACCCACAGAAAACGCAACTCCCCCCCCAGACCCAGCAGCGATCGCGGAGCACCGCCGCCGCCCTAGCCTTAGGCCCGTGCGCCCATCGCTCGTCTACCACCCGGCCTACTCGGCGCCGCTGCCCAGCAGCCACCGCTTCCCGATGGCCAAGTTCCGCCTGCTGGCGGAGCACCTCAGCCGCCTGGATCTGCTGCGGCCGGAGCAGCTGCATCAGCCCCTGCCGGTACCGCGCCGCTGGCTGGAGCTGGTGCACCCGCGCTCATACCACGAGGCCTTTGCCCGTGGTGCATTGGGCCCGGCGGCGGAACGCCGCATCGGCCTGCCGGCCACCACGCCCCTGGTGCGGCGCAGCTGGCTGGCGGTGGGCGGCACCGTGCTCACGGCCCGCCTGGCGCTGCAGCACGGCCTGGCCTGCCACCTGGCCGGCGGCACCCACCACGCCTTCCCCGACTACGGCAGCGGCTTCTGCATCTTCAACGACGTGGCCATCGCCGCCCGGGTGCTGCTCGCCGAAGGACTGGTGCGCCAACTGCTGGTGGTGGACCTCGACGTGCACCAGGGCGACGGCACCGCATCGATCTTCGCGGGCGATCCGCGGGTGTTCACCTTCTCGGCCCATGCCGCCTCCAACTTCCCGCTGCGCAAGCAATCCAGCGACCTCGACCTGCCCCTCGCCGATGGCCTGGAGGACGACGCCTATCTAGGCGCCATCGGTGCCGTTCTGCCCGATCTGATCGAGCAGGTGCAACCCGATCTGGTGCTCTACAACGCCGGCGTGGATCCCCACCGAGGCGATCGCCTCGGCCGCCTCTGCCTCAGCGACATCGGTCTGCTGCAACGCGACCGGCTGGTGCTGGAGGCCTGCCTGGGCCGTCGCATCCCGGTGGCCACGGTGATCGGCGGCGGCTACGACGACCTCACCCAGCTGGTGGAACGGCATGGGCTTGTGTTCCGCGCAGCTAGCGAAATGGCCCTCCTCCACGGACTCTGAGGTTCTGTAGGCCGCGGCCCTCGCTTCAGCTACCGCCCCAGCTCCACCCGAATTGCCGCGGCGATGCGCAGGGCGTTGGCCACGATCGTGAGCCCAGGGCCCACCGAGGGACAGCCGGGCAGGATCGAGCCGTCGGCGATCCAGAGATTCGCCACCTCGTGGCAGCGGCCCTCCAGGGTCACCACCGAGCGGGCCGGATCGCTGCCCAGGCGGCAGGTGCCGCAGGCAAAGCCCATCACGCTCTGCGGCGCCTCGCCGCGGGGATAGATCGGCGCCCGCTGCACCACGGTGGTGGCCGGATCGCGCTCCACCTGCTGCATCACCGCCAGCCAGCGATACACCAGCCGGTCGTGGGCCTCGCGGTTGTTGGGCAGGTCGTTCACCACCACCCGCTCGCCCCGCAGGCTCACCCGGTTCTCCGGATCGGGCCGCACGGCGCTGGCCACCCACCAGCTCACCGAGCGGTCGGCCAGCCACTCCAGGGCGGGATCGGGCAGCAGCCGGCTCACCAGCGACAGCACCGGCGGCGATTCGGCGAACAGCGGATCCTGCAACACGCCACCACCGCCGCGCACAACACCGAGGGCGTAGTCGACGTTGCGGTCGCCGTCGTGGAAATCCGTGAGGCCCAAGCCCGGCCCGTAGCGGCCCGAATGCACGATGGCGGAGCGCTGCAGCATCGCCGTGAGCTGGGGGCGCATCAGGTTGCGGCCCACCTGATCAGAGCCGTTGGCCATGCCGCGGGGGTGCCGTTCCGTGGCGGAACGCAGCAGGATCACGGCACTGGCCACGGCGCCGGCGGCCAGCACCACCTGGTGGGCGCGGAACAACCAGCGCTGGCCATCGATGCGGGCCTCGACGGCGCGCACCTCGCGGCCGCTGGCGGAGCCATGCAGGGCGAGCACCTCGGCGCCGGTGCGCAGCTCGAACCCAGGAAAGCGACGGGCCCGCTCCAGGCCGAAGCCCTCGGCATCGCCGCTGGGATCCATCACCGATTCGCCCACGCTTAAAGGCAACCGGTAGGGATGGAGCCCCTGGCGGCGCAGGTCATCGCGCAGCAACTCCTGAAACGGCTCCAGGGGGCGTGGCGCCAGGGGATAGGGGGCGGAGCGGGGTGGTTCGGTGGCATCGGAGCCGGCCTCGCCGTGCACCCGATAGAGGGCCTCGGCGCGTTGATACCAGGGTTCGAGGTCGGCGTAGCGGAGCTCCCAGTCAGGGCCGGGGCCCTCCTGCATCGGCAGGTGGCAGAACTCCTGCTCGCGCATCCGCTCCAGCACCGCGCCCCAGATCTTGGTGTTGCCCCCCGGGGCCATCACCATCTGGGGGGCGAAGGGGTCGCCATCGGTGCCGATCCACTCCTCACCGGGGTGGTAGCGGCGGCGGCGGAACAGATCGATGTTGGCCACGTTCTGATCCGCTAGCGGCAGGGTCGTTCCCCGCTCCAGCAGCAGCACCGCAAGGCCCGCCTCGGCTAACTCGCCGGCCAGGGTGCCGCCGCCGGCGCCGCTGCCCACCACCAGTACATCAAACTCGCGCTCCTCGATCAGCAGAGCACCGCCAGCGCCCAACGGCGCCGTGCCCGAAGCAGCACGGCCCGCCAACGCGGAAGCAGCCAGGCTCGAACCCGGTACCGAACCACCCTGCACGTCTGGGGTCTGCACGGTGCCCGTGTCAACTGCGGCAGGGGATCCGCTCATCGGCCCTGCCACAGATACAGCAAGGCGAACAGCACGATCCAGATCACATCCACGAAGTGCCAGAACAGGCCCACCGACGTCACGCCCGCTTCGCCGCCGTCGTAGTTGCCGGGGCGGAAGGAGCGCCAGAGCATCAAGGCCATCAACAGCACCCCGGTGATCACATGCAGGCCGTGGAAGCCGGTGAGCAGGTAGAAGCTGGCGCCGAACACACCATCGCCCAGACCGAAGGGCAGCCCCAGCCATTCACGGGCCTGCCCCACCACGAACCAGGTGCCCATCGCCATGGTGAGCAGCCACCAGAGGCGGAAACGCACCAGCTGGCGGCGGTGCAGGGCCCGCTCCGCCAGCCAGGCCACGCCGCTGGAGCTCACCAGAACGATCGTGTTGATCAGGGGCTCCCGCACCTCCAGCCCCTCCACGCCCGCTGGCAGCCAGAGCGGAGCCGAGCCCTTGAGAACGATGTAGGCGGCAAATAGGGCCGCAAAGATCAGGCTCTCGGAGGCCAAAAAGATCACAAAGCCGGTGAGGTTGTAGCCACCGTGGGCGTGCTCGGCTGACCCATGGCCAGGCTCGTGATCTGGGCCGGGGCCTTGGGGGCCTCCGGAACTGTCGAGAGCGGTAACGGAGCCCACCGCGGCCCCCCCGGCAGCAGCTGCTCCATCGCCGAACGGGCCACCCGTGGACGTGATGCTGCTCATGGCCAGGGGGGGGGCATCGCCAGAAAAAGAATGAGCCATCGCCTCAAGCCTCCTTCAGCCGCGATTCATAACGCGCCTGGTCGGCTACCAGGGGATGGCCCAGGCCGTAGCCGTAGGGACCGCTGATCACCGTGGGCACGTCGTGCTCAAAGTTTTCGGCGGGTGGCGGTGAGGGCAGCAGCCACTCCAGGCCGATCGCCTGCCAAGGGTTGGCCGGGGCCGGCGCCCCCCGCACCCAGGAGCTCACCAGGTTGAGCAGGAAGGGGATCATGGCCACCCCAAGCAGGAAGGCACCAAGGCTGGCGAGCACGTTGGCCAGGGCGAACTCGGGGTCGTAGGAGGCCACCCGGCGCGGCATGCCCATCAGGCCAGCCCAGTGCATCGGCAGGAAGTTGAGCTGGGCACCCACAAAGGTGAGCACAAAATGCACCTTGCCGAGGCCCTCGTAGAGCATGCGACCGGTAAACTTGGCAAACCAGTGATAAATGGCCGCATACACCCCGAAGGTGATCGTGGAGAAGATCACCGTGTGGAAATGGCCCACCACGAAATAGGTATTACCCACGTGCACATCCACCGGCACCGTGGCCAGCATGATGCCGGTGATGCCGGCGAAGATGAAGTTGAACACACCCCCCATCGCGAACAGCATCGCCGTGGTGAGCCAGAGCTTGCCGCGCCAGAGGGTGGCCAGCCAGGCGAACACCTTGATGCCGGTGGGCACGGCGATCAGCATGGTGGTGACCATGAAGACATGGCGCATCCATTGCGGGGTGCCGCTGGTGAACATGTGGTGCACCCACACGATCAGGCTGAGAAACACGATGCCAAACGAGGCGATCGCCACCACGTGATAACCAAACAGCGGTTTACGGGCATAGACCGGAAAGATCTCTGAGAAGAAACCAAACACCGGCAGCACCATCACATACACGGCCGGATGGGAATAGAACCAAAAAAAGTGTTGATAGAGCATCGGATCACCGCCGCCTTCCGGCTTGAAGAAGCTGGTGCCGAAGCTCAGGTCAAACAGCAGCATCACCGCCCCGGCGGTGAGCACCGGCAATCCCGCCAGCTGGATCGTCTGGGCGGCCAGGGCGGTCCAGCAGAAGATCGGCATCCGAAACCAGCCCATGCCCGGGGCCCGCATGCGGATGATCGTGGTGCAGAAGTTCACCGCCCCGAGGATCGAGCTCACCCCTGAGATCGCCACCGCCAGGATCCAGAGGAACTGGCCGTTGACCAGCAGCCCCAGCGGGTTCTGGGTGCTGAGCGGCGGGTAGGCCCACCAGCCCGAGCTGGCGGGTCCGCCCGGCACCAGGAAGCTGGCCATCAGCACCACGCCGAACACGGGGAACATCCAGAAGGCGAGGGCATTGAGCCGCGGAAAGGCCATGTCGGGGGCGCCGATCATGGGGGGAATCAGCAGGTTGTTGAAGCCATTGAGGATGGGAAAGAGAAAGAGAAACAGCATCACCGTGCCATGCATGGTGTAGAGGCCGTTGTAAACACTCGGATCGACCAGATCAGCCGGCGGCGTGATCAGTTCCCCCCGCATGATCATCGCCAGCAGACCGCCCACCAGCAGGAACAGCAGGGCCAGGGCGATGTACTGAATTCCGATCACCTTGGCGTCGGTGTTGAAGCTGAAGAAACGCCGCCAGTTGTCCGGCGCCCCCGGCACCGGGTGGGGAGCGCGCAGGGCGCGGGGATCAAAGGGGATCGGGGTGGTGCTCATCGGCTGATGCTCATCGGGGTGGATGTTCAGCCCTCGTGGGCGGCGTTGGAATCGAGGGGCACGTTCACCAGCGGCGGCGGCGCGGGCGGCACCGTGGCCCAGCCGCGGTTGCCCCGCTCCTGGCGCTGGCGCCAAAGCTCGGCGGCGGCGTTGGGGCTGGGGGCCAGGGGGCTGCGGCGGGCGGCCTGAAGCCAGCGCTCAAAGGCCTCGGCGCTCTCCACCACCACGTCGGTTTGGTTGGAGGCGAAGTAGGCGCCGCTGAACAGGGAATCACGCAGCCGGTAGCGGCCCTCACGGCTGGGGGTGAGGCGGTAGTCGATCACGCTGCCGGGCACCACGTCCTGGCGCAGGCGGAAGGCGGGGATCGACATGGCGTGCAGCACGTCGAGCGACACCAGGCGGAAGCGCACGGGGCGGTTCACGGGCAGGTGCAGCTCGGCGCTGCGCACCCCATCGGGATACACAAACTCCCACGACCACTGGCGGGCGATCACCACGACAGGGCCCAACTCGGTGACTGGGTCGACGCCAGGGTCGGCGGCGGCAGGGTCGACGGCGGGGATCCCAAGCCCTGGGGAGGCGCCCGTGGAGGACCTGGACCTCAAAGCCTTGGAGGCCTGCGGCGCGCTGGGCTGGGACAACTGAGAGGACTGTGAAGACTGAACGGAAGTAGACGCCGGCAACCCCGCCACCCCATCCACCCCCACCAGCCGCAGGGCCTCGGCGGCGCCCGCCACCCGCACCTTGCCCCCCAAGCTGGCCAGCTGGCCGTTCACCCGGATCGCCTGGGCGGCGATCAGCAGCACCACCACCAGGGGGATCATGGTCCAGGTGATCTCCAGCTTGAGGTTGCCCTCGATCGGCTCGCCGTCGTCGCGGTCGTATTTGTCGGCCCGGTCGAACAGCAGGGTCCAGGCGATCACCGCGGTGCAGCCCAGCAGCAGGAAGCAGCCGATGCCCACCTCCAGGGCGAACAGGTCGTCGACCAGGGGGGCGGCGGTGGAGGCCTGGGGCGGCAACCAGCGGGGCACCTGGGCCATCAGCCAGCGGCTGGCCAGCAGGGCCAGGCCCACCCCCAACGTCACCAGCAGCACCGCGCCCCGATCGATGCCGGGGCCGCCCCGGCCGGGAGACCCTGAGCCCGGAACCGGGCCCGGGCCGGACTCAGGCGCCGTGGAACCGGAAGCGCTCATGGCAACACCTGACGCGGATCGAGGCCGTCAGCCAGCAGCTGGTCGGCGGTGACATGCACGCCGAATTCGGCCGCCAGTTCGGCGCCAAGGGTGCCGTGCAGACCCAGCACCCCAAACAGCAGCACCCCCACCAGCAGGTAAGACCACTGCACCTGGCGGCCGTAGTCGCGGCGCCAGACGAAGCGCTGGAAACCGCGCCACACCGCCATCGCCACGATCGCCATCAGCAGCAGCACACCGCCCACCCCATGCCAGAGCAGGGTGGTCGTGGCATCGAGCCCCAGGGCGCTGCGCACTCCCGGCACCGGATCGGCCAGCAGCATCTCGTAGAAGCCGGCGGCCACGGTGAGGAAGCTGATGCCGGCGCACAGCAGCAGGTTGTACCAGCCCACGTCGTGGAAGCCGCTGCGGGTGACCGGCAGGGCCAAAAAACGGAACAGGCGCTTCTCCACCGGGTAGAGGGCGCCCACAAGATCAAAGGCGATGGCGATCACGAACAGGCCGATCGTGAGGTGCACCAGGTTGGGGTGGATCGGCAGGGTGTAAGGGAGATCGTTGGCACCGAGGCCGGAGGGCCGCAGCGGCGCCAGCAGGCTCCAGGCCTGGGAGACTTCAGCGCTCAAGGGGGCGCTCACAGCCGGCCCTCCCGCATCGCCGCCACCACCTGCACGGTGTGGAGGCCGTAGGTCCAGATCAGCTGGTTACCCAGCAGGGTCTGCACCACGATCAGCAGGCTCAGGCCGCCGCCGGCCACCAGGAAGGCTGGCGGCAGCACCTGGGAATCCCGGCTGCGGATCACATAGCGCCAGCCGGAAAGCAGCGAGAGCACCCCCGCCAGCGACCAGCCCAGGGTGCTGTGGAGATTGAGCAAATCGCGGGAGGCGCCATAAGGGTTGGCCAGGCCCGCCTCCACCTGGCCGAACAGGATCGCAACGAAAATCGCCAGCGTGGCGAACAGCAGGTTCCAGAAGCTCACCTCAAACAGGGCGGGGCGGCGCCCGAAATAGCCGATCAGATCGAACAGGAAAGCCACCAGGCCCATGGCGATCACAAAGTGCACCACGATCGGATGGATCGTGTCCATCCAGGGCAAGTTGTGCTCGTTCAGCGGTGGCAGCAACGGCACGGGAGGTGGCGGTCTCCCGCCAGCGGTTACAACAAGGTTGGCCGATCTGAAGCGAGGCGGGTCCGGCTTGTGATGGATTACTACAGCCCAGTGGGTGATCCCACACCCACAGCCACCGCGGCGGCGAGGGTGAGGGCCCACACCATTGACCACTCCCCGTGTCCGCTCCAGCTTCCCCCAAACTCCGCTGGATCACCGCTGCCCTGCTGCTGATCGCAGCAGTCCTGGCGATCGCCCTGCCCTTCGTGTCGTCGACCCTGCTCACCATCGCCCTGGGCGGCGTGGCGATCGCCGCCGGGGTGTCACAGCTGCTGCGGCTCACCAGCATGGAAGGCAAGCGCGGCAAGGTTTTTCGCGGCCTATCAGCCCTGCTCTACCTGGTGGGGGGCGTCAGCCTGCTGGCCTTCCCGATCCAGAGCACCCTGAGTCTCACCCTGTTCCTGGGCTTCCTGCTGGCGATTGAGGGGGTAATGGAGCTGGCGGCGGCCGCCGCTGGCGGTGGGCCGGCCCGCTGGCTGGTGCTCGCCGATGGCATTGTCACCGCCGTGCTTGGCGGCCTGCTGATCGCCGAATGGCCCCTGAGCGGCACCTGGGCGATCGGCACGATGTTTGGCATCGGCCTGGCCTTCTCGGCGGTGAACCTGCTCACCGCGCCGGCGCCGGCGGGAACCACCCAGACGTGATGCCTGGCTGGCCAAATTGGGGTTGACCGATACAATCAACGTTGTGGGCATCGATGTAGGGGGGCGTCGCAAGGGCTTCCATGCAGTGGCCCTGCGGGATGGCCGGTACGCCGACCAGTTTGCAAGCCCTGACCCAGAGGAGATCGGCCACTGGTGCCGCCAGGTGATCGGGGCCCGCGTCATCGCCATCGATGCCCCCTGCCGCTGGAGCCCCGATGGCCACCCGCGTGCCTGCGAACGGCAGCTGATGGCGAGGGGAATCCGCTGTTTCGCCTCCCCCAGCCGCATCAAGGCCTTAGACCATCCCACCGACTATTACGGTTGGATGCTGCAGGGCGAGGCCCTGTTTCAGGACCTGGAACCCAGCCATCCCCTCCTCACCGCGTTGCCGATCACCGGGCCGGGCTGCTTCGAAACCTTCCCCCACGCGATCACCTGGCACCTGCGCGGCGGCCATGCCACAGCCGCCAACAAGCGCCCCCAACGCTCCGAACTTCTTGAGCAAGCGGGGATCGACCTGGCTTCGCTCACCAGCATCGACCGAATCGATGCGGCGCTGTGTGCCCTGGCGGCCCATCACGCCGCTGTGGGAGAAGCCTGCCATGCCTATGGAGAATCGGATTCTGGCTGGATTGTGGTGCCCCGAGGGCAGGTCCGCAGGGAGGGACCAACCCGCGCCACGCCAACCAAATGGGCATTGCCACCGCAGCTTGAACAATGAATCTGAAGCCACTTGACCTAGAATTATGTACGTATTGCTGTGTGAGCGCCGATGTTCAAGCCTTCTATCCATAGCGCCAAATCCAACGCAACAGCCAGACTGCCACAGCGACTCCGTAATTGCGGACGCATGCTCAAGGCCGTCTCTTTGGCCGCCCTGCTCTCGGCCGCCCTACCCATAACGGCAGCCCGGGCCGGGGTTGCTTCGCTCAGCAACCTGTTCGTTTTTGGCGACAGCCTCTCCGACAGCGGCAACGCTGGTGTGCTGACCGGAGGCAACTTCACACCTCTTCCCTACGTGGGCAACCGCGCCAGCAACGGCCCGGTGGCGGTGGAATATCTCTGGCAGATCTTCAACCCGGGTAACAATAGTTTCAAACCCTCGCTCAGCGTTGGCGGGGCTGGCACGAACTACTCCATCCTTGGCGCCACCACGGGAAAGAAGAACAACCTTGAGGTTGGTAACGTTCCAGGGCCTCCGCTTAATGCTTTTTTTACTAACAGAGGCAATGCCAGTCAACTGAGTCAGTTCACAACCGTGAACCCCAGTTTCAATCCGGAAACCTCGCTGTTTCTGCTCTGGTTGTTTCCGAATGATGTCTTTTACTGCCTCAATACCTTAACAAACCCTGCCACGGGCGCTTGTACCGGTGTTGGTACCATTGGGGGCGCGGATCCAACGCCCACAAATCTCTTCGATGTCCCCACCCTGGCGGTGAGCAACCTGATTGCCTCGGTCAACACGCTGGCTGACGCCGGGGCCCGCAACTTCCTTGTGGTGAACTCCCCAGATCTTGGATCAACACCGGCCTTCCGCGGTACTGGCAATCAGATGCTGATGACCCTCTTGAGCGATGGATTCAACACCGCCCTTGAAAACCAGCTCAACACGCTCGCCAGCGCCAAACCGCAGCTCGATATCGAACTGTTCCAGCTTGACGACGCGCTCAACAGCCTGATCGCCGACCCAAGCGGCTCCGGGTTCACCAACGTGACCCAGCCCTGCGTCACCAGTACGAGCCTGTGCAGCGATCCTTCCAGCTACCTCTTCTGGGACACCTTGCATCCCACCACCCGCACCCACCAAATTCTCGCCCAGCAGCTCTATAGCGTCGCCTACGACCCCGTGCCGGCTCCGATGCCGTTCTTGGGTGGACTCGCGGCCCTGGGCTGGAGCCGCCGCCTGCGGCAGCGGCTGCGCCAGAACAGGCAGGGGCAGGAAGTGCAGCAGACCACAGCCTGCCGAGACTGAAGCCGGCAGCTCGAGCGCAAGGCCGTCACTCCCCCACCGGCAGCGTGCGGCCCCGGCGCGGATCCACCACCCCCAGGCTGCCGCTCCCCGGGGGCGCCAGCACCTCGACGCTGTTGGCCGCCCCCATCGCCGCGCTGGGCTGGGTGACGTGCCCCATCGCTTCCAGCAAGCGGCGGGTATCGGGGGAGATCCCCTCCTCCAGCGAGAGGCGATCGGGCCAGAGTTGACTGTGGATGCGCGGTGCCGCCACCGCCGTGGCCAAGTTGGAACCCCAGACGATGCGCTGCAGCAACACCTGGGCCACGGTGGTGATGATGCGGCTGCCGCCCGGGCTGCCCGTGGCCAGCCAGGGCGTGCCATCGGGGCGGAACACCAGCGTGGGGGCCATCGAGCTGAGCGGCCGCCGGCCGGGCCTGATCGCATTCGCCTCGCCCTGCACCAGACCGAAGCTGTTGGGACGGCCCGGAGCGGCGCTGAAGTCGTCCATCTCGTTGTTGAGCAGGAAGCCGGCGCCCGGCACGGTCACCCCGTTGCCGTAGGCGAAGTTGAGGGTGGTGGTGAGGGCCACCAGGCCGCCGTGACGATCGGCCACCGAGAGGTGGGTGGTGTTCACGCTTTCGCGCCGCGGCGGCGGCGGGGCAGCGATCGCCGCGGCCGGGCGATGACGGCGGGGGTCGATGCTCTGGCGCAGCTGATCGAGATAGGCGGGATCGAGCAGATCGGGAGGCGGGCTCGCCATGGAGGCCGGATCGCCGAGCCAGGTGTTGCGATCGCGGTAGGCCAGGTTCATCGCCTCGGTGAGCCAGTGCAGGCTGGCGGCGCTGCTGGCACCGCTGACGGCCAGAGCGGCCGGATCGACAAGCCCCAGCAGCTGCAGCAGGGTGAGGCCGCCGCCGGGGGGCGGCATCGAGAGCACGGGATGGTCGCGGAAGCGGCCGGCCAGAGGACGCACCAACTCGGCCCGGTAGGCAGCGAGGTCGGCGGACTGGATCAGACCGCCCCGCTGGCGCATCAGATCCACCAGGGCGGCTGCCACCGGCCCCCGGTAGAAGCCGGCCTCCCCCTGGCGGGCGATGCCCCGGAGGGTGGCGGCGAGCTCAGGCTGTCGGAGCGTTTCGCCCGGTTGCAAAGCCCGCAGAGCGAGTGGGGCTGAACCGGCAATGGCTGAAGGAGGGGTTCCAGCGGCGGCAGGGGGGGCGGACGCACCACGAGGGCCAGGAGGTTCGAGGCTTGCCGGAGGTAACCCAGTTGCCAGCGACGGAACTGGACGAGGGGATCCTGTGCCGGTAATCGAAGCAGTTGCTCGACCCAGGCCGGCGGCGCTGGGAGATCTCGGGGAACGCACAGGAGCGCCAACAGCAGCCAGGGCTGATGGCGTCGCGGGGGGAAGCGGGGCATCGGGGCTCGCAGCCGGCTCAGCGCCACGCCCCGCCGGCCTCAGATAAAGCGCCCGCGAGGTGGGATCGGCCCCCAGCAGGGGCAGGGCGGCCGTGAGCGAATCGGCCAGTTCCCGGTCCACCGGTACGCCCCGCTCGGCCAGGGCGATGGCCGGCGCCATCACCGCCTGCAGCGGTAGGCGGCCGTAGCAGCGCTGGGCGAGCAGCAGACCCGCCACGCTGCCGGGCACTGCCGTGCTCTGCAGGCTGCGGGTGGCCCGCTGCCGGTCGACGCTGCCATCGCCCCGCAGGAACAGGTCAGCCCGGGCGGCGGCGGGCGCGGTCTCGCGGAAATTCACGGCCACGGCGAAGCCTGGACCGATCGGCCGCTCGGGGCCGTCGCCGGCGCGAAGGTCTTCCCTGGCCAGTGGGAGGACTCCGGGCCCGGCCACGGCTGAGCTTCCACCAGCGGACGCCCCCTGGACTGAGGACTCCGGCTCCTGGAGGGACCGCATCGGCGAGGCCAGCAACGGCGATCCGGTGATGGGTGTGACGCCCCACGGGCCTCCGCCTAGCCGGCGGTCAGGAGCGGAGCGCGGTGCTCCTTGGATCAACACGCCGGCAGCGGGCTGGACGTGACCTGCAACGGGAAGAAGAGTGAAATTGACTGGTCGCTCTATGGGGCGCCCTGGATACGCCGGTGTCGCCGATTCAGTCCGAATCGCCTCCAGACAGCCCCTGCCGCGGGCCGGCGACTCGCCCGGCAGCCACAGCAGCAGGAAGCCCCCTCCTCCCAGATTGCCGGCCTGGGGCAGGGTCACCGCTAAGGCGAAGGCTGTGGCCACGGCTCCATCCACCGCATTGCCGCCCTGCCGCAGGATCGCCGCCCCAGCCGCTGAAGCCCGCCCCTCCTGGCTGGCCACCATCCCTCGCGCCGACCAGAGCGGCTGGAAGCGCTGGCCGGCCTCCTGGAGTTCATTGGGGGCTGGTGCTGGGGTCGGAGCGACGGGACGGGCGGCGGCCGTGGACAAGGCACTGGCAACCAGAGGCCTTTGGGGCTCTGGCCGGGCCGTTCCAGCACCAAAAGCACCGTCACGGTGGTCAGGCCGCGCCAACGGGGACCGCGCCAACCGGAAGCCAGAATCCCCGCCAGCCACGCTGAACGGCCAGAGGTGCGATGCCTTGCTAAGGGCCATCGGCCTGAGCGGCGCGCCCCGCGGTGACTGCGGCGTTAGCGGTGACAACGAAACAGCATGAAACGGTGCGGCGAGTAACGGGGCGACGATCAGAGGCACCGCCATCAACTGGAGGCCCGCCAGCCGCACCGGCCCCCGGGAGGAAGCAGGGAGACGACTCAATGTTGCGCTCCTCCCTGCGGCGAAGCTGACTGCAGGACAACAGTGCTCGTGCTGGGCTCGGATCCGCTGTTCAGCCGCTCCATGCCCTGATCCCCATCGCCGGCGAAAGCGGCGGGCGCGGGTTCCACCCCCCAGCCCCCGCCGCCGGGGGTCTCCAGCACAAAGACATCGCCCGGCTTCATCGCCACCTGGGCCGAGCCCCCCAGCTCCTCGCAGCCGCCATCGAAGCGCAGCAGCGCATTGCGGCCGCACCGGCCCTCGCCGCCGCCAGCCAAACCGAAGGGCGCCACCCGCCGCGAACCGGAGAGGATCGCCAAGGTGATCGGCTCCAGCGCTCGCAACACCCGCACCACCCCATCACCGCCCCGCCAGCGCCCGATCCCACCGCTGCCGCGCCGCCAGGCGAAGCGCTCCAGCCGCACCGGGAAGCGGGCCTCCAGGATCTCCGGATCGGTGAGGCGCGAATTGGTCATGTGGCTCTGCACAGCGCTGCAGCCGGCGAAACCGCTGCCATCGGCGAGCACCCCGGCGCCACTGCCGCCGGCCACGGTTTCGTAGTACTGACAGCGGTCATTACCGAAGCTGAGGTTGTTCATCGTGCCCTGGCCCGCCGCCAGCACCCCCAGGGCGCCGAAGAGGGCATTGGCCACCGCCTGCGAAGTCTCCACATTGCCGCCCACCACCGCCGCGGGGAAGCTGGGATGCAGCAAACAACCGGGCGGCACCACCAGGTCGATCGGCTCGAAGCAGCCGGCATTGAGCGGGATCGGCTTCGCCACCAACACCCGGAACACGTAGAGCACCACCGCCTTGGTGATCGCCAGCGGGGCGTTGAGGTTGCCGCCCTGCTGGGGGGAGGTGCCGCTGAAGTCCACCCGCACCCGCCTCTCCCTGTGGTCGGGCTCGATCGCCACCACAATGCACGAGCCGTCGTCGAGTTCCACGGCATGGCGACCGGGCCGGAGCCGATCGATCACCGACCGCACCGCCTCGGCGGCGTTGCTCTGCACATCCCCCATCGCGGCCACCACATCGGCCGCTCCCTGCTGGGCCATGAGGCGATGGAGCTCGGCCTCCCCAAGCCGGTTGGCGGCCACCTGGGCCTGTAGATCAGCCAGCAGCCGCTCCGGATCCCGCACCGGGTGGGGGCCGGCGGCCAGCCGCTCGCGCCACGCCCCGCGATCGAGGTGGCCATCTTGAATCAGGGGCACGTTGTCGAGCCGGAGGCCCTCCTCCAGGATCGAGCGGCTGAAGGGCGGCATCGAGCCCGGCGTGATGCCGCCCACATCGGCGTGGTGTCCCCGGCAGGCGACATAGAAGAGGGGGGGTGAAGCCGCGGTGTCGCTGTCGGGATTCCAGCCGGCGGCCGCCGTTGTCCTGGCAGAGCCCCCGAGGGAAGCTGGGCCGGCGGTCCCCGACCGGGAGGAGCCCATGGTGGAGGGAACAACCGCCATCCCATCGCCAACCGCCTCTGAGCCTCCCGAACCAGCTGGCACAGGGGCGGCCGCGGCCTGCGGCGCGAACACCGGCGAGATCACGGTGATGTCGGGCAGGTGGGTGCCGCCGCCGTAAGGGTCGTTGGAAGCCACCGCGTCGCCGGGGGCCAGGGGGGGCCGCTTCCCCCGGGAGATCGCCGCCAGCAGGGCCGCCACGCTCTCCCCCATCGAGCCCAGATGCACCGGGATGTGGGGCGCATTGGCCACCAGCTGGCCATCCCCATCGAAGAGGGCGCAGGAGAAGTCGAGCCGTTCGCGGATGTTCACCGAACGGCTGCTCTGCTGCAGCCGCACCCCCATCTGCTCGGCGATGGCCGAGAAACGGTGGTTGTAGAGCTCCAGCCGCACCGGATCGGGCTGGCTGGACTGGCCGGATTGGCCGCCGGAAGGGTCGTAGCCGTAAGGGACTTCGGGTTCCAGGGAATCTGGAGCCGCAAGAGGCCTGCCGCTGCCTCCAGGAGCGACACAGGACCGGCCATCAACAACCTCGGCAGGATCGGGGCTCTGAGCGACCCGCCCCCCGGCCCCGTTCTGGGCGAAAGGATGGCTCGACACCTGAAGCGCAGCCCCCTCGTCGCCCCCAGGCACCCCCTGGGCCAGCGGCTCCAGCAGCAGCGCGCCATCGGGCAGCACCCGGCCGCCCCAGCAAGGCTCAAGCACGGTGGTGCCCGTGGCCTCCAGCACCACAGCGGGGCCCACCAGCCGCTGGCCCCCACGCAGCTCCTCGCGGCGCCAACAGGGCACCGGACGCCAGGCCAAACCGCCCACCGAGCCCTGGCCGGCATCGGCATCCGGCAGGCAGAGGGGCACCCAGTGGGAGGGCTCCGGTGGGGAAGCAGCAGCCCCAACACGCCCATTCAATTCCGCCGCCGGGGCCTGGCCGCCGCGGCGCCCCGCCCGGCCCATGCCGGCATCACGACGCTCTGCTCCCAAGGCCACGGCGCCGCTCCCACCGGGCCCCTTCTCCGCAACAGCCCACTCCTGCCGCAGCGATGGCGCCCCCCCCGAACCCCCGCCCCCCAGACCACCCCCGCCAGCCGGCAGCAGCACCTGCAGCCGCTCCACCACCAACGCCTCACCCTCCACCATGGTGCCGAAGCGCTGGCGATGGCGCGTTTCGAAGGCGGCGCGCAGATCACCGATGGAGTCCCCGTCGGCCCAGGGCAGCTCCAGGCCCCGCTCGCCGCCGGCGGGCCGCAGCTCCAGGCTGATCCGCGCCGCGGAGGGATCGCCCGGCAGGTCACGAGCCTCCTGCAGGGCCTGGCTCGCCTCGGCCAGCAGGGCATCGCGGCGGCTCCGCAGCTCGCTGAGGAGGGCCCCATCCAAGGGCCGCTGCACCGCCGCGCTGCGCAGCGCCTGCTGGCGGGAGAGTCCGATGCCGTAGGCCGAGAGCACCCCGGCCAGTGGATGGAGCAACACCCGGGCCACGCCGAGCCGCTCGGCCAGGGCGCAGGCGTGCTGGCCGCCGGCGCCGCCGTAGCTCACCAGCACGGCGGCGCGGATGTCGTGGCCGCGCTGGATCGAGATGCGCCGGATCGCGTCGGCCATCCGCTCGAGGGCGATGCTGCGGGCGCCCTGGGCAAGGGCCTCGGGCGTAAGAAGCGATGGCGCCCCAGAGAGAGCCATCGGCTCTGGCCCGAGGACAGTCCTCGGCTCCACCCCGGAAACGCTCGCCCCAGGTCCTTCGGGCCGAGCAGGGGGCTGGAGCTCGCCCCCGACCTGATCGCTCCCACCGACCGCCTGGTGCGCCGCCGCAGTTGCCGACGATGGGCCCACAGACCCCTGAGCCAGCTGGGCGGCCAGCGCCTCGAAGCCGCGACGCACGATCGCGGCGTCGGGGGGTTGATCGCCACCGGGCCCGAACACCGGCGGCAAGGCCCCGTCCGGCAGACGCCCCAGCAGCAGGTTCGCGTCGGTGATGGTGAGTGGCCCGCCACGGCGAAAGCAGGCCGGCCCGGGAACCGCTCCGGCCGACTCAGGTCCCACCTGCAACCGGCCGCCCTCCAGCCGCACCACCGATCCCCCACCGGCCGCCACCGTGTGGATCGGCAGGGTGGGGGCCTGCAGGCGCAGACCGGCCACGGCGGTTTCCGGGCTGAGATCGATGCCAGCGCCCGCCTCCAGATGGAACACATCGGTGGAGGTGCCGCCCATGTCGAAGCCGAGGATCGGCCGCTCCGCCAGGCCAGCGGCTCGGGCTGCAGCCACGGCGCCCCCCAGGCCACCGGCAGGGCCCGAGAGCACGGTGTCCTTGGCGAGCAGTTGATCGGGTGGCTGCAGCACTCCTGCGGAGGTCATCACCCGCAGCCTGGTGCCCGACCCCAGATCCCGCCGTAGCTGGGCGAGGTAGGCCTGCAGCACGGGCCGCACAGCCGCCTCCACCAGGGTGGTGTGCAGACGAGGCAGCAAGCGGGGCAGACCGCCCACCCGGTGGGAGAGCAGCACCGTGCCGAAGCCCAGCTCCTCGAGCCAGGCCCCCAGGGCCAGCTCGTGGGCGGGATCGGCCACGGCGTGGAGCAGGGCCACGGCGCAGCTGCTCAGTCCTTCGGCCCGGGCCTGCCGCAGCTGGGTCTCCAATGCGGAATCGCGGTGGAAGGATTCCAGCTCAGAACCATCGGCGGCCCGGCGGCCGGGAACCTCCAGCACTCGGTAGGGGAGCAGGGGGGGGCGCTTCACCTGCAAAGCGAAGATATCGGGGCGGTGCTGCTCGCCGATGGCGGCCAGATCGGCGAAACCCCGGTTCACCAGCAGCAACACCGGTGCCACCCGCCGCTCCAATAGGGCATTGGTGGCCACGGTGGTGCCGAGCCGCACCTCCTCCACCAGGCCTTTGGGAATGAGCTGGCCCCGCGCCAGGCCGAGCACCTCGCGGATGGCGGCCACGGCTGGATCGATGGAATGGGCGGGATTGGGGAGATCACCTGAATCGCGGGGGGGCTCCTCTCCAGGGAGAGCAGACCGCTCGGCAGGCGGAGCGGCCCGTGCCGACCGCCCACGCTCCGAAAGCACCTTGCGCACCACCAGGGCGCCATCTGGGGCCTGCCCCACCAGATCAGTGAAGGTGCCCCCCCGATCGATCCAGAACCGCCAGCCCCCAGGGCCACCCTCCGAGCCCGATGGCGCCATGGCTGTCGTGGGGGTGGATGGCGGAGCTGGCCTTGATCATCGACCAGGAACTGGAGTGCCAGCGGTGCCTGGGGGAAAGACCTCAACATTCACCAATAGCCGAAAGGGGCCAGTGCAATCCAGGTCAACCAGCTACAACCAGATCTTCCGGCCCCAATAAACTTTACTCAGCCCAATTTACAACTAATAATCGCAACCAATTCTAGCAAGAATCAACGCTTCAAGATCGTTTGTCGCAGACCAACAAATCCAGATGGCTCTAATCGAAGCCACCCCGCTCAAGGACACGCGCTTGAGGCCCCTCAGCGATAGTTCTCAAACTGCAACGGCACCTCCACGTCCTGGGCCTTGAGCAGTTGGATCGCCTGTTGGAGGTCGTCCTTGCTCTTGCCGGTGATGCGCAGGCTGTCGCCCTGGATCGCCACGGTCACCTTCTTGAGCTCGTCGCGCACGGTTTTGGAGAGCTGCTTGGCCAGCTCCTGGCTGAGCCCCTTGCGCAGCAACACCTGCTGCTTCACCTTGTTGCCTCCCACCGCCTCGGCGGGCTGGAAATCAAAGATCTTGAGCGACAGATCCCGCTTGGTGGCCTTCTGACGCAGCACATCCAGCACCGCCTCCAGGGTCATGTCGCTGGCGGTGGTGATCGTGAGGCTGCCCTCTTCCAGCTCGATCTCGGTGCCCGAATCCTTGAGGTCGTAGCGCTGACCCACATCGCGGCGCACCTGATCGAGGGTGTTCACCAGCTCCTGGCGATCGAAATCGCTCACCACATCGAAGGACAAGGAAGCCATCGCGCTGAGGACTGATCCACTACTCCGCAGCCTATGCGCTTTGGCGACGCCCGGCTCTGAAGGGCCCCAGGCAACGGCTGGCCCTGGCCATCGCCGCTGACGCCCCCGCCTGCAGGTGGTGCAGAAGCTGGGGGGTTTGAACGTCCGGCAGCAGGCGGAACTGGTGGGCAGCCACGAGGTGGTGTTGGGGCCCCATGGTGACGGCTTCAGCCATCTGCTATTTGCTGGCGCGGCTCCCCAGATCGCGCTGGAACTGATGGCGGATGGTAATGGCACCTTGACGTAGTTATGCTAGTTATGCATAGCTCTGCTCTTTTGTTTGTGCTGCTGCATGATTTGTTTTAGAATCTCTGTGATAAAAAGCTTGGCTATCCAGTCTGTTCTTAAGGTTGTCCAGCAGAACTCGGAGCTTCAGCAGTGGCTGGGCCGTTCCGGGCGGATTGCCTTTCTCCGCGGTAGCTCTGCAGGCAGATTCTGTTGAAATACTTACAGCTCAGCCTACCTGTGCCGGCTATGATGGGAGCCAGCACAAGGGCCGAGCGGATGACCCAGGCAGCATTCGAGCAGCACGACTGGCAGGCGGTGATCGCCGCGCACCCTTTGGAGAGCCATGATCCAGCCGAGTGGCTGCGCTACGGGGTAGCGCTGCTGCAAACCCTCGAACCTGGGCCTGAGCAGGGCCGGCAGCAGCAGCAGGCGGCGCTGGCTTTTGTGCTGGCGCAGAAGGAGGGGGCCACGGCGGAAGTTGTAGCGGCCGCCCAGCGGCGTTCGGTGCTGCTGAGCCTGGAGCAGGCCCTGAACCTCGTGGGGCTGCCAGAACAGCCAGGGCTGCAGACCCTGCTCCAGGGCAAGCGCAACGCGCTGCGGCGGATCTGGCAGCTCTACGGCCCCCGCGGCTTCACGACAGATCTGGACCATCTCTGGCGCACCAGTGTCTGATTCCAGCCAACAGCAGCCTCTGCTGTCCCTGGAGTTAACAGCGGCAGTGGCCTGAGCCGCCACGGGCACGCGAGCGCATCCACACGCTGTAGCCATATATATCAAGGAGCCCTCAGATTCGCCCCTAAAGTTTGTATGATTTTTTGGCATGTTCGGGTCCGATGCAGCACCAACGCAGCCTCGCCATCCCTGCCCACCCGAGCTCTGCCATGCGCCCTGCCGCCGCCCCCCAGCCACTGAACGCGGCACAGGTCGCCTGCCGCGAGCTGGTGCTGATCGATCCTGCTGTGGCCAGCCCGGAGATCCTGCTGGAGGGCCTACGCCCTGGCCTGGAGGCACGGCTGCTCTGCGCCGATGAACCGGCCCCGGCCCAGATCGCCCGGGCTGTGGCTGGCCGCAGCCTCCAGGCGGTGCATGTGATCGCCCACGGCCAGCCCGGTGCTGTGGCCTTCAGTGGCGGCCTGCTTGACGTGCAGGCCCTGGAGCAGCACCAGCAGGAGCTGGCCGCCATCGGCGCGGCCCTGGGTACAACGGGACAGGTGCTGCTGTGGTGTTGCCGCACTGCCGCCAGCGCTGCGGGCACAGCCTTTGTGGAGGCCCTGGCCCAGATCACCGGCGTGCCGGTGGCCGCCTCCAGCTCCCTGGTGGGGGCTGCCGCCAGGGGCGGCACCTGGCAGCTGGAGGGCGGGGATTGCTCCGGGGCCGCCGCACCGCTGCTGCCAGCGGCCATGGCCAGGTATCTAGGCGTGTTGATCAGCTACAGCGAGCAGAGCGGCACCGCCAATCCCTTCAATGGCTTCGATGTCGGCTACTTCAGCACCCCCAGCTTTGCCGACATCGATGGCGACGGCGATCTCGATCTCGTGGTGGGGGAACGCGATGGCAATCTGAACTACTACAAGAACACCGGCAGCGCCACCAATCCGATCTACAGCCTCCAGAGCGGCACCGACAATCCCTTAAATAGCTTCGATGTCGGCTACCGCAGCACCCCCAGTTTTGCCGACATCGATGGCGACGGCGATCTCGATCTCGTGGTGGGGGAACTCTATGGCAATCTGAACTACTACAAGAACACCGGCAGCGCCACCAATCCGCTCTACAGCGAGCAGAGCGGCACCGCCAATCCCTTCAATGGCTTCATTGTCGGCATCTCCAGCACCCCCAGCTTTGCTGACATCGATGGCGACGGCGATCTCGATCTCGTGGTGGGGGAATACGATGGCACGCTGAACTACGTTCTGAATGTGGTCTGCTTCCTCGCCGGCACCCTCATCGCCACACCCACCGGCGAGCGGCCGATCGAATCCCTCCAGCCCGGTGATCTGATCACCACCGCTGCTGGGCCCCAGCCGGTGAAGTTCATCAGCCGCACCCGCCGCCACCGCAACGCGCTGCTGGCCCTCGGCAATCCCCTGTGCGCATCAACCAGGGGGCCCTCGGTGTGCTCGGCCCCTGCCGCGACACCTTCATGAGCCCCAGCCATGCCATCCACCTCGATGGCCACCTGGTGGAAGCCGGTGCCCTGCTCAATGGCTCCTTCATCCAGCAGCTCGATCCAGAATCCGGCCCTGAGTTCATCTCCTACTTCAACATCGAGCTCGAGGCCCACGCCCTCATCTGGGCCAATGGCATGCCGGGGGAAACCTATTTCGCCAACTTCCGCGGCATCAGCTTCACCAGAGAAGACTGGGACAACTACGACGACTACATCGCCCTCTACGGCTCCTCCGAACTGATGCACGAACTGCCCCTGCCACGCATTCCCTTCGCCAGGCAGATTCCAGCCTCCCTGCGGCAGAAGTTCAACCTGCAACAGCAGCCTCTGCTGTCCCTGGAGTTAACAGCGGCAGTGGCCTGATTTGGGCGGATCAGCACCTGGCCCCAGCGTTTCCCTCGTCCACTCAGATGGCCTGGCTTCCTGGCTGCAGGAGCAGGCCCTCTCCCTGGCCTTCACCACTTACCAAACCAACCGCCTCTTCTGCCTCGGCCTCACCCCCACCGGCAGCGTCGTGGCCCAGGAGCGGCTGCTCGACAAGCCCATGGGCCTCTTCGTCCAGGAGGATCGCCTCTACCTCAGCAGCCGCTACCAGATCTGGCAGTTCGATGATCTGCTCGGCCCCGGTGAAACCCGCCAGGGCTGCGATCGCCTCTATCTCCCCAAGCACTCCCACACCACCGGCGATCTCAACGTCCACGACGTGGTGCTCGATGGAGACGGCAACCTGCTGTTCGTGAACACCGATTTCAGCTGCCTGGCGCGGCTGAGCGATCGCCACAGCTTCGAGCCGCTCTGGCAGCCGCCCTTCATCAGCAGGCTCGCCGCGGAAGACCGCTGCCACCTCAACGGGCTGGCCCTTAAAGACGGTGTGCCCGCCTTCATGAGCGCCTGCAGCAGCACCGATGTCGCCGCGGGCTGGCGCGCCCATCGCCGCGATGGCGGTGTGGTGATCGACATCGCCGCCAATGAGATCCTCGCCCGCGGCCTCTCGATGCCCCATTCCCCCCGCTGGTATCAGGGCCGCCTCTGGCTGCTCAATTCCGGCAGCGGCGAACTGGGGTGGATCGATCCAGCCAGCGGCGCCTTCCAGCCGCTCACCTTCTGCCCGGGCTTCGTGCGCGGCCTGGCCTTCTGCGGCAACCACGCCATCGTGGGCCTCTCCAAGCTCCGCTCCCGCAGCTTCGGTGGCCTGGTCCTGGAGGAGCGCCTCGCCGCCGCAGGCCAGCAGGCCCAGTGCGGCCTGCTCGTGATCGATCTGGCCAGCGGCGCGGTGGAGCAGTGGCTGCGCTTCGAGGGGGTGGTGGAGGAACTCTTCGATGTGGTGGTGCTGCCCGGCGTGCGCCAGCCCCAGCTGATCGGCTTCCAGTCGGAAGACATCGAGCGGCTCGTGACCTTCCCCGGCAGCGGCGGCGTGGTGGTAACCAAACCCACCGTGGCGCGCCCCGGCCACAGCAGTGAACTGCCGGTGCCGGGCCTGCCGCGGCAGCTCTGGGATCCGAGCGCCGCTCCGGAGCCGGAGCCCGAGGCGCCCTCAGGCGCGATGGCCGCTCCCACCACCGCCCTGAAATTCCAGCGGGTGTTTCACCTCACACCCGAAAGCCTGCGGCCCTACGACCCCTTCACCTTCCCCAGCCTGCAGCGGCGCTGGGCGCTCCAGCCCCAGCGCGGCGAACTGGTCGGCACCTCCGCCTCGCTGGAGGGCGCGATGGTGGCCTTCGCCATCGCCGAATGCCTCCCAGACCGCACGGCCGCGCTGATCTCCCTGTTCGTGGCGCCGCAGCACCGCCGCCGCGGCGTGGCGGGCCGCCTCGTGGCCCTGCTGGAGCAGGTGGTGCGCCAGGAGGGCTGCGCGGCCCTGATCCGGCCCCAGCCAGAGCCCCAGCCTCAGGTTGCCGCCCCCGCCGCGGCCTCTCCAGTGGCTCCGGAGCTGCGAGCACTGTTTGCCAAGGCCCGCGCCTTTCAGGAGCAGGGTGAACTCCCGGAGGCGATCGCGGCCTACCAGGCCGTGCTCAACCACAACCCCAACCTTGCCGCCGCCCACTGCAACCTGGGCGCCATCCACCAGCTGCAGGAGGATCCGGAGGCGGCAGCCGCGGCCTACCAGGCGGCCCTGGCCGCCAAGCCTTCCTTCGCGCTGGCCCACCTCAACCTGGGCCGGCTTCTGCTCAGCCAGCAGCGCTGGAACCAGGCGGAAGCCTCGCTGCGCCGTGCCGTGGAGCTGCAGCCCGGCTCCGCCACCGCCCACCTGGAGCTCGCCACCGTCCAGCGGCTGCTCGGCGATACCACTGGCTCCATCGCCAGCTGCGAGGCCGCTCTGACGCGACAGTCCGAGCTCCCCGAGGCCTGGAATAACCTCGGCTGCCTCTGGATGAACCAGGGCGAGATGGTCAACGCCAGGCACTGTTTTGAGCAGGTGCTGCAGCGCCAGGGCGATCACCTCGCCGCCCACCAGAACCTCGGTCATGTGCTGGAGGTGATGGGCGAACCCGAGGCCGCCCTGGCCAGCTACGGCCGGGCCCTTGAGCTCGATCCCGCCGCCACCGCCACCTTCGTGCAGCGCGAGAAGCTGCGCTTCTCTCTTGCCGACTGGCAGCCCTACGACCAGCGCAACGCTGAACTGCGCCAGCGCATCGAGACCCACCTTCTGGACCCCGAGGCCCCTCCCCTGCTGCCGCTCACGGTTCACACCCTCCCCTTGCCGCCGGCTCTTCGCACCGCCGTGGCCCGCCGCTGGGGGGAGCGCAAAGCGGCCAGCGTAGAGCCGTTGCGGCCCGCGGGTGGTTTCCCGCCGCCGCCACCGCCGGCCCCTCGCCTGCACCTGGGCTATCTCTCCCCCGACTTCCGCCAGCACCCGGTGGGCACCCTGATCCACCAGCTCTTCCAGCACCACGACCGCAGCCGTTTCCACATCAGCGCCTATGCCCTGACCGCTGCCGATGACGCCTACACCGCCTCCATCCGCCAGGGCTGCGATGCCTTCGTGGATCTTTCCGGCCTTTCGCCGCTGGCGGCGGCCGGGCACATCCACGCCGATGGCCTCCACATCCTGATCGATCTGGCCGGCTACACCACCTCCAGCCGGCCCGAAATCCTGGCGCTCCAGCCGACACCGATCCAGATCCACTATCTCGGCTATCCCGGCTCCCTCGGCACCGATTTCATTCCCTATCTGCTGGCCGATCGCTGGTTGATCCCCCCCAGCAGCGGCAGCACTACAGCGAGAAGGTGATCGAGCTGCCCCATGCCTTCGCGGGCTCACAGCTGGAGATCTCCACCGAGCCCATCGAAAGGCAGGAGTTCGGCCTGCCCGCCGAAGCCTTTATGTTCTGCTGCTTCAACCGCAGCGACAAGATCGAGCCCAGGGTGTTCGGCTCCTGGATGCGCATCCTCGAGGCCGTGCCGGATTCCGTGCTCTGGCTCACCCAGAGCCAGCCGACCATCGAGAGCCGCCTGCGCCAGCAAGCCCAGCTGCAGGGCATCGACCCGGAGCGGCTCGTCTTCTCCCCCCGCCTGCCGATGGAGCGCTACCTGGCCGCCTACCGCCTGGCCGATCTCTTCCTCGACACCTTCCACTACAACGCCGGCGCCACTGCCGTGCATGCCCTCTGGGCCGGCCTGCCCCTGCTCACCTGCCCTGGAGAGGGCTATGCCGCCCGCATGGGCGCCAGCCTCTGCGCCGCCGCGGGGCTGGAAGCGCTGATCTGCCCTGATCAGGCCGCCTATGAAGCCAGGGCGATCGCCCTGGCCACAAGCGATCGCTCCGAGCTCAGCAGCCTGCGCCGCCAGCTGATCGAGGGGCGCGACCGCCTGCCGCTGTTCGATCGTCAGGGCTGGATCCGTGGGCTGGAAGAACGTCTCTGCCAGCTCTGGGACGCGCACTCCGCCAGGGATGCTTCCCTCAGGGACGGCCAGCCCGGCTGAACGCCCAGGGCAGGACGACACAGGACAACATCCGAGTGCGCGCTGTTCCTGATCAGTCTTTTTCACACGCAAGGTTTACGGGTGGACATGCACCTGCCTTGGGGAGGGCCCGTCGAGGCCGGCTGGTGGATCAGGAGGCCCTGCAGCAGCACCGTCGCGCCCAGAACGCGCAGCGATTTCTCAGCGGCGAATGGGGCGTGCAGCTGGAGAGCTATGAGGCCGACCAGGAGCGCGAGCGCCAAGTTCATCGCGCCCTTCGTCCTCGACCCTGAGGCCCACCTGGCGGAACCGGTGCGCTTTGAGCTGCTCCGTTCAGCCCGGCCGGAGGAAAGCCGTCAACTGGAGGCGCAGTTCGCCACTCTGCCCACGCTCGCCACCCCGGCAGATCTATGGGAACGGGCGATCGTCCTGGGCCAGGCCTGCCGCCAGATCGGCCAGACCGTCATGAGCCTCGACCTCCTGGTAGCCGCTGTGGCTCTGCACCACAACGCGGTGCTGGTGAGTTTCGACGCCGACTTCGAGGCCATCGCCGCAGTGAGTGCGCTGCGCCTGCAGCGCCTCGAACGCCCTGTCTGACCCCATGACACCCAGCCCGTCCACCGCCACAAACAGCTGCTCAAGGGCGCCATCCTCATCGGCAGCTGCACCGAGTGAGGCGCGTCAGGTGGATTTCGGCTGAGCGAGGTCCCCAAGCTGCTGATCCGCAAAGCCCACCACGGCCTTCGCCACCTCCAGGGCCAGCGCCCCATCGCGTGCGTCGAACAGATCCACCGGAGCCTCATCGCCATCCGGATAACGGCTGGCGGTGGTCATCCGCTGCAGGGGTTTCAGCGGCAGTTGGCGCAACGGGTCTGTCTCGATGCCAAGCAGCTCCAGGGCCAAGAGCAACCGCTCGATCGAGTGGGTTCGCTCCGGCTCTTGACCCAGAGCCAGCAACACCGCCTTGAGTGCCTTTTCGGCAGCCTGGGAGCAGTGGTAGCAGGCCTGGGCATAGAACCCTCCCTCGCTGGCATAGGCCGCCATGGCGAGATCGCTGTGAGCCTGACGCAGCCAGGCGTGCAGACGGCCTGTCATGGCCTCTGCAGCGGCTGAAGACGAATCGCATCGCGGCAGATGCCCCGCCACCAGGGATCATCGCCCCGCTGGCGCTCCAGCCAGCGGCCCTGGCTGATGCCGATCACATCGTCGGCCAGGCCTGCGCCCAGCAGGACCTCGGCCAGCTGGTCAGCAGCGCTCTGATCCGGCGCCACCGCCAGCAGATCCACATCCGAGCGGGCATCCCAGTCGCCACGGGCCAGGGAGCCGAACAGCCACACCTCGGCTCCGGCCTTTCCGGCCAGCATGGGCTCAATGGAGCTGCGCAAGGTTTCGATCCGTTGGCCGCGCAGCCGCTGGCGGATCTCCTGCACGCTCGCCATGGACTCGCCTCGCCGAGATGGAGCGAGGTTAGGAGCAGCTCCGGCAGGCTGAGCCCAAGCTGTCCAGTCGCACCCCATTGCCACCAGGCTGTCTGACCCATGAGTTCGGACTGCCCTTTGACGGTGGCGCGGCCAAACCACTGCCGCTCCAGCTTCCACGGCCGCCACGTCTGCAACGAGCGGCTCCTGCGCCGCTCTCACTCCAACAGCGCCACCTCAACACAGAGCCCCGGGCCGAACGCCATCGCCAGGCACGGACCTGGGGCGCCACTGCGCCGCAAACGCTCAAGGATGAACAGCAGGGTCGGCGAAGACATGTTGCCGCAATCCCTCAGCACCGATCGGGAGGGCTCGATCAAGGCGGGATCGAGTTCCAGGGTTTCGCTCACCGCCGAGAGGATGCGGGGGCCACCGGGATGCACGGCCCAGCAGCCGATCGATTCGAGCGTCAGGTGATGGTCCGCCAACCACCCCTCCAGCCAGGGTCTCAGATGCGCCCCGATCAGATCAGGGACCTGGGGGGACAGGCCCATCACGAAGCCGTGATCCTCAATCGCCCACGACATGGCCTCGGCACTGGCGGGCACCAGGAAGGAGCCACTAGCGATCCATCGCCTTAGCCCAGGCGTTGATACCACCGCTGCCGCCGGCCCTGCCCCGGAGGCCACCAGAGCGGCGGCGCCGTCGGCGAACAGGGCATTGGCCACGATCCTTTCGGCCTCCCAGCCGTACTGCAGGTGCAGGCTGCAGAGCTCGACGGCGCAGAGCAACACGCAGGCCTCGGGATCGGCGCCGGTGAAGCTGGCCGCCACCCGCAGAGCGTTGAGGGCGGCGTGACAGCCCATGAACCCCACATGGGTGCGGGCCACGTTGGCGGGCAGTGGCAGGGCGGCCATCAGGGCCAGATCGACGCCGGGCGCGTGGAAGCCGGTGCAGGAGACCGTGACCAGGTGGGTGATGCGTTCGGGAGGAAGCTGCGCCTGTTCCAGGGCAGCCCGCACGGCGTGCAAGGCGAGGGGTGGTGCTTCCTGGGCGTAGCGACGCATCCGCTCGCCGGTGCCGGGACTGGTGCTGCCAAAGAAACCCTGATCATGGCCGGAGTTCTTGCCCGTGAGCTCTTCCAGCACGACGTGGCGCATCGCGACCCCGGTCCGGCGGTGGAGGGTGTCGAGCAGCCGGCGCTTGGAGGGGGAAGGATCCTGCTCCGGCAGGGCCACCCGGGCCGCGACCGTGGCGGCCTCGCCCTGGGCGAGGCGGTGAGGGGGCAGGGCCGTACCCAGGCCATGAATCGTCAGAGACATGGCTCTGGGGTGATCCGTTGGCGAGAGGCACCTTCGAGGTGCTGGAGCAGGGGCGCGGTGAGGGCCGGCCAGCGCCCGGCCGCATCCAGCAGGGCTCGGCTCAGCCCCGGGCGCCGCAGGGCGAAGGCCAGCCCATGGCAGAAGCGCTGCCGCGTGCCGATCAAGCGCGCATGGCGGCGGGCCCATTCGCGCTCTAGGAGCCTGTTGCGCGTAGATCTCCGAGCAGAAGATGGTGACGTTTCAGCTGCCGAAGAGATTCAGACCGGAATCAAACTGAGAAAGACGTGAATCGATTGCGGGTCGATGATTCGCTCATTTCAGCTGTTCTGCAATCGATCTCGGGCTTTTGACTGGCCTGAAGTGAGGGCACCGGCAAGACCCAACTGAGACCGAATTTGGCGCTGGCGTGGAGTGAGACGGGTCTTTTCGCCCGAAACGATCTATGTGCAACAGCCTCCTAGGCCCTGATTCCACTCCTGTTGTCCCTGCAGCACCAGCGGTACAACCGCCAGAGCCCCCACCAGGGCCCAGCCCATGCCCTCGCCCGTGAACGGCTCGACGTAGCCGGCGGCATCCCCCAGCAGCAGCACCCGGTCGGCCGCCGGGGGGTTGGACCGACGGGTGAGGGCTGGCGTGGCCCGCCAGGTGGCAGCGGCGGCTTCGGGCAGGGGATCAAAGCCGGCCTCGGCCAGCACTTCGGCGGCGCTGGCGGCCGGACCGCCGGCGGCAATCAAATGAGGCCGATCGAAGGCGGCCGCCAGGTTGAGAGCGCCCGCTTCGTTGCGTACCAATCCCACGTAGCCATGCCTGCCGATGGCCATGTGGATCGTGCCCCGGCCGTAGCCCTTCACCCCGGCATCCAACTCACAGCCGGCGCCGATCCGGGCCCGGGGGCTGATCCGGATTTCGATCGGCAACTCCGGACCCAGAGCTGGGCTGCCCAGACCCGAGGCCACCAGCACGACCCGGGCGCTGGTGATCTGAACATCGGCGCCGCAACGGAGCATCACCTCCCTGCCGGCGGGGTGGGAGCCAGCCACGGTGGCCTCGCAAGGCGCACGCAAGACGGCGCCGGCAGCCACGGCGGCCTCGCTCAAGGCCAGATCGAGGCGGCCTCGGGAGAGGGAACGGCCCGCCGGCAGGGCGAGTTCCAGCTCACGCCCCTGCAGAGCGAGGCGGATCCGCTGAAGCGGAACCGCGCCGAGAGCATCGAGCAGATGGCCCAGTCCCGCGGTCTCCAGGGCCCTGAGGGCAACGCCATTGAGGCAGCTGCCGCAGATCTTCCAGCGGGGGAACGTTCGCTTGTCCACCAGGAGCACCCGCAGCTGCCAACGTGCCAACTGGTGGGCGGCCAGGGCACCGGCGGGTCCCGCCCCGATCACGATCACATCCCACTCCGGAACCCTCATCGCTGTTGCGGCGAACCCAGTTGGGGCGAAGCGAGCGAACGGCGCCAACTCAGCAGGTAGCGCTCGGGCCAGCTGCGCCGCAGGGCGGCATCCTCAAGGCCTGAGCGGAGCGCCAGAGCCCGCACTTCCTGCATCTGAAAGGCGCCCTGCACCGAGACCGGACCATCGAAATGGACGATCGGTGAGCGACTCAGCAGCCGGCAGCCCGCCCAGGCCAAGCCGTAGCCGAGGGGACTGCGGATCAGGTCGTTGACCAACACCAGGCACCGGCTGGCGCGACCCATCCGCTGCAGGAGATCCACCGCCTGATCTTCATCGAGATGGTGCAGAAACAGGCTGCACAGGATCACGTCGTAGTCATCGGGGAGAGGATCGTTGAGGGCATCGGCCTGGAAGAAGCGGATGCTCAGGGCCCGCTCTTCTGCGTTTTTGGTCGCGATGGCCACCGCCTGCGGGCTGAGGTCGGAGCCGTCGACCTGAATGGCGAGTCCTTCTCGGCGTGCCCGTTCAGCCAGGGCGGTGGTGTTGTCCCCACCGCCGCAGGCCAGATCCAGAACCCGCAGCGGCTGGTCGCCGTGCTCGCGGGCCAGGGAACGGATCGGAGCGAACAGGGAACCCACGGCTCCGCTGAAGGCGTTGATCCTGCGCAGACCCTGCAGGGCCAGGCTGTGGGCGAGCGGATCGATGCCGGGCTGGTCCATCCACTCGGGTTGCCTGTGCCGCTGGGCCAGGGATTGGAGCAGCATCACAGGGATGGGAGCAGCATCAAACGAGAATGCGGTGGATAGGGTTGCTGCCGTTGCAGCTGTTGTGGTTGTAGCTGCTGACGTTGCAGCTGATGTCGTTGCAGAAGCAGGGATTGAGCAAGTCTGGAGGGCCGAGCGATGACGCTAAAGGGCTCCAGGAAGTTGTGGGAAAACCATGGCGGCGGAAGCATGGTTGCTGCTGCAGATCCGATGCGCTCCAGTGTCATGAGCGCCGATGCACCCTCTGGAGCTGCTGCAGCTGTGCTGCCAGGGTGTCGCCCACATTCATGGATTCAGGCACTCCTCCGCCCAGCCGCTCTCCCCTCGCCAACGCCGGCGGCGATGGGGATGGCCCGTGAGCTCCAACAGTTCCACCTGCGCCAGCGCAATGCGCAGCAGCAGGAAATGATCCGGCAGCGGCGATCCATCGGGAAGCTGCTCGGGGAAGGCTGCCTCAGGGTCGAGGGGCTCCCCGGGCGGGGGCCATCCCCACAAGGCGCGCCCACCGGGCGAGAGCATCTGCCAATGGCGTTCGCGCTCCCTCTGCACCTGTTCAGGCGCCAAGGTCTGCAGGCTGCCCCGGAGGCGGAACTGCGAGCGGGCACGGGGCAACAACCAACACATTTCCACTGAAGGCTGATGGACAAGCTCGGCGGGCTTGGCACTGCGGCCATCGGTGAACAGATCCAGCGCTGTGGACCCAGCCCAGCCTCGAAACACCAGGGTGCGCACTCTCGGCGTGCCATCGGCCGCCACTGTGGCCAGCTGCAGCCAGCGGGCCTGGGGTGAGCGCCCCTCACGCTCTCGGGCGCTTCTGAGAAGCGGGCGCCAGGGGGGCAAGGGCTCACTTCCGCTCATCGGCCTCGGTGGGGGCTGACTGAAATCTCCCCCCGCCCCATCCCACGCTCCTTGTGGATCTGCAGGGTGCATCTGCAGGGCAATCGTGCGAGCGGCCCGCACGATCTTGAGCTGGTCCCGTGCTGGCTGGTTCACCCGAGCAGGTCCTCCACAAACTCTGAGCAGGTGTCCCCGCTGGTGATAAGCAGGTGGTCGCGGGCTCGGGTGCAGGCCACGTAAAGCAGGTGGCGCTCGGTGGCCACCACTTCATCGAGGTCGCTGTCGTCGGTGATGGCCTTGATGCGCTCGGCGTTGGGGATCACGTCTTCATCACAGGCCATCACGATCACGGCCCGGAACTCCAGCCCTTTGGCCAGGTGCATGGTGGAGAGGGTGGCCTTGCTGCCAAGACGGATGGCCGAAGGCTGCAGACGCTCGTAGGGCAGCTCAGCCAGCTGCAGTGCTGATTCGGCGCGGGTGATCTCGGCCTCGCTGCGCACGAAGATGCCGAACTCCCTGGGGGTGAGGCCTTCGCCGCGGCGCTGCTCAATCCAGGCAGCCACCTGCTCGGTCTCGCTGTCGGTGTCTTCGCATTCCCGGATGTCGGGCTCGGGGCCGTTGAAGATGGAGATGGCGCCGCGGCGGTCTTGCACGTTGCCGTCCACGTCGCGGGACTCGGGATCAAGCAGCTGATCGGCTTGGCTGCGGATCTGATGGGAGGTCCGGTAGTTGATTCGAAGAGTGCGCGAGCGGCCGCGGATGTCCACGCCGTACTGGGTCCAGGAGAAGGGCTGTTGGAAGATGCGCTGACCGAGATCCCCCGCGAAGAACAGAGCATCGGTGCTGGTGCCCGCCAGAGCGGCCAGGAGCCGGAGCTGGCCAGCGGTGATGTCCTGGCATTCGTCCACCACGATGTGCTGATAGGGCCTGGCGCCGCTGCGGTTCAATCAGCCTGGGCTCCCCCTGGATCAGGCGATGGAGTTTGTCCTGCAGTAGGGCCGCCAGGGGCTCGGAGAAGGTGGTCAGCAACACCCTGGCTTCGGGGTTTCTGCGAGCCAGATGAACGGCGCGGTGCAGGGCTACGACGCTTTTGCCCGTACCAGCTGAGCCCTGCACGCGGGTGGGGCCATTGAAGGAGCGGCTCACCCAGTCGGCCTGGCTGGGATGGAGGAACACGATCCAGCGCTCCCAGGGGTAGTCCAACGCCCGAGCCAGCTCTTCGGTGCCGGTGAGCACACGGAAGCGGCGCTGAGCATCGGGGTGCTCGTAGGGATTGCTCTGGTCTGGCTGCCTTACCTCCGGCTTGGCGGGCGTGGTGCCGGTGGCCAGATCGATGATCGCTTCGGCAGCCTCACCGGGGAGGTGGGAGGCGATCACCAGCAGCATGTCGTCGTCCGCCGTGCGGACATCCGGAATCCACTCGGCAGGAACCCCGTAACTGAGCAGGTCGGCTTCCGTAAGGTTGGAGAGAGGTCGCTTGGGCTCCGCAGCGGCGGCTGGTTCGGCGGGGACGTGGAGGGGGATCTGGATCTCGCGAACCGTTTCCCGGATTTCGACGATCTGGGCGGCGCCGGTAACGGGGTGGGTTTCGATCTTGCGCCGCGAGGCCCAGTCGTAGGCAGGGTCGTGATGGTCGACGTAGCAGAGCATGACGCTGCTCTCGACCCGATGGAAGATCAGACGGATGTCACGGCTGGCACGAGCTGACCAGAAGTTCTTGTCCTTAATGTTGTCGAGCCGGTGGCACTGAAGACCAGGATTGGCAGCGTTGATTTGCAGCTCGAAGGCTGCGAGCTTGGCGGCTTTCTGCTCTTCACCACTGAGCTTCTCAAGGCTGGATTGGAAGCTGTCGGCGAGGAGGAAAGCCATGGGATCAAGATGGCAGCTGCTGCTACCAGATGCAGTGAAGGTCTGGCAGAGCACGGAGCTTTTCATCAGCGGTGATCAAGGGCCAGCCACCGTGAAGTGCCGTGGCCGCGATCAGGCGATCAGCTGGATCGCCATGCTGAAACAGGGAGCTGCGGGAGAGAACAGCGATATCAGCCGTGATTGGCAGTACCTGCAAACGAAGGGCCTGCAGCAGCCGTGAGAGATAGTCAACAGGGCTTACATCGCCTGGAAGCTGAAGGCGGCCGCGATCGATCAGGAGGGCCAACTCCCACAGCGAGATGTCGGCGATGGCCAGCTGGCCCTCTTGCCGGCCTTTCTCCAGGGCTGCGGCGGCACTGACGCTGAGGCGCGATGGAGCATTGGCCCAGAACAGAGGGATGTGGGTGTCACAGATGATCCGCATCACCACCCCACTCCACATCCGGGATCGCATGGACCACATCGATAAGGGAGACGCGATCACGCAGATCCAGTAGCCACTGTCGGGCATCTTCGGCAGGGTCCCGCTCCGGTGCGATGCGGGCAATGATTCGTCCGCGGGATGTCACCTGCAGCTCTTCACCAGCCTGAACGCGCTTGAGGAAAGCAGGCAGGTTCTGCCGCAGGTCGGAAACGGAGACGAGAGCCATCCCCAACGCTCCTATATGTACAAACCGATTGTACACGAGCAGCATGGTGATGGCCTGGTGCGTGGGGGTGAATCAATCCTGACCACAACCCACCTGGCCCGCTTCCGCCAGTACGACATCGAGTCGGCCTTTGCGGAGAAGATCCAACGGGGTAGAGCCACCGAAAACCGGATGGGGCTGTTGCAGCCAGCGGGCCTTGGCCAGGTTGGAGACCTGCAGGGCCTGCAGCACCTGGGCCAGTCCGTCGATCACACCGTTGGGGCCATCGGCGTCGAACTGCCAGAGGGGGAAGCGCCATTTCCCCTGATCAAGGATCCCCAGCAGGGTGCCGGCCTTGAGGCGGTCGTGCACCGTCTGGCGGCTGCCGGCGGCGAGGAGCTCGCTCACCTCGGCTGTACGGATAGTGCAGGCCAGGAGCTGGTGGCGCAGGGCAAAGCTGCGCCGGAGTGCTTCGAACTCGAGCTGGGCGGCATTGGCGGGGGCCGCTCCAAGCCAATCGGTGAGCGACTCCTCCTCGTTGAGCCTGGCTGCCTGGGCGGGCTCGGCCGCTGAGGAGAGGGCATGCAGCAGGGCATCCTGGGCAGCCGAATCGAGCGGAGAGCGCCGTAGCTGATCGAGAACGGCAGCCTGAAACGCAGCCTGCGGGGTCATGAGGCTCACCATGCACCTTCTCACCTTAGCTCAGGTCGTAAGAGATGTAAGGGCCTCCTGGCCGATGTCGCTGGCTGGTGGCGCAAGCTGTCAACAGGATGGTTCTTGCCTAGAGTTTCCCTACTCGGGAGGTTCGTGATGCCAGCGCGAGCGCTGAAGGAGCTGGAGATCAGCGATGTCGAGGATATACTAAACAAAGAAGAATGGAGCCCTCCTTTCTTCTCCTGTCGCGTAGAGAGCGACATTGATTCTCTTGGTGATCCGGCACTTTGGGTTTGGGTTGTTTACGATGTTAAGGAAGTCGATTTGGATGCAGCGCATCAAGCCGAGAGAAAAATCCAGAGTCTGATCTCAGAAGCAGGAGATGAACGCTGGGTCTACGTCAGATTTCGAACCCGCGAAGAGGATGCTGATACCGATGATGACAATGATGAGGACAGCTCGTGGTCCGATGATTCGGCTAAATCTGATACCGGGAGCTTGAATTCATGAGTCTGCCTCAGAACCTCTTGGCTCTGTGCGAAACCATGCTGCCTGGAGAAAACCAGCGAGGCCGCCCCGATGCAGCGACGCTGAAGCGCTGTATCTCTACCGCATTACAGACTTGAAGGACATTGCCGCAACCTTTCGATCGTTGCAACAATCACGCCACGATGCTGATTACAATATCTTGCAAAAGCCTAAAAAGACAGATGCACGCCAAGCCATTCAAGATGCCAAACGGGTCTTCCAATCCTGGGATAAAGTCAAGGGTACTGATGAGGCACGTATTTTCCTTTTGGCGCTGCTTGTAGACCAGCGAGTCAAGAAAAGGAGTTGATCACACCCGATAAACCTTCATCACCTCATCCCCCAGGTGGTTGATCACCTTCACGGCGATGCGGCCGGTTGAAGGCTTGGCGAACGGGACTGAAATGTCGCTGTTGAGGGATTCCCAGGCTGCTTGATCGGTCTCGGCTTTGAGAGAGGTCTTGAGGCTCTTGTAAGGATCGTTCTGGCCAAGGAAGTAAGCCTTGCGCACAAAGAAGTTCTCGCCAGTTTAGTCGCTGTCGATAAACCAGCAAGCGATGTTGTCGGGCTCGTCGCTGCGGACTTTGCCAGTGGAGGGATCAAAAACGGCCAAGCCGAGGAATCCATTAGCCTCGATAACAATTATTTTGGTGCCACTCCAGAAACAAAGGATCCGGCCTGTTGCTGACTTGATCGGGAATTGATACCAACTTTTTCCCATGGAGCGCATAGTACTCACGTCCGTTTGAGAATTCTTCCCTGATACGCCTACTCACTTCAACATGGAACTCCTTCGTCAGGGTTAAATAGCCATTGTCAAATAGCGTATGCAGATCAGATCGCATAAGAATCCCGTTCGATACCTTGTGCGGCCCATTTTCAGAATAAGGCTGGATATGCGCAGCCTCGAGAACGGGCAGCGTCTTCTCGCCTGTAATGGCACATCGACGAGAGTATTCATCCAAAACCATGATACGAAAACCTCCTTGGCCAAGCCTTGGCCTGATGGTGAGATCCTTGCCGTACCTGCCGCCAACAGGCCCACTGTGCTCATGATCAGATTGGGCCACCTGAGAGAAGAATGGTTGAGCTTGCTCGAATAGCCTCAATCCTTCACTCCCAGGCAGAATCTCAAAACTTTTCCCTGTAACGATATTGGATGGCCAGTCGTGGGGAGGATCGATATACATGGCTTCTTCTAAATAAAAGGGTTGGGTGAGTATTGTGCAGCCAATGATGGGATTAAACTCTTGATCGCGGCGCAGGTTGCCAATCTTCTGGCGGAACAACGTAAGGCTTGGCATTCCATTTGCCTCTCCAAATGCCTTCCAGGCAAGATCAAGCAGCAGTGTAGAGTGCCTGACAAAGAATGCACCTCCCACGATCTTGTTTTCTGGGTATTTTGATTTGAACAAAAAGAGCTCGCTTGCTTCGAGAATTTTGAATTGGGTTGTTGCCCGAGGCCGCCAAAAATTCATCTCTTCGGCATTTCGCTGTCGCAGATAGCGAAACCAATCGGTATCCGTAATGCCAACATACAATTTCATGGCATTAATCGATTGAGGCGATCATTGGATTCATTCATCTTCCTTCCGCCAGCATAGTAATTTCTGCTCTCCGGTGCCACCTCCGTGAGCCAGATCGCGGTCTCGGCCGCTTCGATCTGGCAGTAGAAGGGCCGGATTCCCTGGAATTCGTGGTGGCGCCAGTGCTTCAGCAGCCGAGCCGTCTCCGCTGACACCTTCCACTGGCTCTCGGGGGCCTGACGCCACTCCTCCACCAGGGCCCGGATGGAGTTGATCTGCTGGGTGACCTCGTACTGCTGGTCGCTGTCCGACAGCCCCTGGGCCCCGAACTCCAGCTCGCGCTGCTCGTCCTTGCCGCCCCGCTTCCTGGGCTTGGGGATCGGTGTGATCAGCTGCGACTCCCGGCGCCCCGCCAACTCCACTTGCGTGGGGATTCCCTTCACCAGCTCCCAATGGCGGCTGGGGCGCTCGTAGGGGGAGTTGAGGATCGGGTCGTTGAAGAAGCGCTCGCTCATCGCAGGGCCCGACTCAGGGCGCACCACTGGCATGGGGCGTTGACAGGAGGCCCGAGCTGCAAGACCCCAAGACCCGCCCAACCAGCTTTGATGCTCCCATGGGCCATACGCTGTCGCCGGTTGATGCCACTCTGCCTCGTTCTACGGCAGCCCAGCCGCAAGCGCCATGGGTTCTCCATTCTCTTGACGGCGAACCTATGCAGCTTTTGCATAGTCTTGGCAACGGACCTCTCAAGAACGATCTAGGGGCGCACACCGCCAAACGGCCGCAGATCCCAGGGCAGGAGCAATGGCGCCGGCTCCGCTGGCCGAATCGCCACCGGGTCAGGCCGTGATCAACTGGCGTGTCACCCACAGCAGGGACGCCGCCATCTCAAGCTGCACGAGCTGGCCGACCGCACGACTGAATCAAGCCGGCGCGGATTGGTCAATCGCAAGTGCCTGAATCGATGCGGCCATGGCATGCCCTAGAGGCGAACCATCCATCAACCTAGCGCCATTGCTAGCGCTAATTACTGCGAAGCCATGAGCGCATCAAAACCCCCACCAATGCCGCGCACTCCTGCCACGTATCCGCGCATCAAAAGAAGCACCCCCTCCGTGGGCTGGCGGCGCTGGCTCCCAGGTCTGGCTGCCATTGGCCAGTACAGGCTCGCCTGGCTTCGTCATGACATCGTGGCCGGCCTCGCCCTGTCGGCCGTGCTGCTGCCCGTGGGCATTGCCTACGCGGTTGCCTCCGGTGTTCCACCCACCTCTGGCCTCTACGCCACGATCGTCGGATTGCTGGCCTATGCCCTGTTCGGCCCCAGCCGGATGCTGGTGTTGGGACCGGACTCCTCGCTCGTCGCCCTCATCGGTGGCATCGTGCTGCCGTTGTCTGCCGGTGACTCGCAGCGCGCCATGGCCTTGGCCTCGATGTTGGCCATCGTCTCCGGCAGCCTCTGCGTTCTGGCTGGAACCGCCCGGCTCGGATTCATCAGCGAGTTGCTCTCCAAGCCGATCCGCTACGGCTACATGAATGGCATCGCCTTGACCGTTCTGTTCAGTCAGTTGCCGGCCCTGTTCGGTTTCACGGTCAAGGGCGATGGACTGCTGATTGAATCCCAATCCTTCCTTGCAGGGTTACTGGCCGGCAAAACGAACGGGGTATCGCTGGCCCTGGGCAGCGGCACCCTCTTGCTGATTGGACTGCTAAGGCACAGCAAGCGAGTTCCAGGGGTCCTACTGGCTGTTGTATCCGCCACTGCCATCGTTTCCGCCCTGAATCTTGCAACCGAATTCGGCGTGATGGTTCTCGGTCCCCTTCCTAGAGGCCTGCCCGCTGTGGCTGTTCCTTGGACGGGCACAGACGACATCGTGCCGGTGTTACTGGGAGGCTTCGCCATCGCCTTGGTGTCGTTTGCGGACACGAGCGTGCTGTCCAGAACCTACGCCGCGCGGCTAGGCGAGCGGGTCGACCCGAATCAGGAGATGGTCGGCCTCGGCGCGGCCAACCTGGTTGCCGGTTTGTTTCAGGGCCTCCCGATCAGTGCGAGCGCATCGCGTACTCCGGTTGCCGAGGCTGCAGGCGCCAAGACCCAGTTGACCGGCGTCGTCGGAGCGATCACGGTCGCCGTGCTGCTCGTAGCAGCCCCGAACCTCCTGCGAAATCTGCCCATCTCCGCCCTTGCCGCTGTGGTGACTGCCTCAGCGATCGCCTTGATCGAAGTGGCTGATCTTCGGCGCATTTACAGAATGCAGCCCTGGGAGTTCTGGTTGTCGATGCTCTGCCTGGCAGGGGTTGCCGTCTTTGGCGCCATCCCTGGCATCGCTCTGGCAATCGCCATTGCGGTGATCGAGTTTCTCTGGCATGGCTGGCGGCCCTATTCTGCTGTGCTGGGGAGAGTTGACAACGTCAAGGGATACCACGACATCAGCAGATACCCGGAGTCCCGCCAGATTCCAGGTCTGGTTCTGTTTCGATGGGATGCACCACTGTTTTTTGCCAATGCCGAATTATTCCGAGACCGGGTGATGATGGCAGTGGAGTCATCACCAAATCAGGTCAACTGGCTCGTCGTGGGGGCTGAGCCCGTCACCAGCATTGATGTCACATCTGCAGACACTTTGGATGAACTAGATCACACCTTGGCAACATCAGGAATCAGGCTCTGCATTGCTGAGATGAAAGATCCCGTCAAAGACAAGCTCAAGCGCTTTGGGCTATTCTCACAATTTGGAGAAGAACGATTTTTTGCCACCCTTGGCGAGGCCGTCAGCTGTTATCTCAAAGTCCACGCCGTCGATTGGGTTGACTGGGAGGATCAAGCCCAAACAGACCATGATCGGGTCGTTTAACCAAATCGATGCAAAACGATCGATGCAAAACGATCATCGACATCCGCCTGTTTCTCGGTACGGTTCTGTCAGTGCAGGGAGCATGATCGATGCTGCGTGAGCTTGTGTTGGCGATCGGTATCCCGCTGGCCGTGTTGGTGCTGGTGGTGCTGGCCCTGGAGCGCTGGGGTGGCCAGCTGCCCCCCTGGCTGCAGCGCATCAATAAGCGGCGCTCCCTGATCTGGAACACCGGCATCGGGCTGATCATCGTCCTGTCATTGCTGCGCTGGCTGCTGCAGCGCTGATGGATCAGGTGGGTTCAGGGCAGTCAGTGTTCCTCGCCGAGAGAGTGCCCTCCCGCAGCGGTTTAGCACCTTCAACAGTGCCATCTTGGCGACACGATCACCAGAGTGGCCCGCGGTTTCTGCTCTAGCCCGGCACCTCAGGCAGCCCAGCCCAACTGGCGGTGCATGTCCTCCGTCCAGTCACTGCAGCGGTGGGTGAGGTGCTCTCCGTGGTCGATCAGGCCCTGGTGCAAGTGGCAGGTGAGCAGCGGGATGCCGTTGGCCCCCGGGTGGTGGCGAAAGAAATGGCAGGTCATGCAGACCTGGTGGCTGCGGCTGGTGTGGAGCAGCTCCTGATCAAGCCAAGGCCAGTCCCCGATCGCATCATGGCTGGAGGACTTCAGCCTGGAGATCTTCACCGGCTCCACGGCGACTGTTGCGGGCCGCCACAGTTAGCAGGGGGTCGGAGATTCTGTCGTCTCCGCCCGATGCCCGAGCTAGACGGCTGTGATGCCAACCTGCTGGAGGTAGTCGTCCTTCTCGATAAGCGTCACGCCGTGCTGGAGGGCGCGGGGAGGAATCGACGCTGCTGACGTCTCCGCCAGCGCCCCCGGCCGGGTGGGCATCGTGCTCCCTTGAAGCCCTGGCTCTGGCATCGCAGGCCGCCAGAGGCGGGTTGATGGGCTGCGGAAGGTCCCATAGCGTGGTGGTTGAGGATGTCGGATTCCTGACTTGCGCCCACCGGAAGGGGATTTAGGGGCCTCTTAACGGCCGCAGGCCAAGATCAGGGGCACAACCCCCGTGCGACTAAAGGTCATGACCGCTTCGTCTATGGCCCCTTACGAGGCTCAGTTCTCCAGCCCTGATCGCGAGCAGGAACTGCAGCGGATCGATGCCTGGTGGCGCGCCGCCAATTACCTGGCTGTGGGGATGATCTACCTGCGCGATAACCCGCTGCTGGCCGAACCCCTGCGCTTTGAGCACATCAAGCCGCGGCTGCTGGGCCATTGGGGGTCTTCACCGGGCCAGGCCTTCATCTGGGCCCATGCCAATCGGGTGATTCGCCGCCACGACCTCGACATGATCTACCTGTCGGGCCCCGGCCATGGCGCCCCTGGGGTGTTGGGCCCCACCTACCTCGACGGCAGTTACAGCGAGGTCTACCCCGACAAGAGCCAGGACACCGCCGGGATGCGCCGCTTCTTCAAGCAGTTCTCCTTTCCCGGGCACATCGGCAGCCACTGCACCCCGGAAACTCCCGGCTCGATCCACGAGGGGGGCGAACTGGGCTACGTGCTCTCCCACGCCTGCGGCGCGGTGTTCGACAACCCCAACCTGATCGCCCTGGCCTGCGTGGGTGATGGAGAGGCCGAAACCGGGCCCCTGGCCACCTCCTGGCACATCAACAAGTTCCTCAACCCGATCAGCGATGGGGCGGTGCTGCCGGTGCTCCACCTCAATGGCTACAAGATCGCCAACCCCACCCTGCTGGCGCGGATTCCGCATGACGAGCTGGCGAGCCTGATGCGCGGCTACGGCTGGGAGCCGATCTTCGTGGAAGGCATTGAACCGAGGGCGATGCACGAGGCCATGGCCGCCGCCATGGATCGGGCGATCGGGCGCATTCTCGAAATCCGCGCCGAGGGACGCGCCAGCGGTGAAGCGGTGCGGCCCGCCTGGCCGATGATCGTGCTGCGCTCCCCCAAGGGCTGGACCGGTCCGGCTGAGTTGCATGGCAAGAAACTGGAGGGCTTCTGGAGGGCCCACCAGGTGCCCCTGGCTGCGCCGAACACCGATCCCGAGCAGCTGGGTCTGCTGGAGGACTGGCTGAAGAGCTACCGCCCCTGGGAGCTCTTTGATGCCAACGGCACCCTGATCCCCGATCTACGGGCCCTCTCCCCCGAAGGCCTGCGTCGCATGGGCTCCAACCCCCATGCCAACGGCGGCCTGCTGCGCCGCAAGCTTCAGTTCCCCGCCTTGGAGACCTATGCGGTGGCGGTGGATGCTCCTGGCACCAGCGAGGAGGAGAACACCTACCCGCTCGGGGAGCTGCTTCGCGACATCATCCGCACCAATCCCGATTCGATGCGGGTGTTCGGCCCGGATGAAACCGCCTCCAACCGCCTGCAGGCGATCTACGAGGTGAGCAAGAAGGTGTGGATGGAGGATTTCCTGCCGGAGGACCTCAACGGCAGTGAACTGGGCCGCAGCGGCCGGGTGGTGGAGATGCTCAGCGAGCACACCCTGGTGGGGATGATGGAGGGCTATCTGCTCACCGGTCGCTATGGCTTCTTCCACACTTACGAAGCCTTCGCCCATGTGATCGCCTCGATGTTCAATCAGCACGCCAAGTGGCTGGAATCCTGCATTCACCATGCTCCCTGGCGCTCGCCGATCGGGGCCTGGAACTGCCTGATCTCCTCCACCGTGTGGCGGCAGGATCACAACGGCTTCACTCACCAGGATCCGGGCTTCATCGACCTGGCCGGCAACAAGAGCGGCGAAGTGGTGCGGGTGTACCTGCCAGCCGATGCCAACTGCCTACTGGCGGTGGCGGAGGAGGCTCTGCAGGAAACGAACGTCTGCAACATCATTGTTTCTGATAAGCAGAAGCACCTGCAGTATTACTCCCTGGAGCAGGCCAGGCGCCACGTGGCCAAGGGAATCAGCATTGTCCGCTGGGCCAGCACCGACGACCTGGGCATCGAACCGGATGAGCCCGAGGTGGTGATGGCCTGCGCCGGCGACATTCCCACCAAGGAAACCCTGGCGGCCGTCGAGATCCTGCAACGCGAGATCCCCACCCTGCGGATCCGGGTGATCAACGTGGTCAAGCTCTTCGCCCTCACCGAACCCAAGGAGCATCCCCACGGGCTGAGCGACCGGGATTTCGACACCCTGTTCACCACCGACAGACCGGTGATCTTCAACTTCCACGGCTACCCCTGGCTGATTCACCGCCTCACCTACCGCCGCACCAACCACAACAACTTCCACGTGCGCGGCTACAAGGAGAAGGGCAACATCAACACGCCGCTGGAGCTGGCGATGAACAACCAGATCGACCGCTTCAATCTGGTGATTGATGTGATCGACCGCGTACCCCGCCTCCGCTCCCGCGCCGCCCACGTCAAGGAGCGGATGCAGGAAGAGATCCTGTCTCACCGGGAGTACGCCCATACCCACGGCATGGACGCGCCGGAAATCACGAACTGGCGCTGGGCTCTGCCGATCGCCGAGCGCGGATGAAGGGCCCGGCCGCAGCAACCGTGCCGGATTCTGGGCTCGTGCTGGTGCTCAACGCCGGCAGTTCCAGTCTCAAGGCCTGCCTGCTGAATGAGGGTGGCGGCCGGCTCTGGCAGGGGCAAAGGGAATGCCCCATGGCCGAGGGAGCCTCCCCGGAGCCGGTGCTGGACAACTGGCTGCCGGCGGCCCTGGCGCCCTGGAGCGAAGCCATCGTCTTGGCCGGCCACCGGGTGGTGCATGGCGGCGCAGGCTTCACCGCCCCCGTGCGGCTGGAGCCAGTGGTTCTGGCGGCTTTGGCGGAACTGGTACCCCTGGCTCCCCTCCACAACGGCCCGGCCCTTCGGGTGATGCGTTGGCTGGCGGAGCATCAGCCCCACCTGGAGCAGTGGGCCTGCTTCGATACCGCCTTCCACGCCACCCTGCCGCCCGAGGCCGCCACCTATGCCATCCCCGCCGCCTGGCGACGCCAGGGCCTGCGGCGTTTCGGCTTCCATGGGCTGAACCACCAGCATGTCGCCGAGGTGGTCGCCGCCCGCATCCCCCCGGCAGCCGCGGCCAATCCCCTGCGGCTGATCAGCTGCCACCTGGGCGCCGGCTGCTCCCTGTGCGCCATCGCGGCGGGAAGAAGCGTGGACACCACCATGGGCTTCACCCCGCTGGAGGGGCTGGTGATGGCCACCCGCTGCGGCTCTGTCGACCCCGGATTGCTGCTGCATCAGCTGCGCAGAGGCCTGTCGGTGGAGGAGCTGGACCAGGTCCTCAATGGACGCAGCGGCTTGCTGGCTCTCTCCGAGCTCAGCGGCAGCATGCAGGAGCTCAGGGCTGCGGCAGCGGCTGGCCACGAGGGGGCCCAGCTGGCCATCGCCGTGTTCCGCCACCGGCTGCTGCGGGAGATTGGGGCCATGGCCGCCAGCCTCGGCGGCGTCGACGTGCTCGCCTTCACCGGCGGCATCGGCGAGCACGACGAGGCGCTGCGGCAAGAGGTGGTGGGCGCCCTGAGCTGGCTCTCACCCTTCGAGGTGATGGTCATTGCGGCCGATGAGGAGCAGGTGATCGCCAGGGCCTGCCGGCGGAGCGCCGCCGATGCAGCCGTTTCGCGCTGATCCAGACAAAGCCAGCGGAGCCGGGTCCCATCAAAGGGAGCTGGTGATTGGGATCCCAACACACCATTGAGTCGATGTGTCCTGCCCGACCAACCCTGTATTGGGGTTTAGCATTGGATGGATATTGACTTGGCCCGTAAGGACCCATGGCTGACACCTTCACCATCAAAACGGAAGACGGTAAGACTTTTACCTGTGCTTCTGACACCTACATCCTCGATGCTGCTGAGGAGCAGGGCATTGACCTCCCCTACTCCTGTAGGGCTGGTGCCTGCAGCACCTGTGCTGGCAAGATTGTTAGCGGCGGTGTCGACCAGTCGGATCAAAGCTTCTTGGACGATGATCAAATCGCTTCCGGTTTTGCCCTGCTTTGCGTGAGCTACCCCACGAGCGATTGCACCATCACCACCGGTGTGGAGGATGATCTCTGAGCTTGGCGGCTCCTGAAGTTGAGCGCATTGCCCGCCGAGCGCCTTAGCCCTGCCCCCGTTCTGGTCTGTGGTCTTGGCTCCCTGCGTCAGGCCTGTCTTCAGCGCCTCCTGGCCTTTGATCTGCCCCTGCACGGCGTGGATCTGCGGCAGCCCACCTGGAGAGATCCCGAGCTTCAAACCCGGCTGGCGGGTTGATGGCGAGGAACATCTCACTCCCCAGGTGGATCGGGACATCGCTGATCTGCTGGTGGCAGATCTTCGGAGTCAGGGTGTGAAATCCAGCCTTGAACCCGCATGAACCCGGATCACTCCCCGCAGAACCTTAGAAAGGGTCTCCGCCCCCCTCCCTGCCATGCCCCTTTCGCTTCCCCTGCCCGCGCTGCTCGCCGCGGTTCCGCTGGCGGTTGAGGCCGGTGCCACGGGAACCAGCGACGCAGCCGCGGCCCTTCATGCCGGCGCCCCCTTCGCCTGGTCGTTAGTGCTGGCCGGCGCCGTGGTGATCGCCAGCCTCTTCCCCCTGGCCGCCGCCCGCTCCAAGGCCGATTTCACCCCCGCCGATCTGGCGGCCCCCCGGGCGATGTTCGAGCGGCTGCCGGCCTGGGGCAAACGGGCCAACTGGGCCCATCAGAACAGCTTCGAGGCCTTCACCCTCCACGCCCCGGCCTGCCTGCTGGCCCTCTTTGCCGCCCACACCGGCGCCGCCCCAACCGCCCTGGCGATCGCGGCGGCCTGGCTCCACCCGGCCCTGCGGCTCGGCTACATCGGCGCCTACGTGGCCAACCTCCCACCCCTGCGCAGCCTCTGCTGGGCCGGCGCGATTCTCTGCACAGCACTCCTCTACAGCGAGGGGCTGCGCGGCGTGCTGGGGGGCTGAGGGAGGTAGGGGCGGGCTGATAGCTGTCCTCAGGTGGGCGGTGGCTCTTGGTGTTCCTGCCCTCGCGCTTCCAGGATGTCCGCGATCCTCCCCATCGAGATGGCCTTCGAGCGAACGTCTCCTAGATGTTCAAACACAGGTAGCAACTCTTTCTGATGGATGCGCAGCGCTTCATCCAGCTGCCCTCTCGCTTGCAGGATGTCCGCGATCTTTCCCATCGTGATGGCTTTCGCGCGCACGTCTCCTAGATGTTCAAACACCGGTAGCAACTCTTTCTGACAGATGCGCAGCGCTTCATCCAGCTGCCCTCGCGATTCCAGGATGTCCGCGATGTGGAACATCGTGATGGCTTTCGAATGCACGTCTCCCAGGCGTTCAAACACCGGTAGCAACTCTTCCTGATGGATGCGCAGCGCTTCATCCAGCTGCCCTCGCGCTTGCAGAATGCCCGCGATCCGCCCCATCGTGATGGCCTTTGAGCGCACGTTTCCCAGCCGTTCAAGCACCGGTAGTTGCTCCTCTTGATAGATGCGCAGCGCCTCATCCAGCTGCCCTCGCGATTTCAGGATGTCCGCGATCCGCCCCTTCGTGATGGCCTTCGAGCGCACATCTCCCAGCCGTTCATACACCGGTAGTGCCTCTTCTTGATAGATGCGCAGCGCCTCATCCAGCTGCCCTCGCGTTTCCAGGATGTCCGCGATCCGCCCCATCGTGATGGCCTGGCTCCAGGCATCCCCAAGCCGCCGATAGAGGGGCAGCTCCACCTCGCGCCAATGGGCAAGGGCTTCATCCAAATCCCCCAGACTGAACAGCAGCCGGCCCAGCTCGTTGACCAGGGTGATGCGCAGCTCATCGGGTGCTTCCGGGTGGCTTGCCAGCCAGGCCCTGATCTCCGCCACCCGCCGGCTGCGCTCGGCCATCGAGCGGGTGTCCACGCCCCCATGGGCACTGTGAGCGGGCGTTTGCAACGGGCTTTCTCCACCGAGGGCAGGCTGGGCTCCAGGTGCGGCTGCGGGTGCGGCTGCGGGCAGAAAGGCATAAACGCCGCTCCGCCAGGCCCACAGGTCGGGGGCGCTGCGGGAGGCCAGGGCGATCGCTTCCCCATCCAGCCAGAACACCAACCGGGCCCGGGCCTTGGCCGCTAAGCGCTCCCGGCGGGTGTTGAAGGCTTGCCAGCGGGCGGCGTCAAACCAGCCCGGGCGGCCGATCACATGCACCACAGGCGCCTGGCGCGCGTTGTTCACCAGCCGGGCTTCCAGCATCGGCACATCGAGAATCTTGTCGCTCAGCGGCAGCCGATCGCTCCGCAATCCAGCCCGCTGAAGCACCCGGTCGAGAGCCTCCAGCACCTGCCGCCGCAACCCCTCATCCGGCGCCTCCACCAGCAGCCACTGAAACGGGGGCCCATGAATCAGGGTGCGGCTAAGGCGAAGAAAGTCGTCGTGGCACGGTCCGGGGAGCTGGCGGGCTTCAGCCAGCCTCGCTTGTTCGATCGCGAAGGCAGAACGCACCATGGTGGAAGGGGTTCCGGCTCAGCCGCCTGCCGCCCCGTAGCCCTCCAGGGTTCGCACCACCGGATGGCTGCGGCGCCAGGTGCCGTCGTTGTATTGCAGCAACGCCAGGCGATGCAACAACTCCTGCGCTTGTTCGTCGTTGCCACCATCAACAGGGTTGCTGTCGATCGTCTTGAGCAAGGCATAATCCGCCGGCTTGAGGAAATAGCGATAGTCGGCCGCCAATTTTTGAATCGCCGTTTGCACCACGTTGGCATCAATCCGATCCTCGGCCAGCTCACAGCAGAGTTTCAGCAGACGCAACAGCTCCCGTGGATGGCCGCCGCTGAACTCCACCAAGCGATCCACCTCCGCATCACTGGCAAACAGACACCGGTCGGCTCGCAACAGCAGCAGGCGGCGCATCGTTCTCCATCCGGCTTCAAAGCGGCCACCATCTCGCTCATACAGCTTCATCATCGGCAAGACAATATCGGCATCGAGCTTGCCGCCGAGACGCCCGTCATACTTCAAATGCAGCGGCGCCGTGTAGATCACCAGGGTTTTAATGGCCAGCAACTGCTCCGCATCCTGCACAAAGAATTGCTGCGTATCTTCGCCACGCATCTTGTCGGTGCCATCGATCAGAAACAGCAGCTGCTCGGCCCTGCCTTGACGCGCCAACTGGGCCTCTGCCAGGCGAATCAGAGTATTGAAGGCCAGCGCCAGGCTGGTGAAATCATTACGAATTTCGCGCCGCCATTCACTCTTCTGGCTGGATCCGGTCTTGAAGGCGGCCGTAAACGTGGCCAAGAGCTTCATCAAACCAGGGATCCCACCGCCGCCCTCGGCCACCGTCTTGAGTTCGGCACTCAGCTCCTTTGTTGTGGTCTGCGTTTCCACCACGTTGCCAAACCAGCGTTGCAGGGGCTCAAGGGCCTCTGCCCCCAAAACAAAGCCGTCGCCGTGGAGCCGTTCCAGCAAGGTTTCAGCCATGGCCATCAGCACTTCGGTGTACTGCAGGTTGTTGCGGTCCAACTTGGCCAACACATCCACCTCCACCACATAAAACCGCCTCGATGCGTTCAGCTGCAGCGCATAACGGCGCAATTCGGTGGTCTTGCCGATGCCGATATGGCCAAAGAACAGGATGTGCTTTTCATAGGGAGCAAAGAAAGCATTGCTGACGGGATCCCAGCCAAACTTGCGCGCCAGGCGGGTGAAGGTTTTTTCGCTGCCCCGCGCTTCCTGCGAATCCACATATCTGGGATCTTGATCGGACAACGCCTCTTCGTACTCAATTTTCTGCAGGACTTCGAGCAGGTGGCTTGGGGGTTGATAGTCCATCGATCGCGCCGACCAAAAGCAGACTAGTGGGGCTCAGCCCTTCTCCTGCAACCCCTTCAGCGCCGCCAGCAGGCTGGCCGGGCTCTGGGGATCCACCATCAGCACGCTGCCGGCGGGGGCATTGCCGAGCTTCTCGCCCATCGCCATCCAGTCCTTGGCCAGCAGCAGCCGCAGGCCCTCAGCGGCCGCCGGATGGGCCTCAATCACCGTCGCCAGCTCCTTGGCGGAGGCGGCCCGCGCCTGGGCCAGCAGCAACTGCTGCTTGGCCTGGGCATCGGCCTCCAGCAGCAGGGCCTCCTGTTTGGCCTTGGCATCAAGCACCAGGGCCTCGGCCCGGCCCCGGGCCGCATTCACCTGGGATTCCCGTTCGCCTTCGGAGCGCAGCACCGCCGCCCGCTTCTCCCGTTCGGCGGTCATCTGCTGCTCCATCGCCTGCTGCACCCCCTGGGTGGGCTTGATGTCGCGCAGCTCCACCCGCGTCACCTTCACGCCCCAGGGATCGGTGGCCAGATCGAGCTCCTTGAGCAGCACGTCATTCACCTCGGATCGGGTGGTGAAGGTTTCATCGAGGTCGAGCTTGCCCATCTCGGCGCGGATCTGGGTGAGCACCAGATTCACCATCGCCGCTTGCAGGTTGTCCACCGCGTAATAAGCGCGGGCATGTTCGAGTAGCTGCCAATACACCACCGCATCCACCTCAATCGACACGTTGTCGCGGGTGATGCACTGCTGCGGTGGGATGTCGAGCACCCGCTCCTTGAGCGATTCATGGCTCACCACCCGCTCCAGCCCCGGAATCACCAGCGAGAGGCCAGGCGTTAGCTGGCGGTTGTACTTGCCAAGCCGCTCGACCAGCATCGAGCGGCTGCTGCTGGTGACCTTCACGCCACTGATGCCCAGAGCGCCGAGGGCGATCAGCACGGGAATGAATAGGCCTTCCATCGAAACAGCTTCACTGGGCAGAGCGTAGGCAGGATGGAGCCAACCCATCGCTGCGGCCCCTTCGGATGCCCCCCCTGCTCTGGCTCGGTCTCGGTGCCCTGCTGCTCACTGTGGTGCTGATCGGCCTCGACAGCGATGGCCTGTTGCTGGTGGGGGGCCTGGCGGCCCTGCTGCTGGTGCTCCTATCGAGCGCCCTGCCCCAGCTGGCGGCGGCACCCCAACTGCTGATCTTTGCGGCCTTGGTGGCGATCGCCTACGCCGTGGTGCGGCGCTGGTCCCACCGCCAGGGCGAGCGGGCGATTCCGCCGGCGGCCGGCGCAGAGCTGGCCGAGGTGATCGCCCCCTTCGATCAAGAGGGCGAAGGCCGGGTGCGCTGGCAGGGCCAGAGCTGGGCCGCCCGCAACCTCGAACCCTCCCACCAACTCAGCAGCGGCAGCGCCGTCACCGTGATGGGACGCGAAGGTACCCGGCTGCAGGTGCTGCCCCGCGATCCGGCCTAGCGGCCCGTTCCCTCAGTCGAAGAACATCAGGCTCACCACCTTGCCCATGTCCTCGGCGCTGCGGCAGCTCGAGAGAAGGGTTTCACTGTCATGAAAGGCGTAGCAGATCAGCTGGTCGCAGCGGCAGATGATCTCGTGGTTGCAGAGGCTGCTGGCCATCGGTAGGGGCAGGTCATCGTGCTCTGGCTTCTCCACCAGGTGCAGCACCTTCTCCAACTGATCCCGCGATTCACTCGGCTGGCGCTCCAGGCTCTGAGGCAGCAACACGGTGAGACGGCTTGGGTCCACCTCCAGCACGCTGCGGATCACGGCGGAGTTCACCCCCTGGGCGCCCGAGGTGATCAAGCTGTTGCCCTCGTGGGCCAGGGCGCGGGCCACCAATTCCACCAGGTGGATCGACACCACCGGCACGTGCCGACTGCCGAGGATGGCGATCCGGCGTTTGCCCCGATCCTGGAGCATGGCTAGCTCCTGGGCGAGGGTGTCGATCCGGTCTAGTGCCGGTATATCGAGGGACCGGGTCAACCGTTGCCCGCAAGCTTCGTTGTGAACTTAGCAGTGGTGAACCTCAAGGGAGTACCAGCGGCTCAGGCCCGCACCGGCAGCAGCAACCGCTTGAACAAGCGGGAGAAATTGCAGTGCTCCTGCACCAGCCGGATCGCGTAGCTGGCCTTCACGGCTTCATGGAGCCGGCCATGGCCGAAGGCGGCATCGATCGTCTCAACCGTGGTCAGGGTGTCGTGGTCGACCTTGAGCACGGGCACCTCCAGTTCTTCGGCTCGGCTGATCAGCTGGGGCAGGGGATCCCCCACTCCGGTGAGAATCAAACACTGGGTTGAGGCCTCCAGGGCCGCCAGCTGGATGTCGGTGCGGTCGGCGCCGGTCACCACGGCCATGTTGCGGCGACGGCGGAAGAATTCCATGGCGGAGTTCACGTTCATGGCCCCGATCGAAATGGTTTCCACCAGCAGATCGAGGCGGTCTTGGCAGCACAGCACCCGCGCATCGAGGCGCCGCACCAGTTCCTCCACGGTCACGCTGCGCAGCAGGGGGCTACGGGGCATCACCCCGAGCACCGGCAACCCCAAGCGCTCCAGGGCAGGCTCCACCTCGGCCCTTAGCGCGGCCAGACCCTCGGGCGCCACACCGTTCAACACCACCCCGGCCAGGCGATCCCCCAGTTGCTGGCGGGCCTCTAGCAGCGGCTCCACGCTGCGACTGTCGCTCCAGGGGTGCACCAGCACCACCTGGGCATCAAGCCCCTTGGCCAGCTGCGCTAGCGACAGCCCGAACAGCAGACCCTCACTCAGGGTGCCGGCCGCCTCCAGCAGCACCAGCCGCTCGGCCTCGGCGGCGATCCGGCTGCGCAGATCATCGAGAGCGTCGCCGGCCTCCAGATCGGCCGCCAACAGGCGGGCCTGGGCTGTGGCCGGCTCCAGCACTCGCAGCGAGGGCAGCAACTGCTCATCGGACAAGCCCAGGGTGGTGCCCACGAAGCGCACCTCTGGATCCATCGGGAAATCGGCCGCGCTGGTGGCCAGCGGTTTGCCGAACAGCACCGATACACCCTCGCGTCCCAGTTGGCGGGCCAGACCCAGGACCACCGCCGATTTGCCGCTGAAGGGTTCGCAGGAGCCGATCAGCAACGGGATAGGCATGGATTCCTCGCCGGGGTCAGCGGATCGGCGCCAATCTAGGCAGCGGCCCACCTCAGGTTGCCATCGTGACCGATGAACCGCCCGGCCAAGGTTCATGGCGGACCCGGCACCACGCACGCCGGCACCACGGCGGGCTGTAGGGCGGGCTGCACGGCAGGCGACATGGCATTGGGCGGCACCACGAAGCACGACCCAGCCGATCGGGATCCGTCCCCTGCAGGGAGTAACCACCGATCCGAACCCGGCTTCACTCCAGGTAGAAGACCTCTCCGTGATCGCCTGACCCCAGCACCATTGGCCCTACGGGCAGCAACTGCCACACCGCCTGGCCAAGGGAGCAACTGCAGAATGCAGCCTCGCGCGGCGGGAGCTTTCGCCTCCCCAGAGCCACCATGACCAACGCAGAGCCCCCCGCCAAGCTCAATCCGCCCCCCCGTCAGCCCCCCCCCCCGCTGGACCTCGGGATGGCACCCCCCAGCGAGCCGGCGGCGCCACGCTCCAGTGGTTCGCCGCCCCCCTGGGTGGCAGTGACCGGCGCAGGGGGCACCTTCGGCCGGGCACTGCTGCGCCGCTGGCACGACCGAGGCGCCCAGCTGATCGCCCTCACGAGCGGCGAAGCTTCCCTGGACCTGGTCGATGGCGAGGGCCATCCCATCCCCCTGCGCCAGGTGCGCTGGCGGGTGGGGGAGGAGCAGGAGCTGGCGGGTCTTCTGGCTGAGGTGGACGTGCTGGTGCTGAACCATGGGGTCAATGTCCACACCGCCCGCGACCTCGCCGCCGTGGAGCGCTCCTTGGAGGTGAATGCCCTGAGCAGCTGGCGCCTCCTGGAGCTCTTCGCCACCGTGGTGGGGGAGCGCCGCAGCGCCGTTGGCCCGCGAGCCCCCACCCCAGTCGCCAGGCCGCTCCCCGAGGTGTGGCTCAACACCTCGGAGGCGGAGATCCAGCTGGCGGTGAGCCCGCTCTATGAGATCAGCAAGCGGCTGCTGGGCCAGTTGCTCAGCCTGCGCACCCTGGATCTCGCCAGGGCGGCCGGCGGCCCCTTGCGGCTGCGCCGGCTCGTGCTGGGCCCCTTTCGCTCGAGCCTCAATCCGATCGGCCTGATGGACGCCGACTGGGTGGCCGGCGAGGTGATGCGCCAGGCGCTTGACTGGAACTGCGGCCTGGTCATCGTGACCCCCAACCCCCTCACCTACCTGCTGATGCCCCTGGCCACCCTCAGCCGCTGGGCCTATTTCCGGCTCACCACCCGAGCATCAGGCCCGTAATCAGAAATCCCGGTCCGTGAGGATCTCGCAGCCGTCGCTGGTCACCACAATCGTGTGTTCCCACTGGGCCGAGAGGCTGCCGTCCACCGTCACCACGGTCCAGCGGTCCTTGAGGGTGCGGCAGCCCCTGCTGCCGGCATTCAAAATCGGCTCCACCGCCAGGGTCATCCCCGGCCGCAGCACCATGTTGGGCAGGTCGCGGGTTCGGTAGTTGAACACCGAGGGCTCCTCGTGAAGATTGCGACCCACGCCGTGGCCCGTGTAGTCCTCCACCACGGCGAAGCCGTGGGCCTCCACATGGTCCTGAACGGCGCCGGCCAGATCCAGCAGGGTGCTGCCGGCTTTCACCGTCGCCAGTCCCTTCATCAACGATTCCTGGGCCACCCGGCTGAGGGTACGGGCCTCCTCCGGCACTCCTTCGCCCACACAAATGGTCACGCAACTGTCGCCGTGGTAACCCTCGAAGTAGGCGCCTGTGTCCACCTTGAGCAGGTCGCCGGCGCGGATCACCCGCTTGGCGCTGGGAATGCCATGCACCACCTCATGGTTGATCGAGGCGCAGATGCTGGCCGGAAAGCCGTGGTAGCCCTTGAAACTCGGGGTGGCGCCCATCTCCCGAATCCGCTTCTCGGCGTGGCGGTCGAGGTCGCCAGTGCTGAGGCCTGGGGCGGCCATGGCGATCATCTCCCGCAGCACCGTGGCCACAATGCGGCTGGCCTGGCGCATCACGTCGATCTCCCGGGCCGACTTCACCTCCACGCCCCGCCGGCTCTTCTGGATTCGGGGTCCGCTCTGGGTCACGGTGCCGTCGGGCGCACGGCCCGGTTGCGAGGCGGCCAGGAGATCTGCGAAGAGATTCATGCGGGGCCGACTTCGGCAGGTCGTTAGGGCTCATTTCAAGTTATCAATTGCCCATGCTGGCCGGCGAGATGCCATGGCTGATCCACACGCAGAACAACGGCGCGGCGGCAGCGAAGCCGAGGACTCCGCGCCCGATCCCGGCGGCGGTGCTCCCAACCAGGCCGCCCCTCCAGGGGGAACTCTCCCCGAGGCGAGTTCCCCATCCGGAACCGATCCGAATCAGCGGACGGGGGCAACCGCTGCCGGCTCAGCCCAGGCTGACTCCGGCCGCCCGGCACCGGATCCTGCCGGCCGGAAGGGCTCTCCACCCCTGGCCCTGCGGCTGCGCCGGGCCCACGCCGCCCTGGCCCCCTGGGTGCTGGCGCCCTTGCTGGTCACGGTGACCACAGGGCTGGCCTACCGGCTCCTACGCGACTGGGGCGGCCTCGGCCGGGATCCGGCCCATGGGCTGATGGTGGTGCACGAGGGAGAGTGGCTGCGCCACTGGTTCGGCCCTAGCGGCGAAACGTTGTACGTGCTGGCCAATGGCCTTGGCCTGCTCTGGATGCTCGGCACCGGCGGCGCGATGCTCTGGCAGCGGTGGCAACGGCCGGGGGATCGGGCTAGGGGTGACACATGAGCCGGTACACTGGCTGTTTGGCCAGGCACTGGAGAGCTGGGATGGCAGCGGAAACAGCCGAATCATCAACCGAATCGACACCGGAATCAAGCGCAACAGCCATGACAGCACCAGACGCCGCCGCCAGCGACACCGCCGCGGCCACCACCCCCGAGACGGCCACCGAGGCCCCAGCGGTCACCACGGCCGTGAAGGTCACCACAGGCCGCCGCAGTGCCCGTGAGCTTCTCGACGCCTTCGAGGCCGAACAGCTCAAGGCCGATCTGCCCGAAATCTATGTGGGCGACACCGTGAAGGTGGGCGTGCGGATCCGGGAGGGCAACAAGGAGAGGATCCAGCCCTATGAGGGCGTGGTGATCGCCAAGCGCCATGGTGGCCTGAACGAAACCATCACCGTGCGTCGGATCTTCCAGGGCATCGGCGTGGAGCGTGTGTTCATGCTTCACAGCCCCCAAGTCGCTTCCATCCAGGTGGAGCGGCGCGGTAAGGTGCGACGGGCCAAGCTCTTCTACCTGCGTGACCGGGTGGGTAAAGCCACCCGCGTGAAGCAGCGTTTCGATCGCTGAGCCACGCTTCCACCGATCCATCCTTTGGGACGGTTTGGTGGATTTAGCCCAGTTCCCTGGGGTCGTCGCCTTGCGCCGTTAGTTCAGTTGGTAGAACGCAGGTCTCCAAAACCTGATGTCGGGGGTTCAAGTCCTCCACGGCGCGTTCGATGGCCCCATTTGCAGTTTCGTGGTTCCGAGCATGGAGTTGGATCTACAACCCGGTGACGTGGTGAAAGTGCTGGAGTCCGCAGCCCTCGGCTGGGTTCGGGCCCGCGTGATCCGCGTTAAATCTGGGGGTCGGGTTGTTGTGCAGAGCGACCAAGGTCGGGAATTTACGGCCCGGGGCAATCAGGTGCGCCTGATCGAACCGGCCGGTTTCCGTCCCTGAACAACAATCAGCCGGGTCAGTTTTTGTCTGGTCCGTATCTTTCGATCCCCTGTAAATCAATCTAATCAGCCAATCCCGGCAGCAGCAGGATCGGATTTTTCTTTGACCTTTGACTGTCCATGGTCTCCCAGCACACGGGAGGCCTTTTTGCTGGAAGCCATGGCTTTGCTTCCCTGCCCATCGCCACACTTGACATGCACTGCCGACACACCCATCAGTCGCGCTACTCAGCCACTCCCCCCACCGGGCGGTGATAGCCCCGCTACGCATCTAAAGGGTCTGCACAACCAGCCCATGGCCTCAGCAGCGTTGACGGAGGGACAGGTCGCGTTGGATAATTATGCCGTCGGCCAAAGGCTGACGCCGCCGATTCCCGGGCTTCACAAGTCCGCGTAAGCGACGGGGGACTGTAGTTCAATCGGTTAGAGCACCGCCCTGTCACGGCGGAAGTTGCGGGTTCGAGCCCCGTCAGTCCCGTTCACTTCTTTGGAGCCCCCCCACCGTGGCAGTCGCTGGTCCGGTCAGGGTTCGACTTGCCCCAAGCCCCACCGGCACCCTGCACATCGGCACCGCGCGCACTGCGGTGTTCAACTGGCTGTTCGCCCGGCGACACGGCGGCCAGTTTCTCCTCCGCATCGAGGACACCGACCGCGAACGCAGCAAGGACGACTACACAGCCAACATCCTCGAAGGCCTTCAGTGGCTTGGCCTCCAGTGGGATGGGGAGCCTGTGATCCAGAGCTCCCGCATCGCCGAGCACCGCCTGGCCATCGCACAGCTGCTCGCCTCCGGAAGCGCCTACCGCTGCTTCGCCTCCGAAGCGGAGCTCACGGCGATGCGCGAGCAGCAGGCAGCCCATAACCTGCCGCCGCGCTACGACAACCGCCACCGCCACCTCACCCCCGACCAGGAGCAGGCCTTCATCAGCGAGGGCCGCGAAGCCACGGTGCGCTTCCGCATCGACGACGACTCCACCATCACCTGGAACGACCTTGTTCGGGGGGAGATGCGCTGGTCCGGTGCCGATCTGGGAGGCGACATGGTGATTGCCCGGCGCGCCCCGGCCGACCGGATCGGAGATCCCCTCTACAATCTTGTGGTGGTGGTGGATGACGCCGCCATGGCCATCAGCCACGTGATCCGCGGCGAGGACCACATCGCCAACACGGCCAAGCAACTGCTGCTCTACCAGGCCCTCGGGGCTCCCGCCCCGTTGTTCGCCCACACCCCCCTAATTCTCAACCAGGAGGGCCGCAAGCTCTCCAAGCGGGATGGCGTGACCTCCGTGAGCGATTTCCGCCGCATGGGCTACATGGCCGAGGCCCTGGCCAACTACATGACCCTGCTCGGCTGGTCGCCTCCGGAGGGCATGGGGGAGCGCTTCAGCCTTGCCGAAGCGGCGACGGTGTTCGGTTTCGATCGCGTGAACCGGGCCGGAGCCCGCTTCGACTGGGACAAGCTCGATTGGCTCAACGCCCAGGTGCTCCATGGCCTGGATCGAGAAGCCCTCCGGCAGCAACTCCTCCCCCTGTGGAAGGCGGAGGGCTGGGCCATCGATGGAGCTGCGGCCGATCCCACCTGGCAGCTCGATCTGTGCGCCCTTCTGGCTCCCTCCCTCACCCGTCTCAGCGATGGGGTAGATCAGGCTTCCCCCTTCTTCCGCCGCCCGGAGCTCGATCAGGCCGCCCGGGACCAGCTGGGTGCTCCAGGAGCCACTGCCGCCGTGGCGGCCCTGAGCCAGGGCCTGCCGGAAGGTCCTCTCGAAGCCGATGCCGCCAGGGCACTTCTGGAGACGGCCGCCACGGCGGCTGGCGTGAAGAAGGGAGTGGTGATGAAGAGCGCCCGGGCCGCCCTGCTCGGCAGCCTGCAGGGCCCGGATCTGCTCACCACCCTCACCCTGCTGCACCGGCTCGGGGAAGCGGGCCCGAGGCTGGCCGGCGTAACGGGTTGAATCCTGGTCGTTCGTCCTGCGGACGACCTAATCCTGAACGCTCGCGAACAGCGGCTCCACCCGGATGGCGATCACACTCGAGGCTCGCAGCACCAAATACTCCAGTTCTAGATCTTCCAGCGGCACGTTCACGAAGGCATCCGGCGCCGCCGAAGTGAGCACACCCCCATACCACTTCTGGAAATCTTCGAGGGTGCGGAACTCCACCACCTGTTCATGCCCACCCTCGAGCATCAGGTGGATGTGAAACCGACGCGGAACACGGGGCATGGGAAGGCGATGGATCCGGAAACTCCCCCCAGAATGCCCCAAATGGGCCCGGCGTCATCGCCGCCGGGCAATACAACGGATGGCGAGGCTGGCCGGAGGAGGTGGAGCACAGGGCAAACGGCTTGACCGCAAACTCGGCCACCAGGGCGAGCAGGGCGCGATCGCGGCCCCGCCATGCACCTCCATTTCCCCAGCCCAGCCAGAGCAGCGACCCGAGCGGCCCCACCGGGTCCGCTCCAGCGGACTCCCTGGCAGGGATCGCTTCGGAACGCCACGGACCGAGGCGTCTGAGACAGCGTCGGATCCAGGCCTCGTTGTCCGCTCCCACCGGATCGGACAACCGCTTCAGGGCCGCCGGAGTGGTAGCCACCGCGCCGAAGAGGTTGATCACCTCCAGCCGCCCGAACCCCCAGCGGCGGCCGTAGGCCACCAATCGCCGCAGGGTGGGGTCGTCCCGCTGGCCATCAGCGCAAGAGGGATTGAGCCCGACAAACACCAGGGTCGGCCGCTCCGGCTGCCAGGTGCGCTGGAGCCACCAGCGGTAACCACCGCAGGGGCTGAACACCGCCGCCGCGCCCGGCGCCGGCGGCGGGGTGAAGACCTCTGGCAGGCTGTGGCCACGGACGGGATCCAGGCGGCGGGGGACCATGGCGCAGAACAGGGGGGAACGGGTGGCAGATTCAGCGCGGGTGGGTCAGGCCGCAGTTCCTGAGGCGCCCGACGGGGCCACCGCGAAGAGCAGCCGGGGCACAGGCGCGGCTGCTGGCGCCAAGCCCCTGCTGCTCCTTGTGGATGGCCACTCGCTGGCCTTCCGCAGTTTCTATGCCTTCGCCAAGGGCGGCGATGGCGGGCTGAGCACCAAGGCGGGGGTCCCCACCAGCGTGACCTATGGGTTCCTCAAGGCCCTGCTCGACAACTGCCGCGGACTCACCCCCCAGGGCGTGGTGATCGCCTTCGACACCGCCGAACCCACTTTCCGCCACGAGGCCGATGCGGCCTACAAGGCCCACCGCGAGGAAGCCCCTGAACACTTCTTCGAGGACCTCGGCAATCTGCAGCGGATCCTCGCCGAGGCCCTCGACCTCTCCCTCTGCCTGGCCCCCGGCTACGAAGCCGACGATGTGCTCGGCACCCTTGCCAACCGGGCCGCCAATGGGGGCTGGCGGGTACGCATCCTCTCCGGCGACAGGGATCTGTTCCAGCTGGTGGACGACGAGCGCGACATCGCCGTGCTCTACATGGGGGGTGGTCCCTACGCCAAGAACAGCGGCCCGGTGGAGATCCGCCGCGAAGGCGTGATCGCCAAGCTCGGCGTTCCCCCGGAGGATGTTGTTGATCTCAAGGCGCTCACCGGCGACAGCTCCGACAACATCCCGGGGGTGAAGGGGGTGGGTCCCAAGACCGCCATCAACCTCCTGCAGGAGAATGGCACTCTGGAGGGGATCTACGCCGCCCTCGAAACCCTGGAGGGCCCGAAGGCAGCCAAGGGAGCCCTGAAGGGCGCGATTCGCGAAAAGCTGGCCACCGATCGGGAGAACGCCTTCCACTCCCGCATGCTCGCCGAGATCCTGCTGGACATTCCCCTGCCCAGCGAACCGAGGCTTGAACTCGGCGCAGTGAACAGCGAAACCCTGGCGGGGAACCTAGAGGAACTCGAGCTGTTCAGCCTGGTGCGGCAGGTAGCCAACTTCACTCGCCTGTTCTCGGCCCAGCCCTCCGGCGAGACCGCCTCTGCCGGCGCCGGCAGCGAGGAAGCCACCAGCCAGCGGCACCCAGCAACCGAAGGCGGCGGTCCATCGGTGCCAGCCAGAACAGCCACCCCGGCGGAATCCATCCCAGCTGAGGCGGCCCACGCCATGGACTCAGGGGCCGCAGACCTCGAGGCCAGCGCCCCCACCGATGCCGCGCCTGCCACCGCCACCCCCTCTCTCCAACCGGAGCTGATCACCACGGAGGCTCAGCTGGCTGCCCTGCTCACCAGGCTTCAGGCCGCCACCGATCCGGCCCATCCCGTGGCCCTCGACACCGAGACAACGGCCCTCAATCCCTTCCGCGCCGAGCTGGTGGGCATCGGGCTGTGCTGGGGTGTCGGTGCAACGGATCTGGCCTATATCCCGATCGGCCACGGCGGCAGCGAGAGCCAGGGTCTGCTGGAGGACCTGGGCGAACCGGCAGCGGATGCCAGCATCACCCAGCTCCCCCTGGCAACGGTGCTGCAGGCCCTGGCCCCCTGGCTCGCCAGCCCCGCCCACCCCAAGACGCTCCAGAACGCCAAGTACGACCGCCTGGTGCTGTTGCGCCACGGCCTAGCCCTCGAGGGGGTGGTGATGGACACCCTTCTGGCCGATTACCTCCGCGACGCCAACGACCGCCATGGCCTGGAGGTGATGGCCCAGCGCAATCTGGGCTTCACCCCCACCAGCTATGGCGAACTGGTGCCGAAGGGAGCCTGCTTCGCGGCCGTGCCGATACCGGCGGCCGCGCAGTACTGCGGCATGGATGTCCATGTCACCTGGAGGCTCACGGGGCTGCTGCGTGAGCAACTCGCGGCCCTGGGGCCCGCCCTGCCGGCTTTGCTGGAGCAGGTGGAGCTCCCGCTCGAGCCGGTGCTGGCCGCCATGGAGGCCACCGGCATCCGCATCGACTGTCCCTACCTGGCGGAACTCTCCGCAGAACTGGCCACCACCCTGGCGGATCTGGAGATCCGGGCCCGCGAGGCCGCCGGCGTGGACTTCAATCTCGCCTCCCCCAAACAGCTGGGCGAGCTGCTGTTCGAAACCCTGGGGCTGGAGCGCAAGAAATCCCGCAAGACCAAGACCGGCTGGAGCACCGACGCCGCCGTGCTCGAAAAACTGGAACACGACCACCCTGTGGTGCCCCTGGTGCTGGAGCACCGCACCCTCAGCAAGCTGCGCAGCACCTATGTGGACGCGCTGCCGGCCCTGATGGAGCCGGAAACCGGAAGGGTGCACACCGATTTCAACCAGGCCGTCACCGCCACCGGAAGGCTGAGCAGCAGCAATCCCAACCTGCAGAACATCCCCATTCGCACGGAGTTCTCCCGGCGGATCCGCAAGGCCTTCCTGCCCCAGGAGGGCTGGTTGCTGCTCAGTGCCGACTACTCCCAGATCGAACTGCGCATCCTCACCCACCTCTCCGGCGAGGAGGTGCTGGTGCAGGCCTACAACGACGGCGACGATGTGCACGCCCTCACCGCCCGGCTGCTACTGGACAAGAAGGAGGTGAGCGCCGAGGAGCGGCGACTGGGCAAGACGATCAACTTCGGCGTGATCTACGGCATGGGCGCCCAGCGACTGGCCCGGGAGGGGGGACTCCCCCAGGCCCAGGCCAAGGAGTTCCTGAGCCGCTACAAGCAGCGCTATCCGAAGCTGTTCGCCTACCTGGAGTTGCAGGAGAGGCTGGCCCTCAGCCGCGGCTACGTGGAAACCATCCTCGGCCGGAGGCGCCCCTTTCACTTCGATCCAGGTGGACTGGGCCGCCTGCTGGGCAAGGATCCCCTGGCGATCGACCTGGAGGCGGCCCGTCGCGGGGGCATGGAGGGCCAGCAGCTGCGGGCAGCGGCGAACGCCCCGATCCAGGGCTCCAGCGCCGACATCATCAAGCTCGCCATGGTGCACCTGCACCGCACCGTGCACAACCAGGGCCTGCCGGCCCGCCTCCTGCTCCAGGTCCACGATGAACTGGTGCTGGAGGTCGCCCCAGAAGCCCTGGAGGAGGTGCGCGACCTCACCCGCCGCACGATGGAGGAAGCCGTGCAGCTGCGGGTGCCTCTGAAGGTGGAAACGGGGGTGGGTCCCAACTGGATGGAGGCCAAGTGAGCAGCTAGGGAAGGGATCCGACCGCGCCCGCCATGGGACAATCCAAACCAATCCGGAAGTCCGGCGAACATGCCTTTAGCCCAGGAATCACCGCGCCGCAAAGGGATCATCCTCGCCGGTGGCAGCGGCAGTCGGCTGGCGCCTCTCACCACGGCGGTGAGTAAGCAGCTGATGCCGGTGTACGACAAGCCGATGATTTATTACCCACTCAGCACGCTGATGCTGGCAGGAATCCGCGATGTTCTGATCATCAGCACCCCCACCGACCAGGCCGCCTTTCAACGGTTGCTGGCTGATGGCAGCGCCTGGGGAATCAATCTCACCTACGCGATTCAACCGAGCCCTGATGGCCTAGCCCAGGCATTCTTGATCGGTGAGGAGTTTCTGGCTGGTCACCCCGCCGCCTTGGTGCTTGGAGATAACCTATTCCACGGTCACGATCTAGTTCCCCAACTGCAGTCTAGCTTTGGCCTCACCAGAGGCGCCACCGTGTTCGCCTATCCGGTGCGAGATCCCGAGCGCTATGGCGTTGTCGAATTCGCCCCCGATGGCCAGGTTCTGAGCATCGAGGAGAAACCCACCACACCCCGGTCCCGCTATGCCGTGACCGGGCTTTACTTCTACGACGCCTCCGTGGTGGAACGGGCCCAGCAAGTGCGGCCCTCGGCCCGGGGGGAACTGGAGATCACCGACCTGAACCGCCTGTACCTCGAGGAGGGCCAGCTGCGGGTCGAGTTGATGGGGCGCGGCATGGCCTGGCTGGATACCGGCACCCCGGATTCGCTCCATGAGGCCGCCAGTTATATCCGCACCCTGGAACACCGCCAGGGGCTCAAGGTGGGCTGCCCCGAGGAGGTGGCCTGGCGGATGGGGTGGATCGATGCAGCCGCCCTGGAGCGGTTGGCGGGCCCGCTGCGCAAGAGCGGCTACGGCGACTACCTGCTGCAACTGCTGGAAAAGCCCCATGCAGGTTGAACACCTCCCCCTGGATGGCCCCCTGCTGCTCACCCCCAATGTGTTCGGTGACGATCGGGGCTACTTCCTCGAAAGCTGGAACCGACGGAGCTTTGCTGAGGCCCTCGGCATTCCGGAGGCCAAGCTGCCCCGCTTCGTGCAGGACAACCAGTCGCGCTCCAGTCGGGGAGTGCTGCGGGGCCTTCACTACCAAGTGGCCCCGGAAGCCCAGGCCAAGCTGGTGCGCTGTGTGGCCGGCGAGATCTTCGATGTGGCGGTTGATCTGCGCCGCAATTCCACCAGCTTCGGCCAGTGGACAGGGGCCCGGCTGAGCGGCACCAACCACCGCCAACTGTGGGTGCCCGTGGGCTTCGCCCATGGGTTCCTCACCCTCAGCGACACCGCCGAGGTGCTCTACAAAACCGCGGGCTACTGGAACCGCGCCTGCGAGCGCTCGCTCCGCTGGAACGACCCGACCATCGGGATTGAATGGCCCTCCACCGGCAACGAACCCCTGCTGGCGGACAAGGATGCCGCCGCCCCTGGGCTCGCTGAAGCCCTGGCCGCCGGCGATGTCTTTGACAGTCCTCTGCCATGAAGGTGCTGCTCACCGGCCGGGAGGGCCAGCTCGGCATCGCGCTGCAGGCCAGCCTTCCCAAGGGGGTCATCCTGATCGCCACCGGTCGCAGCGAGTTGGACCTCGCCGATCATGCGGCCTGCCGGCAGGCCGTGCGGGATCATTGCCCCGACTGGGTGCTCAATGCCGGGGCGTACACCGCCGTCGACCGGGCCGAGAACGAGGCCGATCGGGCCATGGCCATCAACGCCGGGGCGCCGCAGGCCTTTGCTGAATCCCTCGCAGAAACGGGAGGAAGGCTGCTTCAGGTAAGCACCGATTTCGTGTTCGATGGCGCACAAGGATTTCCTTACCGGCCGGATCAGGCGCTCGATCCCCTGGGGGTCTATGGGGCAACCAAGGCGGCGGGCGAAACAGCCACCCTGGCCCTTCCCGGAGCCCGGGTGCTGCGCACCAGCTGGCTTTACGGGCCTGTGGGCAAAAACTTCTGCCTCACGATGCTGCGGCTCCATGCCATGAAGGCCGAAGCAGGGGAACCACTGGGCGTGGTGGCCGACCAGGTGGGCTGCCCGACGGCCACCCACACCCTGGCGGCAGCCTGCTGGAGGGCGATCGCAATCGAGGCCGATGCCGATGGTTCGCGCATCCTGCACTGGAGCGATGCCGGCGCCGCCAGCTGGTACGACTTCGCCGTGGCCATCGGCGAGCTGGGGGTGGCGGCGGGACTACTGGAGCGGGCCGCCGTGGCGCTCCCCCTCAGCACCGCCGAATACCCCACCCCGGCCCAACGGCCCAGCTATTCCCTGCTCGATTGCATCACCAGCCGAAAGGCCCTGGGGCTGGAGCCCCTTCACTGGCGGGAGGGCTTGGCGCAGGTTCTCCAAGGGGTCGCGGCCCAAGGCCCTAAGCCGGCCTAGACCCTGCCACTGCCGAGCTTGCCTCCCCAGCTACCTGTTTCCAAGGTTCGCCCCCTGCGGCAGCATCCTCTAGGGAAAGCCCCCCAATCCCATTTCCTCCAGACCTAGCGCCCCATGTCTCCCGAGCCCCAAGCCTCCCCTGCCCCTGCTGAGTTGCTGGCGGGAAGGCAACGCCTGCTAGTCACCGGCGGTGGCGGCTTCATCGGAGGCGCCATGGTGCGTCGCCTGCTGGCCGAGTCCACGGCCACGGTGTTCAACCTCGACAAGATGGGGTACGCCAGTGACCTCAGCGGTATGGACCGGCTGGGAGGTGAAACGGCTGAACGCCACCACCTGCTGCGGGTGGATCTGGCCGATGGCGCCGCCACCGCCGAGGCGGTGCAGGCCGCCGATCCGGATCTGGTGCTGCACCTGGCCGCCGAAAGCCATGTGGACCGCTCGATCGATGGCCCCGGCGCCTTCATCGAAAGCAACGTGACGGGTACCTTCAACCTGCTGCAGGCGGTGAGAAGGCACTGGGAGGCCCTTCCAACGGAGCGCCAGGCCAGTTTCCGCCTGCACCACATCAGTACCGATGAGGTGTTCGGCTCCCTTGGGGCCACCGGGAGGTTCTCGGAAACCACGCCGTACGACCCCCGCAGCCCCTATTCAGCCAGTAAGGCTGCCAGCGATCACCTGGTGAATGCCTGGCACCACACCTACGGCCTGCCGGTGGTGCTCACCAACTGCTCCAACAATTACGGCCCCTGGCAGTTCCCCGAGAAGTTGATCCCCGTGGTGATCCTCAAGGCCGCGGCCGAGGAGCCCATTCCGCTGTACGGCGACGGCGCCAATGTGCGCGACTGGTTGTATGTGGAGGATCACGTGGATGCGCTGCTGCTGGCGGCCACCCAAGGGCAGCTGGGCCGCAGCTACTGCGTTGGGGGCCATGGAGAGCGAACCAACAAGCAGGTGGTGGAGGCGATCTGCGCCCTGCTGGATGAACGGCGACCCGGCGATGCCCCCCACAGCTCCCTGATCACTCCTGTCAAGGACCGCCCGGGCCATGACCGCCGCTACGCCATCGACCCGGCCCGGATCAGCGAGGAGCTGGGCTGGCGGCCGCGCCACAACTTCGAGCAGGGTCTTGCCGCCACGGTGGATTGGTACCTCGCCAACCTCGACTGGTGTATGGCGGTGCGGCAGCGGGCGGGCTATGGCGGCGGTCGCCTGGGCCAGGGCTGAGGAGACTCGCCCCTGTCCGGCAGAAAAGAATGGCGAGGGCGGTAGGAGCCTCAGGCCCTGGACCAGAGCCCTAGCGATTCGGGTAGGTCATGACGCTCTCCCCTTCACCGGATCACGGGCTGAGAACGGGCTGGAGCCCTCGCAAGTCTCAAAGCGCCCCAGGCCTTACGGTGCAAACCAATCCGAAGCTATCCGGCCCCGGGCCGGCCCCCTCCTTGACTCTGCGGCTCACCAACACCCTCACCAGGGCAAAGGCCGATTTCGTGCCCCTCCGTGAGGGTAAGGTCTCGATCTACTGCTGCGGCGTTACGGTCTACGACCTCTGCCACCTCGGCCATGCCCGCAGTTACATCGTGTGGGATGTGCTGCGCCGCTACCTGATCTGGCAGGGATATCAGGTGACCTTCGTGCAGAACTACACCGATATCGACGACAAGATCCTCGCCTGCGCCGCCGCCGAGGGCTGCTCGATGGAGGCGGTGAGCGAGCGCAACATCGCGGCCTTCGTGACCGACATGGCCGCTCTCAATATCCTGCCCGCCGACCGCATGCCCCGGGCCACCCGCAGTCTTGATGCGATCCGCAGTCTGATCGGCGACCTCGAGGCCAAAGGGGCCGCCTATTCGGTGGATGGCGATGTGTATTTCGCGGTGCTCAAGCACCGGGATTACGGCAAACTCTCCGGCCGGGATCTCAGCGAGCAACAGGACAATGCCTCCGGTCGCGTTGCCTCCATTGAGGAGGGCCGCAAGCACCATCCCTTCGATTTCGCCCTGTGGAAGGGAGCCAAACCTGGCGAACCCAGCTTCCCCTCACCCTGGGGCCCGGGCCGTCCCGGCTGGCACATCGAATGCTCGGCGATGGTGCGCGAGGAGTTGGGCACAACGATCGACATCCATCTGGGCGGCGCCGATCTGATCTTTCCCCACCACGAAAACGAAATCGCCCAGTCGGAAGCGGCCACCGGAAAAGAACTGGCGCGCTGGTGGCTGCACAACGGCATGGTGAATGTGGGCGGGGAGAAGATGAGCAAGTCACTCGGCAACTTCACCACCATCCGCGCCCTGCTCGAATCGGGCGTCAGCCCGATGACCCTGCGGCTGTTTGTGCTGCAGGCGCACTACCGCAAACCGCTCGATTTCATCGCCGAGGCCTTGGAGGCCGCAGCCACCGGCTGGAAGGGCCTCAACGCTGCACTGGGAGTGGGCCGCATCTATCCACATCTGCTCCCCTGGAGCGAAAGCACGGCCGGCGATCTTGCCGCCCTTCCTGACGACCTGGCGGCAAGCAAGGGCCGATTCATCGCGGCCATGGACGATGACCTCAACACCGCCGCGGCCACGGGCGAACTGTTTGAGCTGGCGCGGCCCCTGCGAGCGCTCGCCAATCGCCTGCAACGTCGTGACCTTCCCGGAGCAGCAGATCTGGCCCAGGGCGGTCGGTGGCGGTTACTGCTGGAGCTGGCGGGGGTGCTCGGGCTTGAACCCGAACAGCCAAGGCTCCCGTCGTTGCAGGGATTCAACGGCGATCAAGCAACCAGCGGGGAGCCAACAACCAAGGCGAAGCCTGCAGCTTCACAGGGATGGAAAACAACGGTTATCCAATCGTCGACCCCCGTGGGTATCAGCGCCGAGGGCAGCCCTGGGGAAGACATCAGAGCCCTCATCGAGAGGCGCAAGGCCGCCAAGGCCGTCCGCGACTTCGCCACGGCCGACCGGATCCGCGACGAGCTCAGGAGCCAGGGCATCGAACTGATCGACCGCCCCGGCGGCAGCACCGAATGGCTGCGCCGCTGAGGATTTCCGCTTCTTGGAGCCGCCCCCCAGGCAGCACTGAGCCTCTGCCCCCTCCTGCCCCCGATGCCCTGCCTGCTCAGTGCCTGCCATTCCCGCGGAGGGGCGGCAGTCTTGGGACCACCGACACATCGCCCGGATTCCCCGCTCCAGGGCAGAACGATCAGGAAAAGACGAAGAAATTGCCCAGCACCAATGCTGGTATCAAGCGCCCGGCGGCGCCTGCTTGTCCCGCATCAAGGTCTCGATCTTGCGGATACGCCTGAGTGTCGTCTCCCAGACCTCCAGCTGAAAGGCACGGCCCCGGTCCCCCGCCGCCACGGCAGAACGGCATTCCGCCACCTGAGCATCGAGATCACCACCAGCCTCGAAGACATCCCAGAGCTGGCGTTCCAGCCGTGCCCGCTCGATGAAGTTCCAGCGCTGCAGCCAGGGGGGAAGGGCGGCCATCGAATCGGGCTATGGATTCTCGCCAGCCTTGCAGAAGCCCCTAGGGAGCTGCCGGTTGACCTTGGGGCCTGGGGCCGGGCTGAGGCGCGACCGCGCCGCCACCGCAGAGCCGGACAAGGTGCCCGAAAGGCCGAAGGAAAGTCGCAGAAGACCCCGATCACTCCTTCGATGGAACTGCCGTGACACGATTTTTAGTTCTGCGGGTCAGAGTCACCGAGCTGCGCTGAGACGGTCTCTGGAGCTTGCGGAGATGGCCGCCGGAGTCGCGGTGAGAAACTGGTGCTGCAAGTCCGCGAGCACCGCCGTGAAAGCCCTGTCCGTGCTCGGGTCCACCGGTTCGATCGGCACCCAGACCCTGGAGATCGCCCTGGAGTTCCCCGAGCGCTTCAAGGTGGTGGCCCTCACGGCCGGCAACAACCTCGACCTGCTGGTGGAGCAGATCGTGCGCCACCAGCCCGAGGCGGTGGCCCTGGCCCAGCCGGAAAAGCTCGCCGAGCTGCGCGAGCGCCTGGAAGCCCTCGAACCCGGCCTGCGCCCCGCCCGGCTGCCGGAGCTGCTGGGCGGCAGTGACGGCCTCTGCACCACCGCCGCCTGGGACAGCGCCGATCTGGTGGTGAGCGGGATCGTGGGCTGCGCCGGCCTGCTGCCCACCCTGGCCGCCATCAACGCCGGCAAGGACATCGCCCTGGCCAACAAGGAAACCCTGATCGCCGCGGGCCCGGTGGTGCTGCCGGCCCTGGAGGTGAGCGGCAGCCGCTTACTTCCCGCCGACTCGGAGCATTCGGCCCTGTTCCAGTGCCTGCAGGGCACCCCCTGGGCCGACACCGCCCGCCTCTCCACCGGCGTTCCCACCCCCGGCCTGCGCCGCATCCAGCTCACCGCCAGCGGCGGCGCCTTCCGCGATTGGCCCGCCGCCGACCTGGCCAAGGCCACCGTGGCCGATGCCACCAGCCATCCGAACTGGAGCATGGGCCGCAAGATCACCGTCGACTCGGCCACCCTGATGAACAAGGGCCTGGAAGTGATCGAGGCCCACTACCTGTTCGGCCTCGATTACGACCACATCGAGATCGTGATCCACCCCCAGTCGATCATCCACTCAATGGTGGAGCTGGCCGATTCCTCGGTGCTCGCCCAGTTGGGCTGGCCCGACATGAAGCTGCCAATCCTCTACTGCCTCAGCTGGCCCGAGCGGCTCGAAACGCCCTGGCGCCGCCTCGATCTCACCGAGGTGGGCCAGCTCACCTTCCGCGCCCCCGACCGGGAGAAGTACCCCTGCATGGAGCTGGCCTACGCCGCCGGCCGGGCGGGCGGCACGATGCCGGCGGCCCTGAATGCGGCCAATGAGCAGGCCGTGGCCCTGTTCCTGGAGGAGCGCATCCCCTTCCTCGCCATCCCCCACCTGATCGAGCGGGTCTGCGACCACCACCGCGCCGACCTCACCGCCAGCCCGTCGCTGGCCGATGTGCTGGCGGTCGATGCCTGGGCCCGCCAGGCTGTGCTCGAAGCCGCCGCCACCCTGCAGGCTGCTGCCTTGGTCGCCCTGCCGGCCTGAAGCGTTCCACTCCCCCGCATCTCCCCACCCACAGCATCCCCAAAACCTGCATCTCCCGCCCCGCCATGTCGTTCCAAGGATCGCTAGAGGATCTCAAGGCTCTGGTCAGCCTCCTCCACCTCCAAGGCCACTGGATCGATGAAGGCACGCTGCAGAGCTTCAGCACCGACAGCGGCGAGCACATCAACTTCTGGCCCGCCAGCGGCGAGCTCCAGGTGAAGGGCCACCCCCAGGCCAGCCGCGACCTGGCGGCACGTCTTGAGCAGGCGATCGCCGGCCAGGTCAGCTGAGTGGGCCTGATCAGCCACCACCTGCTGCTCTGCGCCACCCCCACCAAGGCCCTCTGCTGCCCCGATCCGGAGATCGGCGTCGCCAGCTGGGCACGCCTCAAGCAGCTGGTGCGGGAGCTAGACCTGGAGGATCCCGCCCGGGAACAGGGCATCGTGCTGCGCACCAAAGCCGACTGCCTGCGCATCTGCGCCGAGGGGCCGATCCTGCTGATCTGGCCCGATGGGGTGATCTACGGCAGCGTGACCGCCGAGCGGATCGAGCGCATCCTGCGGGAACACGTGATCGGCGGAGTGCCAATCGAAACCTGGGTGGTGGGGCGAAACCAGTTCGGCAGCGATACCGCGGAACTCTGGAATGGTGGCAATCGCCCTGGATCAGATCCTCAGGCCTGAGCGACTGTGGGACGTCCGGTGGGACCGATGGGGACCAGAGGGCTGCAAACCGACGCAGTCTCCTGACTGTGGCGAAGGTCCCGTTCCCCCCTCGATCCAACCAGCCTCAGACCCCCACCTTCTCCTTGGCCCCAGCTTTGCCCACCCCGAGGCTGCGCAGCTCGCTCAGCAGGCCGTTGAGCACCGCCTTGGCATCCCCGAACACCATGGCGGTCTGGGGCAGTTCAAACAGGGCATTGGCGATGCCGGCGTAGCCGGCACCGAGGCTGCGTTTTACCACGAACACTTGGCGGGCTTGGTCCACCTCCAGCACGGGCATGCCGTAAAGGGGGCTGGAGGGATCGCTCTTGGCATCGGGGTTCACCACATCGTTGGCGCCGAGCACGATCACCACATCGGTGCGGGGGAATTCGGGGTTGATCATGTCCATCTCCACCAGCTGCTCATAGGGCACATCGGCCTCGGCCAGCAGCACATTCATGTGGCCGGGCATGCGGCCCGCCACCGGGTGAATGGCATAGCTCACCTCTACCCCGTGGGCTTCCAGCAACTTGGCCAGTTCCCGCAGGGCGTGCTGGGCCTGGGCTACGGCTAAGCCGTAGCCGGGCACGAACACGACCCGTTCGGCCTGCTCCAGGGCCATGGCGCACTCCTCGGGGCTGCAGCTGGTGATGCGGGTATAACCCGCCTCGCTGCCTCCACCACCGACAGAACCGCCAGCAGTCCCCAGGGCTCCACCGAACAACACACTCACCAGGGAGCGGTTCATGGCGGTGCACATCACCTGGGTGAGGATCAGGCCCGCTGCACCCACCATGGCGCCGGCCACGATCAGCAGCTGGCTGCCCACCACGAAGCCGGCAGCAGCCGCGGCCACGCCGGAATAGGAGTTCAGCAGCGAGATCACCACCGGCATGTCGGCGCCGCCGATCGGCAGGGTCACGCCGATGCCGAGCAGGGTGGAGGCGCCCACCAGCAGCCAGAGGGGCCAGCCGGCCGGATGGGCCGGGATCTGCACCGCAGCGAGCAGGCACAGCAGGGCCAGGCCGATGTTCACGGCGTGGCGCAGGGAGCTCTGGGTCCAGGTGGGGGTATCCAGCCAGCCCTGCAGCTTGGCCATGGCCACGATCGAGCCGCTGAAGGTGATCGCCCCCACGAACACTGAGATCGCGATCGAAACCAACTCCACCATCCCGGAATCCTGAGAGGCGAACAGGGCCACCCCCACGGCCACAAGCAGCGAGGCCATGCCGCCACAGCCATTGAAGAGGGCCACCACCTCCGGCATGGCGGTCATCGGCACCCGCTGGGCGGTAACCACACCAGCCAGTCCACCCAATGCTGAACCAACGGCGATCCAGAGCCAGGTGATCGGCGAAGGCTGCAACTGAATCAGCAGACCCACCACGGCCAGGCCCATCGCCAGGGCCGCAAGACCATTGGCGGTGCGGGCGGAACGCACCTTGGAAAGGCCCTTGAGGCCCAGAGCCAGCAGCAGCACCGCCACCAGGTCGATGACATCGGTGAACAGATCAATCGAAAGGGAGTTCACGGCAGAAGCGGATCAACCGCACAGATCAGGAATGGAGGAAAGACAACGGAACTGGGCCCAAGCCCAGGGCGCGGAGTGCCTGAATGAAACGGAACGAAGGGCAGCCAGCGAGGCCGCGATTGGCATTGTGCAGGCATTGGTCCTGAGGCTGGCCGAAGACCAGCTCCAGGACCGGTGACAACGCAAGAGTCACCGACCTGCGCTCCATCAGCGACGCCGGAACATCGCCAGCATCCGGTCGGTCACCAGAAAGCCACCCACCACGTTGTAAAGGGCAAAGCCCAGGGAGAGGGCCCCGATCGCCAGCAGGGCGGGGTTACCCGCGGCCTGGCTGAGCAGGGTGAGCGAGGCGAGCATGGTGATGCCACTGATGGCGTTGGCCCCCGACATCAGGGGGGTGTGCAGGGTGGGTGGCACCTTGCCGATCAGTTCAAGGCCGAGGAGGCTGCCGAGCAGTAGCACCCAGAGGGAATTGGAAAGGGAGCTCATCGCAGGCTGGGGGTCGGGGCGGATGGATTGGAGGGCTGGCCCCCCCCCGTGAGGGCAGGCTCAGCGGTCGGAGACGTTGGGGCACCAGGGGCGGCGATGGCCTGTTCGGCGCCGTAGACCACATCGCGACGGCGGCAGACACCCTCGTGGGTGAGCAGGCAGCCCTCGAGAATCGGATCGGTGGGGTCGAGGCGGAAGCCCTCCTCGCCCAGCAGGTGCTCGATCAGGGCCGCCACATTGCGGGAATAGAGGGCGCTGGCGTGGTTGGCCACGCTGCTGGGCAGGGCCTCGGCCCCGATCAGCTTCACGCCCTTGCGCTCCACGGTGGCGCCGGGAACGGTGCCGAAGCAGTTGCCGCCCTGGGCCACCGCGAGATCCACCACCACCGAACCCGGGCGCATGCCATCGAGCATGGCCTCGCTGATGAGCCGGGGAGCCGTGCGACCCGGGACCTGAGCGGTGCAGATCACCATGTCGGCCAGGGCCAGCTGCTCGGCCAGCTGAGTGCGCTGGGCCTTGAGGAAGGCCTCGGAGGCCTCCTTCGCGTACCCACCCGCTTCCGCCGGCCGGTCCTCCAGTTCGGGAGGATTGATGAAACGGCCCCCGAGGGATTCCACCTGTTCCTTCACGGCCGGCCGCACATCCGACACGTACACCACCCCTCCCAGGCGGCGGGCCGTGGCCAGGGCCTGCAAACCGGCCACGCCGGCCCCGAGGATCAGAACCCGGGAAGGCTGAATTGTGCCGGCCGCCGTCATCAGCATGGGCACGTAGCGGTCCAGGGCGGCCGCCGCCAGCAGCACCGCCTTGTAGCCGGCGATGTTGGCCTGAGAGGAGAGCACATCCATGGCCTGGGCGCGGCTGATCCGGGGCAACAGCTCAAGGGCGATGGCCGAGGCCCGACAGCCATTGAGGGTCTCGATGAGCCCGGTGGCGCCATAGGGAGCCAACAGGCCCACCACGAGGGTGCCCGGACGGAGCTGCTCCAGGGCCTCCGGCGCCGGAGGGGCCACGCAGAGTAGTCCCTCCACCTCGGACCAGGGCAGATCGTGGGCGGGATGGAGCTGGGCGCCGGCCTCCGCAAACTCGGCATCCCGGAAACCGGCGGCAGCACCGGCCCCCTGCTCCACATGCACCTCAGCACCGCGTCCGCTCAGGCGGCGAACGGTTTCGGGGGTTGCGGCCACCCGGGTCTCACCCGGAGTGAATTCCCGGGGAATCAGCAAACTCACCAAGGGCGCGGTCCTCCAAACCTTTCTTCCAGTTAGGAGCGCTGGGAGCTGGACGACAAGCTGCTCACCTCCTATGTGCGGACTCCCCCATGCAGGACTGGGGCCAGAGGGAACTGCCGCCGGCAATCCCGATCCTTTTCTGAAGAACAGCGGCGGTATGTCCCGACAATGTTTGCCATAGCCTCCACGGCGGCCACGCGGTGGCTCGGGAGGAGGTGGAACGCAACCTCAACGTCCACGGCGCCGACTGGTGCGAACGGGTGGCGGAGCGCATCTACGAAATCTCCGTTGACAGCTTCTGCCAGACCGTCATGCCCAACCTGCAGCAGCAGGGCTGGCAGCGGCGCCACCTAGACTGGTAAGTCCAACACTCGGAAGAATCGGCCGAGGTGGAGCGCACCGTGTGGACGGGGTGATCAACGCATGGAGAGCTTCCCACGCAGCAATGAGGTGCAGCGCCTGTTCATCAAGGAATTGGTGCAGGGCACCTTTGTCGAGGCGATGCAGAACCCCCTGCGGAGCATGGGAATTCGCTATCTGATCGAGGAGGAGCTGATGGGCTTCCTCAGGGATCGGCGCGAGGATCTGCTCGACCGGATGGCCAAACGGCTTCTCGAGGATGCCGCCGGGGATTTCGAGCGGGCTCGCCACTGCGCCTCCGCCGATCTCAACGAGGTGGAACACCTGCTGATGAACCACGCTGAGGCCCAGTGCTGAGGTGATCTCCGGTGCCCCGTCAATCGGACGGGGCACCGGAGATCACCTCAGACCAAACCTCAGAATCAAAACCTCAGATCAAGGGGAGCAGCTCCTGCTCCAGGCAACGCACCTGGGGAAGACAACCCCTTTGCCGCAGCAGTCGCAGCCGCAGAATCATCGGATCGATGTCGCAGTCGAGAAGCCAGCAACGCTCCAGATGGAGGCTGGGGTGATCGATGGGCTCACGGGGCAGGGCCATGGCTGCAGGACCGAACGCCCAGTAGTGGGGTCTGGCAGGAAGCTAGAGACGCCGGCCAGGAAACAAATGGGAAGGAATACTCAAACCCGCCGGCCGTTGGCAACGATGATGGCGTCGGTCCATCCGAGCCCAGAATCGGTCGATGGCCTCTCCCTCCTTTGAACTGTTTTGCCGTGGCGAGGCTCCTGAAACGGCTGGGAAACCGGCATTGCAGCCCCGGGATTGGCAACGGCAGTTGATCCAGCTTCTGAGGGTGCGCCTGCACGAGAGCGATCCGGCCCGCAGGGATGTGCTGGTGCATGCCGGCCCTGGGGCCGGCAAGACCCTCGGGGCCCTGCTGGGTTTCCAGCGGATGCAGCGGGAGGAACGCCTGGAGCGACTGGTGGTGTTCTGCCACCGCAGCTCCATCGCCCGCCAGTGGCTGGCGGCGGCCCAGCGGCTGGGCCTGATGATCCGGGAGTGGGATGGGAGCCCGGAGCCGGGGCAAGGCGGTGCAGATCCGGATGGCTGGCTACTGAGCTATCAGGGGGCGGCACGCCACCGCGAGCGGCTGCTGCGGAATCTGCCGGAGCGGCTGGCTGGGGAACCCTGGCTGGCCATCGCCGATGAAGTGCACCACCTCGGTCTGGATCCAGAGGAACCCGAAGCCATGGGCTGGGGCCAGGTGTTCAGCGAACTCACCAGTCCAGCCCGACTGAGACTGGGGCTCTCCGGCACCCCCTTCCGCGCCGATGCCCTGGCCTTCTGCGCGGCCCGCCGGATCCGGATGCGGGAATCAGGAACGATCGTGGAGCGGATCGTTCCTGATCTGTGCGTGGAACCCCATCGGCTGATCCAGGCCGGTGACGTGCGCCCCCTGGAGTTCCGCTTTCAGGACGGCTGGGTGGAACATGGCCGTGGCCCAGCCGGAACGGAACGGCAAACCTCACCCTTGTCACAGGAAGCGCGGGAGAGCTGGCGGGCCCGCAACCTGCGCAGGGCAATCCGCCCAGGCGATGGGGGTGGCATCGCCCAGCGCCTGCTGATCCAGGCCCGCTGCCGGCTGGAGCAGGTGAGGGGCCTCCATAGCGGAGCGGGGGGCCTGGTGATCGCCCGCGACATTCTCCATGCCCGGCAGATTGCCGAGTGGCTGCGGGAGGAAGGCGAGGAGCCGGTTCTGGTCCACTCCCTTGATCCGGAGGCCGCAAACCGGCTGGCTGCCTTCCGCGGCGGGAGCGGCCGCTGGTTGGTGAGCGTGGATATGTGCGCAGAGGGGTTTGATGCGCCGCGGCTCCGGGTGGTGGCCTACCTGAGCACCGTGGTGACCAGGAGCCGTTTCGTGCAGGCGATCACCAGGGCCGTGCGCCTGGAGGATGACCGCATGGGCGCTGAGGGAATCCCCCGGGATCCTTCCTATGTGTTTGCCCCAGCGGATCCGCTCCTGATCGCCCATGCCCGCACCTGGGCTCGCAGTGAGCCCTATGTGATTCGCTCCCACGCAGCATCACCTGCCCCGGCGACGGGCGGCCCGGGAGCAAACGGTGCGGAACCGCTGACCACGCTGGCCGATGGGGCGGGTGCCGTGATCCAACTGGGGGGCCCAGAATTGCCTGCCTTCCTGGCCAAGCCTGTCAGATCGGACTACCACCGGCCAGCGCCAGGATTTACGACGTTGTGTCAACCAACACCAACGAATGCCGGGGACGCAGAGAAAGTACTGGCATCCGACGATCAGTGATGGACGCGGCAGTGCATCGCAGACTCACCGTTGCCGTGTGCTGGGCCATGGCTCGTCGTGCAGCCTTGGACGGTCAGGAGCGGTTTGAAGAGAGCTACGCCCTGAACGAAGAATTCCGGGAATGGCTGCTATGCCTGGAAGACAACCCGGAGCTTCTGCGCGAGACCGTGCTCATGGTGCCCTCCAGCTTCCCCGTGCAGGGCCGCCCCGAAACCGACGGACTGCTGGAAATCTAAAGCAAATCTGCTGATTTCCACCATTTCCGCCTTGGTTACGGGCGGTTTCGTTGCCCTTGCGGGTGCCGCCTTCGTGGGGGAATTCAACCCAGAGCCAGCGCCGCCTCCCTAGGGTTAAGTCATAGTTGTTCCGCTTTGGCGCCATGGGTGAGGCCCCTTCTCAGTCCTTTGAATCCGATGGCCACCAGCGGACGCCGGTGGAGAATGTCGTGATCATCGGCTCGGGGCCGGCTGGCTACACCGCCGCCATCTACGCGGCGCGGGCCAACCTCAATCCCTTGCTGATCACCGGCTTCCAGGCCGGAGGCATCCCCGGGGGCCAGCTGATGACCACCACCCACGTGGAGAACTACCCGGGCTTCCCCGACGGCATCCTGGGACCGGAGCTGATGGACCGCATGAAGGCCCAGGCCTTCCGCTGGGGAACCCATCTGATTGAGGCCGATGCCGAACGGGTTGATCTCAGCGTGCGTCCCTTCCGCATCCACACCAGCGAAGCCCAGACCATCCACGCCCGTACCCTCATCCTGGCGACCGGCGCCAGTGCGAACCGACTTCACCTGCCCCAGGAGGAGCGCTTCTGGAGCCGCGGGATCAGCGCCTGCGCCATCTGCGACGGCGCCACCCCCCAGTTCCGCCGCGAGGAACTGGCGGTGGTAGGGGGGGGCGATTCAGCTTGCGAGGAAGCCGTTTACCTCACCAAATACGGAAGCCACGTGCACCTCATCGTGCGCAGTGATCGGCTCAGGGCCAGTGCCGCCATGGCCGATCGGGTGCTGGCGAACCCGGCAATCACCGTGCACTGGAACCGCGAACCGGTGGATGTCAAAGGAGGCGGAGCGGCAGGCGATGCCGACTGGCTCGCCGCGATCATCCTGAGGGACCGGATCGGAGGCGGCACCGAGGAACTGCCCGTGCGGGGGCTCTTCTATGCCATCGGCCACACCCCCAACACCAGCCTGCTGCAGGGCCAGATCCCCCTTGATGAACAGGGATACCTGGTCACCCAGCCCGGCCGGCCCGAAACGGAGCTGGATGGGGTATTCGCCGCCGGCGATGTGGCGGATGCGGAATGGCGCCAGGGCATCACGGCCGCAGCCAGTGGCTGCCAGGCGGCCCTCGCCGCCGAACGCTGGCTCACCCACCACGGACTGGCGGTGACGGTGCGCCGGGAGGAGGTGGAGCCGGCTCCTGCGGGCGAACCGGTGCGCACCGTCGAGAGCGATGCCGCCAACTACAACCCTGAGGCCTTCTGGCAGAAGGGCGCCTACGCCCTGCGCAAGCTCTACCACGACAGCCAGAAGCCGCTCCTGGTGGTCTACACCTCACCGAGCTGTGGGCCCTGCCACGTGCTCAAGCCCCAACTCAAACGCGTGCTCCAGGAACTCGAAGGCCGCGCCCAGGGCGTGGAGATCGACATCGAGGCCGATCCCGAGATCGCCCAGCAGGCCGGGGTGAGCGGCACCCCGACGGTGCAACTCTTCTTTGCCAAGGAAATGAAGCAGCAATGGCGAGGTGTGAAGCAACGCCGCGAATTCCGAGACGCCATCGAGGCCCTGACGCCCAACAGCTGAGCGAACAGCTGCTGAGCCTTCCTCTTACGGCGGAAGGCCACGATTGCTGAGCTGTCATCGGCATGCCGCCGTGGGGGTCCGGGATCGGACCTGCCCGTTCAGCGGCGCCGGGGCCCTCCTGGCCGGTTTCCAGCTGGCCGTGGTCCGGTGGCGCCGGCATTGCGCTCCCGATAGGTGATCCTGCCCCGGGTGAGGTCGTAGGGGCTGATCTCCACCAGCACCTTGTCACCGGCGAGCAGCTTGATCCGGAACTTTGTGAGCTTGCCGGCGGCACGGCAGAGGCACTGGTGGCCAGCTGGCTGCTCCAGGGTCACCAGGTAGAAGCCGTTGCCCTGTTCCTTCTCGATCACGCCGGACGTTTCGATCATGCTGCGGTTGGTTGGGCCAATACGGGTGCCATTGAATAGCTTAGGCGCCCGTGGCGGCAGCACAGAACCCAGGGGTGGGCTCTAGGGTCGCCAGATCGACTCCGCTGCCCAGCCATGATTCTGCCTCCGGTATCCATGGATCTGGGCCTGCTGCTCATCTCCATCGGCGTGGTGAACCTGTGGCGCTCCCGCAGCGGAAGCTGAAAGATCGGACTACGGGCGCTCCGCCAGCCACCCTCCTGTTCCACAAGCCGTACGGCGTGCTCAGCCAGTTCAGCCGTGAGCCCGGCAGTGCCTGGGGCTGCCTGGCCGACTGGATCGAGCAACGGGAGGTTTACCCGGCGGGTCGCCTTGATGCCGACAGCGAAGGCCTGCTGCTGCTCACCGGAGATGGCCGGCTGCAGCACCGACTCACCGACCCCCGCTGGGGCCATTGGCGCACCTACTGGGTCCAGGTGGAGGGGGAACCCAGCGACACCAGCCTGAACGATCTGCGCCGGGGACTGGACATCCAGGGGCGGCGAACCCTGCCGGCCCGCGCCCGAATCATCCAGGACCCCCAGCTGGGGGAACGGCAGCCACCGATCCGGCAACGACGCTCGATCCCAACGGCCTGGCTCGAGATCCAGCTGCGAGAGGGACGCAATCGCCAGGTGCGCAGGATGACGGCGGCCGTAGGGCTCCCCACCCTCCGGCTCGTGCGCGTGGCCATCGATCTGATGGATGGAGCCCATCCCCTCACCCTGGAGGGGTTGGCAGCGGGACAGTGGCGCGTCGTGAGCGGGGCCGAGGAACGGCGGCTTAAGGCGCTGCTGCCGGGAGAGCCGCGAACGGGATCCGACCCGGAAACCCGGCCTCGATTCAGGCCAGGGCGTCGCTGAGCTCGCGCACGGCCTGAAGCTGGCCGTAGTAATAGTTCGCCCGGGCGCGGCGGTCGGCATCTTCGATCACATCGAGGGCATCGAACCCGAGGCTCTGCCAGAGGTCATGGCCACAGGCCCGGCTCACCTCGCTCACGGCCTCCTGCTCAAGCAGTCCGAGGCGTCGTTGAAGATTCTTGATCTGGGCAATGGCCATAGCCGGAAAACCCCGCAGCAAAACGAGACAATAGTACAGACGAACTGGCAGGCCGGATCAGAAGGGCAGTTTCTTCTTGGCGTCCTTGTCGAGATCAGCGTCCATCTCACGCAGTCGCCGCAGGATGGTGTCGTAGTACTCCTTGAGATAACTCTCCAAGGAGGTGGTTTCGGCGGGATCGAGGCCGAAGGCGGCATAACTGGCCTCCATCGCGGCATCGAGAGGGCGACCACCGCCCACCACCTCGGCAAAGGCGAGGCGCTCGGCCACATTGAGGCTGGCCTCAAAGAAGCCGGCCACCCCCTGCATGAGGCCGAGCAACTGGGGCGGCACCCGAAACACCCGGGCCGACTTGCCGCTGTAATTCTCACAGAGCTGGGTGATTTCTCCCGTGATCCAGGCCCGAGGACCAACCATCGGGAAGGATCCACGCACCGTCTCCGGTCGGGTGAGGGCCGCCACGGAAAAGCGGGCCGCATCCTGGCTGTTCATATAGGCGATCGGGGTGGGCACCCCGCTCACCCACACGGTCTGGCTCTCCAGCACCGGAATGGCGAACTGGCTGATCAAACCCTGCATGAAGGCAGCCCCCCGCAGGATCGTGTAGTCGAGGTCGGAGGCCTCGAGCCACTGCTCAGTGCAGGCCTTGATGTCCATCAGCGGCACGGTGGGGTGCCGTTCGGCGTCGAGAAGCGAATGGAACACCACACGCCGGACCCCGGCTCGCCGGCAGGCGGCGAAGAGATTCTGTTTGCCGATCCAGTCCACGGAGTAGGTGCTGCCGCTGTCGGTGGCACGGGCGGTGGCTGCGTCGATTACCGCCGCCTGGCCCTCTAGGGCGTAATCGAGGCTGTCGGGTTCGAGCAGGTCACCACGGGTGAGCTCGCATCCCCATTCCTGCAGGAACGAGGCCCTGCGGGGTGAGCGCACCATGCAGCGCACCTCGTGGCCGGTCTCGAGGGCGCGACGGGCGATCTGACGGCCGAGGGTGCCTGTGGCGCCGACGATCAGAACCTGCATCCGCCTCTCTCCTGCAATTCTTCACAGCCGGCTGAGCCTAGGGGTGCGCAGGCGGCGGACGCGGCGGGCAGGGGGGAGGACCTCAGCCAGAGGGCGTGGAGCCTTACTCCTTCAGCAGCTTGAGCAGGAGGGCACCACCTGCAAGACCTACGGGGATCAGCACCCAGAACAGTGCAGCGGTGCCGAAGATTTCAGAGGCCATGGCCCGGAGGGATGCAACGGCTTACCTGTTTAGCAGGCACCGGATGTAGCAGGCGCCAAGACCTTGCCGCAACGCGCAACAGGCCGTGGCCGAGCCAACCATGCTCTGGGAAATGGGCCGAGCGGGAATCACAACGGCCCGGAGTAACGCCAGATCAGGAGACGCCATCCACCTGCAGGCGAACCCGGACCAAGCGGAGCGCTCTCCGCTTCACGGGGCAAGCCGCCGGCAGATCTCCAACACCTCGGGCCAGGGAGCATCGCTGCGGACCTGGGCTGCCATGACACCGCTGGCACTGGCGCCATGGCCAGCGGCCCGCAGGGCAGCCACCAGATCGGCCAGCCGCGGTGGTCCCCCCCCGAGGCGGCGGGCGATCTGATCGGTGGGCCAGCAGCGGGCCGGATACCCCGTATCGCTCTGCAACCGGGCCAGCAAGCGAGCCCCGTCTGGCCCGAGAGTGTGAGGGGATTGTTCCGCCTGGGAGGCCATTGAGGCCAGAACAGCGGCATCTTGCAGGGGCCCGATCCAGAGCGGACCGCTTACCGCCAGGGAACCACTGGAGCCACACAGGCAGGCCTGCCAGCGCCCGAGCGCCATCAGGCTCTGCACCTGCTGGTCACCGCATCCGTGACAGTGGGCCAGAAGCCCCAGCATGCCTTCCTCCCGGGGGCCCGGTAACCGCTCGACCCCGACCGCCGTACGGAAGGTGCGCCCCTCACTAATGCTGAACAGGGGCCGGATCCCCCGCCCTTGCGCCCAGGCCGTCCGGGCCACCACCCCAAGCTGCAGGCGCAGGGCCAGCTCCCAGCTGGCCGGATGGGCCCGGGCGGCGGCGCCAAACCGCCGCACCGCCGCCCGCCGGTCGTGGCCGGTGGCGGAACGGCCGTCGGTGCTGGCCAGGTAGAGAGCCCCTCCCAGGGACACCGCCTCCAGCGCGGCGGGCAGCAGATCCACGGGGGCCCCGAAGGCATCGAGATCCACCAGCTCATGGTGATCCCGCCGAAGCGCCAGCTCGGCTAGCAGGTGCTGGGCGGTGCGGGCCGTGGCCACCACATCGACCCGACCTGCCAAAGGAGCCAGGTTGGTGTGCAACAGCGGCAACCGGTCCGCATCGGCATCGTTGGCCCACACCGCCTCAACCGAACCCTCCAGGCCGTACCGGAGGCTGCGGATGCCGCAGCCCGCCATCAGATCCAGCACCCGCACCGGTCGCGTGGCCGCCAGGCTGCGGGCCAGCAGCACCCCCAGGTCCCGGGAGGGGCGCGAAGCGGTCCGAAAGAAACCGGCGCCGGTCTCCACCTCTGCCCGAGCTTCGCAATAGTGAGTGGGATCCGTCGTGATGCCTGCCGCCGGTGCCGCGTGCTTTCTCCCAGCCTGCCTCCCCCTCCGCCCTGCCGGGGACCGCGGAGACGCGACATGGCAGCGAATGGGGCCTTCACGCCACCTGGCACTGGCGTGGCCAGGCTTGCCATTGGCGACGCCTCGGCGGCCTCCACCAGCCGCCGCTGGTGCTACTCCATGGCTTTGGGGCCAGCAGCGGCCACTGGCGACGCAATGCGGCAGTTCTGGCGGATGCCGGCTGGTGCGTGTACGGCCTCGACCTGCTGGGCTTCGGGGCCTCCAGCCAGGCGCCGCTACGACTCGACAACCGACTCTGGGCCAGGCAGCTGGAGGCCTTCCTGCGGGAGGTGGTGCAGGAGGGGCCGGCCGTGCTGGTGGGCCATTCCTTGGGGGGGCTGGTGGCCCTCACCTGCGGCGTGTTCTTCCCCCAGGCCGTGCGTGCGGTGGTAGCCGCCCCACTGCCAGACCCAACCCTCCTGCTCGCGGACCCCCAGGCTCCCGTCGGTGCCCCGCCGAGGCGACCCTGGCGACGCCAACTGCAGCGGTTCGTGGTGACCTGGCTCTGCAGGCTGCTGCCCCTTGAACTGTTGGTTCCCCTGTTGGCCCACTCACCCCTGTTGGATCTGGGCATCCAGGCGGCCTACCGGGATCCGGTGATCGGCGACGACGAACTCCACCGACTGATCGCCAGGCCGGCCCGCCGGGCAGGGGCAGTGCCGGCGCTGCGGGCCATGAGCATCGCCATGGCGCTGCGGCCCCATGGCGCCACCGCGCCCGCCCTGCTGCGACGGCTCCGGCATCCCTGCCTGCTGCTCTGGGGTGGTGACGACCGCCTGGTTCCCCTGGATGTGGGCCTGCAATGCCGCCGGCTCCGGCCGGACCTCGCGCTGGAGGTGATCGAGCAAGCCGGCCACTGTCCTCACGATGAGAGGCCTGATGCCTTTCACCGGGTGCTGATTCCCTGGCTGGCCTCGCTGTGACTGCTAGCCAGGGAATTCAGTGAACAGCGCAGCGCTGAAGCTGGCGGCGAAAGCGGACATCGCGGCGTAGCGTTGGGGCTGGGATGGAAGCTGGTTCCCTGCCACCCCCGACGTGAATCCATGAAGCACACCCTCTCGGTGCTGGTCGAAGACGAATCGGGTGCCCTCAGCCGCATTTCGGGCCTTTTCGCACGCCGCGGTTTCAATATTGAGAGTCTGGCCGTTGGTCCTGCTGAGCACCGTGGCATCTCGCGGCTCACGATGGTGGTGGAGGGCGACGACCGCACCCTCGAGCAGATGAGCAAGCAGCTCAACAAGCTGGTCAATGTGCTGGGGGTGATCGACCTCTCCACAATTCCAGCCGTGGAGAGGGAGCTGATGCTGCTGAAGGTGGCGGCTCCGGCCGAGAACCGCAGCGCGATTTTCGATCTGGTGCAAGTGTTCCGGGCCAAGGTGGTGGATGTGGCCGACGATGCCCTCACCCTTGAGGTGGTGGGGGATCCGGGCAAACTGGTGGCACTGGAACGGCTCCTGGAGCGGTTCGGGATTCTTGAAATCGCCAGAACCGGCAAAGTGGCTCTAGAAAGGGCTTCAGGAGTCAACACCGAGTGGCTGAAGGCCACAAGCTCCGAAAAAAGAGTGCCAGCCTGAGGGCAATGATGAGCCCTGCCCAGGGGGCGCCCTCCGGGCTACGGCAGCGATCAGCGGTTGGGATTCCCCTTCACGAGTGTCCCGCCCTCAACCAGTCGGGCCGTGCTGATCCTGTCGCCCTGCTGGATTCGGTCCACCACATCCATCCCCTCGACCACCCGTCCGAACACGGCATAACGACCATCGAGCTCCGGCAGGCCCTCCAGGGCAACATAGAATTGGGCACTTGCTGAATTCGGATCGGCGGAGCGGGCCATGGCCACGGTCCCGCGTTCATGGGTCAGGCGGAGGTTGCGGGCCTGGGTGGGTGAGGTGACCGGTTCGCCGTAGCGCAACGGCGCCTCGGATTTAAAGGAGAGCTCCAGGGGGATGAAGCGGGCCTCGCCCGTGGCGGGATCTACAAAGCTGCCCGTGCCGTACTGACTGACAGAGGTTTTTGGGTCAGAACTCTGGGGGTCACCCCCCTGAACAACGAAGGGAACGGGTTCCCGCACCACCCGATGGAAGACCGTGCCGTTGTAAGTGCCCCTGTTCACGAGATCCACGAAATTGCCGGCCGTGAGGGGGGCATCCCGGCCATCGAGACGGATGCGCACTTCACCCTTGCTGGTCTGCAGGGCGACCAGGGCAGTGCCGCTCAGACACGGCACGCTGGATGTGCCACAACCGAGTTTCTGGCCTCCGGAATCGGCGGCACAGGCCCCGAGGGCCAGGGGGAGAAGCAGTAACCAGAAACCGGCGAGAGCACGGCCGACCTGGGGAAGAACGCTGGGCATAGAGAGCGTGTGATCAAACCCGATCTTGGAAAGGAATTCAGACCCCTTCAAGGGGAACACCCAAGAAGCGAGCCAACTCAGCGCCGCTGCGCTCCAGGTCCGCCAGGGGCATGGGCTCACCCACGCGGGTGAGTGGGAGATCGCGGCGGCTTCGCACCCGCAGGGCCAGGCGCCGCTGGGGGCTGAGTCCATCGCGCACCTCCACTTTCACGGCCTGGATCTCGGCCAGGGGAATGGCCACCTCAATCAGCTGGCGAAAGCCCCGCCGGCTGATCAGCGCCTGGCCCATGGCTCGATCGAAACGATTGCTGCCGGCACCCACATCGATCAGGATCACCGTCCAGAGGTAGGTCGCCAGAAGAACTGCGGCGATGCCGTACAGACCCATCACCAGCCCCTGGGGGACCCAGGTGAGCTCGGCGGCATGACCCATCGGCAAGAGGTTGCGGCCCAGGCGGCTGGAGGCACTGGTGAGCAGGAAGCCGATGCCGCCGATGCTCACGGCCGAGGCCACCAACAAGTTAGAGAGGCGGCGGGAACCCACAACGGCCAGGTCCATCACCTCCTCATCAGCACTGGAGGGCCCCTCAGCCGAAGATGGTTCGGGTCTGCCCTCACCGGGCTTGGAGGAATCGCCGGAAGCAAGGCCGCTGGATGCCATCGCAGGGAATCGAATCAGACGCGACGGCCATCCTGCACCGGCCTGGGCTCCCCCCGGGGGAACAATCAGAAGAAATACCTAAAAGCCGGAAACCAAGGGGTTTCAGCCCATGTCGAGCGGCCGCGTCAGCAGCGTCAACGTTGTTACGATCCTCTGGTATCCCACAGTCTCGCGGGTTTCCGCACCGCTTCTCCCATGACGATCGCTGCAGGGCGCTTGCCCCAGCGGGGATGGTTCGACGTCCTCGACGACTGGCTCAAGCGCGACCGCTTCGTTTTCGTTGGTTGGTCCGGGCTGCTGCTCTTCCCCACCGCCTACCTGGCGTTGGGCGGCTGGCTCACCGGCACCACCTTCGCCACCTCCTGGTACACCCACGGCATTGCCAGCTCTTATTTGGAGGGCTGCAACTTCCTCACCGCCGCCGTCAGCACCCCCGCTGACGCGATGGGCCACAGCCTCCTGCTCCTCTGGGGCCCCGAGGCCCAAGGCGACTTCGTGCGCTGGGTCCAACTCGGCGGCCTCTGGCCCTTTGTGGCCCTGCAC